>CAYOBQ010000074.1:0-39478 GCA_964402225.1 uncultured Nannocystaceae bacterium | reverse complement strand
AATTACACAATCCGACCAGACTAAAAGCGGAAGTTATTCTTGCGCGGGCCCTTGGAATCGACCGGCGCAGTCGGGATACTGCGGTTTGCGTAGTGCTGGGGGGTGAGCAATGGCAACGTCGCGACTGTCGGGGCTTGCGGCCCTGTGTCTCTTGCTCGGGGCGCCCGCCCTCGCGCTGGAGTCGACCATCGCCCAGGAGGGCTTGCTCTTCGACGCGGACGGGAACCCGCTCGAGGGGGAGCACACGATCACTGTCCGGCTCTGGGACCGAGAGGCGGGGGGCGATCCTCTCTTCACGGAGAACCACCGGGTCACCCTCGAGCTCGGCTGGTACATGATCCCCGTCGGGGGCATCGAGGACTTCCCCGACGACCTGTTCCTGCGCGAGGCGCTCTGGCTCAGCGTGGCCATCGACCGGGGGGCCGACCTCGTCCCGCGGACCCCGCTTCGGAAAGTGCCGGGGGCCTTCGTCGCGGATGTGGCGCTCGACGTGGTGGGCGATATCCACCCGCGATCCGTCAGCGTCGGCGGCGGGGTGGTCATTGACGAGAACGGGCGCTGGGTGGGGGATCGGGCGGGCCTCGTCGGGCCCCGGGGGCCGCAGGGGCCCGCCGGTGGCGACGGCTCGCCGGACACCCCCGAGCAGGTGCGCGACAAGCTCTTGCAGGTCGACGGCGCCGGCTCCGGCGTCGACGCAGACCGACTCGATGGCATCAGCGCCGATGGCTTCCTACGCGCGGACGCCGCCATCGACGCCGACACCTTCGGCGGGCTGCCGCTGGCGGCCTTCGTCCGCACGGCCGCCCAGATCCTCGAGCGTCTGCGTACCGTCGATGGCCCCAACAGCGGGCTCGACGCCGACCTGCTCGACGGCTTCGACAGCGTCGACTTCGTCCGCACGGCTGCGCAGATCCTGGAGCGCCTGCGCACCGTCGATGGCGCGGACTCGGGGCTCGACGCCGACCGCATCGACGGCTTCGACAGCAGCGAGTTCGTGCGCACGGCCGCCCAGATCCTGGAGCGCCTGCGCACCGTCGACGGGGCAAACTCCGGGCTCGACGCCGACCGCATCGACGGCCTCGATAGCAGCGAGTTGCTGCTCACGCCGGCGCGGATCCTGGAGCGCCTGCGATCCGTCGACGGCGCGGGCTCTGGCCTCGACGCGGACCGACTCGACGGCGTCGATAGCAGCCAGTTCGTGCGCTCCGCCGAGCAGGTCCGCGATCTGCTGCGCGGCGTCGATGGCACGGGCTCGGGGATCGACGCAGATCTGCTCGACGGGCTCGACAGCGGCGTCTTCATGCGCACCAACGCGAACACCGGCACGAGCGGCACGCTCTCGGTCGCGGCGCTGCTCACCGCGTCGGCCGGGGTCCGGGTGGGGGATCACGAGGGAGATTGCGATGACGGAAAGTCGGGGCTGATCCGCTGGAACGGCGAGCGCATGGAGTTCTGCGACGGGGAGACCTGGCGCGCGTTTGGGGTCGGGGCGGCGGGCGGCGGCGACGGGCGCGACGGGCGCTCCCGCGCCGGCGCCGCCGTCGACTGCCAGGCGGTCCTGGTGGGCGGCCACTCCCGCGGCAACGGCATCTACTGGATCGATCCCAACGGTGGGGCGACCGACGACGCCTTCCAGATCTACTGCAACATGTCGAGCGCCGGGGGCGGCTGGACCCTCGCCCTGCGCAGCAACGTCAACAACGACGAGTGGCACTACCAGTCGCGGCACTGGACGGAGGGCACCACGATGCGCCCCGACGTGCTCGACCTCGTGGGTGTGTCCAACTCGAAGTACTCGACCTTCAACACGATGGAGGTGGCGGAGATCCTGCTGGTCGCGCAGAACGGGCAGGAGCGCTCCTTCACCCTCTCGCCGAGCCGCAAGGGTCGGACGCTTCTGCAGTTGACGTCGGCGGGGCGCGACCAGGCGGGGAACGACGAGACCCTCGAGAACATCCACGGGCGCCGCTACGACAACAGCTACCTCTTCCCGGATGTGCGCATCAACGGGCACGAGCACTTCATCTGTCACCGCCTCGCCTTCAACTCGAACCACTTCGGGGGTGGGTGCCACAACGTCGCGCGCATCGGCTACAGCATGTCGCAGGAGTACGGCTGCGGGCACCCGGGCTCCGCCGAGGGCCTGGGCATGCACGAGTCGTGCGCCAACGACCGCCTCGGGTCCGGCCGCTTGCAGTGGGCCGGCGAGGAGAACTTCTTCCGGCGCATGGTCGTCTACGTGCGGGGCGATCCGCCACCGCCGCCGCCCACTGACGACCGCTCCTGCTCCCACATCAAGGCCAAGCAGCCCAACGCCGACAACGGCGTGTACTCCATCGATCCCGACGGCGACGGCGGTCGGGCGCCCTTCCGCGTCTACTGCGACATGGACGCGGCGGGCGGTGGCTGGACGTTGGTGATGAAGAGCAACACGAACAACACCGACCTCCACTACGCCTCCCCCCACTGGCTCCGTGACACGACGTTGCGGGCGGGGGACTTCGCCCTCGACGCGGGGAACTCGAAGTACGAGTCCTTCAACCGGATGCCCGTCCAGGAGCTGATGATCCGCGCCGAGAACGGGCAGGTGCGGACGTTCCGCCTGTCGAACAGCCGCCGCGGCCGCACGATGCTCCAACTCACGTCGGCGGGCTATGACCGCGAGGGCAACGACGAGACGCTCGAGGACGTCCACGGACGACGCTACGACAACAGCTACCTCTTCCCCGACGTGCGGATAGACGGCCACGAGCACTTCATCTGTCACCGCCTCGCCTTCAACTCCAACCACTACCCGGGCGGCTGCCACAACGTCGCCCGAGTCGGCTACAGCATGTCGCAGGAGTACGGCTGCGGACACCCGGGCACCGCCGAGGGCTTCGGCATGCACGAGCAATGTCACAACGACAACCTGGGCTCCGGGCGCCTGCAATGGGACGGCGAGCGCAACTACTTCCGACGCGCCCAGCTCTACATCCGCGCCGAGGCCCCCGCCCTCGGCGAGGGCCGCACCTGCAAAGCGATCAAGGCCGCCGACGGGGACGCGCCGAGCGGCGTCTACGAGATCGATCCGACGGGCGGAAACCCCTTCGAGGCCTACTGTGACATGACCACCGAGGGCGGCGGTTGGACGGCGATCTGGAAGAACCACGGTGGCGCCCGCGGGGGGGAGCGCTCCAACGCCCAGGTCTTGTCCCAGGCTGGCGTGGAGCTCATGCGACCCCACGAGGACGACCTCGTCTCCGGCAAGCACGAGGCCGCCTTCCGGCACTACTGGAACCTCCGCGGCACCCAGTGGATGAAGAAGACGACGCTGTGGCGCAACGACGACTCCGTCCGCAACCGGCAGAGCATCCGCGTGGTGATGGGCAACGTCACGATGCAGCAAGTCTTCAGCATCGGCGTGACCCGCTGCCACCAGGTCGGCAACCAGATGGCGGTCTTCGTCAACGGAGAAGCGGCAGGGAGCACCGACCGTCTCAACCACTACGCCGGCAGCACCTACGGGCTCGCCAACAGCGGTCACGGCGCGGCCGACAACTGCGGGCTGAACAACGACAACCTGATCAACGACGGGGGCGGCCTGTTCCGGCTGGACGGGGGCAACGGCCTCAACGCCATCCGGCACCTGTTCAGCTACGTCCACACCGCCCGAGGCCGAGACTCCAGCCGCTGCCTCTACGCCTGCTGGAACGGCAACAGCTTCGGCGGTCACTACGACGGCTTCACCTGGTACGTCCGAGAGCAGTAGGCCGCCAGCCACGGCACGCCCGCCAGAGCCACCGCGAATGCGCTACGGGCTCCCGGTCATCGACGCTCGCGCTCGAGCCGCTCGAGTTTGGCCGCGAGCTCGGCCGCGCGCTGCTCGGCGGCTTCGCGACCGCTCCGCTCGAGGGCGAGGGCCTCCTCGGCGCTCACGCGGGCCTCCTCGGCGGCTTCACGGCCGCTCCGCTCGAGGTCGAGGGACTCCTCGAGCTCGGCGATCCGGGCCGCGGTCTCGGTCATCGCGTCCTGGAGGTCGCGCAAGAGCTCCGGCGTCTCGGCGAGGCGGGCGTTGGCGCTGTAGAAGTGGAGCCGCCCGTCGGCGACGCCCAGATCGAGGCCGAGGACGTCCGACCCGAGGCGCCCGTACTGCGGGAGGATCGGGACATACTTCGTCGCACCGGCCTCCGGCAGTCGGAAGCCGTGGATGCGCTGGCGCCGGCTGTCGTAGACGAAGTACTCGGGGACGCCGAGCCGGGCGTAGCGCTTCACGTTGAAGTCGAGATCCTTCGAGCGGCTCCCGGAGTAGAGCACCTCGAGGACCCAATCGAGTCCCCTCCCCTCGTGGCTGACGACCCACTTATCTCGAGGGCCCGGCTCGACATCGAAGACGACGAAGATGTCTGGAGCGAAGCGGGCCTCATCGGGGTAGTAGACCGCCAGATCCTTACCGATGTAGAGCGAGCGGCCCTTGCGACCGAACCACTCCCCGAGCACATCCTGTGTCGCGTCGGCCGGGCCAGAGTGCGGATCGCCCTCGGGGGGGCTGAGCTCCGCCTCGGTCATGGTGCACGGCAGGGCGTCGACGGCGCGCCGACGCTCCGCGGGCGGCATGGCGTCCCACTCGGTCTGGCTGGGCGCCCGCGGGTAGGGATCCTCCAACTCGTCGAGCGGCTCCATCGCGTTAGCTTCCCGCAGCAGGCCGGCGAGGTCAAATGGGACCAGGACGGTGCGGCAGGGTCGCGACGCGGCGCGCTGCACGCGCCCGCCAACCGATTTCGGCGTTGTGAAGCCTACCGGCTAGTCGACCTGGAGCGAGACGCCGGGCCGGTCCGCGCCGTTCGATTTGATGACCAGGAACCACTCGCCGGCGGAGAGGTCGGCGTCGAGCGCGAAGCCCTCGGCGAAGAAGTCGCACACGGCGTCGGTGCCCTCGTCCTGGCAGTCGGAGCGCAGCGCCATCGCCGCGAAGGGCGTGTCGAGCAGCTCGATCTGGACGTGGGCGTCAGCCTGTAGCTCGAAACGCAGGATGTGCTCGGCGTCCTCGCCCGGATCGCCGCAGGACAAGGACAGGCGGGGGACGAACACGGTGGCGGGCAAGCGGAGCGGGACGCCGGCTTCGAGGACCTGCGCGTCGGCGCAGGCGAGGGCAGCGGCGTCCGGGGCGGCGCTGACGCCGAGCGTGAGGTTGACGTCGACGCGCTCCTCGGGTTGGTTGCGATGGAGGCGTAGGTGTCGCGGCCCACTCGTCGCCACGTCGACCGTAGCCGTGAGCGAGTCGAGGCCCGCCTCGGCCTCGGCGATCTGCGCACCGCCCGCCTCGTGGATCGTGAGCCCCAGGGCCTCGGCGTCACCGTTGGTGAAGGCGAAGACCTCGAAGCGAGCCCCCGCGGGCAGCCCGACCTCGAGCCAGTCCTCGTCGTTGGGACAGAGCACGGCGCGGTGGTCCCCCAGCCCCACCCGCGTGGCGTGGGCGGCGTCGTCGTTACCGAGCAACCCCTCGTTCGGATCCGGCAGGCACGCATCGGCGCCCAAGCGCTCGACGCTCAGGGCGTAGACCACCGACTGGCCCGGGCGACCGGTGACGATGATCTCGATCTCGCGCTGGACGGGGGACGGATCGACGCCGAGGGCTTCGACGCCGTAGAGGTCGTCGCTGCGCCCCACCGGATCGACGCCGGCGACCAGCTCCAGGGCCAGATCCCCGTCGTCGGGGGCGTGGCGCAGCACGACGCGGAGGCCCTCGTCGGCGCCGAGCAAGAAGGTGTAGCGGTCAGCGGCGCCATCGCAGAGCACGAGGTTCGTGTAGGTCCGCGCGCGGACGCGTGCGGCCAGGCGGTCGTCGTCACAGGCCCCGGGCACGCACATGAACTCAGGCCCACAGGTGCGCTCTCCCGGGCACGCGTCGTCGTCCGCGCACGCGCCGACGTAGGCGCAGACGCCGCCACGGCACGTCTCGGCGCCGGCACAATCCTCATCGCCGCCACACGCCACGCATCGGTCCGCGCACACGGGCGCCCCGGCGGGGCAGTCGGCGTCGGCGGCACACACGCCGTCGAGGACGCACGCGCCCTGCGCGCAGATCTGAGCGCCCGGGCAGTCACCGTCGGCGGCGCAATGGGCGGGCGCCGCGGGGAGGCACGCGCGGTCGACGCAGACGCCGCCTGCGCAGTCGGCGTCTTCCTCGCACTCAGACGCCGTGCACGCCCCCGCCTCGCAGACCCGCCGGCCCACACAATCGACGTCCCCACCACAGGCCGCCGGCTCCTCGCACCGACCGGTCTCGGCGTCGCACGCCTGGGCCCCGGGACAGCCGAGCTCCGGATCACACGGTGTGCGGCAGAACCCACCCTCGCAGACCTCACCGGGCCCACAGTCGCCGTCGGCGGCGCACGCGCCGAAGACCCGCAGATTCACGGTGGGTGCCACGGCCCCGGAGGTCTTGACCACCGCGTACCAGGTACCCTCATCGAGCACTTCGCGCAGCGCGAAGCCCTCCGGGTAGAATCCGCAGCTAGCCTCCTCACCCAACTCGCAGACCCGCCGCAACGCCACCGTGCTGAACGGTGAGCCGCCGATCTCGAGCTCGACGAGCGAGTCCGCCTCGAGATCGAAGCGGAGGACGTGCTCGGCGTCCTCGCCCGCCACGCCGCAGCTCAACTCGAAGCGCTGCACGAACTCGGTGAGGGGCAGCGGGTGGGGGCCCTCGATGAGCGGCGCGTCGGCACAGGCCAGGCCCACCGCACCGATCGCGGGCTCAGCCTCGATCGAGAGCGTATAGCGCGCGGCGGCGCCCTCGGCGCGCAGCCGATAGACGCCGGTGCTCGACGCGGTGACCACCACCAGGCCATCGGGCCCTCGCTCCTCCTCCGCCAGGACCTCGCCATCGGGATCCATCAGCAGCAGCGAGATCGGTGAGGGCGGCTCCACGCTCTGCACCCGGACGCGCCAACGCGCCCCCGCCGGGAGCGCCACGGCGTACCAGTCCTCGTCCCCGGGGCACAGCCGCGCCTCGATGGCGCCCAGCCCGACCGCGCGGGCCTCCTCGGGCGCGTCGTTGTTCTCCAAACCGTCGTCGTCGCAGCGCTCGGGCCCAGCGCAGAGCCCCTCCTCGCAGGCCGATCCGTCGTCACAGGGCAGCCCGGCTCCGCAGCGGTCCGCGCAGCGATCGATGTCGCAGCCCCGATCGCCATCGCAGTCGTCGTCGGAGAAACAACGCGGCGCCTCGGGGCAGCGCCCCGTCTCGAGGTCGCAGGCGCGCGCCCCGGGGCAATCGGCGTCCTCGATGCAAGGGGCTCGGCACACGTCGTTCGCACAGATCCGATCCCCCCCGCAGTCGTCGTCGTCGAGGCAACCCACGGGCTCCACGCATCGCCCGCTCATCGCGTCGCAGCGCTGGGCGCCCGGGCAGGGATTCTCGTCGCCACACCGGTCGGCGCACGCACCGTCGGCACAGACGCGGCCGGCATCGCAGTCCGCCGGCCCGAAGCACTCGTCGGGCTCCGGGCATCGGCCGGTCCCCAGATCGCAGCGGCGCGTCCCCGGGCAGTCGGCGTCCTCCTGACAGCCGGCGATGCAGAGCCCATCGGCGCCGCAGTCCTGCCCCCCCGGGCAAGGGTTGGCCTCGCCGCAGGGGTCGAGGCACGCCCCCGCCGCGCAGATCCGCGCGCCGTCGCAGTCCGCCGGCCCACGACAGATCTCGGCCTCGGGGCACGCCCCGTCGACACAGGCTCGGGAGCCCGGGCAGTCGGCGTCCTCCCGGCAGGGCTCGGAGCACGCCCCGTCGACGCAGCGACGGTCTGCGAGGCAGTCCGCGTCGTCGGCGCAGTCGTCGGCCTCGACGCAGGCGTCCTCGACGCAACGCTGGTTCCCCGGGCAGCCGTCGCCGCAGCCGTCGCCGGCGCACTCCACGGGCAAGTGCGGCCCACAGTCCCCCTCCGCGTCGCAGCAGCCGACCAGCGCGACGCAGGCGTGGGTCTCGGGATCGCAGCCCTCTGCGTCGGGACACGCCTCGGGCCGACCCAGCCGGCAGCCGGCGCGGCACTCGAGGTCCTGGCAATACTCTTCGTCGGGGCACTCGTCGTCCGAACGGCAGCCCTCGGGGGCCTCGCAGCGGTGCTCGAGCGTGCAGACCGTGCCCTCCGGGCAAGCGTCGTCTCCCCGACAGCCGGTGGCGCAGGTGCCGCCGTCACAGTAGGCGTCGTCGGCGCAATCCGTGTCTTCCTCGCAGATCCCGAGATCCATGTCGGGCGGAGGGCCCTGGTCGGGGGGAGCAGCAGCGTCGGGGGCGGCGTCGGCCGCCACGTCGGGGGCCGCGTCCGGTGCGGCGTCGCGGGCCGCGTCGGGGACGCGGACGTCTACCGACTCCGCCGGGCCGTCCACCTCGATCATCATGTCCGCGGTGGGTTCATCGCTCCCGCCGCCGTCGTCACAACCCGCCGCGGCGAGCACCACCAAGATCCAACGTCGAACCCACATACCTCTCCCCCGGCTCTTACGTGCACGGCACGGAGGCTACCAGAGATCCGACCGTCTTCGGCCGACCGTGGCGGGCTCAGGCGACGCTGAGCCCCAGCCAGGCGTCGCGCAGTCGACGGGCGTTGTCGACCCCCATCGGCACGAACTGGAGACCGAAGCGCCACACCGGTCCGCGCGGATCGGCTACCACGGACCACGCCTTGCGCGCTTCCAGGTGCAGCGCGCCATCGGCGAGCTCGATCTCGACGGAGACGGGCTCGTCGTCCCGCAGTGGCACGCTGGACGACACACAGCAGCCACCGATCGACAGGTCGAGGAGGGTGGTGCAGGCACCGCCCGTCTCCTCCCCTTCGTGGCCCACGCGGGTGACGAGCACCCGGTCCTCGGGGACCGAATGACGCCGCGACTCGCGCAGCGCCGCGACCTCGGGCGTGGGATCCTCGTGGGCGCGCAGCCGATCCGCGAAGACTCGAAACCGCTTGAGGAAGGAGCTGTCGGCGGTGGGGAAGAGGCGAAGGAGCCCCCCGTGGGTGCGGATCGTGAGCGAGTCCGAGTCGCCGTCCCAATCCCAGCGCCCCTTGACCGGGAGGAGCAACGGTGGCTCGGCGGCCGTGGGCCCGGCCATCGGCAGGAAGACGATGACCGAGGGCGTGAGGTAGAGCCACCCGCGCCGGGCGATCTCCTTGTCCTGGGCACAGATCGCGGGGGCGAAGAGCAGAATCGGTCCCCGCGCCTCATCCCCGAGCTCCACCGCCCACGGCGAGACGATCGCGCCCACGCGCTGCTCGTCGGCGGCGTCGCGGGGATCTCTCGTCAGCGGCCCCGAACGGAGATCCGCGCTGACGTACAGCGCGAGCAACGCCTCGAAGTCCGCGAGGTGAGTCGGAAGGCTGAAGGTCCGCGCCCCCTCGGAGGTCAACAGCTCCAACGCGCGGCCCCGCCGACGCAGCCGCTCGACGACGCTCCATCCCACGCGCCCGTCACGGCGCCCCAGGAGGCGAATCGAGGCGGACGTCATTGAGAGCGTCCCCTTCAGATCCAAGGACCCCCGAACGAGATCTCCGCTCCAGGTCTCGAAGGCGATGGGGCCCCCCCGCCCGTGGGACATCTCGGAGGCCGCGAGGGCCGCGGCCAGCACCTCCGAGGCCCGCTCGCCCGAGACCCTCCAGACGTCGCCTCCGGCACGGATCTCGACGGCCTCGCCCCCGCTCACGGCGGCGATCTGCCTCGCCTCGATGTGCAGGACGACACCCGCGCTCCCCGCCGGATCCGTCGGCGTGAACTCGAGTCGGTCGGAGCTGATCACGAGCTCGCCAGCCGCGCCAAACCCGCCCACCGTGAGATGGACCGGCGCGCGCAACAACAACCGCCCAGCGCCCAGGAACTCGTCACCGGCGGCAAAAGGCCGCGCCTCGACCAGCTCGGCCAATCGAGCCCCGACGACCCAGGCGCCATGCCCGCACAGATCGAGCCGGCCGGCCTCGGTGTGGATCTCGACCCTGGCGCCGACCGCCGCCTCGCGGACGTCCGCGATGGCCGTGAGCGGCACGGTCCAGGACCTCGCCCCGGGCAGTGGGCGCGCCCCGCCCGGCGTGAAGTGCAAGGCGGCGCTCGTGAGCCGCAGCCGGCCGGGGAACGCCACCGGCCCGACAACCGAGAGACAGTCCCCCTCGGCGAGTAACGACAGCCGCACAAAAACCCCACGCAAGTCGTCCGTCGGCTGCATGCTACCTCATCCGAGCGCGGCGAGGTCAGGGGCGGCGGAGCGTCGCGATCTGCTCTGCGCGGAGCCACCCTTCGGCCCCGTCGGGGAGCGTGACCTGGCGCCAGCCGCGGTCCTCACCGCGCAGGCGCACCTTCACGCCGCCGACGAGGCGGGCGGAGGGCTTGTACTGGTCTCCGGGACCGGCTCGGACGTCGGCTTGCTCGGCGATGAGGACCCCATACGGGGTCGCGTCCACGACCAGGACCCGGCCCGCGAGGAGGCCGCCGGCGGCGAGGGCGAAGAGGCCGAAGAGCAAGGCGGCGAAGCTGAAGACGGTGCGCCGACCCGAAGTGGTGGCTCTTCGCCAGAAGGCGAGGGCGCCGAAGAAGAGGAACCAGGTCGCGGCGAAGGCGACGCCCAGGGTGCTGGGGGCCGCCGCCGTGAGCAGGCCCGTGCCGAGGTCGTCGTCGCCGGGCAGGATGACGCGCGCCCCCTCCTCGGCTTCGATCCCCTTCTCAATGGCCGCCTCGCGGGTGCGGGCGAGGTTGTGGATGACGTCCGGGTCGCCGGGGCGCAGCATCAGCGCCTGCTCGTAGGCGTGGACCGCCGGGCCGATGCGACCGTCGCTGGCGCAGGCGGTGCCCAGGTTGAACCAGACATCGGCGCTGTGAGGCGCGGCCTCGGCGACACGACGATAACGCTCGGCGGCCCCGGCGAAGTCCCCCTGCCAGAAGGCCTCGTTGCCCGCGCCGAGGTCATCGGCCGGGGCGCCCCAAGCGAGGGCGGGCAGCAGCAGGAGTAGCAGCCTCACGCCGACGCCTCGATGCGCTGGACCAAGGCGGAAGCGCGCTCGACGGCGGCGTCGACGGCGCCGGCGTCAGCGGAGGGGGCGAAGCGCGCGAAGTCGCAGTTCTCGAGCTCCGCGACGAGGTCGCCGACGGTCGACGCCTCGACCCCATTCTCCTCCAGGGCGCAGCCGAGCTGCGCGTGCGTGAGCCCGCGGAAGCTCTGCCCGAAGCGGGCCTCCAGGAACGTGAGCAACGCCCGAGCGATAGCGCCGTAGGCCGTCTCGGGGTCCCGCGGCACATGCCCGAGCTCCGCCGTCGCCACCGCCGCCGCCTTCCGCGCGGCGCGCTCCCCCGCGGTGGCGCCGAGGTGAGCGAGGGCGCCGTCGCGGGCGACGAGGGCGAGGAAGCCGAGGGGCGGCAGGAACAGCGCGAGCCAGAACCAGACGGTGGCGTGGAACGGACGGTCTCGGGCGTCGAGATCGACGTCTTTGCGCACGGTGTGCAGCGCGGGCCCCTTCGACGCCTTCCTCGCCTTCTTCCTGTCGCGACCGCTCTCCACCGCGTCGGGGCGCCCCCGCACCGTGATGCGGATGGGCCCGCTGCGCGCGGTCTCATAGCGCCCCTTCGAGGGGTGGAAGTACGGCAGCCGCAGCGCCGGGATGGTGAGCTGGCCCCCCTTCTTCGGCCGCAGCAACCACCGCTGCCGACGGAAGCCGCGGGTCTGGCCATTCTTGACCTCGGACTTCGAGTCCGCCGTGGGCGGGAAGACCTTGAAGCCCGGAATGGGCGGCAACGCCACCTCCGGCGTGGCCTCGATCCGACCGCCCCGGATGCGCGTCTCGACGGTGAGCTGGACCCCCTCGTCGGCGTTGATGCGCCTTCGATCCACCGCGGCGCGGAGGGTGATGTCGCCCACCGCCGGCCCCGCGAAGCCCGGCGGACGGCGCTCGGTGGGCAGCGCGCGCACGGTGACGGTGAGCGGCTCGGCGGTGCGCTTCGCCCGGCTCCCCCGGCTGTCGTCAAAGAAGCCACGGCTCTGGCGCAGCGAGACGGTCACGGCGGGCAGATCGAGCTTGCCGGCGCGCAGCGGGAAGAGGTGATAGAAACCGAGCTCGAGGCGGTTGTAGGCCACGTCTTCGATCTGGACCTGTCGCTGGGCGCGTCGTCGCTGCCCGCTGTGCTCCGTCCACCACCCCTTCAAATCGAGGTCGCTGGTGTCCACGTTGCTCAAGCGGACGCGAGGATCAATGAACAGGTAGAGCCGCGCGCGCACCTCCTCGCCGAGCCAGACCGTCGGCCGATCGACGTCCCACTCGACCCAGGCGTGCTCGTCCCGCGCCGCGGCGGACGGCTTGGCTCCGGCCGTCGAGGCACCTCCGCCGTCGTCACGCACCTTCACGGCGATCGGCTTCGACTTGTAGATGCCCCCGTTGGCGCGCACCCGAAAGGCGTCGATCTTCAGGTTCCCGGCCCGCAACGCCTGCAAGCGCAGCGTGAGCTGACTCGAGACGCGGCCGTTGACCATCGACACGCCCTGGTTCCGACCCACCAGCCGCCACCCGGCGGCCTCGAGATCCGGCGCCTCCACGTTGCCACCGCTCGCGTCGACCCGCAGCGTCACCACGTCGAGGACCGCCACCTCGTCGCGGTCCACCGTCACCCGCACGCTCTGGGCGTGGACGGCGAACGGGAGGAGCAGGAGCAGCAGGCGGGACACTCAGTAGTCCTCCATCCCGCGCGGGATCACCGCGCGTTGGAGGGCCTTTTCGAGCTGCGGGTTCCGCTTCTGCTTGTCGAGCTGGTCGATGAGCTGGTCGATGTCGACCTGCTCGGGGCTGGGCTGCGGCTCAGGCTGCTGCTGGTCCTGTTGGTCCTGCTGGTCCTGCTTCTGGTCCTGCTTCTGCTGGTTCTCGCCGTCGTCGCCCTGGTCGTCGGGTTGGAGCACGACGGCGTAGGTATTCTCCCGGTCCTCGGCGGTGTCGACCCGCACCAGGAAGGCGCGCTGCTCGGGGTCCTCGTCATCCGGCTCGGTCCCCTCGACCTTGGCCACGTGGAACTGCAACCCTTGCTTCGAGGGCTTCGCCGTCCCCAATGACTTGCGGTCGCTGTCGAAGACCTCGGCCTTCAGCGGCGCCCGCTCGGCGTCGAAGACCACCCCCAGGATGCGGCCCTCGTTGGCCGCGACGCTGAAGCTGTACCAGTCGGCGTCTCCCGGGCACGCCTTGGCCCCCGGCGGCGGCTGCTCGGGGTTCGACTCCGGGACCGGTGACGCGTTGTCCGCGTCGTCGTTCTCCTCGAAGCCGTCGTCCACCGGGCAGGGCGGCACCACCTCGAAGCGCAGGCTGTACTTCATCTCCGCCAGCCCGGCGCCGGCGACCTGCACCTGCCAGTTGCCGAGGTCGCGGACATAGGTCACGCCGACGGACGCCTTGCCGTCCTTGAGCCGCGCGGTCCGCCGCGCCGTCGGCCGGCTGGGGGAGAAGAGCTTCAGCTCCACGATCCGGTCGGTGTCGTCGGATCGATCGATCTCGCCCTCGAGCGTCACGTAGAAGCTGGGCGGCGGCAACCCCTGCTCGCGCTTGACCTCGACGGTGTACCAGTCCTCGTTCGCCGGGCAGAGCACGCGCTCCTTCGTCCCCTCCTGCGGCAGGGGCTTGGCGTCCGCCTGGTTGTCGTTGGGCTCCAGATCGTCGTCGCGCTTGTGGCAGGGGGGGTTGGCGTGATGCCAGGCGAGCTCCAGGTTGCGCCGCGCCGCCTCGTCACTCGGATCGAGCGCCAGGACGCGCGCGAACTCGACCTGTGCTGCGGCCCAGTCCTCCTTGCCGATCGCCACCAGCCCCCGTCCCCAGGCGACGCGCTTACGCAGCTCCTGGAACCGCGTCGGGTCCTCGCCCTCCTCGAGCTCGCCCTCCCCCACGACCGTGAGGCGGTAGGCCTCGTCGAAGGCCTTCGCCGCCTCGTCCCACTTGGTGAGCTGCACCAAGGCCATGCCCCTGCTGAGCTGCACCTCGGGGCCGGCCTCCTCGACACCATCGAGGATCGTCAGCGCCGCCTCGGCCTCCCCGGCGCGAACCCTGGCGTTCGCCTCGTCGACATCGCGGTGGGCGCAGGTGAACGGCCCGTAGCCCACCAGGAGCACGGTCGCGATGACGATTCGGGCCCTACTCCCCACGGCGCCTCCGTCGCTCCCCCACGAGCAGATCGCCAAGCAGCAGCAAGATGGCGGGCAACAACGCGTATTGGAACTTCTCACCGTGCTTGTGGCGAATCGACTGCTCGAGGGCCGCCTTCTGCAGCGTCTCGAGATCCGCGGCGAGGGCGTCTGCGACCGGCTCGGCGCCGTCGTATTGGTAGACCCTGCGGGCGTCTGTGGCCTCTGGATCGACGAGGTCTGCGAGCTCCTCGAGCAGGTCGACGTCCAGCTTCGAGTAGATGACCTTGCCGTCCGTCCCCGTCTGGTAGCCAGCGTGATTCCCCTCCGCGTCGAGCTTGGGGATCGGCTCACCGGTGCGGGTCCCGACGGCCACCGCGTAGAGCTTCACCCCCGCCTCCGACGCCGCCCGCGCGGCCTCCTTCACGGCCTTGCCCTCATCGCCGAGCACGTCCTCACCGTCGGTGATCAGCACCAGGACCCGGCTCCGACTCTGGCGCTCGCCCCGGTCGCTGGTGCTCGTCAGCAGTCGGGTCCCCTCCGCGATGGCCATCGCGAGGTTGGTGCCGCCGACGGGCATCTGCGCGGGGTCGAGGCTCTCCAAGTAGAGGCGGATGGCGCTCTGGTCGGCGGTGAGCGGCGACTGGACGAAGGCCACCCCGGCGAAGGGCACCAGGCCGACCCGGTGGTTGGCCATCCCCCCCAAAAGCGACAGCAGCTCGGCGCGGGCGGCCTCGATGCGCGAGGGCTGCACGTCCCGGGCGAGCATCGACTTGGAGATGTCGAAGGCCACCGCCACGTCGATCCCGCTCCGCTTCAGCGGCTCGGGGCGCCGCCCGTACTGCGGTCGCAGCGCCCCGATCGTCACCAACGTCACGCCCAACAACACCAGGATCTGCTTGAAGAGGCGCCGCTCGAGGGAGAACGTCGCGAGGAGCTTCTCCACCAGCGGGTGGCTGCCGGCGCGATCCACGAGGTGCCGCCGGAGCAGGTGCCCGTAGACGTAGAGCGCGAGGGCCGCGACGGGGATCACGCCCAGCCACCAGAGATCTCCGTGCCCCCACCTCACGGGAAGCGCCTCAACAACGTCTGGCTGAGCAGCACCTCGATCAGGAGCAGCGCCAGGCCGGGGAAGAGGAACCAGCCGTAGACCTCACGGCGGTTGGCGGCGGCGTAGTCGATGAGGCGCGACTTCTCGTACTCGTCGAGGATGTCCCGGAAGTCCTTCGCGAGGGCCTCCTGATCGGTGGCGTGGTAGAAGCGCCCCCCCGTCGTCTTGGCGATCTCCTCCAGCAACGCGGGGTTCACCTTGTTGTCGATGGCCTTGTAGATCTGGCGGCCGGTGAAGGCGTCGCGCATCCCCGTGGGCTGCCGCGACTGGTCGTCGGTGCCGACCAGGATGGTGAAGATGGGGACGCCCTTCTTCTTGGCTTCCTTCGCCATGTCGACGGGCGACACGGCGCTGCCGTTGTCCTCGCCGTCGGTGAGCAGGATCAGCAGCCGCGTCTTGGTGTCGCTGTCGCGGACTCGCGCCAGGCCCATCGCCAAGGCGTTGCCGATCGCCGTGTTGCTGCCGTCGATGTCGTCGAGGGCCATGCGGTCGAGGATGCCCAGCATCACGCCGTAGTCGAGGGTGAGGGGGAACTGGAGGAACGCCTCCTTGCCGAAGACGACGAGGCTGACGCGGTCGTACTTGCGGCTGCGGATGAAGTCACGCAGCACGTCGACGGCGATGTGGAAGCGGTCCTTGGGCTCTCCGCCAGCGTTTTGCAGCTTGACGAGCTCGGCGTCTGCGATGTCCACCGAGCGCATCGAGCCCGACAGGTCGAAGGCGACCACGATGTCGATGCCCTCGACCTCCGCCGTCTCGTCCTCGGCGAGCTGCGGCCGAGTGAGGGCGACCAACAGCAGCGCCACCGCCGGCGCCCGCAGCGCGAGGGGGAGGTGGACCAACCGCGCGCGCCAGCCGGGGGCGACCCCGTCGAGCCGACGCCGCGCGGGGTAGCGCATCCCCGCCGCCCCCGACCAGCGGCGGCGCCAGGCCAGCACCCAGAGGACGACGGCCGCGACGGCCAGCGCGTAGAAGGCGATCTGCACCCACAGCTCGTACTCGGGCCAGATCATGCGTCCGACTCCGGCGCGTCGGCGGGCCGCGTCGCCGCGACCACCCCGTAGGCCTGCTTCAAGACGGTGTCCACCGCCGACTCGGTGGGCGCGAAGTCGGCGAACTTCACGAGATCGGTCTCGGTGAGGAAGCCATCGATACCCGCGCGCCCTTCTGGGCTCAAGTCGAGCTCGTCGACACAGGCCCGGATCTCTTCGCTGGTCATCTCCAGCGCAAAGAACCGGAAGCGGCGCTCCAGATAGTCGCGCACGATCTCCGAGAGCCCGACGTAGTAGGCCATCAGCTCGCCCTGAGCGGGGAGATTCTCGGCGGTGAGCGAGTCGAGCTTCTCGTAGGCGATGACGTGGGCCGGCCGGGGATCGACCCACGGTCCGGTGTCGACCACCCGGGCGTCGCGCCAGCGCTTGACCGCCACCCCGACGCCGATCCCGAGCGCCAGCCCGCCGAGGACCAGGAGCCCGATGATCAGCGACCAGTTGGTGACCGGCATCGACTGGGGCCCCCGACGCGCCCAGAAGGCGGCGGGATCTTCGTCACCGGGGGCCTCGAAGGTCGTCCACTTGGGCTCCGGCACATCCCCCAACACGCTCTCCACCACGATCTTCTGGGGCTCGACGGGCAGCCGGCCCTCGCCGCCGTCGCTCTCGTGCCACACCACCGTCAGGCCGGTGACGCGCACCGCCTTCATCGAGCGCACCTGGTGGGTGAAGACGCGCGTCGTGACCAGCCTACCGGTGGGCCCCATGGCGGCGGGATCCGCCTGGACGGCGACGAGCTCGGGGGGCGCGAGCACGGTGATGCTCACGTCCTGCGGGTGCGCCACCTTCAGCATGCAGCGGAGCTGTTGGCCGATCTTGACGGGGGAGGGGGCGCACTCCAAGCGGACCTCGGGCGCGGGCCCCTTCGCCGCGGGGGGGCCGGCGTCGGGGGACGCCACGCCAGCGTCCGCCGCCAGCAAGAGGACGAGGGCCAACATCACAGCCGCTTGGCCCGGATGCGGAAGTAGTTGATCAGCGGCTTGGCGTAGTCGCGCGCCTCGGTGCTCACCTCGATGGGGCTCACGCCGTAGCGCTTCAGGTCGGCGTCGCGCGCGTGCTTGCGCTTCGCCTGGGTGCGAGCGAAGGCGCGACGGCGGCCGTGGGCCCCCGTGTCGAAGGCGCGCAGCCCGCCACCCTCGGCGTCCTCGAAGAGCACGATCCCCAGATCCGGCAGGTTCTCCTCGGCCGGGTCGACCACCGTCAGCGGGATGAGGTCGTGGCGACGCGCCGTCACGTGGAGCGCGCGCTCGTAGCCCCCGTCGAGGAAGTCCGAGATGAGGAAGACCACCGCCTTGCGTCGGTGCACGCGCCCCACGAACTGCAGGGCGCAGCCCAGATCGGTGCCCGCGCCGACGGCGTCGAAGCTCAAGATGTGGTCGATGATGCGCAGGACGTGCTTGCGCCCCTTCTTGGGGGGGACGAAGAGCTCGACGGTGTCGGTGAAGGCCACCAGGCCGACGCGGTCGCCGTTCTTGATCGCCGAGAAGGCCATCATCGCCGCGAGGCGCGCCGCCACGCGCCGTTTGTCGTCGCGGGCGGTCCCGAAGGCCATCGAGCCGGACATGTCGACCACCAGCAGGACCGTGAGCTCACGCTCCTCCACGTAGGTCTTCACGTAGGGCTCGCCGGTCCGCGCCGTCACGTTCCAGTCGATGTTGCGCGGGTCGTCGCCGGGGGCGTATTGACGCACCTCGTCGAAGGACATCCCGGTGCCCTTGAAGACGGAGTGGTACTGCCCCGCCATCTGCTGGTTCACCAGCTTGCGGGTGACGATCTCGATCCGGCGGATCTCCGCCAACAGCTCCCGGGACAGCGCAGCCATGAGCTCAGGGGACCTCGACGACCTCGAGGACCTTGGCCACGATGTCGTCGCTGCTGATCTCCTCGGCCTCCGCCTCGTAGGTGGGGATGATCCGGTGACGCAGGATGTCGGGGGCGATGGCCTTGATGTCCTCGGGGATGACGTAGCCCCGCCGCTTCATGAAAGCGTGGGTCCGCGCCGCCCGGGCCAGCCAGATGCTCGCGCGCGGGCTGGCTCCGTACTCGATGAGCGCGGCGTAGGACTCGAGCCCCTTCACGCTCGACGGGTCACGCGTCGCGAAGACCACATCGAGGACGTACTCCTTCACCTTCTCGTCGACGTAGATCTCGGCGATCGTCGAGCGCGCCGAGGCGATGCGCTCGGGGGTGATGACCGGCTTGATGTCCGGCGGCGTAGGGTTGAGCTGCCGAGTGATGATCTCGCGCTCCTCGTCGCGCTCCGGGTAGCCGACCTTGGCCAGCAGCATGAAGCGGTCGACCTGGGCCTCGGGGAGCGGGTAGGTGCCCTCCTGGTCGATCGGGTTCTGCGTCGCCATCACGATGAACGGCTGGTCCAGCTTGTAGGTCGTGTCGCCGATCGTGACCTGCCGCTCCTGCATCGCCTCGAGCAGGGCGCTCTGGACCTTCGCCGGCGCCCGGTTGATCTCGTCGGCGAGCACGATGTTCGCGAAGATCGGGCCCTTCTTGGGCGTGAAGGCCCCCGACTGCGGGTTGTAGATCAGCGTGCCCACCAGATCCGCGGGCAACAGGTCCGGCGTGAACTGGATGCGCTGGAACTTCGCCTCCATCGCTTGAGCGACGGTGTTGACGGTGAGCGTCTTGGCGAGCCCAGGCACGCCTTCGAGCAGCACGTGCCCGCCACTGAGCAGGCCGAGCAGCACGCGCTCGACCATGTGGCGTTGCCCGACGATGACCTTGTCGACCTCGGAGAAGACCTCATCGATGAAGCCGCTCTCCTGACGGACCAGATCGTTGATGACCCGGACGTCGCTCTGCACGCGCACCCTCCTGAGTACCTAAAGGCGCCGAAATCTGTATGACGGGGGCGCGCCTGTCAACCTCGCGTCGTCGGGGCGCTATTCCGGGGCCAGAAAACGCAGGAGGCGCGCTACTCGAAGGCCTCGACTCGGTGGGCCTCGCTCAGCGGACGCGCGGTGCCCGGGCGACCGCTCGCGAGGCTCCGGCCGGAGGCCAGGGTCCCACCACTCCGCTGCACCGCCTGGGGCCGGCGATAGCACGCGAAGAGCCCTGCGAACTCGCGCGGGAGGGCGACGCGGAAGGCGTCGAGGGACGCATCGTCGAGCCCCTCGGCGAGGACCTGGCAGGCCGACAGCGCGTGCTCGACGGCGACACCCAGACGCTCGCCCTCACCGGCGGCGACGCGCTCGAAGAGGCCCGCGAGATCGAAGGCCTGGTCACAAGGGCGGTTGCAGAGCGCGGCGGCCATCTCCGGTGGCAGCCCGGCCGCCGCGACCTCCCGGTCGCCGCGCCGCATTCGCTCACCCACGTGCCTCAACGTCACCTCGACGGCGCGCGTCACCTGACTCGCTTGGAGCCCGGTTCGCGTGGCCACCGCCGCGCAGTAGGTTGTGTAGTCCATCTGTCACCCGCCGACCGCGCTCGTCGATCTCATTGAGAGCAACGGCCGTGCCGCGCTGCGGGCCGCAGCTCCCGGCGGCTCGCGTAGCGTTCGCGTAGCGTGCGTTTCCGAGCGGAAACGTCGGTGGGGCTCAAGGGAAGCCGACCACCAGCGCGGCCGAGAAGCCCGGGAAGAAGGTGTCGGGCAGATCGTCGTCGGCGTGCCAGGCCACCAAGCGGGTCGCGACCTCCAGGGCGAAGCTCGGGGTCGCCTCAGCGCCGATGCGCAGTCGGACGCCGGCCGCTGGCGAGAGCATGGCGCTCGTGCCCTCGATGGTGTCGGCGCTGAGCAGGCCGCGGACAAAGGCCGTGAGCCGGACCGGCTCGTCGCCCGCCACCGCGAAATGACCGTCGCCGCGGAGGGCCCCCAGCACGCCGCCGCCGCCGCTCACGGGGATCAGCCCAGCGAGCATCAGGTCCCCCTCGACGGAGAGCCAGGACCGGATCGGGCGTCGGATCTCCGCCGTGAGCACGAGGGGCAACGCGTCGGGCGTGACGTCGGGCCACAGCTCTGGAGCGAGCAGCCCGGCGACCCGCGCCGCGCGCCCGCCGTCGAGGTCGGAGTCCGCGAGGGGCGCGTGGATTCGGGCGGCGAGCCGCGTCGTCCATCCCGGCGCCGCGGACACAGGCGCCGTGGCCAGCGCTTCGGGCCGCACGGCCGTCCCCGACGGACGGGGGGGGCCCGCGGAGGGCGCGCCGCCGATCTCGACGGACCACGCGAGCTCGAGGGAGGGGTTCCCCGCGCCGGTGGTGGTGCAGTCCTCGATCCGGCAGTCGCGACGCACCCTGAAGGCCGGCGCCCGCGCGCCCAGCTCGAAGGCGCCGAGGGGGTGGCGAACGGACGGAATCCAGACGAAGCTCCGCGCGTTCGGGAACGCGTCCGGCCCCGGCGCCGAGTGGGCCTCGAGGCGGACGGAGGGTGCCGCGGAGATCGCGGCGGCGAGCAAGATGAGCGCGGTCATTTCGTCCCTGACGTATCGGCCTCGTGGAGAAGGTGCAATGGACGTCCGATATTTCCTGCTTTGCGTCACGGCCCTGGCCGGTTGCGCCAACACCGACTACGCGACCCCCTGCGACGACTGCGCTCAGCACGGGCTCGCGCTCTCCAGCGACACGCTCGTCGTCTCCGCCACGGGCGGCGTCGAGGCCATCGCCCACGCCGACGAGGGCTCGCGGCCCCGCAGGATGCTGGGCCCCGGCGGTGCCGAGATCTGCTCTGCCCCCGAGCTGGGCGGTCGCCATCTGAGCTTCGCGTGTACCGGGGGCGAGGGCGAGGGTACGTGGATCTGCGCCACCGACGCCGACACCTGCAAGCGCCTGACCCGGGCCCCGGGGCGCGCCCGCATCGTGACGACCCGCGCCGGCGTGCTCGCCATCTGGCTCGGTCGCGAAGGGGAGGCCGCCCTGGTGCGCGTCTTCCGCGTGGGTGAGGGCGTCGAGCTGGCGTGGCAGAGCGACGAGGCCTACGTCTCCAGCCAATCGACGCGCGCCACCCACGACGCACAGTCCAGAGGCGACGGCGCGCGCGTCGCCTGGCTCGACCGGGGCCGCCGCAACGTCCAGTGCGTGGATCTCGACGAGCGCGGTGAGCCCATCACCGAGCCGCGCACCTGGCTCACGGTCCGCAGCGGCTCCATCGCGACCCCCCTCCTCACCGACGACCGCCTCGTCTTCACGCACCGCGACACCACTGACGCCGTCCGCGCCGTCCCGCTACCCGACCCGGGGCTGGTCGTCACCGAGCTCGACGCCGAGACGCTCGCGGAGGGCACCAGCGCCCACCCGGAGGTCGCCGCGCTCGCCCGAGCCTCCGGGCACCTCTTGCTCGGGCGCCTCCGACCCGACGGCGCCGAGCTCTCCCTGCTCGCCCCCGACGGCACCGAGGAGGCCCTCGGCTTCGGCCTCGGGAGACCGGTGGCGGCGGCGCTGTCCTCCACCGACGGTGGTTTCGTCGCAGCCTGGCGCAGCGGCGCTCGCTCCAAGAGCCACTTCGACTCGGTGCACCCCGACGCGGTCGACGTGCGGATCGTCCGCGATCACCCCAGCAGCCGCTGAAGCACCGCCGCCACGGTCTCGTCACGCGTCAGATCCGCGTCCTCACGGGAGAGGCGAAGCAAGAGGAGGGCCGGCAGCCGCGCGCCGATCTCCGCCCTCGCGAGGTCCCACTCCTGGTCGGCGTCGAGGCCCCCGTCGTCCTCCCAGACGAGGTAGTGCGACGACGCGGCTCCGGGCGGCGCGTCACGCTCTTCTTCGAGAATGGCGTTGACCGCGGCCACGCGATCCGCGAAGCGACGGTACCGCATCCCGCCGGGGAGGAGCCGTCGCTCGAGCTCGGAGAGCACCGCCTCGACGACGGTGGCGCCGATGAGCTCCCCCTGCGCCTCGCGCGAGCGCACCGGGCGTCCCTCGGCGCCCGCCATCACCACCTCGGCCATCGTCTGGTTCCCGACCGGGATGCTCAGCGCCGTCACTCCGTCCGCCAGACCTGCGCGCACCTTCGCGACGGTGGATCTCAGATCAGCCGCGTAGGGGAGCGCGACCTCCAGTAGATGGACCACCGTTCGGCGCTCACGCTCGTCAAGCTCCGGCCTGCTCGAGACGACGTCGAGATCTCGGGCGAGCGCCGCGCTCGAGCGAACGTTCACCAGGGTATGCGCGACCTCGCTCGGCTCCACCGAGGGTGAGCCGATCCGCGCGGCGATGGTCCGACACAGTTGGGGGTGGCCGAGGAAGATCGACGTGAACTCGCCCACGATCGCCTCGGCCTCGACGAGCCGGCCGGTCGCCTCGAGACCCGCCTCCAAAGCGGCGGTAGAGTCTCCTTCGAGACGAGAGAGCGACGACACGCCCGCGGCGTAACTCGACGGCAACGGCTCATCCGGCCCCAGGAGTGCCAGGGCGCGTCGCAGGAGCCTTCGGGCCCGCGCCGGTCGACGCCGCTCGTCAGAGACGCCCGCCGAAAGCAACACCCCCGCCCAGCGGGAGGGATCCGGCGGTGCGTAGTCGAGGGCCTGCTCGGCCCACGTCGCGGCGGCGGAGACTTCCTCCAGCTCAATCGCCGCGGCGACGAGCTCCGCCCATGCCGCTTTGGTCGTCGGGCGCGCGCGCAGACGGCGTTCGACCCGAGCGTAGTCGCCATCCTCGTCGCCGACGACGAGGGCCCCCTCCACGGGACCGCGCGCCCATGCCGCCCAGGCCGCCCACACCTCCTCCGTCCGGTCGTGGACCGGCTCCGCCTCCGTGGTCGCCAAGACCCACGGTCTCGGGAGAATATCGAGGCGGTGGGAGAGCGCGAAGCGGAGCGCGGGGCCCGGTCGCGCCATTCGCGCGATCTCGTCTCGGCCCAGGACGCCGGCCCCGAGGGCGAGATCGACCAGCGCAGCGTCGGGGTCCTCCGAGAGCGCGGCCTCCGACAGGCGCGCGACGCTCACGCCGGCGCCCCTGGCCGCCACCGCCAGATCTATCGCCTCCGGCTCGAGATCGAGCAACGCCGCCAACCGTCCACCGAGCCGGGCCGCGGCCTCGTCGAGATCGGCGAGTTGGGCCACAATCGGCCACCACCCACCGATCGAGAGACCGGGATCGACGAAGACGTTCCGAGCGTTGTGGCCGGCCTGCGCCATCGCCCAGCGGGCACGGCGAATGCGTCCCAAACTCCCCGCGCCTTCCCAGAGCAACCACCCCTCCGAGGCGTGCGCTGCCTCTGCGAAGAGGGCCTGATATGGCCTCCCCGCGTCGACGACACGAACGGCGGCGCCGGGGAACGCTTCGTGGATCGCCGACCTCGCGCCGCCGCCGAACCACTCGAGGCCCGGCCAATGCGCGACCGATCGCAGCTCCTCGACGATTCGTGGCGCCGGCCCAGCGGGGACACGACGGAACAGAGACGACCAGTCCTCGAAGTCCCGGGCACGCGCCAGCAACGCTCGCCCCGCCTCCGGCTGGAACCAGATCACCGCCCGCCAGCGTCGCATCGCGAAGAGCGGGCGCTCCGCGTTGAGCCAGGGTGCGTCCCCTGGCCTCGCGACGAAGACCACGACCCCGCCGTCGGGCACGGCCCGCAGCTCCGTCGGGGAGAGCGCAACGTGGCAATGGCCCACATCGGCGTCGAGCGCTCGAACGAGGACGCCGAGCTGGGCATGATCGAGGGCCTCGACCTCGACGACGACCCCATCACGACCGAGGCGGAGCGCGCCACGGACCCGATTCAGCCAGTCGGTCTCGCCTTCAGCAGGCTCAGGGTCAGCAGGGGATGCGGGTAGTACCATTCCGACTCGTTTGGAAACGGAAGAAGCCGTCCGCCGAGCAGCAGCTCGTGCGCACGGTTGCCGCCTGGCAGGCGGTGGTCCGGGTCGCGGGCCACGGCTTCGAGCACATCGATGTCATCACGAGTGACGCCGCGCTCGAGCTCGAGCCGCGCCTCGTCGACGACCGCTTCCACGTGCTCGTCGGAGATCTGGCTGACCCCCTCCGAGTGCCCGTAGTAGGCGAGGTTTCGCACCAGCTTCACAAAGCTGCGCGCACGACCTCCCGAAGCCCAGGCCAGGCGTTCGAGCTGCCCGTCATCGACGAGCGCGTCGGGGGCCAGGCCTGCGACGCGGCGCGCGTAGAGCTCGCGGAGGACCTGGGTCGAGCCGGACGGGGCCGGTGGGCTGCCGTGGTCCAGGACCGGGATGTTCGTCAGCGTCCGAACCTCGAAGCCCTGGACCCGAGCCGCGTCTTGACTGAAGCGCAGCGCCAGCGGGCCGGGCATCACGACGCGCGCATCCAACCGACCGAGCAAACGAGACTCGACGAAGATCGACAGCGCCCGCGCGGGCTCGTCCACACGATCGAGACCGTCGATGGCCAACAGGACCTCCCTGCCGTACTCGCTGTGCACCCGCGCGATGAGGCGATTGACGGCCTCGAGCAGCCGACGCGCCGGCCCCTCCTGGTCGGGCAGGTGCCGTTTCCCGACGGAGATGGGCAGACGAGTCGTGGTTCGCAGGGCGTCCACGGCCTTCAGAGCCGTGCCAGCGCCGGGGAGCACGTCGCTCGCGAGCAAGAGCAGCGAGCGGCTCACGCCCAACAGATCGATCTCCTTCACCGCCGACGGCTCGGCCGTTCCGGTGCGGGTCGCGGCCTCCCGCCACGCGGAAGCGAGCGCCTCGACCTCGCCTTCCTCCCAGGCGTGTCCGAATCGAACCTCCGCCGCGCGGAGCACCGCGAGGCCGACCAGCAGGCAGATCTCCCAAGCCTGTACGGCGTGCAGCGCATAGCCGTCCCCCACGACCTCGTCGAAGTGCTGCACGAGGTCGAGGTACACCACGAAATCGGTCGCCGCGCGCGCTTCCGAGATGCGCATCAGCTCCGTCGACTTCCCGACCCCCACGGTGCCCAGATAGAGGATATGAGGCTGACCAAAGGGGGCTTCGAGCTGGCGTAGGATGAGCTCGGTGAGCGCACCAGGCCTCTCGACCCGCCACTCGGGACGCTCCGTCCCCACCGGCCGCATCGGATCGAAGCGGTTGTAGATCTCGTGCCAGAGGGTCTGCGCGGTCACCGAGAGGACGGTACCACACGCAGCCCCGCCCGACGGACGCCCCAAATGCCCGCGTCCGCCCCCTCTCTGCCAACGTCCGTGAGACACGAGCGCTCGGCCTCACGGACACGAGCGGGACTCAGGGGTCGTAGAGCTCGGGGCGGCGGTCCGCGCTCAGCCGCCAGCCCGAGGCGGCGCTGGCTTCGAGGGTGCCCAGATTCAGATCGGAGACGATGAGCTCTGGGTGGTCGCACAGATCCGGGAGCCGCTCGCCGTTGGGGTCGACGAACTGGGTGTCGCCGAAGAAGTCGATGTTCCAGGGGGGCTCGGGGCCCTTGCGGTTGGACCCGCCGACGAAGACGCGGCAACGGACGGCGTCGACGGCGAGCTCCTGGGGCCAGATGCGTGCGCTGACCTCGCCGAAGGTGACGGCGGGGACGAAGACGAGCTCGGCGCCGCGCTGGGCGAGGCTGCGGACGACGCCGTCGAAGTGGCGGTCGTAGCAGATGGCGACGCCGAGGATGCCGACGGCGGTGGGGAAGACGGACAGCTCGTCGCCGGCCCCATAGTAGTACGTCTCGGCGAAGGGGCCCTGCTCGTTTCTGCCCTCCGGGATGTGCGTCTTTCGGTAGCGCCCTAGCCACGCGCCGTCGGCGTCAACCACGATGGCGGTGTTGTAGCGACGTTCGCCCTCCCGCTCGTAGAGGGGGGCGACGATCACCACCCCGTGTCGCTTCGCGAGGTCGCGTACGCGATGGGCGGTGGGGCCGTCGATGGCGTCCTCGGCCATCGCCAACCAAAGCTCTCGGCGCTCGTGGGCGAAGTAGGGGCCGGGGAAGAGCTCGCCGAAGCAGACGACCGACGCGCCACAGGCTGCGGCCCGGGCCACGAGAGCCTCATGGTGGGCGAGGTTCGCCTCCCGGATGTCATCTGTGTGGTCGGCGAGGGCCTCGAGGCCCTCGACGGTGTCCGGCATCGGCGCGTAGGCGTTTCGCGTCTGGGTCATCGCGGCGCGCACGAGTCGGCTCATCTTCGGGCTCCTGAGTAGATCACGGCGACGCGGCCCTCGGGGCGCATGGCGAGCACCCCGGCGAGGCCCGCGCTGCCGGTGTAGCTCACCGCGGCGCCGCTCAGTTTGTTGGCCTCGCGCAGGGTGGCCTCATCGACGGTGAAGGCCGAGCCCCCGCTCTCGATGACGCCGCGGAGGACGCCGAGCCAGTCGTAGGTCTCGTCGTCGAGGATGCCGGTGGCGATGCTGCGAGGCTCGGTCTCCCAGGGCCACATGTACTCGGCTGGGTGCTGGGCGGCGTGCTGGAGATCGCCCCGCGCGACGACCCGCTCCCACGCGCGCACCAGGGGCGCCGCGCCCTCCGTCTGGACGGCGTGGATGCGCGGCATCTTCGGCATGCGCCGGGCGTCGACCAGCTCCCGGAGCCCGCGGGCCACGCTGCTGGCGAGGGCGCCGCCGCCGATCTGGACGAAGAGATGGTCGAGCTCGGCGTCGGCGAGCTCGTAGGCGAGCGTGCGCCCGCCGTCGAGGCAGAGGCCGTTGTCGGGGCCCTGACAGCAGAACGGAACGGCGCCGGCGTCGACGGCCTCGCGGAAGCGCAGATGGCACGGGTCGCCCCGCTCGCCCGGGCGCCGCTCGCAGCGCACGATATCGGCGCCGAGGACCATCAGGCGCTCCACCACCGACTCGGCGGCGTCGGGCGGAATGAAGACGCGCAGCGGGCGGTCGGCGGCGCGCGCGAGCACCGCCGCGGCGAGGGCCGCGTTGCCGCAGCTCGCGATCGCCAGCGGGCCGGTCGGATCACCCCAGCCGAGGCGCCGCGCCGCCTCGAGGTGGAGCAGGACGCCGTAGAGGTGCCGCCCCTTGTGGGAGCCGCTGACGTTGTTCGTCTCGTCCTTGATCCACAGCTCGCAGCCGAGGGCCTCCGACAGCCGTGGGTCGTGGAGGAAGGGCGTCGCGACGAAGCCGCGGCCGTCGATGGCGGCCACGCGGGCGTCGAGGTCGTTGAGGAGGGCGAAGACATCCAACTCGTCGAGGCCGAGCTGCCCGAAGTGGAGCCGGTCGCGGAACGCGAGGAAGGGGTTTGCGCCGACCTCGACCGGGAAGGGCGCGTCCGTCGCCACCGGCGCCAGCACATGCTCCGCCGCGTCGCCGACGTTCGGACAGCGGAACGGAAAGGGGTCATCGGGGCCGGCCCAGACCTCGGCGCCGCACCCGTCACAGCGGAGCATCAGCCCGCGGCCTCGGCGTTGAAGGCGTGGATCTGCTCGTCCCAGGCGTCGAGCAAGCCACGCAGACCACGCCAGTAGGTCTGGCTGCGGCGCGCCTCGAAGTCTTCGAGGGGGACGCCCTGCTGCTCTACCCAGGTGAAGTAGCCGAGGTTGAAGATCCGGTTGCGCTCGGTCTGGCCCAGCTCGAGGTAGTGGTCCACCGAGGCGCCGAGGACCGCGCGCCCGAAGGTCTCGCCGGCGTGGACCGCGTCGAAGTCGCCGCCGAAGTATTTGGATACGGCCTTGGTGCGCTCGCTGCCGTACATCGCGCCGGAGTCCGTGGCCACCGTGAGCACGACGTCGTCGGGGCCGAGGTCGTAGTGCCGCGCGGTCTTGGCGGCGGCGAGGACGTTGCAGATCCCCGAGAGGCCCAGGGCGCCGAGGCCGGCGACGACCTCCGGGGCCACGCCACGGCGGTCGACCAGGTAGCGGCGGCCGACCTCGGTGTTGAAGAGCACGAAGAGCGAGTCGCAGTGGGCGTCGGAGATCCCCGCGACGGCGTCGGTGTTCATCACGTTGTGGATCAGCGGGACGTGCTTGTCGCCGATGCCTTGGATGTTGTGCTCGCCGAAGCCGTTGTAGAGCAGCGTGGGACACTCCAGCGCCTCCACGGCCACCGTGCGCGAGCCGTAGGTCTCCTTGAGGTAGTCGCCTGCGGCGATCGTGCCGGCGCTGCCGGTGGCCGAGACGAAGGCGGCGAGGCGTCCGCCCACCGCCTCGAAGACCCGCCCCAGCGCCCGACCCGTGCAGAGGTAGTGGGCGAGGTGGTTCCCGAACTCGCAAAACTGGTTGAAGATGATGTGGTCCGGCGCCGCGTCGAGCTCGGCGCACTTGTCGTAGATCTCCTTGACGTTGCTCTCGGTGCCGACCGTGCGGACAATGTCGGCGGGCTCTGTGACCCACCGGTCGAGCCACTCGAAGCGCTCGGCGCTCATGCCCTCGGGCAGCACCGCTACGCCGCGACAGCCGAGGATGCGCGAGATGGCCACGCCGCCGCGGCAGTAGTTTCCGGTGCTGGGCCACACGGCCTTGTGCGCGGTCGGGTCGAACTGGCCCGTCACGAGGCGCGGCACGAGGCACCCGTATGCCGCGAGCACCTTGTGGGCCTCGACCATCGGAAATCGGCCACCGAGGGCGACCACGATGCGCGCGGGCACGCCGGTGAGCGCCGGCGGGAGCTCGATGAAGCCGGGGACGTCCACCGTGCCCCGGCGGTCACTGGCGTTGTGCCAGTGGACGCGGAAGAGGTTGAGCGGATCGGGGGCGTCGGGATCGACCTTCGCGAGCGCACCGCGGCGCTCGGCCGAGATGCTCGAAGGATCGGCCAGCTCGGCGAAGGTCGGCAGCACGATGCCGGCCTCCCGAAAGCGCCCGACCGTGCGTCCGTAGACCTCGCGGTCGACGATCTCGGTGTCCAAACCCAACCGGGCCATGAATCCCCCCTTTCGCGGATCGCGTATCCTAGGCACGCTTCCGTTGGAGGTCCACCACCGGATGCCCGCAGGCGAGCAATACGATTTCCAGCGCGCCCTCGTGAGGCTGGCGACGGACGCCGAGGTCCGGCGCCGCTTCGACGCCGATCCCGCCGCCACCCTGCGCGGGCTCGAGGTCTCCGGGCGGGCCGCCGACGCCCTGCTGAGCATCGACCCGGAGGCCCTCCGTCGCTACGCGGGGTCGCTGGTGGCCAAGCGCTGGCGGTCGCTTCAAGCCACGGTCCCGCTGACGGCGCGGCTCTACCCGGGGCTGGCCGACGCCCACCGCGCCTGGGCCGAGCTGCACCCGAACCCGGGCGGGGCAGATATGCGCCTCTCGCCGGGCGCCGTCGAAGGGCTGCGCGCCCTGTCGGAGCTTCGTCGAGCCTGCGCCGACGACGACCTCGCCCCCGCCTACGGCCCCGACCTGCTCACCTTCGAGATCCAGGGCGCGGCCACCCGCCGCGACCAGGTCCGGCGCACCTTTCGAGCGCGCTACGAGATCCACACCATCGCCTCCGAGCTGAGGCGCGGCATCGTCCCGATCGATCCGCCGCTGGCGGCGACCTGGATTCGTTTCGAGCGCGGGATGGTGCGATGGAAGGCCGCGTGAGCTGGGTCGGCGCCGGGATCGGCTACCGGTCGGCGCACCGCGACGCGCTGCTCACGGGGGCGGGGCCCGCGGTGCTCGAGGTCCTGCCCGACCACTTCTTCGCCGATCCGGAGGGCATCGCTCCCCTCGCCGCCCGCTACCCCTACGTGATGCACGACATCGGGATGTCGTTGGCGACGGCCTTCGAGGCGGGACGCGACCACGCCGACGCCCGGATCGCCCACATCCTGGAGGTCTGCGACGTCGCGCCCCCACTGCTCTTCAGCGACCACGTCGCGCTGACGCACAGCCCCGGCGGGACGGATCTCGGGCATCTGGCCCCCGTCTGGTACACGCGGGAGGCGCTGGCGCGAATCACCGATCGCGTGCAGCGCCTTCAGTCCGCCCTCGGGGTGCCCATCGCGGTGGAGAACATTACGGCGCCGTTCGTCGTCGGGGAGGCCGACTTCGACGAGCCGGAGTTCTTCCACCGGCTCGTCGAGGCCACGGGCTGCGGGGTGCTGCTCGATCTCACGAACCTGTGCATCAACGGTCGGAACTTCGGGTTCGATCCGCTGGCTCGGATGGCGGAGTACCCGCTCGAGGCGGTGGTCCAAGTGCACCTCGCGGGCGGCTTCGAGCACGATGGATGGTGGGTCGACGGCCACAGCCACCCCGTCGAGGACGCGAGCTTCGCGTTGCTGGGCGCCCTGCGGGGCCGGGCGCCGCTGGGGTGCGCGATCATCGAGCGCGACGCGCATCTGCCGCCGCTGCCCGCGTTGCTCGAGGAGGCGCGCTGCGCCCAGGACATCTGGGAGGGCGCGTGGGACTGAAGGAGGCGCCCGGGGTGCTGCGCGCCGCCCCAATCTACGACGTCGACGGGCGTCTGAAGCCCAGGGGGCGAGCCGAGCTGCGACGGGCGATCGACGCGAGCGCGGCCAAGGGGCTGCGGGCGCGGGTGGTCATCGTGGGGCGCGACGCGGACCTGAAGCGATGGCGGACGCTTTGGGGCGAGTTGAAGCTCGATCCGCGACGCGATCTGCTGCTCGTCTGCAGCGGGAGGCGGTGGGAGGCGCGGGGCTGGGGGCTCACGCCGAAGCAGATCTCGCGCAAGCTCGACGCCGCCGAGCCGGAGCTCGCGCGGTACCTCGCGGCGGGGCTGGTGGCGGCGCTGGGGAGCCTGCGTCCAGCGGAGCCCGCCTCCGGGTTCGTGGGATCGGGGATCGCCCTCGGTGGCGGCGCGCTTGCGCTGGCGGCCCTCGGCTGGGTGATCGCGCGGCGCGGTCGGCGGGGCGCGGCGGTCGCCGAGAAGTACCGGGCGGCGTACGATGCCGCGGAGCGGACCTACGCCGACCTGATGGTCGATGGGGACGCCCTGGCCGACGGCGACGACATCCTGCGCGACGCCGCGCGGGCCAAGGGAGAGCTCGACGCCATCGACCGCGAGGCGCGCGGTGATGGAAAGAAGATGGGGGATCCGGTGATCCTCGGCCGGCTGGAGCACGTCGGTAACCAGATGTCCACGCTGCGCACGCGGTTGTTGCAGCGCGGCGGATGACGAACGCAAAGGAGCCTGCGAGATGTTGAAGTCGAAGGTCGTGGTCGATCTGCCCTCCGCGGAGACCGACCGTAGGAAGGGCCCGGTCGAATGGGTCCGTTCGCTCTTCGGGGCCGAGCTCGACCTGCGGTCGGGGAACGAGGAGCTGACGGTCGGAGCGTTCTCGCTGATCGAGGGCCTGGTCGCGGCCTTCAGCCGCGCGGGGGTCACCGACGCGGTGTCGTTCCTGGTGGACCGCAAGGTCATCTACCTCGACCAGGACGACGTGCCGGACGACCTCGGCCTCATCGCCGAGGCGGCGTCGAGCGCCGGGATCTTCAACAAGAAGTTCCAGGAGATGCACCTCGTGCTGACCCATCGAGCGGCGGGGCTGCACCTGCTCCTCGATGTGCGGATCGACAACCAGGTCCTGCTGGGCACCGAGGAGATGACCGTGACCATCACCGGTCGGGTCGAGGATCTGCGCATCCGCGACGGTGAGTCGGCGGAGGCGTACCACGAGCGCGTCAAGGGGTTCGCGGCCAGCAAGGACGCGCTGGAGGCCCATCGGATGGCGATGGAGGCGCTGACGGGCGCGGTGGCCGACGACCTGCGCCGAACCCTCGTTGGCTCGACCGTGACCGCCGAGCCCGCCTTCGTGGAGTTGGTGCGTCCGGGGACGCAGCAGGTGGCGCGGATGCGGAAGCTCGGGTTCCGAGACGAGGTCTCGCAGCCGCGCTACCGGCCGGTCCCGTCCCGCGCTCGTCGGGGGGCCTACGCCGATCCGTTCTTCTACTACTACCACGACCCCTACTACGACCTGGCCTCGCTGTGGTTGGTGAGCGAGATGGTCCACCACTCGGCGTGGCACGACCCCTACGTGCACGTGGTCGACCCGGCCGGGGAGACGCTGTTCACCGGCGAGACGGTGAGCACCTACAGCGACACGACGGGCTTCGACGCCGAGCGCGCGACGCACTTCGACTCGAGGGGCGATCTGGTCGTCGACGACTCGGTGCCGGAGTACGAGGGCGAAGCAGATCCGCTGGCTGACGCCGATCCCACGGCGGACGTCGACGCGGGCGGTGACGACTGGGGTGGCAGCGACATCGACGCCGGGGCCGACGCGTCGTCGTGCTCGACTTCGTCGTGCGGATCGTCGTGCGGGTCGAGCTGCGGATCGAGCTGCGGATCGAGCTGCGGATCGAGCTGCGGGTGACCGCGCCGCCAGAGGTCGCAGCGTAGGAGCTCTCGGTGACCGTCAGAAGCGCCACGCGAGCGCTGGTTCGGGCTCATCGGCGACCCACAACAAGACGATCCCGGCCACCCCGGCGGCCAGCCCCCCGCCCACCGCGCCCCACCCGATGAGCTGGCTGCGCTCGGCGTCTGCGGCGAGGGTGTCGTAGGCGGCGTCGTCGGCGACCACCGCGTTGGCGTCATCGGCGGTCGCGAAGGCGTCGGCGACGAAGTAACCACCGACCCCGACGGCGACCGCGCCCAACCCCACCAGGACCCACCCGGCGGGCCGGCTCCAGGGGTCTGCGTCCGTGCCGGTCGACGCCTCGATCGGCTCGAGCATGACCAGCACGGCGTTGCGCTGCCCGTCGGCGACCTCGATCTCGCGAAACGCCTCGCGATGCCCCTCGAGCATGACCCGCATCACGTGCGCCCCCGGCGTCTTCCTGACCTTCAGTGGAGTGACGCCCGCCGGCGCGTGGTCGCTCTCGAAGTAGACGGACGCCCCCGCGGGCGCCGAGGTGACGACGACCTCGGGCAACCGCGCAAAGGCCCGCTCTCGCAACCGGGCGACGACCCGCCGGGTCGCCTTCGCGTCTACGTGGTCGGCCGCGACCAGCGCCAAGAAGCCCTCGAAGTGCCGCAGCGCGTCGGCGTCCCTGCCGAGGTGCTCGTAGCAACGGCCCAAGCTGTATTCGAGCTTCGCCGAGCGCGGGAAGCGGTCGAGCGCCGACTGAAACTCATGGGCCGCGCGGTCGAAGGCGCCCTCTCGGTACAGCGCCCGCCCCGTCGCGTAGAGCGCCTCGGCGGCCTCCGGCGCCCCCGCCCCCAGACGCGCGGCTCGCTGCTCCGCCAACTCCGCCCGAATTCGCGCCAGCGCCGCCTCGGCCTGCGGTCGCAGCGGATGGTCCGGCCGCGCGGTCCGCACCAGCGACTCGAGGGCGGTACGGCCACGCTCCAACGCGCCCAACTGCTCGGCGGCGCGGCCGATGCTCCACAGATACGTGGGCCGCGGATCGACCTCGTTGGCCTCCTCGAAGAGCCGGAGCGCTTCATCGAAGCGTCCCGCCCCCGCCGCGGCGCGGCCGCGCTCCGCCAACATCCGGCCCTGCTCCTGGCGCTCGGTCGCCGCGCCGACGGGGGCGCCGCCGAGGAAAGCGAACAGCGCCACAGCTTTGACGAAGCCGCCACGCGGGCGCACCATCGCCGCTGAGCGAGAGCGGGATACCATGTCCACACGACCCTCCAGCGACGTGGAGCTACGCCCCGGTAGCTTCGTCGCGGAGCGCTACGTTGTCGAGAAGCTGATCGGCCGCGGGGGTTTCGGCGCCGTGTACGGAGCGCGGCACACCCGTCTCAACCAACCGGTGGCCATCAAGGTGCTGCGCCGTGCGACCGCCGACGACCCGGAGACCGTGGAGCGCTTCGAGCGAGAGGCGCGCACGGTGGCCCGCCTGCGCTGTGAGAACATCGTTCACGTCCACGACTCCGGCGAGCTCCCGGACGGCCGGCTCTACTACGTCATGGAGCGCGTGCCGGGTGAGTCCCTGGCGGCGCTCCTGCAAGACGGGCCGCTCCCTCCGCGACGGGCAGCGCACATCGCCGGCCAGATCTGCCGCGCCTTGGAGGTGGCCCACGCCGCCGGGGTCGTCCACCGCGATCTGAAGCCCGAGAACGTGATGGTCGAGCTCACACCGACCGGCGATGACCGGGTCCGAGTCCTCGACTTCGGCATCGCGCGGGTGACCACGGAGGACACGCTCACCGAGCCGGGCGTCTTGCTGGGCACCCCCGCGGCCATCGCCCCAGAGGTCTGGCAAGGCGCCCCCGCCACCGCCGCCGCCGACCTCTACGCCCTGGGCGTGATGCTCTTCCACATGCTCACCGGCCGCCCACCCTTCACCGCCAGCGAGCCCGTCGGGCTGATGTACCAGCACGTCCAGGAGCCCGCGCCCGCCCTCGAGCTCGACGCCCCGGATACGCTGGGCCTCGCGACGCTCGTCTCACGGCTCCTCGCCAAGGCCCCGGAGGACCGCCCCGCCGACGCTCGCGAGGTCCGAGATGTGCTCGCCCCGGGGCCCGGCTCGGTGGCACCGCCGGTCGAGGTCGAGCCGCGTTGGCCCACCCGGCCGGTGTGGATCGGGGCAGTCGTGCTGCTCCTCGCGGGCGTGGTCTCGTGGCTCGCGCTCACCCCCGCGCCACAGTCGCAGGCGCCCCGGCCCGGCCCCATCGCCGCGACCACCGCCCTCGACGCCGGGGCGCAGCCCTCGCCCATCGACGCGACGACGCCGGACGCCCGACGGAACGACGCCTCGGCACCCGCCGCGACGCAGGTCCTTCTACACAGTGAGCCCACCGGCGCGCAGATCCGAGTCCGTGGCCGGCCCGTCGGCCGGACCCCCCGACGCATCGCCGTCAGCGGCCCCCTTCGGGTGGAGCTCAGCAAGCCGGGGTACTACGCCAGGTCCCTCGTGCTGCGCCCAGGCCAACCGCGCGTGAACGCTCGCCTGGAGGCGGTCGTCGGTATCGAGTGACGCGGCGAGGGTGTGCTAGAACGACCGCGTGCCGGACCCCGAGATTCCCCACATCCCAGGCTACGACCTCGAAACGCTGCTGGGGCGTGGCGGCTCTGGAGACGTCTTCGCAGGTTGGCAACACGCCACCGGTCGATCGGTCGCCGTCAAGGTCCTCCAGCGACGCTGGGCCGACGAGCCGCGCGTGGCCGACAGGATGCGGACGGAGTGGCTCGTCGGACGCGGCCTGGACCACCCCAACATCCTGCGCCTTCTCGACTTCGGCACCCGCGACGACGGCCGCTGCTGGCTGGCGATGGAGCGGCTCGACGGTCCCCACCTCGGCGAGACCATCCCCGAGGGCGGCTTCCCGCTGTCACGCGGGCTTCGTATCGGCCTGCAGATCTGTCGGGCCCTGGCGGTCTTGCACCGCCGCGGCGCCGTCCACCGCGACCTGAAGCCGGAGAACGTGATGCTGCTCGCCGCGGGGCACGACCCGAGGGTGAAGCTCGTGGACCTCGGGTTGCTGGCGTTGCGCCGCGACGACCCCGCGCGGGTCCACCCCACGACCGGCAACGTGGTGATCGGGACGCCACAGTACATGGCCCCGGAGCAAGCCCTCGGCAAGCCCGTCGAGCCGCGCACCGATCTCTACGCTCTCGGCGTGCTCCTCTACGAGGTGCTCAGCGGGGAGCCCCCCTTCGATGGGCCCTTCACGGGGATGCAGGCGCTGATGGCCCACGTGAACCGAAGCCCGATCCCGCTTGCGACCCGGCTCCCCGGGTGCCCTCGCAAGGTCGCCGCCCTGGTGCAGGCGTGCCTCGCGAAGGACCCGGCCGACCGGCCCGAGAGCGCGGAGGCCGTGGCGTCGAGGCTCCAGGCGCTGCTCGGCGCGCTACCCAACGACACCGCCCCCCCAGGCGTCGACCCCCAACGAAGCCCCCCGCCGCTGCCGGACGACGGGTCGCGTGACAGCTTCAGACACGCGCTCCTGGTTTGGGCCGCCCACCGCTGGGGTCCCGCGCCTCCCCACTCGATCGCCGGCGCGCGCGACACGCTGCTGGGCCACGACGAGGATGTCGATCGGGCCAGCGAGATGGCCGAGAGCATGCGTCGCGAGGCGGACGCCGCCGTCGCCGAGCTCATTGAACGCCAGCGGCGCCTGGAGGAGGCCCGCGAGGAGATCGCCACGGCCCTCGCTCGGCACCGCGCGCAGGCCGCCGACCGGACACGGGCCTTGATGGCGGTCGAGGCGGCGCTCGAGTCACGCGACCGCGAGCTGGCAGAGATCGTGAGCGCCCTGTCGGCCACGCTCTCCGAGGACTGGCACCTTTCGAAGGCCGAGGTGACGCGAGTCTCGGAGCTGATCGAAGAGACCACCGAGGCGCGTCGAAGCGAAGCCGAGGCGCGCGCCGAGCTCCGCCAGGCCGCCGCCGCCGACGCCCGCGGCGCGCAGGACCTGCGCTTCCAGCTCATCGAGCTCGACGGTTCGCTCCAACTCCTGGAGCGCGAACGCGCGACCCGTGTCGCCGAGTTGGAGACCGCGGCGACGGTGGCCCAGGACGCGCTCTTCACCGCGCGCGCCGCGCGAGACGACGCCTGCATGCGGCTCTTCGTGGCGACGCTTCGGGCCGGATCTACCGGTCGACACAACTGAAGTGGAGCCGGTCGTCGTCGGGGTCTGCCCAGACGACGGCGAACCCTCCGGGCGCCCGAGAGATCGCGAGCTGCGGCTTCGACTGCGAGGGCCCACGAAGCCGGGGGCCGGCCCGGGGCTCGCCACCTTCCGGGATCAGGTCGAAGACAATCTCCCCCGACTCCACGACCCACGCCACGCCAAACTCGTTCGCCTCCGGATCAAAGGCCGCCGCGGGCTCGTAGTCGCCCCAAGCGATCGGGCCGAGGCGGTCGCCACGACGCGCTGGCGGCTCGCCGTCGCCGAACTGGTCGAACTGCACGAAGGCTCGCGAGCCGCCTTCGCCCCCCTCCTCGTAGGCGGCCCACGCGAGTCCGTGCCCGCGGGCTCCGGCGACCAAGGCCCCGCCCGTCGCCCGGTCCAGGTCGTTGGCGACCTCGAGTTCAGGGGCGCCGCGCGGGCGTTGTAGATAGAAGTGGCTGCCATCTCCGTATGCGAGGGCGAACCCATCCGCCGCCGCGGCGAGCACGGGTTCGCGTTCGTAGACGCCGTCCTCGGCCGCCGTCGGGGGCAGGCTGTCCGGGCTGGGCGCGGGCGTCTCATGGACTCGAATGGCCTCATAATGCTCCCGGCGGGCCTCCACCCAGGAGAACGCGAAGACGCCTTCGCGCCACGCGAGGGTCGGGCCCCACGTCGAGACGCCGGCCTCGTCTCCCCCGAGCTCGACCAGATCGTCGACTCGGCAATCCCGGTGCACGCGGGTGAAGCGGAGTCGATCATCGACGCCGATCCAGAACACCGCGACGTCGCCGCCCGCGACGGCGATGGCGGGGCGAAACTGTGAACCGGACAGGGCCTGGGACTCCAGAGCCGCGGAGACGAGGGGCGCCGCGCCTTCGGGATCGAAGCACAGAAGCTGAAGCGCGGTGCCCTGAATCCAGGCAACGACGAAGACACCCTCGCCGTAGGCCATCGCGGGGAAGGCGACCCGGTCGACAACGGGTGGGAGGACGCGAGCGCCCGTCGCGCACGTCGAGTCGGGCCGGGGTCCGAGATCGGCGACCGGTGCCGCATCGACCAGCGACGCGTCCACGGCCCGACGCAGGTCGGGACGCATCCCGTCGGCGAGGCGGCCATCGGAGCCGTCGGCGCCCGGGTCTGCGTCTGTGACCGAGCCCGCGTCGACCCGCGCGTCCGGGGCGCCGACCGAGGCCTCCGCGGCCTGGGGCCCATGGAGCTCGATGCACCCACTGACGAGCAGGCCCGAGGTGAGGGCGGCGAGGCGGCCCACGCGCACCGCTACCAGTCGGCGCGGCAGCGTGGCCACCCCTCGAACGGGCGAACGTCGCGGGTGATCACCGTCCTCCATGGGGCGGACCTTGACGGCGTCGGAGCGTACAAATCAAGGGCGAAGGACCCCCCGCGCGACCTGGCGCAGGTCACGGTCGGGACCTTCCATCGTTGCGGCGTTCGCCCCGACGGAACGGGCCCGTGCTGGGGGGCCGGGGTCTGGCATTGCGGCCAGAGCCGCTCTGTGCACCGCGATCAATCGCGCGTGCCAGCCGGTCAGCTCTTCACCGAGATCAAACGTGCCTGACTGAAGGCAACGGCTCGTCGCGGAGCGGTCAGGGCCGGTCGAGTCCACACTTCAGGCCGTTGTTGTAGCCGAGGTCGGCGATGAGCGACACGTAGTCCTCGTGGGTGGATTCACCCACATTGTCGGCGCTCTTTCGGCCCTCGAGGTAGTAGTCGATGTAGTCGCAGATGTTGAGGCCGGACCGGTCGTCGACCCAGTCCCACATCTCGTCGAGGTTGTACCAGACGGACCACAGCGAGGCCGTGAAGTGGTCGCCGGAGCCGGCCATGCTGGCGTCGTCGTCGTTGTGTCCGCCGTCGTCGTACCAGTCACACAGCAGCTTGGTCACGTTGCGGGCGTAGGACTTGCCGTCGTTGGGATAGGTCACGTAGACCCCGGAGGCGTCGGGGTGCTGGCTCCCGTCGGCGTTGCACAGCAGGCTGACGGTGTTGTCGTCGATGTCGGAGCAGTCACCGTCCAGGCCGGTGGCGGTCACGCGGCGGACGTAGTTGGCCCATCCCTCTTGCAAGGCGGTGTTGGGATACTCGCGCGTGGTCGCGCCCCACGTGGAGTCGCCGTCCCGCGCGTACTGGCCGCCCGAGCAATCGCCGCAGTCACCGGTGGTGCCGTCCCAGGCGCGGTCGTGAATGATGTGGCCGTATTCGTGCCAGACGCCCGTGCCCGAGATCCAACAGCTCGTGGCGGGGAAGTGGATCTGGTGGTCGTTGAAGGTCGAGGCCACCGAGGTCGAGCTCGAGGGGTAGCGGGCGAAGAGCTCGCCGTCGCCCCGCGGGTCGAAGGGCACCGGGTTGTCGACATGCCACACGCGAGTGATGTCCGTCAGGCCGGCGAAGATGGTAGCCGCCATCGCATAGTCGTCACCGTAGGTGGTCTCGAAGCGCATCCGCGTGAGGGTGTGGGTGACGGCCGTCGCGTCGAGCGGGTCGTCGATCGTCGCGCTGGGATGGTAGAGGCGGTAGAGGGTGCCGTCGTCCTTCTCGATGGAGAAGCAGCGCTCGTCGTTGCAGAAGCGCAACCGGAAGCTGACGGCGATGTCGGGGACCGAGTCGCCGTCCTCGGTGCAGTCGTCCTCGAGCCGGAACTGCTTCGACCAGCTCCCGTCGGAGCGCACCGTCGTCGAGCCGAGGTACTCTCGGGACTCACAGCCGGGGCAATCGCTGGGATCGATCTCGTGGAAGTCGACCACGACGTCGAAGCCGCCGAGGTAGTTGCTGTTGCTCGAGCTCGACGAGCACCCCACCTCGACGCCGTCGGCCCCGCTCGCGGACTGGCGCCAGGAGAAGAAGCCGAGGCTTCGAAGATCGTTGTACGTAAGGGCCCGCGCAAGAATAACTTCCGCTTTTAGTCTGGTCGGATTGTGTAATT
>CAYOBQ010000073.1:0-39511 GCA_964402225.1 uncultured Nannocystaceae bacterium | reverse complement strand
GCTTGCGCGGCTGAGAGCTGACCGCTGAAAGCCCTCCACACTCCCTCCGTCAGAACCGGGATATGCACCCAAAAGAAAACCCCCGCCGGGGTCGGCGGGGGTCTTCGGGGTGCGAAAGGGGGGAGTCGAACCCCCACGCCCTAACGGGCACAGGAACCTGAATCCTGCGCGTCTGCCAATTCCGCCACTTTCGCGCTATGGCGACGCGCTTATAGGAAAACCCGGGGGGTCTCGTCAAGCCGAATGGGTCGTGTCCTCATCATCGAAGACGATCGCTTCAACCGCCGTCTCTACCGGGACCTGCTCGAAGCCGAGGGGTTGGAGGTCGTGCTCGCCTGCTCGGCCGACGAGGGGCTGACCCGCGCCCGGACCTGCAAGCCGGACCTCGTCGTGATGGACATAGAGATGCCGGGAATGAGCGGCCTGGAGGCGACGCGCGCCCTGAAGTGCGACCCGGTGACGGCGAAGGTCCCGGTGCTGGTCATCAGCGCCCACGCGATGGTCGAGCACGAGCAGGACGCAATTGATGCAGGTGGTGCGGCCTTCCTTCGTAAGCCGTTGGAATTTCCAGCATTTCAGCGCGCCGTCATGCGGCTCGTGAAGGGCCCGGGCGCCGGCGCCGCGAGCTAGCCACGAGGCACCACCACCACCCTCCGACGCCTGGGGCCGGCCCGCTACTGCATCCCGAGGGGGACCCTCCGCCGCCACCACCACCCGAGACCGGGGTGACGACGACCACCCCGCCCTCGGGGTTGGGGCGCGCGGCGTCGGCGCGAGGAGGAGGCGGGCCGCCGTCGGCGGGCGGCTGGGGCGCCCCGTCGGGGGCTGGCGCCTCGCCGGCGTCGGGCTCCGGTGCCGGCTCCGCCGCGTCGGGTTCGGGCTCGGGCGTGTCGATCAGCACGCAGGCGTTGACGCTTGTGCCGAGGAAACGGATGCGCTGGCACTCCATGCTGCGGGGGCAGTCTCCGTCGTTGCGGCAGACGTCGCTGCACAGCCCGTCGAGGCACACCGCGCTCCGACATTGGCTGCCGTCGCGGCAGGGCGAGTCGGCTTCGGCCCCCTCGCCAGGGACGCACAGGCTCCCCACCTCACCGTTGACCTCGACGTAGGCGCACGCGAGGCCCTCGGCGCAGTCGCGTTGCCGCGCGCAGGGCTGCTGCTCCACCTGGCAGAGCCCGATGTTGGCCGTCACGCCGCCCCCGAGGCCGAGCTGCGTCTGCTCGCAGCCAAACGGAGCCGGGCAGTCGGCGGCGCCGTCGCACAACGAGGTGCACAGGCCGCCGAAGCAGAGGCCGCCCGCGCAGGCGTCGCTGCTGCGGCAGGGCTGACCGAGCCCGGACTCGCCGGCGTCCACGCAGATGCGCAGGGCCCGCGCCTCCTCGGGGTGGCGCGTCACGACGCAGGCCTGGCCGTTCGGGCACTCGCCGATTCGGTCTTCACAGAGGCGCAGGTTGAGGCAGAACTTGATGAGCTGCCCGCCCCCGGTGTCCTGGGCCAGGCAGGTCAGATCCCCTGGGCAGTCGCGGTCGTCGCGGCACACGCCCGAGCAGATGTTGTCGCCCAGACAGACGCCGCCGGCGCAGCCGCTCTCGCAGAAGCCCCGGTTCGCGTTGCAGCGCTGGCCGACCCCGGCCCCGCCGAGGCGCGGCCCGCAGCGCGCCTCGAAGGACTGGTCGCTCTGGGGCCCGAAGATGCACGCCTCGCCACGTTGGCAGTCGGCGTCACGCTCACAGACGCGGCCCAGGTTCCCGGCGTAGAGCGCCCGGATGCCGTCGCGGTCGTCGTTGTGCAGCGCTCGCCGGCTCCGCTCGACGATCGAGGGAAACATGACGGCGTTTCGGTTCTCACTGTGGTCCAGGCCGAGCAGGTGACCCGCCTCGTGCAGCATCACGGTCTCGATGTCCGCCAGGCGCCCGCCTTCTCCAGTGGACCAGTCGACCGTGACCGCGTTGAACGTGATGTCGGACTCGGCGATGCCGCCGGTGCACAGCACCCCGACGTGGCTGGTGAAGGCCAGGACTCGCCGCGGGTCGACCTCGCGGGGCAGGCGCTCGTGCTCGAAGCGGACCATGCTCACGCCGTCCATCGCGGGCGTGTCGCCGTCTCGGCCGTTGGGGTCGCGGGCGAAGGAGACCGTGATCCCCGCCTCCCCCCACGTGCGCAGCGCAGCCTCGACCGCCCCACGCACCTGGCCGAAGGGGAGCCGGTCGTAGCCGTCGGAGTGGGTGTGGATGGGGATTCGGTAGTCCCGCGTCCAGTGGAGCGCGGGGGCGTCGGCGTCGTCGCCGGCGCGGAGGTGCGCCCAACCACCGAGGAAGAACGCCAGCGATAGGATCAACGCGCGCAAGCCGCGAACCTCCATGAAGAATCGGGCCGACCTTAGCCCAAGCGAGGTGGCCGGCACCACACGCCCCGGCTACACTCCGCGCGGTGCGGTACCACCACGCAGTCTCGGTCCTGCTCACGCTCCTCGCGCTCCCGTCCATGGCGGAGGCGCGCGTCCGCTGGACCACGCCGGGGAGCTACCGCTTCCGCACCCTCACCTTGACCGACGTGCCCCTCGATCCCGCCGGCACGGTCACCGGCAAGCGAGTCTGGGGCGAGCACCGCCTGCGCATCGATCCGACGATCGAGGTGGGCCCCGTCGAGGTGCACATCCAAGTCGACGTGCTCACCGGTCAGACCTTCGGCGACACGCACTCGGTCGGCGACGAGTTCATCGAGCGCCGCCACCCGGATCCCGAGGCGCGCTTCGGCGGCTGGACCACGGTGGAGCCCCGGAAGGCGTGGATCGAGCTGGACTTCGAGTGGCTGACGGTCGAGGCGGGACAGCTCGGTGCCCACTGGGGTATGGGTCTGCTCGAGCACGATGGGGACGACGCCCGAGACGACGTCTGGCTGGCGCCGCTGGCCGATCTCCGCAGCGGTGACATCTTCCAGCGTTTCAAGGTCGCCGCGACCCCGTTCGCCGCCGCGAGCCACGCCGACTGGGCGGATCTCGTCTTCGCCCTCGGCGCCGACCACGTCTGGCAGGACGACCACGCGAGCTTCCTCGACGGAGACTCGGCCGTGCGGGTCTTCGCCTCGGTCTACTACCCCGGGGAGCGCCTCTTTGCGGGGGTCCACGCCGTCCATCGAGCGCAGGCGGACCGCGACGGCGACGAGCTCTCGGTCACCGCCCTCGACGGCTACGGCAGCCTCGAGGCTCCCCTCTATCTCCTGCGCGCCCGCGTTCGGCTCCAGGGAGAGGGGGTGGTGCGCTTCGGCGACACCGATCGCCATCGACCGGGGGGCTCGGCGGCGGGCGTCGACCTCCTACAGCTCGGGTGGGCGGCTCGGGGGGAGCTGGCGTGGCGGTGCCCCCGCCTCGTCTTGGGGCTCGAGGGCGGCTACGCGTCGGGGGACGCCGATCCCGATGACGGCGAGAAGCGTGACTTCACCTTCGATCCGGATCACCGCGCCGGCTTCGTCTTCTTCCCCGATGTCCTGCGGCTGATCACGTTGCGCGGGGCGGAGCGAATCGGAGATCCGACGCGGGTCGGCGTCCCCGAGGCCGGCGCCGAGCAGCTCCCGACGGACGGGGCCGTGCGCAACGCGCTCTATTTCACGCCCGCGGCGACCTGGCGTCCCGGTCCCTGGCGGCTGGACATGCTGCTCCTCTTCGCGTGGGCGGCCGAGCCGTTCGTCGACCCGTTCGAGACCTTCGCGGCGGGCGGGAGTGGTCGCAACCACCGTGGTCGTGACGCCGCGAGCTTCTACGGTCTCGAGGTCGCCGGAGGCGTCCACTACGCGCTGCGCACCGAGCGGGTCGGCGACGCGCAGATCGGCCTGCGAGGGGGCGTCTTCCTACCGGGGAGCGCCCTCGGGAGCCCGCTGTTCGAGGGCCCGGTGAGCAAGGCCGCCTTCAGCCTCGATCTTCGGTGGTAGACCTCACCCCGGGGCTCACTTCCGGGTGACCCCTGTCGTTTTGTTGACAGCGCTGATTCTTCAGGGCTTTCTCGTCACAGATGGCCGAGGGTGACGACCAGCACGACAGCGGTGCGCCCGGGGGGGCCGACGAGGAGGAGGACGCCCTCCAGCCGGACGCCCAGCTCGAGGGGTGGGCGACCGCGGACGGACCCGAGGGCTCCGTTCGATCGTGGTCCGAGATCGCGGAGCTCGACGACGAAAGCGTCGCCGAGGACTCCGGCGATGTCCGCATTGGCCCCGACGGCAAGGCGATCGGCGGGCTGCTCGGCGTAGACTCCGGCCTCCTGCGCTTCCTCGAGAACGAGGAGTCCGAGGGCGCGCTGCCTTCGGTGGCGGTCACGTCCGAGGACCCGGACGACGGCGGCGCGCTGCCCGTCGACCTCTCGCTCTCCTCCGCGCCGCCCGCCGCCGCGCCGCCCGAGACCGCCGCGTTCGACGACGCCGGTCCCCAGGGATCCGCGCTGCCGATGGACCTCGACCTCGATCTGGACCTCGACCTGGACGAGGACGACGGCGGCTCTCTGTTCGGCGACGTCCTCGAGGACGAGGCGCCGGAGGAGCCAGAGGTCGAGGCGGTCGCGCTTCCCCCCGACGAGGCGCTCGAGGCCGACGTTCACGAGGCCCCGGAGCTCGAGGAGCCGGCCCCCGCCGAGGCGCCCCTCGCCTCGGCGGAGGCGGCGGGCCTGATCGTGGCCGCCGACGAAGGGGCAGAACGAGACGGCGCAGAGGAGGAAGAGGAAGAGGAAGAGGACGGGGACGAAGACCCCGGCGGATGGATCAGCTCCGTCGTCGCGGATCTCGATCTGGGGGCCGATCTGGGCGCCGAGTGGGCCGGCGGCGTCGTGGACGACGCGCTCATGGATCGCTCCTCGACGGGCTGGTCCCGCGTCACCGGGGAGGCCCCGGACGAGGAAGCACCGCCCGCGGCGGATGACGACGAGGACTGGGGGGTCATCGGAGCGGAGGCCACCGGCGCCGATCTCCTGCTGCCCGGCGGGCTCGACTTCATCCCCGCCGACAACCTCGATCTCGAGGAAGAGGAGCCGATCCCAGACGGCATCTACGAGGGCGAACCGGAGCCAGTCCAGATCATCGACACCTGGGGCGAAGAGGAGCCCGCCCCCCCTGCGCGTCGGGTCTCCGCTCCACTCCCGGCGCAGAGCAGCCGGGTGGAGGAGCTGGATCCCTTCGCGAGCCCCAGCGCCGCGAGCCTCCAAGACGAGACCGGCACGCTCGACCCCTTCGACAGCCTCGGCGCCTCGGCGAACGACTTCGGACAGGATTGGTTGGGTCGACAAGGCGCGGGTCGGGCCGCCTCCGCCCCGCCTCCGGTGGTCACGCCACCGCCGGCCTCCGATCCGCCGTTCGCGGTGGAGCCCGACGATTCGATGTCGGACTTCAGCCTGCTGGCGCCCTCCGACGACAGCGTCGCGCGAGAACGCGAGGCGGAGGGGGCCCTTCCGCAGAGCACCCCGCCGACACCGGAGGTTGTCGAGCAGGCCGTCGCGTTGCTCGCGGAGCGGTCGGAGGCCCGGCGCGCCGAGCTCGAGGTGGCCCGCGCCGACGGCGAGTCGATGCGCCTGGACGAGCCACTCCAAGACAGCGACGACCGCCGCGTCACGATGACGGAGTACGCCGAGCTCGTCTCGCTGGAGCTCGATCCGGCCGAGGCGGCGCCGGTCGCCGACGCGGACGTGATCGAGGCCATCGATCTGGAGCTCGCGCCGCCCGCTGTGCAGCGCCGAAACGCGCTGGAAGCCTTGAGTGAGGAGCCGGTCGAGATCGTCTCGGGCGTGATCGACGCCGACGTGGTGCCGGTCCCGCCGCCGTTGCCGGCGACCGTCGAGATGGAGGTGAGCGAGGCGGACGTCATCGAGGTGGTCTCCACCGAAGCCCCCGAGATGCCGCGCCTCGACGAGCGGTTGGACCCCACGTGGGGCCAGACCCCCGCGCCGGTGGCCTTCACCGAGGACGTCGAACGGCTCGGCGTGCCCTTCCTCGGGGCGATCCCGAGCTTCGATGGGCCCGAGCGCGCGCCCGAGGCCTTCCCCATCGGCGCGCTCCCGTTGGTGGAGGCGCCGACCCTCGAGGGGGGCCCCGTCCTGCCCCAGCTCAGCGAGCCCCGCGGTGACCGCAGCGCCCCGGCCCGCCACCTGCACGCGATGCTCGAGGCCGAGATCGCGACCGAGGTGGACCGCGGTCGCCTCGCGCTGTTGCTCCACGAGTTGGGCTGGCTCGCGGAGACCGCCTTCGAGGATCCCGGACTGGCGCTCCAAGCCTATCGCGCCTCGCACATCAACGACCCCGAGTTCGCCCTCAACCGCTGGTCGCTCCATCGCGTGCTCGAGGCCAGCGGTTCGGCCGACGAGGTCGTCGCTTTGCTCGCGCGTCGAGGGCGCGCCGACGCCGACGCGCTGTACCGGGCCGGGCACCTCGCTCTCTCGGGCCTCAACGATCCAGAGCGCGCCCTCGCGCTGTGGCGGCGGGCGAGCGACGTTCGGGAGGACTGGCTGGCGCCGTTGATCGCGCGCTACGCGACGCACCTGCACCGCCTCGACTGGGAGGGGGCGGCGCGGGTCCTCGACGACGCGCTCGAAGCCACGCGCGGTCCCGTCCTGTGGGGACTGCTCGCCCTCGAACGAGCCCGGTTGACGGAGGAGCTGGGCGAAGACGTCGCCCGGGTCGGTGAGCTGCAGAGCGGCGCCGTCGACAAGCTCGGCGGGACGCCGGCCCTGCTCGCGGCGGTCGAGAGGCACGCCTTCGAGCACGGCGATCTCGAGCCGCTCCTCCACGCGTTGCGGGCGCGCTACGACCGGGTCATGGCGGACTTCCAGGCCGGGCTGGTCGACGAGGCGTCGGCCCAATGGGAGGTCGGCGAGGTCTTCTACAAGGCCGCTTGGACCTTCGAGCGGCTGGGGCGAAACGCGGAGGCGCTGCGCCGATACCACGACGCGCTCCGGACGCTCCCGGAGGACCGCTTCGTCCGCTACCGGGCGGGGGAGTTGGCGCGACGCCTGGGCAAGGCGGACGAGCATCGCGAGCACCTCGCCGAGCTCGCGGGCCAGGCGACGGATCCTTCGGAGGCGGCGAACATCTGGTACCAGATGGGCCTCATCGCCCAGCAGGTCCTCGCCGACGAGTCCGCCGCGCGCGAGAACTTCGAGCGGGCCGTCGAGGCGCTGCCCAGCTTCACGCCGGCCCTCGCAGCCCTGGGGCGCCAAGCGCTGCGACAGGGACGCTTCGACGAGCTTCAGCGACGGTTCAATCAGGAGATCCGCCAGCTCGAGGAGTCCCTCGGTGGGGTGCAGCCCGAGACGGTCCGGGAGCGAACGGTCCGCGGGCTCGTGCAGCGCTACTACCGGGTGGCGCGGCTCCTCGAGCAGCAGATCGATGTCTCCGACCAGGCGCTCGAGTACGACAAGCGCGCGCTGTCCGTGGAGCCGAGCTTCCTCCCGTCGTTCATCGCGATGGAGCGGATCTTCGAGCGCGGCGCGCGGTGGAAGGAGCTCACGGCGCTCTACCTCGGCCGGGTCGACCGGGGCATCGAGCACCCGGACGAGGCCCTGCCGCTCCTCTTGGCGGCGGCGGACATCGTCGGCGGCAGGCTGGGGGACCAACGAAACGCGGCGCGACTCTACGCCCGCGCCCTGGCCGTCCGCCCCGATCACACGTACGCGCTCCGCCGCGCGAGCGAGGCCTTCAGCGCCATCGGGAACCACGGCGCGCAGGTCGAAGTGGATCTCCGCTGGGGCCGCCGGGGCGATCCTCGGGCCGACGCCCAGCTCCTGCGTGCCGCCCAGATCCAGGAGCTCGACGGCGATCCGCTGGCGGCGGCGGCGGAGGCGCTCACGATCTATCGCGACGCCCTCGACCGACTCCCGGACCACCCCGCCGCCATCGATGGCGTGGCGCGGGTCACCGGGCGCCTGGGCCGGACGGGGGAGCTGGCGCAGCTCGTCGAGCGCCACGACCTCGGCTCCCTGGAGGCGCCCGCGCTGGTGCTCCAGCTCGCCGAGGCGCTGCTCGCCGGCGGGCGCACCTCCCTCGCGGCGCGCGTGTTGCGCCGGTGGCGGCAGCGGCGGCTCGAGCCCGTCTCGCCGGCCATCGACCGGGCGCTCAACGACCTCCTGGGCATCGCCTACGAGCGCGGCGAGGCCTGGCGCCCGCTGGTGGACGTCCTCGAGGAGCAGGCCGCGGCGTCCGACGGCGCGCGGTCCGGCGGGCTCCTCGCTCGGGTTGGGGAGCTGTGGGAGATGCGGCTCGACGAGCCGGGCCTCGCCGCCGACGCATACGGCCGCGCGCTCCAGGCGGAGCCGGACTGCGGTGCGGCCAGGGCGGGGCTCCGCCGCCTGGCGTTCCGCAAGCGGGGCGAGGCGACGCAAGCGCCGCCCATCCAGGGGGAGGACCTGCTCCTCGCGGCGCGCAGCGCCGACAGCGAAGGCGATCGGGCGCGCCGGAACCAGGCTCTCCTGGAGCTCGCCGACGCCGTCCCAGACGCGTCGTTCGGCGCGGCCCTGCGCGAGATCGCCGATCCCGGTGGGCGCAGCCTCGACGAGGTCGCTGGCGCCTTCGACTCTGCGCCGGAGCGGCGCGATCTCTTCGAGGACTGTCGTCGCCGCGTGGCCAGCGACGGGCGGGACGAGGCGGTCGCCGCCGTCCTTCGGCGCCGGTTGGCTCACGAAGACGCGGCCGGGATGTTCGAGACCTTCACCAGCCTGCTGGGGCACACGCTCGCCACCGGTGATCACGAGTCGGCGCGGCACACGGCGCGGCAGATACTCGAGCTCGACCCCACGTCGCTGCCCGCCATGCTCGCGCTGCGGCGGCTGGCTCGGCAGTCGGGGGACGAGGCCGCGACGACCGTCGCGGGCGAGCGCCTCCTGGCGGTTCTCCGCGCGCCGGGGCCCGCGGCGGAGACCCACCTCCGGGTCGCCCTGGAGGCGGAAGCGACCGGGGCGCGCTCCGAGCGGGTTCGGGCCTTGCTCGAGCAGGCCGTGGCCCTCGACCCGACGGCCGAGGCGCCGGCGGTCGAGCTCGCGAAGCGGCTGGAGGCGGCTGGGGCGTGGGAGCTCACCGCCGAGCTCCACGGCCAGCGGCTCCGAGCGCTGCGCGCCCCCGGCCCACGCCGACGAGCCGCCTGCGCGCAGGCGCGGGTGCTGGCGGATCGGCTCGACGACGTCGCCGGCGCCCTCGAGGTGATTCGGGCCGAGCTAGAGCACGAGCCGATCGACTTCCAGACGGCGTTTCTGGGCGCGGGATACGCCGACCAGCTCGAGCGCTATGAAGAGGCGGACCAGCTCTTCGCTCAGGCCGCCGCGGCGGAGGCGGGGAGGGGACAGGCGCAGGCGCGGACGGCGCACGCGCGCTCCTTGCTGCGGCGCGGTGCGACGGCGGTGGCGAACTCCGTGCTCGACGCGTTGCTCGCCGAGTCACCGCGGGACATCGCCGCCGTCGAGTTGAAGGCCGAGGCGATGGCGGCCAGCCACAACTGGCGCGGCGTGCTGGAGGCGTATCGTCGGCTCTTCGCGCTGGAGGTCGAGCCGGCGCGCCGTGCGGAGCGGGCGACGGCCCTCGGCGAGGTGCTCTCCCGCGTGTTGGGCGATCACGTCGCGGCCGCCGGTTGGTTCAAGCGGGCCGTCGAGCTCCTGCCGCGGGATCTGCGCGCCGTATGGCGCATGCTGGAGGAGGTCGAGGCGGCGCCCGAGGGGCGGATCCCGCTGGAGCACGTGGACGACGCGGTGGATCGGGCCATCGGAGCGGTCCGGGCTCGCCACGCGGAGGACCCGGGGGACGTCGACGCGCTGCGCCAGCTCGCGCGGCTGTATCGTCGGCGTGGACGACCGGACGCCTGCTTCCTGGCCTGCGCAGCCCTCGAGTACCTGGGCGCGGCCAACGACGTCGAGCACGCCTTCTACCGGCAGCGTCGGCAGCGCCTGACGGGGGACTTCTCGCGTCCCTTGAGCCCCGAGTTGCGCCGCGAGCTGCTGGTGCACCCCGGCGAGGCGGGCTCGGGGCGCGCGGTCTTCGATGCGTTCTCCCTCGTGCTCGCGGAGATGCTGTCCGACCGCATCCCCCAGGGGCTCCCGCGTCTCTCCCGTCGCAGCTTCGCCGAGTGGCAGGGCGACTTCCGCCAGCTCGCGTCGGGGCTGGGGGTGGAGGACATCGAGCTGTGGAACGGCGGTGGCGGCGTCGACGAGCTGCGGGGCTGCTACCTGCCGCAGCCCGCGCTCATCGTGCCCACGCGGATGCTCGAGGGACGAATCGACGCGGCGGAGTCCTTCGTCCTCGGCAACCTGGTGGAGGGCTTGCGGGAGCGCCGCCTCCTCTTCGAGCGGCACGGCGGGCGGCTGGTGGAGCGTTGTGTGGGGGTGATGGCCGAGGTGGTCTCGCCGGGGTTGGTCGGTCCGGTGCCCGACGATGGCCTCGCGTCGCCGCTCCGGGCCCGACTGGAGGACCGCGCGCGCCGATTGCCGCGGCGCCTCAAGCTCCAGCTCGATGCGCTGATGCGCGAGCGAGAGGGCAAGCGGGCCCCGAACGTCGCCTCCCTGGCCGACGCCGTGGAGCACACCCGCAACCGGGCGGGGCTGTTGTGCGCCGGGGATCTCGCGGTGGCCTTGGACCACATCGTCTTCGACGACGCGCACGCGGCGGGGCAGGCGCGGCAGAGCAAGGGGGCGGTGGCCGAGGCCTTGAGGGGGTCGAAGGCGGCGCGGGCGCTGCTGGCCTACGCGCTGAGCCCGGCGCACATCAAGCTGCGCAGCATCCTCGGATTGGCGGTGAGTTGATGTTGGACGCGGCCACCGAGACCGGACTCGACGCCGAGGAGCTCAGCGGCTGGTGGGGGGCGCTGGTAGAGCTCTACCGTGAAGAGGCGGCCCACGCCGGGACGCCCGGCCGCGGGGCCCGACACCTCTGCGAGGTGGGACGCATCCTCGCCGAGCACCTGATGGACGCCGGCGAGGCGCGCAAGTCGTACGAGGAGGCCCACGACCTCGCCCCCGACGACCTCGTGCCGATCCGCGCGCTGGCGCGGCTCGCGACCCGGGCGGGCCAATGGTCCGCCGCGCGCCGCTGGTTGGAGCGGGCGCTGGAGTTGAGCACGGACGGACCCGAGCGGGTCGCGGTGCTGGCCCGGCTCGCGGCGGTCCTCCAAGACCGACTGGGAGCGCGGGCCGACGCTTGCCGGCACCTGCGCGAGGCCGTCCGACTCGCCCCGAAGGACCCGGTCCTCCTGGCCCGTCTCTCGTTGGCCATCCCCGACGGTGATCCCGCCGCTCGGCTGGATGTGCTCCAGCGTCGCCTGTCGCTGGAGGCGACCCCCCACGGCCGGTCCGCGTTGCTGCTCGATATCGCGCGGCTGCACGAGTCGGTGCGGGAGGACGACGAGGCCGCCTTGCAGGCCTACGGGGCGGCGCTCGAGGCCGAGCCGCGCTCCCTCGAGGCGCTCTCGGGCGTGGTCCGCATCCAGACGCGCCAGGGCCGGTGGGAGGCGCTGGTCGAGGCGGTGATGAACGGCGTCTCCGCGGTCGAGGACGAGGTGGAGCGGGGCCGCCTCGTGTACCTGAGCGCGTTGGTCTCCGTCACCAAGCTCGGCGCGCCGGAGCGAGCCCGCCTGTTCCTGGGCCAGTCTGCGATGCTCCTGCCCGACGACCCGACCGTGATTCGCGAGGTCATCGCCGACTACGAGGCCTTGGGGATGTGGGGCCCGGCGAACACGCTCCTCGAGCAGTTCGCCCGCGCCGTCCCCGAGGAGGCCGCCGCCGCCTGGTATCGCGCAGGACTCAACGCCGAGACGGGCGCCGGGCAGCCGGATGTCGCGGTGGAGGCCTACGCGCGCGCCCTGGTCGCCGAGCCGCATCACCTGCCGGCGCTGAGCGGCCTGCGCCGCTGCGCGTGGCGCGCCGACGATATGGGGGCCTACGTGCGAGCCGTCGAGCCCTTCGCCGAGGCGGCGGACTCCAACGGGTTGAAGACCGCGCTGCGGACGCACCTGGGCGACGTGGCCGCCTATCGACTGGGGGACCGCGCCGAGGCGCGCCGCCACTACGAAGCGGCGGTCCGCGCGGCGCTGGCCGGAGACGGTCCGCACCCGTTGCCCTCCGCGCTCCCCGCGTTGCACCGGGTGCATCTCGCGACGGCGGCCTTCGACGCGGCCCGCGAGGCGCTCGAGGCGGCGCTGCAGCGGAGCCTCGACGACGTCGGGCGCGCGTGGGTGCACGACGCGCTGGGCGCGCTCTACGAGACGCGGCTCAACCGACCGGGGGCCGCGATTCGGCACAACGAGGCGACCCTCGAGCTGGATCCGGCGAACCTCAGGGCGCTGCGTGCATTGCAGCGTCTGCTGGCCAACGAGGGGGATCGGCCGGCGCTGGTCGCGGCCCTCACCCAAGAGCTCGCGAGCGCCGACCGCCCACGCAAGCTGGCGCTGTTGACGCGCGCCGCCGGGGCCTACGAGGCGCTGGGTGATCCCGACGGCGTCGAGCGCTGCTGGCGGGAGGCCCTGGAGGTCGATCCCACGTGGCTGGCGGCGCTGCGTGGCCTCGGGCGGCTCCTCTTCCAGCACGGACGGTGGCGGGATCTCGCGGCGCTTCACCAGCACGAGCTCGACACGCTCCCGGAGGACGCGCCCGAGCGGGCCGGGACGCTGGGGAAGCTCGGCGAGCTCTACGAGTTTCGGTTGGAGGATCCCGAGGCGGCGCTGCGCGCGTACGAGTCCGTGCTGCAACGCCGGCCCCAGGCCCCCGACGCCCTCGCGGGGTTGGAGCGGCTGTACGGGAATATGGAGCGTTGGAGTGAGCTGGCGCGGGTCCTCGAGGCCCGCGCCGAGCACATCGAGGATCCGCGTGACCGCGCCGCGGTGCTCTTCCGCGTCGCCGAGATCCGGCACGAGCACGACGGCGACCTCGAAGACGCCCTCGACGCCTACGAGGCGGCGATCGATCTCGATCCCGAGCTGCTCCCGGCGGCGTGGGCCCTCGAGCGACTGGTCATCGCCAGGGGAGACCGCGAGCGCCTGGTCATGCTCTATCGCGCGCTGCTCCCACGCTTGAAGACCTCGGGCCAGCGGGCTGTCGTCGCCCACAAGCTCGCGGCGCTGTTGCCCCCGGCGGAGGCCCGCGCGGTCCTCGGGGAGCTGGGCCCCGAGGACGCGGATGCGGCTTGGGCGTTGGTGCGGGAAGCCGCCGAGTGCGGTGACCGGGCTCTGCTCTCGGAGCGGCTCGCGCGGGTGGCGCAGCTCGTCGGCGAGCGCCGTGACGCCCTCGCGCTCTGGCGGGAGGCCGCCGAGTCCGCCGATGGCGCCGGCGTCTCCGACGTGGACCGGGTCGCGCTCTGGGAGCGCGTCGTGCCGCTCTCTCCGTCGGCGAAGCGGCCGTGGGAGGCGCTCTTGCGCCTCCATCGAGACCAGCCGACCGATCTCGCCGTGACGCTGGTGCGCGTCGCCCGGACCCATGACGACGATCGGGCCCGGTCCGTCGCGCTGTGGGCCGCGGGTCGGATCGAGGAGAGCGCCGCGCGGCCGCAGCTCGCCGGCGAGCTGTACCTGGAGGCACGGGACGCCAGCGAGGTCGATCCGGTGCCGGCGGCGATCCTCCACGACCGCGCCCTCGCCGGGGACGTCGATGCCACGTCCTCGGAGCGAGCCGAGCTCCTCGTGGAGCTGGCCGGCCGGTTGCGCAGCGGGGTCGACGCGGCCCGAAGACTGCTCGAGGCGGGGCGCGTCTTCGTCGACGAGGTGGGCGACACCGACCGCGCCCTGGAGTGCTTCGTCGCGGCCGTGAGGCGGGACCCGACCGCGGAGGAGGCCGCGGACCGCGCCGCCTCGATGCTGGATGAGCGCCGCGGCTTCACCGAGCTGGCGGCGTTGCTGGAGCGGCGAATCCGGCGGCTCGAGGAGCCGGAGGCGTTGCTCCCACTGCTGCGGCGGTTGGCGGACGTACAGATGGGCCCCCTCGGCGACCGGGCGGCGGCCGGGGAGACCTTGGAGCGGGTGGTCGAGCTGGCCCCGGAGGATCCCGCCACCCGGCGCCTCCTCGCGGATCTGCGCTACGCGCAGGAGCGATGGCCGGAGGCCGCCCAGCAGTACGAGTGGCTCGTCGCGTCGGGGGCGGAGCCCGACCTGGTGCATCTGTACACCCGACTCGGCCAGATTCGGGCCCACCACCTCGGCGACCTGAACGGCGCTATCGAGCACCTGCGTCGCGCCGTCGGCCTGCTCGACCCGGATGGGCGGGCGCTGGAGGAGCTGGCCGGCGTCTATCTGATGGCTGGTGAGGCCGACATGGCGCTGTTGGCGTATCAGCGGCTCGAGCGAGTGGCCGACGCCGGGGACCGGGTGGCCGCGGCCCGCGCTGGGCAGGTGCGCTCGCTGCTCGCCCGGGGCCGTCGGGCGGAGGCCATTGAGCAGCTCACCGCGTTCCGCCGGGCCGATCCGGTCGATCCGATGCTGGCGGCCCTGGCCCGGGACCTCGACGCCGACGCGGCTCCGCGCGGCCCGGCGGAGGAGCTCCTCCCCCGGAGGGACGCGCCACAGGGCGCCGTGCTCGCCGCGGTCCAACTCAGTCAGGTGCTGAGCCCGGTGCCGAGCGGGCCCGACGGCGGCGAGCCGGTGCCGGTGGTGGACGCGCACGTCGCACCTCCGCTCGAGTCGACCGAGGCGCTGATCCCACTGGACGACGAGTTCCTCGACAATCCGGACGCCTTCGGGCAGCCGGGGGCCGGCGATCTGGGGGCGCCTGCGCTGGAGGCGCCGTCGGTCCCCCCGCTCCCGGACCCGCCGCCGCTCGAGGCCGAGCCGCTGAGGTCGCCGCCCCCAATGGCGACGCTGGAGCCGCTCTCCGGGGGACCGCCCCTGGAGCTCGATCTCGGGGACCTCGAGGACTTCGACGACGAGCCGCTGGGGGTCGCCGGAGGTCCGACGGCGGAGCAGCCCACCGTCGCGGCCGCGGAGGACATCGCGGCGACGGCCGAGCAGGCACCCATCGCGGTCCCGCCACCCCCGCCGAGTGATCCCTTCGAGCTCGACCTGTCGGTGCTGGACGGCGACGAGCTCGTCAGCGCGATCGACGATGCCCTCGGTGACATCGATCCGACCGGCGACACAGGTGCGCTGGAGCCGGTCGCCGAGCGGCCCCGGAGCACGATGCCCTACGGGCAGCAGTTCGCCCCGGCGCCCCGCGCCCCGGCCGAGGCCCCCGTCGCGGCGCCAGAGGACGAGAGCGAGGCGCGCGATGGGGCGGGCGGCACGGAGACGGGGATGCCCATCCTGGTGATGGGGGCGACCACCGAGCAACCCGCCATCGCCCTGGACGGGGGGGCGCAGGGTGGGCTGGGAGACCTCCCACCCGGCGCCGAGGTGTCGATCGAAGAGTCACTCACGGATCTGGTGATCGACGCCACGGCCCTCGCCCGAGATGCCCGGGGCCGCATCGACCGGGATCCCCTCGATGGCGAGGCGTGGCGCGACTTGCAGCGCGCCGTCGCGGTGGGCGGCTCGACCGCGTCGGCGGCCTGGCTCCAAGGGGTCACGGCGTGGGTGGAAGGGGAGGTGCGGCCAGCCACGCCGTGTGTGCCCAGCGGCCCCGTCAGCGATCGACTCAGGCGGCCACTCCTGCCCGAGACGGTCCCGGCGAATCTGTTGATGCTGCTGCGCGCCGTCGGGCCGACCATCGCCCCCGCCTTCGGTAGGCGGGGGCAGGCGTCGACCGAGGAGCGCGTCGCCCATCACGAGGGGCTGCACCAGATGGCGCGGCGGCTCGGGGTCGCCCTCGACGTCACGGACTTCGATGTGGTGCGCAACGCCGGGCGGCCGTACACCGTCACCGTCGACACCGGGGAACGCACCACGGTGGTGCTGGGCACCGCAATCGTCAGCGGCGCCGACGACGCGGGCCGCAGCTTCCTGCTCGGGCGCTGCCTGGTCCCCCTGCGGGAGGGGACCCTGGCCGCGCGGAAGCTCAGCGATCGTGAGTTCCGGGCGTTCCTCGGGGCTCTGCTCGGCCTGCTCGGAGGCAGCTACCCGGTTCGCGCCCGTGACCGGGCCACCTACGAGCGCATCCAAGGTGATCTCGAGCGGCTCGTGGGCGACGCTCCGGACCCGGAGTGGACGGCCCTCGCCAGCGCCGCGGCCTCGGGCCTCGCGACCTTCCCCCCCGCCGCGGTTCGCGCTGGCTTGGAACTCTATGCCGCTCGCCTCGCCCTCGCCCTGGCCGATGGCTTCGGGGGCGCCTTCGAGATGCTGAGGCTCCAGGACTTCGACGACCGCCCCCGCAGCGCCCTCGACCGCCCCGACATCGAGCAGTTCCTCGCCGACAGCGAGGTGGCCCGCGACCTGCTGCTCTTCGCCGGCTCCGCTCAATGCCTCGCCGTCCGGGCGTGGCTCGCCGGCGAGACCACCTGAGGGCGCCGTTCGTTGGATGTAGCGATGGAGGCGCAGGCGACCCTGTTGGTGTTGCCGTTTCCGGCGCGGGCGAGGGCGAGGGCTGCCCCTACGGCGCGCTCCCCGTGGCGAGAGCGCCCTCCGCCCCATGCCCTCTTTCGCGTGCGTCGTGATTCGGGGGGGCGGAGGCGCGAGCCTGTGCCAGAATAGCGCCCGCGATGCGCACCTCATTCCGCGACTTCGACCCCAGCCGTGACTACGAACCGCTGGAGTCGTTCCTCCATCGCGTGATGCCTCACCAGCTATCCAGCGCCGAGATGCTGCGCGCCGCCGACGAGCAGGTGCCCGATCACTGCCTGCACCGCCGGATCCTCGCCGAGCGCGATGGCGACCTGGTCGGCTGTCTCTGGTTCGGCCACGACCGCGAAGCCTTCGTCGAGCGCGAGCCTGCGTTCACCATCCGGGTTCTTCCCGAGCGACGTGGGGCCGGGATCGGCGGCGCCCTCTACCAGCGCATGCTCGACGGCGTCGCGCACCTCGACCCGCTCAGCCTGGAGGCCTACGCCTTCGACTGCGACCCCGATGGGATCGCCTTCCTCGAGCGTCGCGGCTTCATGGAGCACATGCGCTTCATCGACCTGGAGCTCCAGGTCGCCGACTTCGACTTCGAGCGTTGGGACCGCCCCATCCCGTTCCCCATTCGCGCTATGTCCGAGTTCCCCGGACGACTCGAAGAGCCCGCTCTGCGCAAGGTCCACGCCCTCTTCGGGGCGGTCCTCCCCGACGTCCCCAACACCCGGGACTGGACCCTGCGTTTCGAGGACATCGTCACAGACGCCCGCCGTCCCGACTATATCCCCGAGTGCTGGCTCGCCGCCGAGGCCCCCGACGGCACCTTCGTCGCGACCAGTTCCCTGTGGCGCACCAAGGACCCGGAGGTCGCTTGGGTCGGCCTCACGGGAGTCCGCCCTGAGTACCGCCGTCAGGGCCTCGCCACCGCCCTCAAGGTCGCCGCCGCGAGGTGGGCCCGCGACAACGGCGTGCGCGTCATCCGCACCGACAACGAGTCCGCCAACCAGGCGATGCTCACCCTCAACCGTCGAATGGGCTTTCAGGAACGAACGGTGGAGATCGCTTTTCGCAAGCCGCTCGAGTAGCCGTTTGGTGCTCGCCGTCCAGCGATGATTGGCGCTTCATCGAGGCACGTGGTGGCGGCTGGGACGACGTCGCCGGATAAGAGGACGCGGCATCGCGATCTCGACGCGTTCGTGGTGGCCGTGGGGCGGCCGTTCATATAATTGAGCGATCTACGGCAGGAGGGGGGTCGAGCGGGTGATGAGGAACGCACAGAGCGCGGCGAACGGGAATCGACGAGGTCGCATCGGTAGCGACCAGCCCTCACTGCGCGTCGGCGTGGTCGGCTGCGGGCACATCCTGCATGAGCACATCCGCGGCTGGGATGCCGTCCCCGATGCAGGGATTCACGGCCTCTTCGACTTGGACGCGGCGCTCGCGACGCGGCGCGCGACCGAGATCCCCGGCGCCGTCGTCTTCGACTCCCTCGACGCGCTCATCGACGCCTGTGACATCGTGGATGTCTGTGCGCCGCCGGGCGCGCACCGCGACATCGCCGTCCGGGCGATGGAAGGAGGCCGCGCGGTCCTCATCGAGAAGCCGGTGACGTTGACGCTCGCCCATTGGGAGGAGGTCCATGCCTGCGCGACGCGAACCGGCGCGCGACTGGGGGCCATCTACCAGCACAAGCACGGGCCCCACGTGGTCGCGGCGCGGGACTGGGTGAGTCGTGGGCGCGTCGGAGAGGTCGTCCGCGTCTCGTGCGACTTCTTCGTCGATCCGTCCCTGGACCCGATGCTCGCCACGGAGGGGCACTGGGCCCACCGACTCGCCGGCGGACGCTGGTTCGAGGTGCTCCCGCACCTGCTCTACCTCGTGCACCTGTTCACGGGCCGAATCGAGGTCGACCACGTCGCGGTGTCCAACTCCCCCGACGCCCCGCCCGGCGCCCCCGCCGACGACGTCGTCGCGACCCTCCGCGGCGAGCGCTGCCTGGCGACGGTGCACCTGTCGGCGCGGTCGCATCTCGATCGCCGCCGGATCGTCGTCACCGGCTCGCAGGGCACCGTGGACATCGGCATCATCCGTGGCGTCTCGACCTGCACCGACCTCCGCCGTGTCCGGGAGATCCGCGGCGTTGGGCTGGTCGGGCTGCCCTTCATCGAGGCGGCCAACACCCTCGCGCAGATGGTCCCCGATCGCCTCCGCCACCTCGACTTCCGCCGCGGCCCGACTCAACACGGCCGCCTCATGCGCGCGTTCGCAGACTACGTGCGAGGGGAGGGGCCCTCACCGACGCCCCTCGCGGAGATCGACAGCGTCTTGCGTTGCTGCGTCGGGATCGGCGAGGCCGTCGATGCCGCCCTCGTCCAGCGAGGTGGGGCGCCCCTCTCGATGAGCGCGGGCGCGCGTTGAGCGCTCCATTCGACCGCTGCAATCTCTTCGAGCTCCCCACGAAGGCGGTTCGCGCCCATGGGGGCTCGGGAGAGCTCCGGTTCAACCGCGTCGCAGACGGGGGGGGGCTCGCGGGGGGCTGCAACTTCATCGACTACGCGGAGCTGCCGCCGGGGGTGTCGATCGGCCGTCACCGACATGCGCCCGATGAGGAGGAGCTGTACCTGGTCCTCGCGGGTCACGGCGAGATGTGGCGCGACGGAGAGCGCTTCGACGTCAAGCCCGGGGACCTCGTGCGCAACGCGCCGGGGGGCGCCCACGGCCTGGTGAACACCGGCGACGCTCCGTTGCGGCTCTTTGTCTTCGAACTGCGCGCATCCAAATGAGGGCCGCGGCGCTCTTGATGGCGGGCGGTCGAGGTGCGCGAATGGGGGGCGACCTCCCCAAGCCCCTCGTCCCGGTGCTCGGCTGTCCGCTCATCGAGCGGAATCTGCTCGCGATCCTGGCCACCGGTTGCCGCAGCGTCTTTGTGGCGACTTCGGCCAGGCACCCCGAGATCATGCGGTGGTGTGAGGCGCGTGGTCGGCCGCTGGCGCGCTCCGTCGGCGCGTCCCTCGAGGTGCTCGTCGAGGAGACGCCACGGGGCACGATCGGCGTCTGCGCGCAGACGCGCACCGAGGCCCCGCTCATCGTCCAATGCGCGGACAACCTCGTCGCCCTCGACTTCGCCGCCTTCGTCGCCCACCACCGGGACCGCGACGCCGCGATGACCCTCGCCAGCCACCTGGAGCCGATCCCCATCCCGTACGGGCGCCTGCGCCTCGAGGGCGATCGAGTGCTGACCTACGAGGAGAAGCCCGCCCTCCCCGTTCAGATCTGCAGCGGAGCCTACGTGCTCGGGGCCGCCGCCCTCGACGCCGTCGCCCCCGACGAGCGCCTGGACGCCCCGGATCTGGTGCGCCGACTCCTCGGCGCCGGGCACATCGTGGCGGCCTTCGAGCACCAGGCGCCGTGGATCGATGTCAACGACCCGGCCACCGTCGAGCGAGCGACCGAGCTCGTCGGTGAGACGCCGGCCTTCGAGCGGCTCCACCGCCCGGATGTCGAGGTCGTCGGGGCCATCATCCGCGGGCCCCAGGGCGTGCTCTTGGAGCGCCGCCCCGACGACGCCGCCTGCTACGCGGGGCAGTGGGACACGCCTGGCGGCAAGCTCGAAGCGGGAGAGACGCCTGCGGAGGCGATGCGTCGGGAGCTTCGCGAGGAGCTGGGCGACGCGCCGTGGGAACCTGCGTCCCTCGGCGAATTCGACGACCTCGATCCCACGAGCGGTCGGTGGTTCCGCCACCACGTCTTCGTCGCGAAGGTCCCGGTGGGCCACGCCCCGGAGCCCCGCGAAGGGCAGACGCTGCGCTGGGGTGAACACGGCCCGGTCGCCTCCCCCGCACGCAGGGCCTTGGCCTGGGCCGAGACCGGTCGCCAGCAACGCTTCTTCGATGCCCGCACGACCGCTCGCGCGGAGGTGGAGGCCCTCGACGCGCTCCGGGGGCTGCACCGCTCGACGGGGGACGCCGAGACGCTCCAGGTGCGCACCGACGCAGCGGTGCCACCGTTCCCACTGAAGGTGCAGGTGCAGACCTATACCCGCTGCAACGCCGCGTGCACGATGTGTCCCTATCCCGCCATCACGGGTGAGCCCGGCTACGCCCATCAACGAATGGACGAGGGCCTCTACCGCGATCTCCTCTCCCAGCTCGCGGGCCGCGGCGTCCAGCGATTCTCACCGTTTCTGATGAACGAGCCGCTGCTCGACAAGCGGCTGCCGGACTGGCTCGCCCTCGCCCGTGAGGCCCTGCCGACGACGACGCTGGGCCTGTTCACCAACGGCGCCGCGCTCACCCCCGAGCTCGCCCGCCGGCTGGCCGATGCGGGCACAGATGAGCTCTGCGTCAGCGTCCACGGCTTCGAGAGCACGACCTACCAGGGCGTGATGGCCGGCCTGAGCTTCGACCGCGTCTTTGCGAACCTCCGGGCCGTCACCGAGCTGCATCGTTGCGGGGCCCTCGGTCGGATGCACCTGCAGATCGTCACGGGCGATGTCCCGGACGTGCGCGAGAGCCTGGCTCTGGCCCCCGATGGCATCGCCGACTACGTCGTCCTCAAGGGCTTCTCGAATGAGCGAGCCGTGAGTGAGGTCGTGGCCGGCCTCGACAGCTCGGCGGGAGCCGCCGCGCGCAGCGTCGTGCCTCGGCCGCTGTGTCAGCGACCGTTCGTGAAGCTGTACATCACAGCCGATGGGACATGCGTGCTGTGTAACTGCGACTGGCGACGGCGCGTCGAGCTGGGACGTCTCGGAGAGGCCTCGGTGGAGGACATCTGGCGCGGTGCTCGGTATCGCGCGGTGCGCGAGCGCCACCTCCGAGACCGGTTCCCGGCGGACCACATCTGTAGCCGCTGTGACTACCCCTGGGCGGTGGACGAAGCGTGATGGGGCGGATCCTGGTCACCGGCGCCGGAGGCTTCATCGGGGGGGCCGTCGTGCGCGTCCTCGATGCGCGAGGGATCACGACGCGAGCCCACGCTGGCCCGTTGGGTGCGCCAGGCCCGGCGGACTGGATCCGGGGCGAGATCAACGACGACGTGACCGCCTGGGCCGAAGGCTGCGCGGCGGTCGTGCACCTCGCGGGTCCACCCTGGGTGGGGGCGTCCTTCGCCGATCCCGTGACCTGGGCGCGGTCGCACGTCGCGGGGACGGCTGCCCTGCTCATGGCCGCGCGGGAGGCGGACGCGCGCTTCGTCTATATCTCGTCCGCCGAGGTCTACGCGCCGTCGGCAGAGCCCAGCGCCGAGGGGGCGCCTTGCCGGCCGAGCTCTCCTTACGGGGCGTGCAAGCTCGGCGCCGAGGCCCTCGTCCGCAGCCTCGCCGCCGACGTCCCCGCCGTCATCCTCCGTCCATTCGCGGTCTACGGTCCCGGCGGACACCCCGACGCGGTCGTCGGCACGGTCGTCGGCCAGGCAGCCCGAGGCGCGCCGATCCGAGTGCGCGACCCTCGCCCGGTGCGCGACTTCGTCTTCGTCGAGGACGTCGCCGAGGGCATCGTCGCCTCGTTGGCCCTCGCGTCCGCCGACGCGCCGACCTTCAATCTGGGGACCGGTCTGGGCACCTCCGTCGGGGCCCTCGCCGAGTTGGCCGGGCGCCTGGCGGGCGTCCCGGTAGAGCCACCGGCGCCGGACCCGCCGTCGGCGACGCCGATCAGGCTCGCCGATCCCCGCGCCGCCGCGCTCGGCCTCGGCTGGGAAGCCCAGACTTGTCTCGAGCGCGGCTTGGAGCGGACCATCGCCGCGGCCCGGGCCGCAGTTGGAGGAAGACCGTGCGAGTGATGGTGACCGGCGCCCAGGGCTTTGTCGGGCGGCACCTGGTGCAGCGATGGTTGGCGGCCGACCCCGACGCGCGCGTCCTCGGCGTGGGTCGCTCCGTTCGGCGCGAGGGCTTCACCCACGCGGCGGGGCGCGCGACAGAGGCACCCTTGCCGGGCGGCTTCGAGGACCACGGCGACCGCTACGCGTATTGCCGCGGTGATGTGAGCGAGCGCGCGCGCCTCTGCGAGCTGCTGCTCGGCTTCCGGCCGGACGTGGTCATCCACCTGGCGACGGTCCTGCGCGACGGCGATCCCGCCCGGCTCCTCCAGACCAACGCCAGCGGCACCGCGGCGCTGCTCGACGCCGTCGCCGGCTCGGGGGTCGAGGCCCGCGTCGTGCTGGGCTCCACCGGCGCGGTCTACGGCCGGCCGCAGGCCCTCCCGCTCGCCGAGGACACCCCGTGGGGTCCACCGGTCAACGCCTACGCCGTGAGCCGACGCGCCGCCGAGGAGGTGGCGGACGTGCTCGCCGCCGCCCACGGCCTGTCTCTGTGTGTGGCGCGCCTCTTCAACCCGGTCGGCCCGGGGCTCCACGAGCGGCACCTGCCCGCGTGGCTGGCCAGGCAGGTCGCCGAGATCGCCGCGGGGCGAGGGGAGCCGGTCATCGAGGTGGGGCCCCTCGACACCACCCGCGACTTCGTCGATGTCCGCGACGTGGCGGACGCCATCCGAGCCATCGCGCTCCAGGATGCCCCTGGCGTCTGGAACATCGCCAGCGGCCGTGAGACGCCGACCCAGGCGATCCTCGACGGGCTCGTGCGGGCGGCGGGGCTCCAAGGTCGCGTCGAGATCCGGCGGCAGCCACGCCGGCCGGCGGACGTCCCTCGCCACGTGGCCTCCGTCGACAAGCTGTGCGCCTTGGTGCCCCCACGCTTCACGCTCGACGACGCCCTGGGTGAGCTGCTCGCGTGGTACCGCGACGATGTCGCCCGCGCCGCGGAGGGGCCCGGTCCCGGGCAGGGCGCTCCGCTCGCGGTCAGCGCGCCCTCGCGACGGACCTACGACGTCGAGATTCGCGACGGTCTGCTGGACGCGCTCCCCGCGCGGCTGGCGACCCGATTCCCCGGGGCCTCCGTCGCGGTGCTGACCGACGCCCGGGTCGACGAGCTGTACGGCGAGCGGGTGCGCGCCGGGCTGGCCTCGGCGGGCGTCGCGGCCAACTGCATCGTGCTGCCGCCGGGCGAGCAGTCAAAGGCCTTCGATCCCTACCAGCGTGTGATTCGGCGGCTGCACGCGGCCGGCTTCGAGCGCCGCTCGGTCCTCGTATGTCTCGGCGGGGGGATGGTCACCGACACCGGCGGCTTCGTCGCTGCGACCTACATGCGGGGCGTCCCCTACGTGAATGTGCCCACGACGCTGCTCGCTCAGCACGACAGCGCGGTCGGGGGGAAGGTGGCGATCAACACTCCGTGGGCGAAGAACTTCGTCGGGGCCTTCCACCATCCCGCGGCGGTGTACTGCGATCCCAGCGTGCTGACCACGCTGGCGCGGGCGGACCTCGCGGCGGGGGTCGCCGAGGCCATCAAGGTGGCCCTCACTGGGGACGCCGCCCTCTTCGCGCTGCTCGAGGAGCACGCCACCGCCTTGCTCGAGGACCGCGATATCGCCCTGCTCGGCCGGGTCGTCCGCGGCGCCACCCGTCGGAAGATCGACCTGCTCGATCCAGACCCGTACGAGACGGATCTGCGCCGCGCCCTCAACCTCGGCCACACCCTCGCGCACCCCCTCGAGACGGAGATGGAGTACAGCGGCTTGCGCCATGGGGAGGCCGTCGCCTATGGCATCGCCCTCGCCACCGAGGTCGCGCGAGGGCGTGGCGTCTGCCCGACTGGGGTCGCCGACCGCATCCTGCGGCTGCTCGCCGCCTACGATCTACCGCCCCCGATCCCGCGCGAGCGCCAAGAGGCCGCGCTCGCGCGTCTGCGCGAGATCAGGATGGTCCGCGGGGGGCACCTGCACTTCGTGATGCCGGTCGACGTCGACGCGGTGCGCATCGTGCCCGACGTCGATCCGGGCGAGCTGCGCGGCGCCATGGACCGGCTCGGTCAGCGGCTCGAGCCCGGCGGCCCATGCTTCTAGGGCTTGATCTCGGGGGGTCCAAGCTGCTCGCGGTCGCGGTGGACGACTCGGGCGCCGTCGTCGCCTCGGCGCGGCGCGCTACCGGTCGCGCAACGGGGCCGCGGCGGGCCCTCGAGCTGGTCTGCGCGGTCGCCGACGAGCTCGGCGGTCGGTTTCGGGCCGTGGGCGTGGGTTTCCCCGGGGTGGTCGATTCGACCGACGGCGTCGCGCGATCCTCGGTCATGCTCGACGGCTGGTCGGACGTGCCCTTGGCGGCCCTGGTCTCCGAGGGGCTCGACGCCCCCTGCCGCCTCGACAACGACGTCAACGTCGCCGCCATCGCTGAGCTCGCGGTGCGGCCGGAGGACACCTTCGTCTTCGCCGCCGTCGGGACCGGGATCGGGGGGGCCCTCGTCCTCGACGGGCGCCTGTGGCGAGGCGTCTCCGGGGTCGCGGGCGAGATCGGCCACGTCTCCGTCGATTGGGCGGCTGGGCCCGCGTGTCGCTGCGGGCGACGCGGTTGCCTGAACCCGCTCGCGTCGGGGGAGGCCCTCAAGGGGCGCGACCGCGTGACGGCGGCGGCGGCGCTGGGGGCAGGGCTCGCGTCCGTCGTCAACGTGCTCGACCCGGGGCTGGTGGTGCTGGGCGGTGGGGTCGCGGCGGAGGACCCGGAGTGGGTCGCCCTGGTCGAGGCTCGCCTGCGCACCGACGCGTTCCCAGAGGCCGTCTGCCGGGTGGAGCCCGCCCGCGCTGGCTATGAGGCGGGGGCATTGGGCGCGGCGCTCATCGCGTCGGGGGCCGCATGAAGCGCGTGCCGACCAAGGACTACGCGCGGCAGTACGCGGCGCTCTGGCCGGAGGTCGAGGGGGCGCTTCGCCGCTGCTTCTTCGAAGACGCGCCGGTGCTCGGGGCGGCGGTGGGCCGCTTCGAGTCGGCCCTCGCGGGGTGGCACGGCGTCGGGCACGCCGTGGGCACCAGCAGCGGAACGGACGCGGCGCTGTTGGTCTACCGCGCCTTGGGCATCGGCCCAGGCGACGAGGTGGTCACCAACGCCCAGACCTTCGCCGGGGTGCCCAGCGCCATCCTCCAGGCGGGGGCGACACCGGTGCTCGTGGACTGTGATCCCGCGACAGGCCGGATGGATCCGGCGGCGGTCGAGGGCGCCCTGGGGTCGCGGACGCGCGCGGTGATGGCGGTCCACATGTACGGCCACCCCGAGCAGGTCGATGTCCTCGCCGAGCTCTGCTGTGAGCGCGGCGTCGACCTGCTCGAGGACGCCGCCCAGGCCCACGGGGCTCGTTGGCGAGGGCGACCCGTCGGGGCCTTCGGGCGTGCGGCCATCACCAGCTTCCACCCCAGCAAGAATCTGGGCGCCTTCGGCGACGGGGGCGCGGTGCTCACCGACGACGCCACCCTCGACGCCCAGCTCCGCGTGCTGCGCAACCTCGGCAAGGACGGCAAGTACAGCTTCGGCGAGCTGGGCCCGAACGCCAAGCTCGATACGCTGCAGGCGGCGGTGCTGGAGGTGAAGCTGCGCTACCTCGACGGCTTCACGGCGCGCCGCCGGGCCATCGCCACCCGCTACCTGGAGGCGCTCGCGGATGTCCCCGGGCTCCAGTTGCCCACGGTGCACCCAGACGCCGAGCCGGTGTGGCATCTGTTCGTTCTGCGCACCCCGAAGCGAGAGGCGCTTCGCGCGTTTCTGGGGGCGCACGGCGTGGGAACCGGCTTGCACTACCCGATCGCCGCGCACCTGCAAGCAGGCCTCGCCCCACACCTGCCGGGGGATCTGTCGCTGCCCGCCGCGGAGGCTTGGGCGCAGACGGTCGTCAGCCTGCCGCTCTCCCACGAGCACACCGACGCGGAGGTTGAGCAGGTGGTGCGGGCGGTCCGGGCGTGGGGCCGCACTCAAAGCCCAGCGGCGACTGAGCGAGAACAGAGCCCAGCGGCGATTGAGCGAGAACAGAGCCCAGCGGCGATTGAGCGAGAGAATTGAAGCGCGTGGCGATCCTTGGTGGTGGCGTCTGGGTCCCGCGCCTCTGCGCGCTGCTCGCGGAGCGTTGGTCGGCGCCCGAGGTGAGCTTGCGGCTGATGGCTCGGCGCCTGGATCGGTTGGAAGCCGTGGCGAGTCGCGCCGCCGCCGACATCGCAGGGCGCCCGGGCTGGCGGGTCACGGCGACGACCGAACGGGGCGCAGCCCTCGAGGGGGCCGACTTCGTGGTCCTCATGGTCCGCGTCGGGGGGTACGCGGCCCGCACCCACGACGAGTCCTTCCCCCGCGCGTTCGGCTGCGCCGGGGACGAGGGGCTGGGTCCCGGCGGCCTCGCCAACGCCTGGCGTACGGTCCCCTGGATGACGGAGCTGGCCACCGAGGTGCGCGCGCGCGCGCCGAACGCCGTCGCCCTCGACCTGATGGCGCCGCTGGGCATCACCACGCGGGTCCTGCTCGACGCTGGCGTCCGCGCCGTGGGCCTCTGCGAGCTGCCGCTCGTCACCCTGCGCGCCCTCGCGGGCCGGGGGGCGACGGCGAGGTACGGGGGCCTGAACCACCTCGGCTGGTTCTGGGACGTCGCCGGGCGGCCGGGGGCGCACCCGCTGAAGTACCTCTCGCGGGTGTTCGGCGACGGGGCGCCCCCACCTGGACGGGCCGGCGCCCTCGACGCCTTGTCGGATCGACTGGTGGCGGCCTACGCGCAGGGTGACGGCGCGCCTGTCGTCGAGGCCGAGGTCGTCCGGCCGACGCCCTGGTTCGACGACGCGCTGGTACCGGCGCTGGTCGCTCTCGCGGGCCACGACCCATGGTACGGCTACGCCAACGTAGCCAACGACGGGCTGCTGCCGGAGCTCCCCGCCGACCACGTCGTGGAGGTCGCGGCGCGCTTCGACGAGGGTGGTGTGCGCCCCGTGCGCCCCGGCGCGCTCCCCCCGGAGGTGGTGCCCTTCCTCACCGCCGCGGCGCGCGCCGACACCTTGGCCCTCGAGGCCGCTCGTACCCGCGACCCCGCCTTGCTGGCGGAGGCCATGGCGGCGCTGCCCCTCCCGCTCGACGTCGAGCAGGTCCGGGGGCTCACCCAGCAGGCCATCGTGGAGGTGGGGTCTTGAAGCTCGGCGTGTGTGCTCAGGTCCTCTACCATCTGCCCTTCCGGGAGGCGCTCGCGACGGCGGCGGAGCTCGGGATCGAGGCTATCGAGCTGCCGCTCCACCGCGGCAACCCCTTTGTCGATCTCGACGCCGCCCTCGCGGGCGGGTGGCGGGAGATTCGCCGCGCGGTCGACGAAGCGGGGCTCTCGATCTCCGCGCTCAGCGTCCACCAGGAGGGGCAGCTCCTCCTGGGGCCGCACGGGGAGGACACCGACGCGGTCCACGCCGGCACGTCGGCCGAGAAGGCGGCCTTCGCCGCCGAGCGCATGGTCGCCGCCGCGGAGTTGGCCCAGCGACTCGAGGTGCCCGTCGTCTGTGGCTTCGTCGGCTGCGCTGTCTGGTCGCGGTGGTTTCCCTGGCCCCTCGGCGACGGCTGGGCGCGGATGGCGCACGCGGCCCGTGAGCGCCTGAGCCCCATCCTCGACGCCTTCCACGAGCGCGGCGTGAGGTTCGCCCACGAGTGCCACCCCAACCAGCTCGCCTACAACCTCGAGACCGCGTTGGAGCTGGTGGCGCTCGTCGACGAGCACCCCGCGCTGGGTTTCAACTTCGACCCCGCGAACCTGCTCCTGGCGGGGATCGATCCGGTGGTCTTCCTGGCCGAGCTCGGCGGGCGAGTCCACCACGTCCACGCCAAGGACGGCGAGCTGGTCGCCCACCACGTCGCGCGTTCGGGGTTGCTCGCCCATGGCGCATGGGATCGCCCGGGCCGGGGCTTCCGTTTCCGTGTGCCGGGGTGGGGTGATCTGGAGTGGCGACGGATCGTGACCGAGCTGCAGCTCTCCGGGTATCGAGGAGTCCTCGCGATCGAGCACGAGGATCCTACGATGAGCCGGCTCGAGGGGTTGCGACAGGCGGTGAAACACCTCGAACCGTTGCTGCTGCGCGAGCCGGTCGAGGCGCGCTGGTGGTAGACGTCGTCGCCGCGCCCGAACGCCACCTGGTGAACCTCGATCCGCCACAGAGGGCGCCGCGCACCGCCGTCGTTGCGCTCCCCTCGCCGGCGGTGTGTGCCTGGCTCGTCCCCGACCTCCTGGAGGCGCGGCGACGCAGCGCCATCGATGATCTCGCGGCGCGGATCGGTGGCGGAGATGGCCCCGCGCCCATCCTCGACCTCGGGGCGTCCGACGATGAGGCGCTCGAGGCGCGCCTCGCCGCGTTGGCCGAGGCCGGGGTGCGCCGGGTGGTGCTCTACGGCGAGCGCGACCAGCCCGGCTTCGCCCGCGAGGTCCGCGCGCGTTGGCCCGGAGAGGTCCACAGCGAGCCCCGCGACGCCGTCTCGTGGGTGCTGCACGACGAGCCCGCGCCGGTGGTCTGGTTGGGACCGAGCGTCGCGCGGACATCGCCGGGGACATCGGCGCCGCCGGGGGCGGAGGTCGTGTTGGTGGCGGTCGAGGCGGCTCCACCCGCGCCGCCGTCCGGGCGCGCTCCGTCGTCCTGGCGGCCCTTCGCCCTCGACCCCGAGCGTGCCCTCGGTGCCTGGGCCGGGGTCGTACCACCGGCGGCGGCGGCGGGCGGCGAGCGGGGGAGGGCGCTGCGCCGGGCGTGGGCCCCGCTGCGACCGCACGAGGCGATACGAGACGCCGTGCTCGGCTGCGACCCGGGCCTCGAGCGCGCCCTCGCTCCTGCGCCCGCCGACCCGGTGACCCTGCCGGCGCGCCGCTTCGTCGTGACGGGGACCGATGGCTCGGGGAAGTCGACGCACGTCGCGCGACTCGCCGCCGCGCTCGCGGCCGACGGGGCGCGAGTCGAGGTCGCCAAGATCTACCGCCAGGGCGCGTTCCTCGAGCTCGCCGATGAGCTGAGCGGACGGGTGGCTCGGGGCGCACCGCTCGGGGCCTTCCGGTTGTCGCGCGTCGTGAAGCTCGTCGACTCGCTGAGGACCCTGCGGGGAGTCCTCGTCTCCGCCGCGGCTCGCAGCGACGTGCTGCTCCTCGATCGCTGGACAGAGACGCACCTCGCCGCAGCTCGGAGCCAGCTCGGTTGGGATCTGACGCGGCACCCAGCCCTGACGGCGTTCCCCGCTCCAGACGCCGTCGCCTGGTTGCTGCTGCCGCCGGCGGTCGCCTCCGAGCGGCTCAGCGCACGGGGGGGGCGGCTGACGGCCGACGAGCATCCCGCCGGGCTCGCGGGGTATGCCGAGGCCTTCGACGCCGCCGCCCGAGGGCCGGGGCACCTGCGGATCGACGGCGAGGAAGCAGAGGAGGAGAACGCGGCACGAATCCGGGCGTTCTTCACCGAGCGCTTGCGGCCCGGCGGGGGCGAGCCGGGGCCCGTCCCGGTCCACACCCCGCACGCGGTGGCCGCGCGTCCCCCATCGCCGTGCGAGGTCGTCGTGGGCAGCGTAGCGGGGTTGCCTGCCCTCGGCGTCGAGATCCTCGAGTTGCGGTCGCTCGCCGGGCTCGCCGCGGCGCCGACGGGGTTCTGGCTCGAGGCGTGGGCGGCCCAGGCGCTGCTGGATCTGCGGACCCGTCGCCCGGCGCGGGCGTGCGCCCCACTGTGGCCGGCCGCGGCCGCAGCGGCGTGGCCTGATCTGGGGCCAATCGCGGAGTTGGGGCGCCTGGTCGCGAGGGAGTGCGAGGTGGTGGGCTTCTCTGCCGCGGACGGCCCCGCGTGGGATCGACTCGCGCCCCCGGCGGGGGCTCGGCGCTTGCGACTCCGACACCGCGTGGCGCTCGAGGCCCTGGCGGCCGATGCGGGGTGGGCACGATGAGCTCACTCCGCGTCGCTTCGGTCCTCACATCGCTGCATTTCGGGGGGGACGAGAATCGACTCTTGCACCATCTGCGAGCCCTGCCGCCCGACGCCGCCGAGCACTTCCTGATCGTGGTGTTGGGCGCCGACGACGACTGCGACGCCAAGGGGGGCCCGATGCGCGCCGGCTATCGTGAAGCCGGCATCGAGGTCATCGAGCTCGACGAGCGCCCGTTCAGGCTCCGCCGCCCGCTCCCACGACCGCTCGGTGGCGCCCGAGTAGGCGCGACGTTCGCGCGGGTCGTGGCGCGCATCGCGAGGATCCTGCGAGCGCGAGAGGTCGACGTCGTAGACGCCCGGCTCTCCCTCGGCTCGCTGGTCGCGGCGGCGTCGGCTCGTGCGGCCGGCGGGCTGCCGGTCGTGGCGACCAACTACGGAGTGGCACACTGGGATCGGCCGGGCTGGAGGTGGCTCGGGCACGCCTGTTTCAAGGGCACAGACACCGTCGTATGTGACTCCCAGGCGCGCCTCTCCGAGATGCTGAGCTGGGCGCATTGGCCCCCGCGCGGCGCCCACGTCCCCAACGGCATCCACCGTCCCGTGGCGCAGCGCGCTCGAGCCGAGCTCGCCGCAGAGCTGGGCTGGCCGCGGGACGTCCCCGTCGTGGGCCAGATCGCTCGGCTCATCGACTACAAGGGTCAGGACGTCCTCCTCGACGCGGCCCCCGCCATCCTCGCGCGCGCCCCCGACGCCCATTTCCTCCTTTGTGGCTACGCCCAGCGCGACGACGCCTGGCGACGCCACTTGGAGCATCGTGCCCACGAGCTCCGCATCGCCGACCGGGTCCGAGTGCTCTCCTACCCCGGCCCGATCGGCGACGTGTGGAGTCTCGTCGACCTGCACGCTCATCCAACCCGACGGGACTCGTCTCCCATCGCCATCATCGAGGCGATGTCCCTCGGCCTGCCGACCGTGTCGACCGACGTCGGCGGGATCGCCGAGTTGGTCGAAGACGGCACCACCGGCCGCGTCCTGGCCACCGCCGACCCTGCCGCCCTCGCCGAAGAGGTCGGCGCGCTGCTCACAGACGGCCAACGGGCCAAGGCCTTCGGCGCCGCGGCCCGCGCTCGCTACGAGGCGCGTCACCGCCCGGAGATCATGGCGAGCGCGATGGAGGCCCTCTACCGCGACGCGGCCGAGCGGTGGCGAGCCTCGAGGCGGTGATGCGTCCGAGTTCGTCTTGGTCTATGCGCCCGTCTCATCGGCGAGGAGAGGTCGGTACTCGGACTCGGTGAGTCGGGGCGGGTCCACCGACCCCCATCGCGTCAATGTAGTCGGCCGCCGGTGCGGCGCCTGCGGCCGAAACGCATCCACGACCAGGTGGCGAGGCCGCCGAGGAGCAGGAAGAGCTCTATCGGGACGCGGAAGCGGTGGGCTCGGATGCGAGGTGTGGGGGCGGGCCTGAGGGCGGGCCTTGGGTGGGTGCGGGAGAAGCGCAGGAGGCCGTCGCCGGTGGGGCGGTCGAGATCGAAGGCCGTGAGCGTGCCGTTGCGACGGAAGGCCCAGGGGGTGCCGCCGGCCTCGGAGCCGATACGGGCGACCTGTCGTTCGGAGAGGCTGGCGGCGAAGAAGGGCTCGGGTGGGGCTTGGGACTCGAGGGAGGCCGCCCAGTCGGTGAGGATGGCGACCTCGAGCGGGGGGCCGGGCTCGTCGCTCTCGCGGAGGGCGAAGGGGGGGTGGGCGGCGGCATAGCTGGGACCGTCGGCCTGATGGGTGATGGCGAGGACAGGGCCCCGGAGGGTCGGGGGCGGGGCGAGGCCCTGGGCGCGGGGCGTGACGACGACGCCGACCAACGACCATCCGTTGGCGCGCAGCCTGGTGAGCCAGGCGGCCTGGGCTGGGGAGACGGTGAAGCCGTTATCGAGGAGCCAGTCGTGGAGCGGCTCGGGGGCGCTGCCCAGGCTGGCGGCGGTGGCCTTGGGGGACGTGGGTGGCTTGGTGTCGCGCTCTCCGGGCTGGTAGTCGCCGACCTCGCGCAGGGCGCAGCCTCCGACCCACGTCGTGAGCTCGACGTCGAGGGTGCGCTTGACCTTGCCGCGCGGGTGCAGTCGGTGGCGGATGGCGTTGCGGAGGCGCTCGGAGGGGACCGTGACGCGGGCCGGACGCTCGGTGGGGATCAGGAGGCCAAAGGGGGCGGCGGTGCCCTCGAAGACGTGCTGAACGACGATGGTCTGGCTGGTGGTGAGTGGGTCGTAGACGAGCAGGACGTGCTCGCCGGTGAGCACCACCCGCTGGCCCGGGGCGGGGGCGACGACGGCGGCGTGGACGACCCCCAGGCAGAGCACGAGGACAGCGCGCATCACAGCGCCGCGAGCAGCTTCTCCGCCTGGGCGCGCTTCGCCGTGAGGTCGAGCCGGTCGAACATGTCGCGAGCCTCCTGTAGCCGTTCGCGCGCGACGGGCTCTTCCCCCAACTCGAGGAGGAACGCGCCCGCGACGAGCAGGGCGCGCCCGAGCTCGGCCTCCAGGCCGACGTGGGTCAGATCGCGGACGGCGGCGCCGAAGTGGCGGCGCGCGGACGCGATGCGGCTGTCACGGTCGGGGGTGTCGTCGTACAGGGTGCGGGAGTAGATCTCGCCGAGGTTGCGGTGGGCCAGCCCCGCGAGGCCGCGCGTGCCGACCTCTTCGGCCTCCTCGAGGGCGCGCAGGCCGTGCTCGAGGGCCGTCGCGGTGTCGCCCTGAAGCAGGCAGACCGCGGAGAGATTCCGCTGCGCCTCGGCGAGGCCCCGCCGGATGCCGGTGCGCTCGAAGAGCATGATCGCCCGGTCGAGGTGGGCCTGGGCGCCCTCGAGGTCGTGGTTGAGGAGCTGCACCTCCCCGAGGTTGTTGAGCAGCATCCCCTCGGTGGTGGCGTCGCCGAGGAGCTGGGCCTTCGCCAGCGCCTCGGTCCACAGCGCGACCGCGTCGTCGTGGTCGCCGCGCTGCGCACAGACGACGCCGTTGCTCATCAGGACCTGGCAGACGATACGCTCGTCGCCGACGGCCCGGGCGAGCGTCAACGACTCGCGCATGGTGGCCACGGCCTTCTTGAAGTCGCCGCGTTCGGTGTAGACGTTGCCGAGGTGCTGGAGGGAGCGGGCGCGGGCGTGGTCGTCGCCGATGTACTCGGCGAGCCGAAGCGCCTCGCGGAACCGCCCCTCGGCGAGGTCGAGATCACCGCGTACGCGGTGGACCCGGCCGATGTCGTTGGCGCACTGGGCCAGGCCGCCGAGGTGCTCGACGCGCCGGAAGAGCGCCATCGCGTTCTTGAAGTGCTCGAGGGCCAGCTCGTACTCGCCCAAGGCTCGGAAGCAGGCGCCCATCTCGTTGTAGGCCCGCCCGCCCTGGAGTTGGTCGTCGATGAGCCAGGCGAGGCGCAGCATCTCCGAGAAGTGGCCCAGGGCGTCTGAGTAGTCGCCGCTGACCTGGTTGACCTGGCCGAGCTGGTCGAAGACGTTCATGCGTTCGAGGGCGTCGTCCTCGCGCAGGCATTGCAGCGCGCGCATGAAGAGGGCGACCGCCTCTTGGTTGACGTGGCGCTCGAAGGCGCGGGCGCCGGCGCGGATGTAGTAGCTCGCCGCCTTGCGGGGGTGGGCGCCGCGCTCCCAGTGCATCGCGATCTGCTCGACGAGCGGATCGACCCGCTCGGGGGGCTGCGATTCGAGCCATTGGGCCGCGAGCCGGTGGTAGCGCGCGCGTCTGGGGCCCTCGATGCCTTCGTAGAGCACCTCGCGCTCGACGCTGTGCTTGAAGGTGAAGGCGCGGGACCGCGGGAACGCGGAGGTGGGGTTGCGTAGGATGATGTGCCGCCGCCGGAGGGCCTCGAAGACGCGCTCCAGCTCGTCGGTGCGACGCGTGGTCGTCCAGAAACGATCGGTGTCGTCCCAGGTGTGGCCCTCGTCGGCGCGACGCAGCATGTCCACGCAGCTAGACCAGAAGACGTCACCGATGGCCGCCGCCTTCTCGAGGATCCTTCGCTCGAGGCCGCCCAGCCGCGCGAGCTTGGTGCGGACGACGTCGCGCAGGGTGCCCGGGACCCGCTCGTCGAGGCGCTCGGCGTGGACGCGCCAGGTGCGCTCGCCCACCTCGATGGCCCCCTGCTCGATCTGCAACTCGACCATCTGCTCGATCTGCAGCGGGTTGCCGAGGGCGGCGTCGACGGCCGCCTGCACGAAGTGCTCGGGGACCGACGGGGCGCGGGCGAGGAGGGAGCAGACGACCTGACGGCACTCCTGGTCGGAGAGCTCCAGCAGCTCGATGACCTCGCCCACCCGCTCGATGCTGCGCGTGAAGAGCCGCTGTGAGTCGCGGAAGTGGTTGCGGGCCGTGCCGAGGAAGAGCAAGGGGGCGTCGCGCAGGGCGTTCGCGAGCTGCAGCAGCAGCGCGAGGGACTCGTCGGTGGCGAAGTGGAGGTCGTCCACCGAGATCACGATGGGGACCCGCCGCGCGTCGAGGCGCAGGAGCTCGGCCCAGGCCGCGACGGCGCGGGCCTCGATCCGCGCCGGGTCGCCGCCGACCCGCAGGATGTGGGGGGAGCGGGGGAAGCGAATCCCCACGAGGTGGCCGATGAAGTGGGCGGCGGCCTCGCCGATCTCGTCGTCGCGCATGACCTGGCGGATGCCGGCGAGGAGCTTCTCGCGCGCCTCGTCCCCGGACTCGTCGGCCCCGATGTAGAAGCGCTCGCGGAGCAGACGCTGGAACATCGAATACGGGGGCCCCCCGTCGCGTCTGCAAGCCACGTGCAGGACCGTGACGGAGTCGACATGATCGTCGAGGGACTCGAGGAACTCGCTGATGAGCCGGCTCTTCCCGATGCCGGGGCCGCCCAGGACCAGCAACGCCCGCCGGCGCCCGGTGTCGATGGCGTTGCGCATCGCCTCCCGCAGGACGTGCAGCGGTTTCCTGCGGCCCACGAAGTCGGTGGGCCGGCCGTAGAAGTGCCATTGTTTTGCGGCGACGGTCATCGTGGCTGCGTCCCGTTGCGCTCCAAGCGCGCCCGCGCCCGCGCCCGCCAACGTCTCCGGTCGGTGCGCAGGGCGGCCTTCTCGGCGCGCCATTGTCTCTCGATCACCGCCCGCTCGCGCCAGAGCTCGGTGACCGGGGTGCTCTGCGCGGCGGCATCGCCCGGCCCCACCAGCGTCGCCATGAGCGCCGCGGAGCAGACCAGACGGAAGGCGCGAGCGAGCATGGGCCCCCTTTTTGAAGGGGCGAAAACTAGTGAGCGCGTCGACGGGTGTCAACCCGCGCAACTTGCGTGGCCCGGGGCGCTGTGCCTTAGAATGGCGGTCATGGCTTTGCGCGTCACCCTCGCGGTGTTCTTCGTCGTGGGCGGGCTCGCCCACGCGCAGAAGGCCCCCGCCGAGAAGAAGGCCGACGACGGCACCAAGACCGGCGTCTCGTCGGTCCTCGGGAAGCTCGATTGGGGCGCTCCCCACCCGCGGGTCCTCGACCAGATCAAGGTGGACGTCGACGCCCGCTACCAGGACCGCCTGGAGGCGGCGGCCGGCGACACCCTCGCGATCGACCGCATCCTTCGAGAGAAGCTCGCGGAGTTCAAGGCGGTGAAGAACACCTTCACCCGCTTCACCGGACAGCGCACGGGCTACGAGTCCTCGCTCATCTCGCAAGACTTCGACAGCGCCGGGGATGAGGCGGTGCTGGTGGTCCAGGAGCCCGACGCGCAGCGCTACTACTTCTTCAAGCACGACGCGCTCTGGAAGGTGCTGCTCGCCTACAACGCGAGCGTGAGCGCCAGCGTGCCCTTCGACGACTTCCTGAAGAGGGTCAAGACCGCCTACGGCGAACCCCTCCACGTCGAGTGGTACACCCCGAAGGGCGGCACCAAGCGGGTGCGGTCCGCCACCTGGGAGGACGAGACCACGGTGCTCGTCGTCGAGGACCGCACCGACTTCTTCGGCACCTTCGTCATGAAGTACCTCGAGAAGGCCGAGGGGGCGGCGCGTGAGGCGGCCCTGGCCAGGAAGAAGGCGGCGGAGGCACAGCCTGTCGCGGATCCTCAGATGGAGTCGATGCTCGACGACATCACGGGCGTCACGGAGGGGGACGACGGCGACGTGGTCGACCAGCTCACGGGCAACTCGGCGGACGTCGACCTGGAGAGCGGCCGGCCCAAGTACGACAGCCTCGTGCGCGCCTCCGATCTGCGGCGGGCGAAGACCGTCAAGGGCAAGAAGAAGAAGAAGAAGAAGGGCAAGGCGAAGGCGGCGTCCACGCCTCCCGCGAAGAAGAAGGCCAAGCAGAAGAAGCCCGTCGGCGACCCCGGCATCGTCTTCTGATTCAATCCGAGGGGACCTGCGTGATTCGGTTGTTGGCAGTGCTGTTGGCGTGCGCCGTGGCGTTCGGATGTGACGACGAGACGACCGAGGGCGAGGCGCCCGCCGTGGTGCAGCTCCCGGACGACCCCGATCCGGAGTACGACGAGGGCAACTGGAGCAAGGCTCAGCGCGGGCTGGCCCTGGATCGGCACGACGTGGCTGTGATCCGACCCTCCGGCGACAACATCGGGCTGACGCCGGATCGGATCGCCGCGGGCTTCGAGCGCATCGTCCTCAACCGGCTGTTGGTCGAGTTCATCCAGGCGCCCCGGCCCGACGAGGCGTCGAGGTATCTGCCGCTTGCCAAGGCAGAGGATGCGGTCGCGGCCGTCGAGGGGGCCGGGGTCACGGTCGGCGCGGTGGCGGTCAACGTCGCCCTGCTCAATCCCAACGGGAAGGCGCTGCTCCACGTCGAGCTCCAGTCCGGCGCGCCCAAGGCGCGCTTCGACGTCCTCGAACACCGCGGCGTCGTGCTCGACGCCATGCGTGATCTGGCCGGTCTGGACAACCTCACCCACGTGACGGTGGGCTTCGAGCTGAACCGCTACTACCACCTGGAGGACGCCGACTCCGGCGAGGTCTTGCAGGACGACTACAGCAACCTGGTCACGCTGTATCGTGAGGTTTACCGCGCCCTGAAGGCGGCGGAGCCCGACTTGAGGGTCGGCCCCGGCGTGAGCTGGGCCTTCTTCCAGAACCGAACGGTCCGCCAGATGGTCGTGGAGTACGGTCTCGAAGACGACGAAGGCGGGCTCTCCGAGCAGGCGGAGCTGGAGGCGGTGGTGCGGGCCTACCAGCGCACGATCCGGCCGCTGGTCGTGGATCCCAATAGCGGCGAGAAGACGGCGGACTACCTCGGCTTGTCGGTCCTGCCCTTCGTGTCGCAGGCCCCCTTCGCGGGTAGCCCGGGGCCCGAACGGCCCGAGATGGAGCCCGACGCCTTCGCCCCGATCGCCGCCTACTACCGCCACGTCCGCTACGTCGCCGGCGACCTGCCGGTGGTGCTCGCGCGCATCGATTGGCCGACGGAGACGAAGCTCAACGCCCGCAACAAAGCGGTCTTTCTGACGAACCTGAAGCGTGCGCTGAGTCACGTCGAGATCGAGTGGGCCGCCTGGCGACGGACGAGCGATCTGCCCGAGGTCCAGCTCAGCAACACGTGCGCGCAGGAGAAGGGGCTGGGGCACCCCGTCGACTACTGCTACGCGGGGATGCTCGACGAGAACGGCGAGTTCGAGCAGCGCGCGGTCCTCGACAATTTGCTCACGGACCCGTAAACCCATCGGCGCTATGCCGACCATCACCTTCCTGCCCACCTTCGCCCGCGAGTCCTCCGTCGAGATCGAGGTCGAGCCCGGCACGACCTTGCTCGAGGCCGCGGAAGCGGCGGGGGTCCCGATGGGCGACGCCTGCGGGGGGAACTGCGCGTGCTCCACCTGCCATGTGCACGTGGTCAGCGGGTTCGAGAGCCTCGACGAGATGGAGGACGAAGAGGACGACATCCTGGGCAAGGCCGAGGACGTGCGGGCGGTCAGTCGTCTGGGGTGTCAGACCGAGGTGTGCGGGGTGGCCCTGACGGTCCAGATTACGCGGGAGAGCCAGGAGGCCTGGCAAAACGAGCACCCCGAGCATCGTGGCTGAGTGCGTTTCGAGCACCTGATCGCCCTCCGACACCTGCGCGCGCGCAAGGTCCGCTCGCTCTCGGTGGTGACGTGGTTGGCGGTCATCGGCGTCGCGCTGGGGGTCACCGCCCTGGTCGGCGGCTTCTCGGCGACGAGCGGCTTCGAGCAGGCCTTTCGTGAGAAGGTGCTCGGCGTCACGGCCCACATCTCCGTGCGCGAGTATGGCCTCCGCTTCAGCCGATACCGGGACGTCGCGGAGCGCGTTCGCGCGGTCCCCGGGGTACGGGCGACGGCGGCGGCGACGATCAACGAGGGCATGCTCTCCGGGAAGGGGGGCACCACCGGCACCGTCGTCAAGGGCCTGGTCCCCGCCGACGCCATGCAGGTCCTCGCGCTCCCCAAGTACATGGTCGAGGGGTCCCTCGAGGCCCTGGAGCGGCGGGGGGAGGATGGCCTGGACCGGATCGTGCTCGGGCGCGAGCTGGCGCGAAAGGTCGGCGCCGGGGTGGGGGACGCCGTCACCCTGATCTCCCCGCTGCGGCGCGCTCAGGACTCCCAGTGGAGCGCCGCCGCGGGGGCACCGCGGTCGGTCACGCTGCGCGTCGCCGGCATCTTCGAGGCGGGCTTCCACGAGTACGACGCGCGCCTGGCCTACATCGAACTCTCCGCGGCGCAGCGCGTCTTCGGGCTCGGCGACTCGGTGCTGCGGCTCGAGGTCGCGGTGGACGATCCGCTGATGGCGGGGCAGATCGCGGCGGAGGTCAGCGCCGAGATCGGGCCTGACGAGTACGCCGTCCGCGACTGGAGAAAGGCCAACAGCAACCTCTTCGCGAGCCTCACGTATCAGCGCATCGCGATCCTGGTGGTGCTGTCCGTGATGGTCGTCCTCGCGTCGTGCAACGTGGCGTGCATGCTCATCATGCTGGTGCTCGAGCGCACGCGGGACATCGCGATCCTCAAGGCGATGGGCGCTCGACGTCGGAGCATCCTGCGCGTCTTCGTCGTCGAGGGGCTGGTGATCGGCGCCCTGGGCACCGCCATCGGGATGGTCGCCGCCTACGCGTTGTGCGAGGGGCTGCTGGCCCGGGGGATCGCCCTCGATCCCAAGGTCTACGGGATCGCGCACCTGCCGATCGTCTTCGAGCCGACGGACTACGTGATGGCCGCCGCCGGGGCGATGGTCATCACCTTCGTCGCCGCCATCTTCCCGGCCCTCCGCGGCGCGCGGATGGCACCTACACAGGGCTTTCGAGAGGTCCACGGCGCATGAGCGGCGCGGCAACGTCGAGGGTGAACCGCCTCGCATTGGGGGCGCTGATGTTGCGGGTGCAAATCCCGAATCTGCGGTCGTCTTTGGAGAGGCTGTCAGCTTTCAGCACTCAGCCGTCAGTTT
>CAYOBQ010000072.1:0-39957 GCA_964402225.1 uncultured Nannocystaceae bacterium | reverse complement strand
GGTAGCGGGGGTAGGATTCGAACCTACGACCTTCGGGTTATGAGCCCGACGAGCTACCTGGCTGCTCCACCCCGCATCAAGTGAGGGCGGACTATACGGGCCTGGGTGGGGGGGGTCAAGCGTTTTTGAGCTTGGTGAGTTCGTTTGGGGTGAGGGGGCGGTGCTGGCCGGAGGGGAGGTCGCCGAGGGTGAGGGTGGCGAAGCGGGTGCGGCGGAGGCGGAGGACGGGGTGGCCTATGGCTTGGAGCAAGCGCTTGATGAGGTGGTTTCGGCCTTCGGTGACGGTGAGTTCTACGGTGGGGATGGGGCGTTGCAGGTTGATGGCGGTTTGGGCTTGGGCGGGGCCGTCTTCGAGGATGATGCCCTGGGTGAGGCGTTGGAGGTTGGCTTCGTCCGGGGGGGTCTGGACCTGGGCCTGGTAGGTCTTGGGGATCTCGGAGCTCGGGTGGGTGAGGCGGGCCGTGAGGGGGCCGTCGTTGGTCAGCAGGAGCAGGCCCTCGGTGTCTCGGTCCAGGCGGCCGACGGGGAAGAGGCGTGGGCCGCCCGGGGGGAGCAGATCGAGGACGTTCTGCCTGCCGTACTCGTCGCTGGCGGTGGTGACTATGCCGGGGGGCTTGTTCAGGAGGATGTAGGTGTGGTGCTGGGGGAGGACGATGGGCTGACCGTCGACCTCGACTTTGTCCTGGGTAGGGTCGGCCTTGGTGCCCTGGGTGGTGACGAGCTGGCCGTTGACGGTGACCCGGCCCTCGGCGATGAGGCGCTCGGCCTTGCGGCGTGAGGCGATGCCGGCTTGGGCGATTAGCTTCTGGAGGCGCTGTTGGGACATCCGTTCAGAGCTCTAGCTGCTCGTCGACCTTGACCTCGCGGCTGACGGGGCGGACCCAGCGGCGGATAGGCTGTCGGTCGGCGACGGGGTGGCCTCGCTCGTCCAATCTCGTGATCCGGATGAGCACTCGGCGCTCGTCGATGGAGTCGATGAAGCCGTCGTACTCCACGGCGTAGTGCTGCTCGCCGAGCATCATGTCGCCGGAGAGATTGAACATCCGGTCGTAGTAGCCGTAGAGCTCCCAGACGTGGGCCCAGAGGTCGCGGCTGGGCTTGAGGACGCTGAGGCCCAACCTGGACTCGCAGTCGCGACGGGTGATGGGGAAGCGAACGGTGAGACCGTCGATGGCGGCGATGACCCGCTCCACCGTCGCCTCGTCTCGGTGGGTGCCGAGGCAACGCCTGGTGGTCTGGAGGTTGGACTGGTGCTGCTTCTCGGTGGCCCCGACGACGAGGGGATCTACGCGCTCCCAGAGGTCCGCGGTGGCCGCGGGCGGGATGGTGGCGTCGCCGAAGGCTCGCTTGAGGAAGTTGAGGTAGTGCTGGACGTCGTAGGCGCTCATGGGCACCACGGCGCCCTCGGCTGTCTCCACTCGGCGAAGGCGCGCGGGCTCGATGGGGGAGAGGCTCGAGGCCTCGCCCATCATGAGCTCGTTGGAGCCGAAGGCGACCTGGGTAGCGCCCGGCGAGGCCGCGAAGGGGATGATCGCCGTGTAGCGGTCGAACCGCTCTCGGAGCACAGAGACCACGCGCCAGGCCTCCTCGGAGGCCCCACCCAAGGTGTCCACGAAGAGGTCGAGTCCCCCCCCCTCGGGCATCGAGTCGAGGACCTCGAGGAGCGGCGGCGCGAGCTCGGAGCTGAGCTTGACCTCGGGCGCGAGCACGACCGCGAGGAACCGGCTCTCCCGAGCGGTGGTCACGGACTCGATGAGACGCCGGTTGCTGGTGAGCGGGACGTGGCCCGTCAGGATGTCGTCTAACGTCGCGCTGGCCATGGCCGTCCCTCGCAGTAGCGGAGCGCCGAGCCTCGCCGGTTCGGCTCAGAGCTGTCAACGCTCGCTTGCCGACGCCCCGGAGCCGTGGTAGGCCCAGCGAATGGCCGACGCATTCACCGAGGCCCTCAGTGGCCTCGTCGACCGCTGCTCCGGGATCTCCGGCGCGGCTTTCACCGACCTCGACGGCGAGGACATCGCCCACCACGGGGATCGGGAGAACCTCCGCCTTTGCGCGGCGTACGGCGGGATCGCCCTGCGCCGCCTGACGACCGCCGAGGCGCGCTCGGGCCGCGGCCCAATCAACCACGTCGTCCTCCACGGGACCACCGGCGGTCTCGTGGCGATGAAGGTGGGAGACGAGTACCAACTGGTGCTCTCACTGGACTCGAAGACGCACCCCGGCCAAGCGCTCGCCGCGGCTCGCGAGACGGTGGACACGCTCGAAGAGAACATCTGAACAAGCGCACACGGTGCGCGTCTCACGCCGCGAGCACCCGCCCACGAAGGAACTCGACATGCTGAAGCTCATCGCGCTCGCGATCGCCCTGCTGGCCCCCTCCAGCGCCGCCGCGTTCGACCATGGCCCCTTCGACACGCTGCTGCAGGCCCACGTGAAGGGTGACTCCGTCGACTACGCCGGGCTCGCGAAGAAGAAGCCAGCCCTCGACGCCTACCTCGCCGCCGTCGGCAAGACCGATCCCGCGTCGCTTCCGAGCAAGCAGGCCCGGCTGGCCTTCTGGATCAACGCATACAACGCCCACACGCTCGCGGCCGTCCTGGGCCACTGGCCCAAGATCGAGAGCGTGAGCACCATTCAACCCGACTTCGCCTTCTTCAAGACGAAGGACAAGCTGGTGGGCGGCAAGAGGTACGCGCTCAACGACATCGAGAACAACGTCGTTCGCCCGACCTTCAAGGACCCACGCATCCACGCCGCGCTGAACTGCGCGAGCATCTCGTGCCCTCCGCTGTCGAACCGCGCCTTCGTCGCGGCGACCCTCGACAAGCAGCTCGACGCGGTGATGAGCGCCTTCGTCAACGACTCGAAGCGGAACCAGATCACCGCCTCCGGCGCGAAGCTGTCGCAGATCTTCAACTGGTACGGGAAGGACTTCGAGCCCGCGGGCGGACCCCAGGCGTACATGGCGAAATACCTGAAGGGCGAGAAGAAGGCCTGGATCGCCGCGGAGAAGACGCTCCACTTCCTCGAGTACGACTGGCGCCTCAACAAGACTCGCTGAGCAGGTCGGCTACGCCGCGGCCTTCTTCACCCGCAGCGAGATGAGCTGCTTGAGGGCGGCGTCCATGCGGAGCATCACGTCCTCCTCCGCCGGGCTCATCTTCGGGCGCGCCGCGTTTCCGATGACCACCCGCTCCGGCGGCTTCTGCCCGATGACCTCTTCGGCGCCCTCGAGGATCTCGACCAACGCACGGCCCCTGGTGACGAAGGCGTTGTAGCCGCCGACCTCGTCGCCACCCATCTGCGACCTCGCCTCGGCGACCGGGCCCTCGAGGTGCTCCGCCATCCGCTGAGACAACCGAGCGTAGATCGCACGCTTCGCCTGACCGAGGAAGTTGTCGCCCGTGCTGGGGAGCTGGCACTTGGTCTCGAGCATCTCTCCGGGACGCAGATCGCGCGTGACGACGAACGCCCGCGCGACATCGTAGAACAGCTTCATCAACCCGAGCTGGTCGTGAAAACGCACGTCCTCGTCGGGCTCGACGGGCGCGGGCTCGTCGGACTCGGCGATCCGGTACTCGCGGGTTGGCACGACCGACTCGGCCTGCTCAGCCTCAGGCTCGGGCTCGGGCGTCGGCTCCGCTACGGCCTCCGGCTCGGGGCTGGGCTCCCGCTCGACCACGGCCTCGGGCTCCGGCTCCGGCTTCGCCTGGACGACCGGGGACGGGTCCTCGCGTTTGTGGCTCGGCGCCTCCTGGCTCGCGGCGGCACGACGCTCGGCCTCCTTCTGCGCTCGGTCGGCGACGGAGGGCTCGACGGCGACGCCCCCGGGCCGCGTGGGCTCCTTCTTCTCCTCCGAGAAGCCCTGCTCCCGCAGCATCTTCTGCAAGTCGGCGGCGCGGAAGTCCATCACCGTCTTGGCGACGGAGTCGGCGCGCTCTGCGTCGGCCCGCGCCGCCTCCTCCTGCCGCTTGGCGAGGGCCTCCCGCTCTCGGGCCGCCCGGTCCTGGGAGGGGGCGCTCGCGGGCGAGCCCATCGGGTCCTCGCCCGCGGGCAGAAACGCCGGCTCGTGGTCGATCTGCGACGGGAAGCGACTGGCGAGCTGCGGAGAATCGCCAGCGCGAAACCACTTCCCGTAGGCCGGGTGGTAGATGAAGTCGTCGGGGTCGATGTTCCCCTCGGAGGCCCACCGCAGGATCGTCTCGAGGCTGTCGGCGGCGTAGTTCTGATCCCCCTTGCGCAACCAGAACTGCTGCGGGGGGCGCGCGGTCGGGGCGGCGACCGCCGGCGGCGGCGTCACGGACGGCAGGACGTCGCGAAGCGGACGCAGGTCGCGGGCGCGATACCAGCTCTGGAATTGCGGGGAGTACACCATGTCGTTGGGGAGTACCCGGCCGCTCTGCGCCCATTGCCTCAAGGTCTCGAGGTCGGGCGCCTGGTAGTCACGACCGTCGCGCCTGAGAATGTACGGCTGGCTCATCTCAACGACACCGCAGGTCCGGTAGGCGATGCTATCACAGGGCCCCGGTGGCGCAAGCCGACGGCCACATCAGAAATCGACCCCGGCCTTCACCTCGAGGTCGAGGGTGCGCGGGAGCACGTCCGCCGCCTGCGCGAGCGCCATTCCGTCGTGGACCCAGCGATAGGCGACGTAGGTCTCGACGATGCGCTTCACGTAGCCCCGCGTCTCCCGAAACGGGATGCGCTCGACGAATATATCCGTGTCCGTCGGGCCTCCGCGCGCCCAACTCGCGACCGCCTCTGGACCCGCGTTGTAGGCCGCCGCGACGAGCGGGAGCTGGCTTTGAAAGCGGGCCTGCAATGCCGCGACGTACCACGTCCCGAGCTCGATGTTGGCGTCGGGGTCGAAGAGCTCCGGGGATCCCCTCCGCCCCCCGAGCCGCTCGACAATGCGCCCGGCCGTCCTGGGGAGGAGCTGCATCAGGCCGACGGCGTGGGCAGGGCTCACGGCGTCTACGTCGAAGGCGCTCTCCTTGCGCATGAACGTGTAGACCAACCCTGGCGCGACGCCATAGACCCCCGCGTAGCGCCTCGTGCTCGCCGGGTGCGCCCGCGGATAGGCCGCCCGCCACCACGGCGCGTCACCGATGTCCGGCGCCCCGCGCAGCTTGGCGCCGTGGCGGACCATCGTCGTCCGGTAGACCCGCTCGTGATCTCCGATCTCGTCGGCCAAGGCGACCTCGAGGGCCCATCGCTTCCGCCCCCGCAGCCCCGGGCTGGCGGCCCGCAGTGCGCGGCGGGCGAAGCCCGACAACCCCGCCGCATGCAGCGCCCGGACCTCCTCGGCCTCCGGTCCACCGATCGCGGACCGCTCGATGTCGCCGGGGGGCCACGCCGGGACCGCCCGAGACTCCTCCGGGAACCGACGCGCGATGAGCAGCGCGTACCAGCCGTGGGGCTTCTCGGCGACGATGGCGGCCCTTCGCGCCCTGGCCTCGGCGGGCTTGCGCCCCTCCAGGGCGCGCGCGGCCCAATACGCGGCGCGACGGGCGGCCCCTCCCCCCGCCTTGGCGCGCTTCGCGAGGGCGTCCATTCGTGCCGCCGCGTCGTCAGCCCCGTCGAGGAACCGGCACCAGGCGTCGTACCACGCCGCGGCCCGGGCCCACTTGCCTCGACGAATCGATGCGAAGCCGCTGGCGGCGGCGCGAAACCGCCCCTGCTCGTAGCGCAGAAACGGGCCGAAGAAGCGGGCGTCGTCGGCGAATCGACCCTTCGGGTAGCGCCGCAGATAGGCGTCGAAGGCGCCGAGCGCTCCGGCCACGTCGCCCGCGCGGCCGAGGGTCCGCCCGAGCAGCCAGGCGGCCTCCTCGGCATGTTCGCCGGGCTCGGCGGCGAGGCGCCGAAAGCCGCGGATCGCGACATCGTATTGTACGCGCAGCCGCTCCAGATGCAGGCGCGCCAACTCGAAGCGCGCGGCGGCGTCGACGGGGCTACCCACCAACGCCGCCAGCGCCTCCCGCGCGGAGACGTAGTCTCGGGCGCGCTCGTATCCCCTCGCCCGCGCGAGCCGGTCGGCGGCGGACCACGCCCCCATCGCGGCCAACGACGCCGACGCGGCCTGGCCCTCGACGGTGTGCGGATGCTCGGTGGCGAGGGCCCACGCCGTGCGCTGGGCGGCCTGCTCCTCTCCGCACCCGCGCTGCGCCCGGAGGAGCAGCCCAAGCCGGGGAGCAGCCTCGATCCACGGCGGGTCGGGGCGCGCCGCGGTGGCGTGGGCGATCGCCGCGCGACAGTCGATGTCGATGGTGGCCCGCGCGGCGATCCAGGCGGCGCGCCCCGCCCAGCGGCGGTCACGGGCGCGAACCTCCTCCGCGAGCCGGCGGGCAGCGCCACGGCGACCACCCGCGAGCAACGACTCCGCGAGCAGCGTCTGGAGTGCGGTGCGCAGCCGCGGGTTGTCGGCCGCCGCCTGGGCCAGCGCGTCGGCCGCCGCGCTGGGCTCCCGCCTCCACGCGCGGACGGCATCGGCGGCGCTGACCGTGAGGAGCAAGGCGAGGAGCGCGCTCACCGGTCGGGGTCCAGGACCTCCAGGACCGCGCGGATGTCTGCGGGGACCGGAGCCTCGAAGCTGAGGGGCGCCCCGCTGTCGGGGTGCACGAAGCCGAGCGTCGCGGCGTGGAGGGCCTGCCGCTCGAGACCCAGCTCGACCCCCAGCCTACGCAGCGCCTGGGGCCGGTCCACACGCCGACGCTGCCCGTAGAGCGGGTCGCCGACGATGGGGTGCCCCGCCTCGCTGAGGTGAACGCGGATCTGGTGGGTCCGCCCGGTCTCGAGGCGGCACTCGATCCAGACGCAGGGGGGGTAGCGGCCGAGGACGCTCCAGCGTGTGAGCGCGCGGCGGCCGACGTCGACGCGACCGGTGAACCTCCGCCGGTTGCGGGGATGGCGTGCGTAGCAGGTCTCGATCACGCCCTCGTCCTCGATGCGGCGGCCCCACACCAGGGCCAGGTAGCGACGGTCGGCGGTGTGGGCGGCGAACTGCGCGGCGAGGGCGTTGTGGGCGGGCTCGGTGCGAGCGCAGACCAGCAGGCCCGAGGTCCCCGCGTCGATGCGGTGGACGATGCCGGGGCGATCCGGAGCGCCGATGGGAGAGAGCTGGCCGTAGCGATGCAGGAGGCCGTTGACGAGCGTCCCGTCGGGGTTCCCCGCCCCTGGGTGGACGACCAGACCCGCGGGCTTGTCGACGACCACCAGGTGCTCGTCCTCGTAGATGACGGCGAGATCCATGGGCTGGGCTTCGAGGGCGACGGGCGGCGGCGGCGGGACGCGCACGTGCACGACCTGACCCTCACGCAGCGCGGTGGAGGGCCGGGCGCGGGTGCCGTCGAGCTGCACCCGTCCGTCGCGGATCCACGCGGCGAGCCGGCTCCGGCTATGGTCGGTGAGCTGCCCGGCGAGGAAGCGGTCGAGCCGCGTCCCACAGGCCTCGGCCGGGACGCGGAGCTCGAGAGGGGTCGCTTCGTCTACCAGATCTTGGTGGGCAGGTGTGCGCTCGACTTGATGAGCACGTCGACGAGCGCGCGGTCGAGGAAGTTGTGCTTCTCGCGAATCCCCGCCTCTACTCGACTCCCGTAGAGTCCGCGCCCCTCGTTGATCTCGCCGTCGAGTACTTCGAAGAGGTTGTCGCCCTTGAGGCCGAGGGCGATCTTCTCCTTGTTGTAGAGCAGGATGTCCGACGCGATGGTGCGCGCCAAGCGCATCGCCGCCGCGGGCTTGGTGATGGTCGACATAGGTCTCCTCGCGATCCCGAGCTGACGCTATGCCAGGGGCGCGCCGGGGTCAATCCCCGGGCGCCTCGGCGCGAGGTTTTGACAAAGAGCTCTCTCGGGAGCTCGTCTACCAGGGCTTCTTCCGCGCCTCCTCCGCGCGCCACGCCTCGTAGGCTTCCATGTAGTCGGTGACCGCGCGGTCACCTTCCAATCGGAGCTGCTCGGCGACCTGCCGCACGAAGCCGCGCAGATAGACGGCTGCGGGCAGGTCCGAGTACGCGTCGCCTTCGATGCAGCGGAGGGTGAACATCGAGATCTTGGTGCGGTCCGCGATGTCCTCGAGCGTGAGGTTGCAGACCTGACGGACCCGCATGAGGACCATCCCTGTGAGCGGCGTCTCCGGCGGGAGCTGGAGCACGGCGAGGGGGTCGGTGGGCAGGCTGGGCAGGGGGCGCGGTGGCGCAGCGGCGACCCGCTCGTCGGCCCGGCGCAGGCTCGGGTGACCCTCGGGGTAGACCGAGCGGTCGTAGCTCCGCCGCTTCTCGGGGTCCATCAACGTGTCGTAGGCGTCGCGCAACGCCTTGGCGAGCCGGTGCCCCTCCCGGGCGCTGAACAAGCCGTACATCACGGGCCCGCCTGGATCGAAGCGACCCGTCAACATCTTGAAGGCGCGTCGGATCTCGTCGTCGGTGGCGCCGGGATCGAGCTCCAGGAGCGCGTAGAGGTCCTCGTCCTCCTCGGTCATATCCTCAGTTCCTTGCCCATCGTCGTCAGCAACCGTCGCGCCAGGCGCTCGATGTGCCCGGCCATCGCGCACGCGGGGTACTCCACCATGACGGCCCGCCGGCGACGGGTGGCCTCCCAAGCCACCTCGTCGTACTCGATGCCCCCCAGAGGGATGGCGTTGATGCCCCAGCGACGCCGCAGCGCCGAGACGAGGCCCGGGGCCATCTCTCGATCGGCGCGGGAGCGACACCCGTTGATGAGGATCCGAGGCGTGAACGAGAGGACGCGCGCGCGGATGGCGTCGGCGGCGTTGGGGTGGACCCCTCCGAGGGCGGAGACGAGGTCCGCCGGCGTGTCGAGCTGGCCCACCTGGTCGGCGGCGAGCAGCGCGCGGGCGACCACGGCCGGCTCGTCGTCACCGTGCAGGAGGCGGCGGTAGAGCGCCGAGCGCAGAAAGGCGTAGGCCCGCTCGATGGCCACCGGCTCGGGGAGCACGACCACGATGCCGGCGTCCGCGGTGAGGAACGTGTCGAGCGTGAGCTCGTCGGCCTGGGTGCCGAGGTCGAGGATCACCACGTCGGCGCCCTGGGAGAGCGCCGCATCGAGGGCCTCGGCGCGCAGCGGCTCGTCCCCCGAGCCCATCGGCCACGGCGGGCGGCACAGCCGCAGCCCCGTCGAGCCCACCGTCTCGATCCGCGGCGGACCGGGGGCCCGCAGGAGCGCGCCGGCCTTCGGGAGCAGGGGATCGAGGCCCAGATAGGTGTGCAGATTGCTCCCGCTCGGATCGAGATCGGCCACGACGACCTCCCGCCCCAAGCGCGACAAGAAGAGCGCCAGGTTCGCCGCCACGAGGCTCCGGCCGGTGCCCCCCTTGCCTCCGGCGAAGACCACCTTCAGCGGTTCGCTCGGCTCCCAGGGGAGCTCGCCACCGAGGGAGACGAACTCCGTGTCGTGGGTGTCGTCCTCGTCCTCGACGTCGATTGTGTCTACCGGCTCGGGCGTGTCCACCGGCTCGGGCGTGTCCACCGGCTCGGGCGGATCCACCGGCTCGGGCGGATCCACCGGCTCGGGTGGGGTGACTTCGGGCTCGTCTTCGCTCACGTCCTCGGATTTACCGTACGGCGCACGCCATTGCGAATTGCGCGGCCGACCGTTTGAATGCCGCGTGGGTATCCAGAGCAACAGCGCGCTCATCGCGGCGATCCTGCTCCTCGCGTTGGGGATCAACGTCGCGTTCTCCGATCGACGCGCCGTGCACCGCGCCTCCTTCGTAGGGCTGGTCGCCGCGTTCTTCGCCTACAACCTCTCCTTCTTCTTCGATTCCGTCGTCGGCGGCGGCTTCTGGCATCGGGTCGTCGTGCTCTCCGGGGTCGCGGTGGCGCAGACCAGCCTCCGCTTCTTCGAGCGTTATCTGGAGGAGTCGAGTCGAACGGTCCGCGCTGGGGTCAACCTCGCGTCCGCTGCGGTGGTCGTCCTGGCGCTCACGCGGCTGGGCGGCGCGTCGCACATCGCGGCGGTCTCCGCCTTGTTGGCCGCGGGCACCTACGGCTACTGCGTCTGGCGGCTCTACGAACGGTACCGCCAGGTTCAGAGCCGCGTGGAGGCGATCCGACTGCTCTACCTGGTGATCGGCGGCGTCTTCTCGGCGAGCGCGTCGGCCCTCGACCTCCTGCCCCTGGTGGGCCTCCCCTTCCCCGCCGTCGGCCACCTGCTGACGGTCGTCTACCTCTACATCTGGACCCAGGTCATCCAACGATCGCGCCTGCTGGACCTCCAGGAGATGCTCGGCCGCGGGCTGTCGCTGGCGCTGCTGGCAGCGGTCGTGTCGAGCCTGTACTCGCTGCTCGTGGTGTGGCTGCGCGACGAGCTGGGCCTCTTCTTCTTCAACACCCTCGTCGCCAGCGTGGTGCTCATCTTCGTGATCGAGCCCCTCAAGAAGGCCGTCGACGTCTGGACGGGACGCCTCGTCTTCCGTGAGAGCTTCGAACTCGAGACGCAGCTCGCGATGCTCCGCGTCGAGCTCTCCTCGGTCATCGATCTCGGTGATCTCGTCACCCGCGTTCTGGCGCGGCTCCAGCAATCGCGGCGGGTGACCCACGCCAGCCTCTACCTGTTGGAGAACGAGGGGCACGCCTACGTGAAGGTCGATGCGCTGGGCCCGGTGCAGACCGACCGGGTGAGCGTGGTCGCCGGGCGCACCTTCCTCGAGGCGCTGCGCAGCGAGAAGGCCCTAGCGCTGGAGAACGTCGAGCGGGAGCTCTTGGATCTCGAGGAGAACCCGGCGGCCCGCGAGCGACTGGCGGAGCTGCGCGACACGATGGAGGCCGTGTCGGCGGGGCTGTCGGTCGCGCTCCTGTCGGGCGCCGGAGAGACGGGCGGCGCCGGGGAGAAGGGTGACCGCCTCCTCGGCTTCCTCAACGTCAAGGACGAGCGACTTCGCGAGGCGTTCTCGAGCGCCGAGATCGACCGCATCGCCGGGCTCACGGTTCAGATCACGGCGGTGGTCGAGAACACCGAGCTCTTCGAGAAGCTCAAGGAGCGCGACCGCCTCTCCTACATCGGCGAGATGGCGACGGGCATGGCCCACGAGATCCGCAACCCGCTGGCCTCGATCAAGGCCGCCGCCGAGCTGCTCGACCCCGACCGCCTCGACGAAGAGCAACGGGAGTGGGTGGACGTGATGGTCCAGGAGACCAACCGCCTCAACGTGGTCCTCAGCCAGTTCCTCGACTACGCCCGTCCCTATCGTGGGGAGCTGGCGCCGGTGGACGTGGCCACCATCCTGAGCCGCGTCGCCACCCTGGTGCGCGCCCTCGATCGCGACCCGCCCATCGACGTGCAGGTCGAGATCGACGCCGACGTACCGAAGGTGATGGCCGACGGCGACCGCATCCAGCAGGTGTGCTTGAACCTGGCGCGCAACGCCTGCGACGCCATGACCGAGGGCGGGACGCTCACGCTCTCGGCCCGCGCCTACGGCCGGGAGTCGCCGCGCGTCGAGTTGCGCGTCCACGACGACGGCCCGGGGATCCCCGCCGAGGTGCGCAAGAACCTCTTCATCCCCTTCTACACGACGAAGCGCGACGGCACCGGCCTCGGCCTCGCGATCTCGGAGCGCATCCTCGAACACCACGGCAGCAGCATCCGGGTGGACTCGACCCTCGGGGACGGCACCACCATGCGCTTCTCCCTCGCCGCAGCTCAGCGGGACGCCGAGTGACGCGGATCATCGCAGGACGTGCGCGCGGGCGCCGCCTGGAGGTGCCGCGGGGAGACCGCACGCGGCCCACCACGGGGCGCGTCCGAGAGGCTCTCTTCAGCGCGCTCCACCACCGCTTCGAGTTGGAGGGCGCGCGGGTCCTGGACCTGTTCGCCGGGGCCGGCACCCTGGGGCTCGAGGCGTCGAGCCGGGGTGCTGAGAGCGTGGTCCTCGTCGAATCCGCCCCCCGTGTCTGCGCCGTGCTCGAGAGGAACATCGCCACCGTCGGGGGCTCGGCCCGGGTCGTGCGCCAACGGGTCGAGCGCTTCCTCGAGAGCGCCGCGACCCCGTTCGATCTGGTCCTCCTCGACCCGCCCTACGCGGCGGGGGCCATCGAGGGCACGCTGCGCGCGTTGCTACGAGGAGGTTGGCTCGCCGCCGACGCCCTGGTATGCGTCGAGCATCCGGCGCCCGTGCCGCTCGAGACGCCTCCGGGGCTCGAGGTCGTGTTCAGCCGCGGTTACGGGACCGCCGCGGTCACCATCCTGGAGATGGCCGATGAGGACCGCGCTCTACCCCGGTAGCTTCGACCCGATCACGTGCGGCCACGTCGACATCGTGCGCCGCGGCCTCGAGATCTTCGACCGGGTGCTCGTCGCGGTGGCGGTGAACATCAAAAAGACGCCCACCTTCTCCGACGCGAAGCGAGTGGCGATGATCGAGGAGACCTTCGACGACGAGCCTCGGGTCGAGGCCGTGACCTTCAGCGGGCTGCTCGTCGACTACGCCCGCGACCGAGGGATCAAGGCGGTGTTGCGCGGCCTCCGGGCGGTGAGCGACTTCGAGTACGAGTTCCAGATGGCCTCGATGAACCGCCGGCTCACCGACAGCGTGGACTACGTCTTCATGATGACCAGCGAGGAACACTTCTACGTCTCCTCCTCCCTGATGCGCGAGGTGGCGCTCAACGGTGGAGACGTCTCGGGCCTCGTCCCCGACTGCGTGATGCGGGCGTTCGAGGAGAGGTTTTCGACGTAGGCCCACGATTGAGTACGCTCGGCGTGATGGTGCGCCTCATCCCCCTCCTGCTCGCCGGATGCGTGATCCCGCTCCCCATCGAGGGCGAGCCGATCGAGCGGAACTTCCCACCCTTCTATACCGGCGGTTCGCTGGCGCCGAGCCCGAACGAGCCGGCCTTCGATCCCGAGACGGAGGAGACGCGTGAGTGGTGCGTGCACGGGGTCGAGGACCCCAACGCCCGCGACCGCATCTTCTACCGCTGGTTCATCAACTACGACGGGGTCCGCGTCACCAGCGACCTGGAGGGGAACCCTCCGGGGGGGCGGGCGCAGGTCGAAGGCGGGCTGGCGCTGTGCTTCTCCGTGCGCCCGTGCGAGCACTCGGTCTTCCCGGACGAACAGAACATCCGCGAGCTGCACACCATCGAGCTCATCATCGCCGACCGCGAGTTCAAGTCGAACGACGAGCTGCTCGAAGGCGAGGCGCCCTTCCGCGCGCTGCCAGAGGACGCCACGTCGGTGCGCATCACCTGGTTTCTCCAATTCGAGACACCGTGCCCCGCCGAGCAATAGGCGCGATCTGCTGCGCGCTGCTCGCGTGTGACGCGACGGACGCCTCGGCGCCCCCCGTGCCACCCGCGCCGGGCTGCACCAGCGAGCGCGGGTGCCCGGCGGGGCTCGCCTGTGTCGAGGGCGGCTGCGTCGGCAACGTCGCGCCGGCGGGCGTCTGGCTGCTCCGTGTCCGGCCCCGGCTGGACACCCCCCACGGCACCGTCGATCTGCTCGACGAGATCGCGTTTCCGGGCGGGGCCGTTCGCCGCCTCGGCGTGGTGCACATCCCGCTGTTGAGCACCATCACGGGCCGCGTCACGCTCGACGGGCGCGACGTCGAGGCCAACGTCACGGCGGTGGCCATCGACGGCATCAGCGAGCAGCCGCTTCAGTTCCGGGCTGACCCGGTAGACGGCGCCTTCGTGTTGCACATGGCGCCGGCTTGGCCCAAGCAGGGCACCGGCGGCCGCGCCGTCCCCTTCCGTCTGCGGGTGTCCCCGCCGAGTGAAACGCTGCCGCCCTTCGAGCCGCCGTCGAGCCGGCTCGAGCCCAGAATCGAGGTGGTTCTACCCGCCGGCCCGCTGCGACGCCTCGACGGCGTAGTGCGCGTGAGCGCGGACAACCCGACGCCGCTGCGTGACGTCGCGGTGCGGGCCGTGGACACGAGCGGACGCTCCGTGAGCACGACCTCGACGACCGACGAGACCGGCGCCTTCTCCCTCGGCCTCTGGCCCGAGGGGGATGACGAGGTCGTGCTCCGCGTCAACGCGACGCTGCCCGAGTTCCCGCTGCCGGCCCTCGAGTTGCCGGTCCACGTCTCGGACGGGGAGGTGACGGTGCTGGTCGGCGACGTGGGCAGCACCTTCACGGTGACGGGCGTGGTGAGAGCGGTTGGCGAGGTGGCCCCCGCCGAGGCGCGGGTGGTCTTCCGCGCCGACGTCGGCAATGGCCGCTTTACGACGAGCACCATCACCGACGCCGAGGGTCGCTTCGAGGCCACGCTGTATGCAGGCGACTACCTCATCGACGTGATCCCGCCGGAGCCCTACCGCCTCGCGCGTCTGCAGCGCACGCTGACGGCGGAGAGCGCACCGCTGGAGTTGGCCGCCTCCCCTCGCGTGCGGGTGGATGGGTGCCTGCGCGACTGGGGCGGCGATCCGGTGGAGGGGGCCACCGTCAGCGCGCGCTTGACGGAGCCGGGTTTCGGAGATCCGCGGCTGGAGGCGTTGGGGCCGGGCACCGTCCCCGACCGGGTGACGACGAGCAAGGAGAGCAACGAGAACGGACAGTTCACGCTGCACACGGACGGCGGCGTGCATCGGCTCACGATCGTGGCCCCCGTCGTTCGCGGGCTGCCGAGCATCAACGTCGAGGTCGAGCGCGTCTCGCCGGACACCGGCAGCGTCGATCTGGGCCGCAACGGCTGCATCGTGATCCCCCCGGCGGCGGTGATCGCCGCGGACCTCGTGGGCGAGGACGGGGAGCCCGTCGCCGGGGCCGTCGTGGAGGCATGGCGACGACGGGAAGAGGGCGTCGCCAAAGCGGCTCAGGCGACGAGCGGGAGCGATGGTCACGTGGTGCTGGTGATCCCGAACCGCTGATTGCTACCCTCCCTGCCCCTCAGGCAGCAGACAGGTGACCCCATGTTGTACGAAGGTCAGGCCATCACGGTCTCCGTGACCGACGGCACCGCCCAGCTCGTCTTCGACGCGAAGGGTGAGTCGGTCAACAAGTTCGACCGCGCGACGCTCGCCGAGCTCCGCGCCGCGACCGACGCGTTGAAGGCCGCCGAAGGGGTGACCGGCCTGGTCGTCTCGTCGGGCAAGAAGGTCTTCATCGTCGGCGCGGACATCACCGAGTTCGGCCAGGCCTTTGCGGGCGGCGAGGAGCTGGTGCTCACCTGGCTCGCCGAGGCCAACGCCATCTTCAACGACATCGAGGACCTCCCCTACCCGTCCGTCACCGCGATCAACGGGACGGCGTTGGGCGGCGGGTTCGAGATGTGCCTCGCCACCGACTACCGGGTGATGTCCACCAAGGCCCAGATCGGGCTGCCCGAGACGAAGCTCGGCATCATCCCCGGCTTCGGCGGCACCGTCCGGTTGCCGAGGCTCATCGGCGCCGACAACGCGATCGAGTGGATCGCGATGGGCAAGAACGTGAAGCCCGACGAGGCGCTGAAGAACCACGCCGTGGACGCCGTGGTGGCCCCCGATCGCCTCGCGGACGCCGCCAGCGACCTGCTGAGCCGGGCCCGCGCCGGCGAGTTCGACTGGCAGGCGCGCCGCGCCCAGAAGACCGGGCCGCTGAAGCTCTCGATGATGGAGGCGATGATGGCCTTCACCACCGCCAAGGGCTTCATCGCCTCCAAGGCGAAGGGCTTCCCGGCGCCGGTGCAGGCCGTCAAGACCATCGAGCGCGCGGCGGGCAAGGGGCGCGACGGGGCGCTGAAGGACGAGGCCAAGGGGTTCGTGAAGGTCGCGATGACCAGCGTGGCCGACGCGCTGATCGGGCTCTTCCTCAACGACCAACTCCTCAAGAAGAAGACCAAGGCACACCGCTCGGTCGCGCGCGAGGTCAAGGGCGCCGCGGTGCTGGGCGCCGGCATCATGGGCGGCGGGATCGCCTACCAGTCGGCCTACAAGGGCACCGCGATCCTGATGAAGGACATCAACGAGGCGGCGATCGAGCTGGGCCTCGGCGAGGCCAACAAGCTGCTCACGAAGCGAGTCGACCGCGGCCGGATGACCGCCGCGCAGATGGGCGAAGCCTTGGGGCGCATTCGCCCGACGCTGTCCTACGGGGACTTCGGCGAGATCGACATCGTCGTCGAGGCGATCGTCGAGAACACCAGGATCAAGCAGTCGGTGCTGGCCGAGGTCGAGACGAAGGTGAAGCCCGATTGCGTGCTCGCCTCGAACACCTCTTCGATCTCGATCACGTTGCTGGCGGAGGCGCTGGAGCGGCCCGAGAACTTCTGCGGGATGCACTTCTTCAACCCCGTCCACCGGATGCCGCTCGTGGAGGTCATCCGCGGTGAGAAGTCGAGCGAAGAGGCGATCGCGACGACGGTGGCCTACGCGGCGGCGATGGGGAAGACGCCCATCGTCGTCAACGACTGCCCGGGCTTCCTCGTCAACCGCATCCTCTTCCCGTACTTCGCGGGCTTCCAGGCGTTGCTCATCGACGGGGCAGACTTCGCCAAGGTCGACCGCGTGATGGAGAAGTTCGGCTGGCCGATGGGGCCCGCCTACCTGCTCGACGTGGTCGGGATGGACACCGCTCACCACGTGGGCGACGTGCTCGCGGCGGGCTACCCCGACCGAATGGGCAACGACGTGCGCACCGCCCTCGACGTGATGTTCGAGGCCGAGCGCTTCGGGCAGAAGAACGGCCGAGGCTTCTACCAGTACGCCCCCGACAAGAAGGGGCGCCCCAAGAAGGCCGCCGATCCCGAGGTGCCGGCGATGTTGGCCGAGATCCAGGCCAACGGGTCGCAGGACATCAGCGACGAGGAGATCATCGACCGCATGATGATCCCGCTGATCATCGAGACCGTCCGCTGCCTCGAGGACGACATCGTGGCCACCGCCAACGAGGCCGATATGGGCCTCATCATGGGCATCGGTTTCCCGTTGTTCCGGGGCGGCGCGCTGAAGTACGCCGACACCATCGGGCTGGCCGCCCTGTGCGAGAAGGCCGATGCCTATGCTCGCCTCGGCAAGCTCTACGAACCCACTCAGCGCATGCGCGACATGGCCGCCTCCGGCGCGAAGTTCTACGGCTGAAGGAGCGAACGATGAAGGACGCAGTAATTGTCGATGCCGTTCGCACCCCGATGGGGCGCTCGAAGGGCGGGTGTTTCCGCAACATGCGCGCCGACGACCTCTCGGCCCACCTGATCCGCGCGCTCCTGGAGCGCAACCCGGCCCTCCCGGCGGAGGAGATCGAGGACGTCGTCTGGGGGTGCGTGAACCAGACGCTCGAGCAGGGCTTCAACATCGCGCGCTTCGCCGCCGTGGCGGCGGGGTTGCCGCAAGAGGTGGCCGCCCAGACGATCAACCGGCTCTGCGGCTCGTCGATGAGCGCGATCCACAACGCCGCGATGGCGATCCAGACCGGGAACGGCGACGTCTTCCTCTGCGGCGGCGTCGAGCACATGGGCCACCTGCCGATGACCCACGGCATCGACGTCAACCCGGCGCTGTCACTCCATGCGGCGAAGGCCGCGGGGATGATGGGGCTCACGGCGGAGATGCTCGGACGCTTTAACGGCGTCACCCGGGAGGCGCAGGACGCCTTCGCCCACGACTCACACATGCGGGCGCACCGGGCGACGACGGGCAACGAGTGGGAGAACGAGATCGTGGCCACCCCGGGTCACGACGCCGACGGCTTCGCGCGGATGATCTCCGTCGACGAGGTCATCCGCCCGGAGACGACGACGGAGGCCCTCGCCAAGCTCCGCCCGAGCTTCGATCCGACGGGTAGCGTCACGGCGGGCAACTCGTCGGCCATCTCCGACGGCGCCGCGGCGGTGCTGATGATGTCCCGCGAGAAGGCCGACGCCCTGGGGCTGAAGCCGATGGCCACCATCCGGTCGATGGCGGCGGCGGGGTGCGAGCCGTCGATCATGGGCCGCGGCCCCGTGCCGGCGACTCGGAAGGCTCTGAAGCGCGCCGAGCTGAGCCTCGAGGACATCGAGTACATCGAGCTCAACGAGGCCTTCGCGGCCCAGTCCCTCGCGGTGATCAAGGAGCTCAAGCTCGGCGATCGCACCGACATCATCAACCTCAAGGGCGGCGCCATCGCGCTGGGGCACCCGCTAGGCTGCTCGGGGGCTCGCATCACCGGCGCCCTCGCCCACATCCTCCAAGAGAAGGGCGCCCGCTACGGCCTCGCCACCATGTGCATCGGCCTGGGTCAGGGGGTCGCCACGATCCTGGAGCGCGCCTCCTGAGGTGGCTGCTGTGCGGGCTGCTCGCAGGCTGCGGTGCGCGCCCGCTCCCGCCCCCGGCGGCACCTCCGAACGACGTCGCCGACGTGGCGCGCCCGCTCCCCGCACCGGGTGCGTTCTACACCCCGGGGCTCGCGGCCTATGGCGACGCCCAGGGTCTGCCGACGACGGCGGCGGAGCGGCGCCTGCGCACGGTGCTCGGCCGCGCGCTCACGCCGCCGCCGGCCCTGGACTGTCTGGCGCGGGAGTACGCCGCGCGCTTCGCCGCCGACGTCGGTGATCCCGATCCGGGCACGGTGCAGGCCCTCGCGCGGCATTGCGGCTACTGGAGCCAGCCGGCGAAGGCGATCTCGATCACGGCCGACGACGCGGACAAGCTCGAGGAGGCCGTGCGCCGGCTCCCGCTGGGCGAGGTGACGGGCGCCTTGGCCCTGGGCGCAGTGATCCACCCGGATGGGAAGGCCACCGCCTCGGTGCTCGCCTCCCCCGAGCGGATTCGCCTGCGTGGGCTCTCTCGCGCCGCCCCCGCGACCCTGCGCGGGCGAGCGTTCACCGGCGGCGCCGGACTCGAGCTGTGGATCGACGACGGGAGGCGCCTCGAACTCGCCGTCGCGGACAGCGGGGCGTTTGAGGCGAAGATCCCCGCGGGCACCCGCACCGTGGAGATCGCGCGGGCGACGGGCCGCTTCCGACGGACGCTCGCCGTGGCCGAGTTGGGGCCGCCGGCCGGCGACTATCCACCAACGCCGCAGCCCGTCGCGGCGCCCCACACGGGCGCCGCCCTAGCCGTTGAGATCAACCGCCGCCGCGAGGTCCCGCTGGTCCCCATTCCGCGGCTCAGCGCCCTGCTCGACGACTGGCTGCGGCGGGTGGCCGCGGGCGGCGCGAGCGACGCTCCCGAGGGGCTCCTCGACGCGCGAGGTTGGCCCTACGCCGCGCTTCACTTCGGGCTCAGCGGCGGTCAGGACTCGGCGCAGGCCATCTCGTTGCTCGCCGACACGCCCACCGGACGGGGGCTGTTGCACAGCCCCGACGCGCGTGAAGTTGCGGTGGGCGTGCGCCACCACCCCGGCGGACTCGACGTCATCGTCGTCACCTTGCAGCCTTTCGCGGAGCGGCCGGCAGACGAGGCGCGGGCCCTGCTGTTGAGAGGTCTGAACGCCGCGCGAGCGAGCAAGGGGGCCGCCCCCCTGGCGCTCGCGCGCCCGCTCACCGCCGCCGCGCAGGCCGTCGCGGCGGGGGTGCTCGCAGGAGAGACGCGGTGGCGCGACTCGGTGCAGGCAGCGATGGGGCGTGTCCGCGAGGGACGACTCGCGCGCGGCGCCTTCGGCGCCGGCGGGTACACCGCGGTCGAGCCCGACGGTGCCGACTTCGAGAGGCAGCCGATGGCCATGGCCCCCGAGATGCGGCACGTCGGCATCGGCGTGGTCGCCGGTCCACTTCCGGGTGGCGGCGCGCCCCGTTACGTGGTGGTCTTCGTGGTCGCACAGCGGCTCCCGCACTCGAAGGCGCCGCCACGGGGGTAGAGCTGCAGATGCTCGGGATCGGCGACGCGGCACCTGGGTTCACGCTGGTCGACGACGTCGGCGGCCGCGTCACCCTCGCCTCGCTGCTCGAAGGTGGCGCGTTCGTCCTCTACTTCTACCCGGCGGACTTCACGCCCGTCTGCACCAAGCAGGCGTGCATGTTCCGCGACGTCTACCCCGACCTCGTCGCCGCCGGGGTGCGCGTGGTTGGTGTCAGCCCCCAGAACGAGGTCAGCCACGCGGAGTTCAAGCGGCGCCACCACTTGCCATTCCCGCTGCTCGCTGACACGGGTCGCGCGATGGCAGACGCCTACGGCGCCCGGGGGCCCCTCGGGGTGGGCATCCGCCGCGTCTCCTACTTCATCGATCGCGACGGCCGCATCGCCGACGCGGTCACCGCCGATCTGCGCGTCGGACGCCACGCGGCGTTCGTCCAGCGCGTGATCGCCCACGAGACCACGACGAGGAGGGACGAGAGACGAAGGTGAACCGCAACGAGGAGTGGCGAGCGTTCCTGGCGGCGCCCGAGGGCGACGGCTTCAGCGGCGAGCGCATCAAGCGGCTCCGCGACGGCGCCTTGCACCCCGGCGGTCGCGTCCGGCTGACGTGGTTCGAGAAGGTCGAGGATGGACGTCCGCACCCGCGCCTGCGGGTCTTTGTCCCGGCGGCGGAGGATCCCGGCTCGGCGCCGGCCATCACGACGCCCGATCCGGCCCCGACCAGCGCGGAGGCCTTCGACGGCTGGCTGGAGACGGCGCTGGGCGAGCTGCGACCGTGGCTCGAAGGCGAGGACCTGGACGACGCCCAGGCGCCCAAGGGGAGCGAGCGCTACTGGCGCAACAGCGTCCGCGTTCAGCGCCGCGCCCACCTTTTCGCCGAGGCGCGCGCGGCCCTCGAGAGCTGGGGATTGGGGGACGACGCCCGCTACCGGCTCCCGGTCCGCGAGGCGGTGACGTACGCGGGCGCGATGGCCTTCGACGACCACGACACGGGCACCTACCACTCCTTCGGGCACGACGCGCCCTTCGTGCACTACCTCGAGGCGATCACCGAGGGGCTCCCCGGCCCCGAGTCGGAGGGCTTCGCGGCGCTGCCCGCCGCACAGCAGGCCGCCGTGACCCGCCAGCGCGAGCAGGCCCGAGCGCACCTCGACCACCTGATGCGCCACAAGTACGCCTACCACGGGATCACCGAGACCGACATCGAGCGGTCCTTGGGCGGGCTGCTCATCGACCGCGAGACGCGGCGCGTCGTGAGCGAGTCGCCCGACGCCGCGGGATCCCCCGTCCCCGCCTACGAGCTGCTCCGGATCGCCCCCGACGCCGAGCACGAGCACGCGGGCGCCGGGGTCTACCGCGACGGTGAGAAGATCCGGCTCGAGGACGGGACCGAGACCGAGGTCGACGCCGGCGTGCTGCGGCGGACGCCCGTCGATGCGGCCCAGCTCACCTTCCGTCGTGCGCCGAACGATCCACTGCTGCGCGAGGGCGTGCGCTTGGACTGGGACGGCAACGGTTACGTGCAGCCGGGGCGGATCGACTGGGTCGGCTGGGCCGGACACTGCGACATCAAGGCGATCATGGAGCAGCTCGGCGTCACGCTGAACGACCAGGAGACGCTCCACGAGCATCGGACGGACACCGGCGCCACCACCGACTACGACCAGGGCCTGCTGCGGGAGATGGTGGCCAGCGTCATGGAGCTCGGCTCCCTCTACGCCCGCGCCGACGGCAGCGGCACGGTCTCCCGCGGCGTTCACCGCTTCGGCGGCTTCCGCAACGACAGCCGACCCGACCGCATTCAGTTCCGGGGCGCCGTCGACGGCCGTGGCTTCCGCTGGCCGCTGATCAGCCAGAAGGACGCCTTCACCGTCACCAAGCTGACGGACTCCGAGGGCGACGTCGATCTGGGCCACGCCTTCCAGCGGTTCGTGGGGGACGCGACGAAGCTCACGGTCGAGCCGAACCCGCGCTACCTCAAGACGGTCGAGGGCGACTACAACATCATCGACATCAGCGCCGCGCGCCTCGAGGTCTCCGCCCGACAGGACGCCTTCGACGCCGACGGCTATCCGCTCAAGCGCAACGAGCCGACGACGATCGATCTGCGCCCCGAGGCGGAGGCGGGCCGAGACTTCCTCGGCACGCACCTCGCCGACGTCTCCGAGCGGACCGTCTACCGGGTCTACCTCGACCGCACGAAGCCCGCGATCGTGGCCGAGCTCGACCGCTTCGAGCGTGACGGCGAGGACTGGAAGGCGGTGAACCTGCCCGAGCAGACGGTGACCATCGAGCTGGCGAGCCCGCTCGAGGTGACGCTCAGCCGCGAGATGAAGCGGGACGATCCCGGCGCCTTCGAGACGCTGCTGGGGGAGGCGCTCTACCACGCGCAGAACATCTGCGCAGACACCGACATGACGGCGCCGGTCTGGAACGGCGTCGTCACCCACATCGACGCGCGCCGACAGGGCCACGACGCCGACACGCGCGTCGAGCACTGGAAGGTGGCGTTCCAGGCGCGCTTCGGCTCCGCGACCCTCGACTACCTGGTGCGCCGCGACGAAGCGGGGAACCCCGAGGCCTACACCCCAGTCGCCGACGGCGGGACGGGGCTCCCGACGCCCGACTTCCTCTGGCAGGACTTCCCCGACGTTGGCTCGAAGGGCGTCGAGGGCGCCGACTGGGTCGTGAACCGCACCATGCTCGAGCGCGGCATCGTCGCCGCCCGCCACGACCCGTCCGTCCCCGGTGGGATCTACGTCGAAGACGACCACATCAAGCACGTCTTCGAAATGCTCTACAGCGCGATGTCCGGTCACCGCTTCACCCTCGTCCACGGCAACAAGCGCTTCGGCTACACCGACGAGGCCGCGTGGCGCGCCGACATCGACGCCATCGCCAAGCTCAGAGGTGCCCTCACCTTCGAGGGGCCTGACATCGCGTAGGGGGGGTCCCAACGGACACCCACGCCTCCAAGGGTCGGTTCATCGACCGTCTTGCAACCTGCTGGGTTTGCACAGGAATCCAAGAATCACTGGTTGACCCAAGGGCCACGCCTCGCGTACAGTGGAGGTCGATCCTCACGGGTCAGCGGTCCCTTCGGACCAAAAAGCAGTCCATGGACGACGACAGTATGGGGTTCAAACCCCAGCTCGCCCTCAGCGACTGACCCGCCAATCCCGGGCCGGTCGCTGAGCTGACCGGCCTGGAGATCGCCTCCAGGCTCCCACGTCGAAGATCGAGACGCAGGAGTCGACATGATCCAAGAATTCAACGGGCTCAACGCGCGCATGGCGAAGCGACGTGCGCTCAACTACTGGTACCTGCACCGGGGCGACCTCGAGCTCTCGGTGGCCGAGTTTTTCGCCCGCTGCCGGGTGCAGACTGCCGGCGGGATCACCCGAATCACGTTCTACGCCGAGGGCGACCGCGCCGCCTGAGCGCCGTGTCCGATGTCCGCCATGCGCTGGGTCGCGAGGAGCTCGACGCCGCACGCGCCCTCGTCGAGAAGATCATCCTCGTGGGCGCGGACCGGGACCCGGAGTAGCGCCGGGCCCCTACTAGGACGGTGCGGCAGAGCCGCGACGCGGCGCGCTGCACGCGCCCGCCAACCGATTTCGGCGTTGCGAAGCCTTCCGATATCTTCGGATATCGCTACGGCCTCGCGCCTTGAACTCGGCCGGCGGGCACGCACATCACTTGGTCGCTTGGTCTGCCGCACCGTCCTCGCTTCGCCGCCAGATTCCGATGTCGGGACGCAGGCCGCGGAGATCGGCGACGCGGGCGCTGGCTACGAGACGACGCAGCGTCTCCAGCTTCGTAGGGGCCGGCGTCTCGTTGGCGGGCGGCCTGGGGCGGGCCCCTGCGCAGCGCCGCTCGAAGCGGGTCTGAACCTCGTAGACGAAGTTGTCGAGCGCCTCGGGATCGGTCGGCTCGCCGTTCAGGGCGAGCGTGGCCGAGAACAGCCCCTCCTGCTCGGCGACGTGGAAGAACTGCGACTCGGCGATCTTGCTGGGCATGCACTCCAGGGGGCCAAGGCTGAGGACGCCATCGATGAGCCCGGCGCGCCACTCGTGGATGGGCCCGCCGATGGTGAGCCCGGCCTCACCTTCGAGTTGATGGCGCACGTAGGCCGCGCTCGCCTCGAGGCTCTGTTCAGCCGTGGGTGCTGGGGCCCACCCGAGGGCGTCGGAGACGATCTGGTAGCTGCGCCGCTGGATGCGGCGCTGGATCAGGGTGCTGACGCGGGCCGATAGGCCCTCCGTGACGCCGAGCAAGTCGTTGATGAAGTCCTGGTAGTCGAGCCACTCGTGGAAGGGCGCGAAGCGCACGCGCATGCCGCGTTCCTGGAGTCGGCGCACCGCGAAGTCGTTCGCGAAGGGGTCACAGCGGACATAGATCTCGCCGACGACCAGCACCGTGGGGTGGTCGCCGGGGGTCATGACCGATGCGAGTTCCTGGGTGGCCCGACGCAGGAGGTCGGCGCACCCGTAGAAGCGCCCGGTCGTGACCTCCGCGATCCCCCGCGTGACGCCGAGGTTCCCCCGCGCAGCCTCTTCGAGGTGGCGAATCAGCGTCTCGAAGTGGCGCTGGTAGATCTCCTGGGCCACCCCCGGTCGACGCTCCGAGACGACGACGTGGTTGTAGGCTTCGAGGAGCAGATCGGAGGCGATGATGCCCGAGAAGAGCAGGATCTCGAGGCCCGCCGAGGTGTCCTCGAAGTACCCCGAATCCTCGGGGGACCACAGACCCACGCGGTCGGTGAAGCCCAAGCGCTCGAGCACGATCTTGTGGAGCGTGTGGTAGGCGCCGAAGCGGCACGGGCCGCGGCCGGTGGGCATCAAGAAGGAGAAGAGGGTGTCGGGATCCTCCTCCTGCTCGAGGCGCTTGAGCAGGCTGCCCATGGTGATCGTCATCGGCACACACTCCTTGCCGGAGGTGTGGCGTCGACCCAGGCGCAGATCCTCGCGGTCGGGCTCCGGGAGCGCCTCTGCCGGCACCCCGTAGCCACGCAAACAGGCCGCGAGCGCCTCGGTGCTGGGCCCCATCCGCGGGATGAGCACGCGCTGGCCCCCCGCCTCGATGGCGGACAGGTTCTGCTTCTGCTCCTCGATCCGCTTCAGCTCTGCCGGGGGCTGAGTCGAGCCCGCGCCGCTCGCCAGACGACGGCGATCCTCGCGGACGCAGTAGAGGTAGGCCTCGACCCGCGTCCGCGTGCCCGCGTCGCCGGAGTGGCCGTCGGTCTCAATGACCGCGTAGGGCTTGCCGGCCATGGCGTAGGCGTAGAAGTGCAGGTTGAAACTGTCGGGCCCACACGAGTAGTTGCTGCACCAGAGGCTGTAGACCCCAGGATCGCGGCGGATCTGGTGAGCCGCTCGCAGGTTGCGCTGACCCTGAGCCCAGAACATGTCGTTGAAGACCGGGACCGAGTCGTCGACCGGGTAGCAGTCGACCGGGATCGCGAGGGCCCCCTGCTCCCGAAGGATGGCAGGGACGTTGGAGTTCAGGACGGTATTGTAGATGGTGTAGGGGCGCCCCAAGACCACCACCGGCACGATCCCGCCAGCTTCGCACGCGTCGAGGGCCTCGGAGCCCAGCTCGAAACAACGCCGGACGAAGAGGTCCTGCACCTCCAGGCCGCTCTCGAAGGCCCGCTGCCAACGGTCGCCAGCGCCGAGGCCGTCGGCGAGCTCGTGGCACGCGCGGATGACCTCCGTCGCGCGGAGTCCGCCTTCGCGGAGATCCAGGACCGGAGAGAGGACCTCGATCCCCGCCAGGCCCTCCTTCAGGTCCCACTTGAGCATGTCGGCGCTGCCCTGGACGATCGGACAGACCGTCGAGTTCAGCTCGTCGCCGACCTTCGCCAGCGTGAGGAGCATCGGAAGGAAGAGGTAGTCGGGGTCGCCTTCGGCCATCGTGTCGACGAGGCCGTGGTACTGCTGCATCGGCGCGCAGAAGGGCACATTCGCCCCTTCGATGCCGCGCTTGAGGACGCGCTGGCCGGCGCCACGATGAACGATGACCTCGAAGCCGAGCTCGTCGAAGAAGGTCGCGAAGAACGGGAAGTGCCCCTTGAGGAGGAACTCGTCGGTCAGCGCGATGGTCTTGGTCCCGCGCTGCGTTCCGAGACCCTCGATGATGGACGTGACGAGGGCCTCTCGCTCGCGGAACGGGTCCGGCGTGAGATCGGGCAGTTTCTCTCGGCCCGTCCCCTTGTCATACAGCGAGCACCCGCCGCCCCAAGTGAAACGCTGCTTCTTGCGCTCCACCGACGTGGTGATCCGGTCGATGCGGCACTTGTTGCCCGGCTCGCCGCAACCGCTGGTGGACTTGCAGACGAACTGGTCCTTCTTCAACACCCGCGCGCCGAGGAACCGCTCGAGCTCGACGGGGGAGGGGCGGCTACCGTTCAGCTTGCCGGCGACCCGCTCCTTGTGGGTCAGAAGCGCGATGCCCAGGGCGCCGATGGTGCCGGGGTTCGGGGGCACGACGATCTCGGCCCCCGTCTGCCGGGCGGCGGCGGCCGCGAGCGCGTCGGCGGAGAACGGCATGCCCTGGCAGAACACGACCTGACCCACGGAGCGAGTGCCCTTCACGCGGTTGAGGTAGTTCTGAACAATGGAGTCGTAGATCCCGGCGATGATGCGCTGTCGCGGCACGCCCGCCGCCGACGCTTCGTCGATGACCTCCGCCATGAAGACCGAGCAATGCTGGCCGAGGGAGACCCCGCTGTCGGAGGCGAGGGCCTCTTCGCCGAGCTGGATCACGTTCTCGATGCCAGAGAACTGCCGGCCCTGCTCCTCGATGAAGGATCCGGTTCCGGCGCTGCACGCCTCGTTCATCGCCGCGTCGACGACCCGGCCCTCGGAGAGCCGGATGTACTTCGCGTCCTGGCCACCGATCTCGAAGATCGTGTCCACGCGCGGCTCGAAGTAGAGCGCCCCCTCGGCGTGGGCGGCGATCTCGTTGAGGATGAAGACCGAGTCGGGGCCGTAGCAATTGGCGAGGAGCGAGCCCACGATCTCGCGGCCGCTCCCGGTCACGCCGATGGCCAACAGCGGCGGATCGCTCCAGGCGCTCGTCGCGAACTCCTCCACGAGGGCGCGCGCCGCCGCGACCGGATCGCCGTCCGTGCCGCGGTAGCCCTGCCAAACGACCTCGCGATCGCGCACGTCGATCGCGACCGCCTTCGAGCCGGTGGAGCCGATGTCGAGGCCGAAGACCGTCTGGAGCGGCTCGCCGAGCTCAGAGGGCGCCTCCTTCTCTCGGAAGCACGGGGCCGCCGGCGCCACCATTCGGGTGATGCTGTCGAGGGAGGCCGCGAGGGCCGGGACCGCCTCGAGCTCGTCGACCTCCGCGGGGAGGACGATCTGATCCAGAGCCGGCAGCGCGCGGGCGACCTTGGCGCCGGCCGCGATCCGAGCGCAGCCCAGCGCGTCGAGGAAGAGCGACTCGTCTTCGCCCGTCTCGACGAGCTCCATCCCGTTGCGCGCGAGGAAGCCGCGGAAGTTGTCTCGGATCCGCTGGGCGCGAACGACCCCGCCGACCAACAGCGTCCGCGGCGGGCTGAGCTGGGGCTTGATCAGGACCTGGACGTTCTCGCACACCGCGTCGTAGAGCCCCGCGAGGATGCGCGGTTGGCTCTGACCCTGGTTGGCCAGGTGAGTCATGTCGGTCTTGAGGATCACGGGGCAACGACCGGAGAGCGGGGCCGGGTCCTCGACCTCAGCGCACAGCTCGCTGGCCGCCTCGATGGTGAGGCCGAACCGCTCCACGAGCTGACGCAGGAAGTTCCCCGTACCCTGCGAGCACCTGGAGTTCTCGCGGAACACCTCCAAGGAGCCCTCGCGGATCTCGAGCACGGAGAACCCGTGGTTGCCGATGGCCACCAGGGTGGCGGGTCCGCCGTCGGGGTAGAGATGCCGGTACCCCGCAACGCGCGCCTGCTTCTCCGGGATCCGATCCAGGGCGAAGCTCCGCCCCAGGCGACCGCAGATGGTCGCTCCGTCCACCCCGGACCAGTCGATCTGGGCGAGCAGCTCGGGCAAGGCGCGCGCGGGCTCCTTGTGGTGCTCACGCAGCTCACGGCGCACCCAGCGGAGCTCTCCTGCGTCCTCAGCGAGCTCCACGAGCTTGAGGGTCTCGGCGCCTACGTCGATCCCGATGAACCTTCGTCCCACGGTATCTCCCCGTCCGTCTGGGCGATTGGAAGCCGGCACCCTACCCCAAGCGGGCGGCCCCTGTCTCCGCGATCGGCCCTGTCTCCGCCATCGGCCAAGGCCCATCGACCGGCGCCCGCCTTGCCGCCGGGCTCGGCATTCGCTACGTTCCGCGCCCCCCGCGGGAGGTGCTACGACCGTGAAGCTGCGTCGCAACGACCCCTGCCATTGCGGCAGTGGGCGCAAGTACAAGCAATGCCACCTGAAATCCGACCAGACGCGCGAACGCGAGCACCGCTCGCTGAAGTCCGGCGCCGAGTGGGTCGCGTTCCACGGGCGCGCGCTGCGCGAGTCGGTGTACGCCCAGACGGCCACCGACGAGGTGACGAAGACGTTCTTCGACACCCCACCCTCCAACCCGTTCGCCGACGCCGCTTTCGAGCAGCACGCCGTGTACGACGTGGGTGATCCGCCGGCGATCGCGGGCGCCGCGCTGGGAGAGGACTCGCCCGAGGACCGCGAGGCGCTGCGCACGGCGCTGGCCGAGACGTTCCCGACGCTCCTCGAAGTCTCCGCCTGCAAGCGCGGCAAGGGCGTTCGGCTGAAAGACCTGCTCACGGAGCGCGAGCTCTTCGTGGGTGAGGCCGAGCTCTCGGAGACGCTGGACCCGATGGAGATCGTGGTGGGACGCCTCTTCATCTTCCAGAAGCGCCACCTGCTGCACGAGGGTTGGGAGAAGGTGGGCTTCCGGGGCCGCAAGGCCGTGATCGAGCGGTTCGCCGGCGCGATCGAGGGCGTCTGTGCAGATGACCGACCAGGCTGGCTGAAGCGGGAGGCGCCCGCTCTCTACCGCGCCGCGCGTGCCTCCGCCCCCGCCTGCGCGCCACCTCCGGGCACCGTCTTCACCTCCGACAGCGCCCCGGCCGCAGAGACTTGAGCGCCGAGATCACCCACATCGAGGGCGTCCGCGACTTCCTCCCGTGGCGTGCAGAGGTGGACCACGCGCGCTCGGGGGCGCAGCTCCTCGACGCGCTCATCAGCCCCCGCAACGCCCGCGCCCTCATCCGCACCCTGCCGTCCGAGGACCTGCACGGGATGATCCGCCGCATCGGCCTGAGCGACAGCACCGAGCTTCTGGCCCTCGCCAGCGGCGAACAGGTCCGGGACATCCTCGACACCGAGATCTGGATCCGAGACGAGCTCTCCATCGAGCGCGCCGACGCCTGGATGGGCGCGCTGATGCACGCCGGCCACGACGTGCTGGTGCAGCGGGTGATGGCCCTCGACGACGAGGTCATCAACTGGGTCGTGCGCCGCACGGTGCGCGTCGTGGTGGTCGAGGAGCCCGACGACTTCGTCCCGGAGGACATCGAGCACGTCGTCACGCCGGACAACCGGCTCTGCATCTACTTCCCCGAGTCGGCGCCGCGAGACCTGCCCGTGAAGCTCCTCCTCGATGGGCTCATGCAGAGCGATCCGGTCTACTGCGTGGACCTGCTGATCCACGCCCAGGCCGCCCTCGACTCGAACCTCCAGGAGCAGGCCTACCGTTGGCGTCGGGGCCGCATGGCGGACCGCGGCTACGTCGACTACTACGAGGCGCTCACCATCTACACCCCGCCCGCCCGACAGCCCGTCGCGGCGGGCCCCAAGGAGATCGACCGCGACCCGCCGCGCCGCTGGTTGGCGCCGGTCGTCGACCCCGAGGCCCGGCTGGCCGCGGCCCTCGCGCGCCTGGACGACATCGAGCCGGTCCAGGCCTCGCTGGGCTACGTCGCCAACATGGCGCTCTCCGCTGACCGGGTCGAGCCCTGGGATCTCGACGCCCAGGCCGCGGTCTTACGGCGGCTGCGCGCGGGCCTCGTGCTGGGTCTCGACTCGTTGGCCGGCCCCGACGCTGACGTGGAGACAGACGCACGGGTCCTCGCCGACGTGCCCGTCGCCACGATCTTCCGCACGGGCTACGGGCGCATGGTCGAGGCCGCCTCACCGATTCGTCGAGTGCGCCCTGCCCTGCGAATCGGGCCGGATCCGATCGGCGCCGTGGATCTCCCCGCGCTCCGACCCTGGGCCGAAGCGCTCACCGGCCGTCACCCTACGCGCCCGGACGGCGAGCCGCTGGCCGACGCCGCCGATCTCCAGAAGGCCCGCGCGGTGGCGGACACGGTCGCCGCGCTGGTCCGCGTCGCCGTCGAGCGGCCCCCGGAGCGTGGACTGGGCGCCTGGTTGGTCACCTGGCTGGCCCGCGATCTGTTGGGCATCGAGGGTCCCGGCCCCCTGCCGGCGGACCGCCTCACAGACGCCCACACCGCCCTGTTCGCCGATGGCGCCCTGCGCCCGGAGACCGCCGCGGCCGCGGAGAGTTGGTGGTCACGGGCGGGCGGCGACGACGCGCCGGGCTCGAAGGCCCTCACCGACGCCGCCGTCGAGTCCATGGCCGCGGTGGCCGCATGCGACCTCGAACCGCGCTTCCTGCCCCTGTTGTGGATCGGCTAGGACGGTGCGGCAGACAAAGTGACGCAGCGATGTGCGTGCCCGCCGGCCGAGTTCAAGGCGCGAAGCCGTAGCGATATCCGAAGATATCGGTAGGCTTCGCAACACCGAAATCGGTTGGCGGGCGCGTGCAGCGCGCCGCGTCGCGCGCTCTGCCGCACCGTCCTAGTCGTCGACCTCGATGACGACGCGATTGATGAGCCGCACGGAGCGGCCGCAGAACTGCCCATAACAGTACCGCTGGCTGCCCCCCACGCGGCGCATCCGCGTCGGACGGCCCCAGGCGGCGAAGACGTGGTCGGACTTCATCCCGACGATGACTCGCTCTGCCTCGATCTGGGCGATGATCGCGTCGTTCCAGCTCGGGTACTTCAGCTTGAGCTCGCAATAGCGTTCCGAGTGGTCGCGCTGGCAGGTGCTCAGGAAGACCTCGTGGACCCGCTCGATCATCGCCTTTGCCTCTGCGATTCCATCCTTGTCGCTGACCTGCTGCATGTTCACCTTGGCGAACTCGGCCCGCGCTACGGCCCCGAGCAGCTCGCGCAGGCGCTCATTCCCCGCCTGCGTCTCGGAGTCGTCGAGGATCGCGCCGGCCGTCTTCATCGCATGGAGACCATAGGCTCGGCGTTGGGCGTCCGAGGGCTTCTCGAAGACGTCGCTGGCCGAGAGCTGCCCCCCGCCCGCCTCCATGTCGAAGACCAGATCCTCCGGCAGCGTCGGCGGGGGGGGCTCCTCGCCCGTCCCCTCGGCCGCAGGCTCAGCGGGCTGCACCTCGACGATCGTCGGCGCTGGCGCTCGCTCGGAGAGGAAGCTCATGAACTCGACCTCTCCGCCCCCCGCGACCAGCCAGGCGATGACCCCCGCCAACGCGATGACGAGAACGGTCCCAACCACGGCGGTGGCGACGCGCGACCAGCGCAGCCGTTGCTCCGCGTCCGGCTCCACGCCGCCATCGACCACCGCTGGCGTGTACTCACGGACCAGCGCCTCCAGGTCGTGGTCCTCGAGCAGCTCGTGGCTGCGCGCGAAGACCCAGGTGTCGGTGGCGGGGTCGAAGATGAGGTCGTTCTCCCGAACCCGCCCCTCCTCGGCGGCGGCGACCAACGCCTCGCCGTCCCCGACGAAGACGTCGCGACCGCTACGGGTGACGCGGTACTGCTGAGGTGAGTCGCTCGCCATCGCGCTTCATTTTGCCCTAGGTTCTGCCCATGAGCGAAATCGAGGAGTGGGCCGCGCGGCTCGAGCTCTCCCGGCGGGGCCTGGATCTGCGTCTCGACGCCGAGGGACGCTGGTATCACGAGGGCATAGCCTTCGAGCACCGCCGGCTCATCGAGCTCTTCGACCGCGGCTTGGACCTGCACCCGGAGACGGGCGAGCCCATCCTGCGGGTTGGCGACCGGTGGTGCTACATCCGCGCCGACGACGTGCCGTTCGTCGTGCGGGCCCTACACCTCGAAGGCGCCACCCTGGTCGCGCGGCTCAACACCGGAGAACACGTGGCGCTCGCGCGCGACGCCCTGGAGCTTCGAGGGGAGCATCTCTACGCGCGCCTCGATGACCGCCGCGTCGCCCGCCTGGACCGGGCGACCCACAACGGGCTCGCGACGATGCTCTCCGAGGACCGCGACGGCGAGCCGAGCGTCGCGGGCGAGTGGCGGATCACAACTCGAACTTGACCGCCCGGGCCTCCGCGGACCTCCGGCCCGTGGGCTGCTTCACAGTACCGAGGACGCGCTTGATCGTGAGCGTCCCATCGGCGCCCTGATTCCCCTCCCCGACCATCACGCTCACCGCCTCGGCGCCCGGCGTCACGGTGGCCGCGCCGACCACCGGGAGGAAGGTGAACTCGATGTCGTTGCTGCCCTGGAACAGCTTCCCCGTCAACTCCACGACGTACTGCTTGCTCCCCGCGGGGACCTCGACGATGGGCTGCCCGTTGGCCTTGACGGAGACCTGGTACTGACCGGGCGCGGCGGCGTCGAGCACCATCCAGAAGCGCTGCGCGGCTGGTGGGACGGCGGCGGGTGGGGCCGCGGCGCCCGCGGGCGCCTGGATCTCGTAGCCCGGCGCGTCGATGTGAAGGTCCCCGTTCTCGTCGAAGCGGAGGTTGACCTTCTCGAAGTCGACGCTGCGAAGCGCCCCGGTCACCTTGACCCCGTTGAAATAGACCTCGACGGCCTGGGCGCTCGCTGGCGCCAGCATCGCCAGCGCCATCAACATCCACCGCATTGACACCGATCCGCTCCTTGTTTATGCGTGGGGCCCTTCATATATCGACCAGGCCGCCGTGCCCACCAATTCCCCTCCCCCACCCGAGTCGATCGCCACCAGCGACGGCATGCGCCTTCACTTCGCCGCCGACGAGGTCGAGACGCCTCGTGCCGCCCTGATGTTCATCCACGGCTTCGGTGAGCACTGCCACCGCTACGACGCGATGGTCGCCCGGCTCGGCCGCCGGGGGTATAGCTGCTACCGGATCGACGTGCGTGGCCACGGCCGCTCGGAGGGCGCGCGCGGCCACGTCTTCTCCTTCGATGGCTATCTGCGCGACGCGGCGGCGCTTCGCTCCGAGGCGGCCCGCCGCGCCGGGCCCGAGGTTCCGCGCTTCCTCGTCGGGCACAGCAACGGCGGCCTGATCGCGCTGCACGCCGCCGCCCGCGACCCCGCCGGGCTGCGCGGCCTCGTCCTGAGCTCACCCTTCCTCGGCTTCCAACTCCAGGTGCCCTGGTTGAAGGTCGTCGCGGCCCGGGCCATGAGCAAGCTCGTCCCCTCCCTCGGCATCCCCACGGGCCTCGATCCCCAGACCGTCAGCCACGACCCCGAGGTCGTGGAGGCCTACGCCACCGATCCGCTCAACGTCCGGGTCGCCTCCGGCCGCTGGTTCACCGAGACGGTGGCCGCCCACGACGGCGCCCTGGCCCTCGCCCGCGACATCCGGCTCCCCGTGCTCATGAAGATGGCCGGCGACGACCGGATCGCCTCCCTCCCCGCGGCGCGCAACGTCTTCGAGCGGCTCGGCAGCGACGACCTGACGTGGCGCGTCTATCCCGGGCTCTTCCACGAGATCTGGTTCGAGCTGCACAACGAGCCTCCCCTCGCTGACCTCGAGCAATGGCTGGCGGACAGGACCGGGCCCTCCGTGGCATGATGTAGAGGCCTGCCCACGGAGCCCAGATGTCGCGACTCTTCGGCCTGTTTTGCGAGATGCCCGACGCGGTGTCACCGGTGCTTCGACACGCGGGGTTCGTCGTCGGCGAAGACGAAGACCCCCGCGGCTACGGCACCTGCGTCGCCCATGGTGCCCACGCGCTCCTGCGGCGCCACCCCAAGGCCGACGGGCCCCTCGACCTCGCCGACGCCACGGCGGGAACCGAGACCAACGTGCTGGTGGCGCACGTCGCCTCGGGCCAGAGCCCCAAGCGCACCCAGGACACGCAGCCCTTTCGCTTCGGCCCCTGGATGTGGGCGCTGTGCGGGCACCTCCCGAGCACCCCGGAGATGCTCAGCGAGCTTCGACGGCACCTCCCGGACTCGTTGCAGCACAACATCGAGGGCCGCACCGCCTCCGAGGTGGCGTTCCACCTCTTCCTCTCGCGCCTGCGCGACGCGGGCGTCTCGCCCAAGGGCTGGCGGGCTCCGCCGGAGAAGGTCGCCAGCGCGCTGCGGGGGGCGATGGCCCATTGGAGCTACGCCGCCGGTCAGGCCGGCGACGACTCGGTGGCCAGGATCGCCGTCTTCTTCGCCAACGCCCAGAGCTTCTACGCCGCCTCGTTGGGCGTCTCGCTGCGCGCCCTGCCGCTCACGGTCGACCCCATCGCGACCATCGAGCTCGTCGATGGCGAGCCCGCCCAGCAACCCGAAGCGTGGGCCTTCACGGACGGAAACGGTGGCGCCGATGGGTGGCTACCGCTCGAGCCCGGCGAGTTGACGTGGATCGGGCCCGACCTCGAACGACAGGCCGTTCAGGTCTGAGGCTCGGCCTCGCGGGCTTCCTTCTCGGCCACCACCTTGGGATCGGGGCCGCGCGGGCCCTTCGTGAGGGCGTGCACGATGAAGGCGAGCCCCAGCAAGATGAAGGGGATCGACAGCTCCTGGCCCCGCGTCAGACCAGCGGTGGTGCCCGTCTGGTACTCCTTGGCGTACTCGATCAGGAAGCGCCCGATGAAGTAGGGCATCACGAAGAGCCCGAAGAGCAAGCCCACGGGACGGCGTTGCTCACCGAAGAGCCGGTCGACGATGAGCAACATCACCAGGATCCCGATGCCGATCATCGCCTCGTAGAGTTGCGTGGGGTGGCGCCAGGGCACGTCCGCGAGGCTGTAGCAGGCCTCTTTGATCTGCACGCAGGTCTCGGGCGGGCAGATGTCGCAGCTCATCTTGCCGGCGCCCCGGCGTAGCACGCCGTGGCTGAGCTCGTAGCGCGGGAACTTGGTGAGCATCGGGCCCTCGGTGACCTTGGCGACGCGGCCGACGATCTCCGAGTTCATGAAGTTGCCGAGGCGGATGAGGGTCGCGCCCCAGGCGATGGCCATCGCGTTGCGATCGCCCATCTCCATGAAGCGAGTGCCCTCCTTGCGCGCGAACCACCAGATGGCCACCAGGATGGCGATGGTCGTCCCGTGGCTCGACAGCCCGCCCTGCCAGAAGTAGAGGATCGAGATGAGGTCTTCGCTGTAGCGGTCCCAATCGTAGAAGAGGCAGTGCCCGACGCGGGCGCCGGCGATGACCGCCACCACCCCGGGCGTCAACCAGCGGTCCGCGCGCTCCTCCGAGTGACCGCCGCGCACCATTTGCCAGCGCCAGAAGTAGAAGCCGCCCATCAAGGCCATGGCGTAGAGCAGCCCGTAGTAGCGGATGCCGCGTCCCCACGCGTCGATGTAGAAGATGTCGGGGTCGACGTTCCAGACGAACTCCATCGGGACCTACCGGGGGCCAAAAAAGGGGCGCGAACATCGCACAGCCACCGCCGCGGGGGAAGTCGGTCCACCCGGGGTCCATCGACCCCAAGCGGGGCATCGTGACCCCGATCACACCGACCTCACATTCAGGTTTTCGTGGAAGGATGCCGTCCCCTCTAGAAAACGCCGATGGCATGATCGATGCTTCCCGGTGGGGATGACGTGGTCGGTTCGGCTTGTCGCCGGGGAAGAGAAGAAATGTCGACGCGGAAGAGCGTGAGGGTCTGCCTCCTGGTGCTGGCCATGTGGGCGTGCCAGGAGGATGGGGTGACGCTGCCCGCGAACGAAGCCGGCCCCGGACAGGAGATGGGCCCGAGTCCCGAGGGCGGCGTCAACGACGGTGGTCCACAGGGCGACGGCCGGGCCGCGAACCGGCCCCCCGACGTCGTCGTCCCCCGCGTCGACTGCTCGGCCTACGAGTACCGCGGCACGGTCTACGACTGCGAGGCCCTGGACCGCTGTGATCCCCAGCGCGACTTCACCGCGCAGCTCGCGTGCTGCGAGTGTGACCCGCTGTACTGCAACGCCGACCCCTCGTGCGACGAAGCCGATATGGGCCCCGCACCGCCCGATCCCGACGACGGGGTCGCGCCGCCCCCGCCCCCCCCGCCGCCACCGCCCCCGCCACGGGCAGAGAGCTGCATGCAGTGCCACAACGGCGCCGAGCGCAACGACTACAGCGGTCGGGGGCTCTCGAACCCGCACCCATTCCCGGGGGCCGAGAACGTGACGTGCACCGGCTGCCACGGAGGCAACGGCGAGGGGGTGGGCCGTCTGGGCAGCCACGTGCCGCCGCCCCCCTCGATCGGCGACCGCGTCTACCAGGAGAACAACGAGGCGGCCTTCTACAACCGCCGCACCCTGGCGGGCGTCGACAAGCTCGAGCCCGCCGAATACGAGTCCAACGACCAGCCGAACCGCCGCTTCACGAACCTGGACTGGCTGCAGTTCATCAACCCCGGCGATCTGCGGGTCGTCAAGGAGGGCCGCGGCTGCGGCGCCGCCGGTTGCCACTTCAACAAGCACGCGCAGTGGGTGCCGCGCTCGATCCTCGCCACGACCACCGGGTTGTTCTCGTCCACGCGCTTCTCCATCGGCGTAGACAACCGCGACCCGAACAAGCGCGGCCCCGATCGTGCGGGCGACAGCCTCGCCGACTCCGCGCCCCGCGCCGTCGACAACCCCGCCTACAATCAGGCCACCGCCTACGTCGGCGAGGTCGGTGACCTCGTCGAGCAACCGGAGTACGCGCAGTTCAATGGCGGCTGGCGCGACAACGGCGTCTACGACGCCAACACCCTCGCCAACCACATCATCAACGCCAACCAGGATCCCCAGAAGCCCAACCGCGTCCGCAGCAACAGCCCGCTGGAGCACATCATCGACGAGACCGTGTCGATGGTCTGCGGCGACTGTCACCTCAACAGCGCCGGGCAGAACAACCGCTACGCCGACTTCCGCTCTTCCGGCTGCACCGCATGTCACATGGAGTACAGCTACGACGGACGCAGCCGGTCCGGCGATCCCAACGTGCGACGCAACGAACCCGCGAACCCCGACGCGATCGCCCCCGGCGAGCGGGCCCACATCTCGGCCCACCAGATCCGCAACGTCGCCAAGGTGCTCCCGAACGGCGCCTTCGTCCGTGGCGTGAGTGACCGAGCCTGCGTCGGTTGCCACCAGGGCTCCAACCGGACGGTGCTCCAGTTCTGGGGCATCCGCCTCGACCAGAACCAGGACGTGGTCAACGAGCTCCAGTACCCCGCCAACCCCGTCACCTTCACCACCACCGAGAACGACCAGCGGCTCTACGACCCCGCCGCACAGAACGCGACCTTCAATGGCCGCAACTTCAACCAGCACCTGCTGACGGAGGACTACGACGGCGACAACCGCGACGACACGCCGCCGGACATCCACTACGAGAAGGGGATGGGCTGCATCGACTGCCACGGCAGCCGCGATCTGCACGCGGGCACCGAGGGCGACGCCTCGAGCGGTCGCATCCAGTCCCGTCAGGACCAACAGACGGCCATCCGCTGCGAGAACTGCCACGGCACCGTCTCGGAGTACGCGCCCACCGCCGAATGCACGACCTACACCGGCGGCGCGGCCCAATGCGTCGTCGACAAGGAGGGTAACGCGCTGCGCCACGTCACCCTCGACGCGGCCGGGAACTACTTCATGATCAGCCGCGTCACCGGCCAGCGACACTACGTCCCGCAGACCCGCGACACGGTGGTCAACAACAACAAGCAGCACCCGCTCAACGGCCGGCAGCTCTTCAGCCCCAAGGCGTCCTACGCGATGGGGCGGGCCGACGGGAACCCGCAGACCGGCGTCGGACCGCAGCAGCAGGACCCGCTCCGCGTGCGCAACGGCTTCAGCCACATGGACAACGTCGAGTGCGCCGGCTGCCACGCCTCCTGGACCAACAACTGCATCGGCTGCCACCTCAAGGCGCAGTACGACGTCAACCCGGCCAACTACTTCTTCAGCAACATCACCGGAGAGCGCATCCTGCTCACCTTCGACGCCGCCTTCGTCTACCAGACGCCGGTGCCGATGTACCTCGGCGTCAACTCCCGCGGGAAGATCACCCAGACGCAGCCGATGGAGAAGACCTGGTGGCGCTACCAGGACTTCAACAACAACGAGTCGGTGCCCTACGCCTTCTCCGACCGCCTCGGCGAGGGCAACAACCCCAACAATGGCGGCCGCAACGCCCACCCGGCGCTGGGCCAGAACCAGATGGCCGCGCACTCGATCCGCGGCTCCATCTCCAACAACAACGAGGGCCCGCGCTACTGCGTCGCCTGCCACCTCAACGACCAACAGCTCAACGACTACGGGGCCGAATACGACGCCTTCCGCGCGGCGCTGTACAATAACGACTACGCGAACCTGGACTTCAACGTGTTGCAGCAGCACATCGGCCAGAACACCGGCAACCAGCTCAACTCCCCGATCTGGGTGCACATGACGGCCGGCCTCGGCTCGGGCCTGTTCCTCTTCGACGCGACGGGCTGTCCCGTCAACCCGCTCGACCCCAACGCCGACCGCCAGTACTGCCCGGATGGCGCCCCCGCCGACAACTTCAACGCCAACAACGTCGTCTACGACACCGACCGCATCGTGGAGATCACCGGCGTGCCCAACTCGTCGAGCTCCCACCCGCGGCTCAACGCCTTCGGCGGCGTCCAGCGAAACGGCGCCTCCAACGGGCAGATGGCGGGCCCGCTCGGCGCCCAGACGCTCCAACTCCTGGCCGACCCGAACGGTGGACGCGTCCTCGACTCCTGGCTCGACGCCAACGCCGCCCCCCCGGGCGGCGCCGCCCCCCCCCACCCCCGGCCCCCCCCCACGGGTGCCGGCGCCCCCCACCCCGGGCTCCCCGCAACCCCCCCCCCCCGGGGGGCCGCCGCCAACTTCCTGCAATGAGCCTGGCGGCGATTGAGCGGCAACGATGAGCCGAGCTCTGCTCATCATCGCCCTGGCCCTCGTCGGGTGCGACGACGACCCCCTCGATCTCACACCGCGGCGCGACGGGGGCGGCTCGTCGATGGGCGGAGCCGACGGCTCCGGCATGGGCGGCTCCGGCATGGGCGGCTCCGGCTCGAGTGACTTCGGCATGGGCGGCTCCGGCGGCTCCGGCATGGGGGGGAGCGGGGGCGGCGACCCCGACCCTTGCCTCGATCCGACACCGGACGAGGCGTTGTTCGCCTCCGACGTGCTGCCGGCCCTCGACCGCGGCTGCAGCAACCTCGACTGCCACGCCCGAGAGGTGAACCGCGACGACGCGCGGTTCCAGTTCTGGAGCTTCCCCAATGTGCGCCCGGCGGACCGTACCTCGGGCCAGATCGCCGAGTCCCTCGCGGAGACGCTCGACTTCGTAGAGTGGTGCGCCATCGACCGCAGCTCGTTGTTGCTCAACGCGCTCAGCGACCAGAACGGGACACCTCGCCACCCAACGGCGGGTCCCACCTGGTTCAGCGACGACGAGGACTATCTGCTCGTCCGCGACTGGTTGCTCGACGCGATCGCCCCCCCGCCCCCCCCCGACGCGGGCCCGCCGGACATGGGCAGCACCGCCGACATGGGCCTCGATCCCGACGACGGTGTGGAGCCGCCACCGCCCGGCGATCCCGTGCCCTGCGCCTCCATCCCCGACGGCGATCCGCTCGATCGCGCGGGCTACTTCGAGCAATTCGCCGTCGAGGTGAACCCGATGCTCGCGGGACGCCCCGGCGGCGAGGCGCCGGGCGGGAGCTGCGCCGAGGCCGACTGTCACGGGACGGGCGGCGTCGGAGGTCGCCTCTACCTGCGCCCCTCCGGTCAAGCGTGCAGCACCCCCTGGAACTTCCTCGCGGTGGGTCCCTTCATCGATCCCCGCACGCCCATCGAGTCTCCGCTGCTCACCCGGCCCGTCAGCCCTGGGCACGGAGGTCGGGAGGTCTTCGCCGGCATGGCCGATCCGCGCTACGTGCTGCTGCGGCGCTGGATCGAGTCGGGCGTGCAGTAGCCGCTATCGAACCGGGTGCATATCCCGATTCTGACGGAGGGAGTGTGGAGGGCTTTCAGCACTGTCGAGTAGGCCTGGGGAGCTCACGCCCCCCAGGCCCCTCACAGATCCGAGCGT
>CAYOBQ010000071.1:0-40511 GCA_964402225.1 uncultured Nannocystaceae bacterium | reverse complement strand
GGCCTCCTGGTAGTAGCTTGCCCCGACGGGGCACTTCGGCCACCTTCAACCACATGGTCGCGCTCCGTTTCGGAAGCTCCGCAACCTCTGCGTCCTGGGGCATGCGACTCCTCTACCTCTTCAGCCACGCGGTGGTGGCGGTCGCGCTGTGGCTGGCGTGGGCACCCATCCCGGCCCTCGCGTACCTCGCGTTGGTCGTCGGACTGCGCGCGTGGGCTCGCACGCGCGGTCGCCTGACACGCCACACGCTCCGCTTCACCCGCGAGGGCAAGTCCCTCGTGCTGATCACGCTCGGCGTCGGCTTCGCCGCGGTCAACACGGGCAACAACTTGCTCTACCTGGTGTTGGGCATGTTGTTGGCGATGATCATCGTCAGCGGCGTGCTCTCCGAGCAGACGCTGCGAGGGCTGCGGGTTCGTCGGGAGCTGCCGCGCCAGGTCTTCGCCGGCCGGCCCTTCCTCACCGGCATCGCCTTGTCGAACGAGAAGTCGAAGCTGCCGTCCTTCAGCGTTCAGGTGGAGGACGTCATCGACGGCCGCCCGCTGGCGAAGAAGTGCTACTTCCTCAAGGTCCCCGCGGGCGCGCGCCAGCACACGAGCTATCGCGCCGAGTTCGAGCGGCGCGGGCGCTACGTCTACGAGGGCCTGCTGGTGGGGACCCGCTTCCCCTTCGCGTTCTTCGTGAAGAGCCGCCGCTGCGCCGAGCGCGCCGAGCTGCTCGTCTTGCCCCGCATCCTGCCAATGGGCGAGCTCCCCGTGGAGGCCCGCGAGTTGCTCGGCCCCGTGAGCCACCCGCGTCGTGGTTTCGGCCGTGAGTTCCACGGGCTGCGCAACTACCAGGCCGGCGACGACGCCCGAGACATCCACTGGAAGCGTAGCGCTCGCGAGGGCCGACTGCTGCTGCGCACCTACGAGAGCGAGGCCAGCCGCGCGGTCACGATCCTGCTCAACACGCGGACCCCCTCGGGCGACGCGAGCCCCGGCGGGCTTGTGTTCGAGGCCCTCGAGGACTGCGTGGATCTCGCCGCCTCGCTGATGGTGCACTTCGCCCAGCGCGGCTTCGACGTCGAGCTGCGCGTGGCTGACCGCCCTTATCCCGTCGCCCCCGGCGGCCAGGGCACCGACGCCGCGCTGCGCGCCCTCGCCCTCGTGGAGTTCTCCCCGGCCACCCCGGACGCCCGCCCGCTGCGAGGGCGCCGCGGTCGGGGCTGCAACATCCTGGTGACGCACCGTGGCGCCCGCGCCCACGCCGCCGGGACGTTCCACTACGTCTTCGAGCGCGGGTAGACGCGTGCGCTTCGTCCTGGTCCACAAGGTCTGCAGCTACCTGATGGTGGCCACGAGCTTCGCCGCGTTGATCACCTCCGGCGAGCTGCACCCCTTGATCTCGCTGGGCGCTGGCGTCGGCCTCTTCGCCTCCTGGTGGTGGGAGCCGCCGCGGATCGAGCCGGGGCGCCTCGAGCTGCCCTGGAACATCGCGACCCTCGCGATGCTCGCCAAGACCGCCTTCGACGTCCTCACCGGCGGTCCGCTGATCATCAGCGGCGTCTACTTCATCCTCTTTCTGGCCATCAACAAGCTGTTCAACCGCCGGGCCAGCCGCGACTACCTCCAGCTCTACGTCCTCTCGTTCCTGCAGATCGTGGCGGCCACCACGCTCAACACCGATCTCATCTACGCCGCGCTCTTCGCGGCCTACATCGTCTTCACCACCTGGACGCTGATCCTCTTTCACCTCAAGCGCGAGATGGAGGAGAACTACCTCCTCAAGTACGGAGACTCCCTCCAGGGACGGCCGGTTCAGGTCCAGCGCGTGCTCAACTCGCGCAAGCTCGTGGGCGGCCGCTTCCTCCTCGCCACTTCGGGCGTCTCCCTCGCCGTCTTCATCGGGGCGACCGCGCTCTTCTTCCTCTTCCCACGGGTCGGCGTCGGCCTCTTCTTCAGCCAGCGCCGGGCCGGGATCACGATGACCGGCTTCTCGGACAAGGTGGAGCTCGGCCACTTCGGACGGATCAAGGACGACCCGACGGTCGTGATGCGGGTCGAGTTCGACGGCGACCGCCCCGACGACCGCCTGCCCCGCTACTGGCGAGGCATCGCCCTCGACCACTACGACGGCAAGACCTGGACCAAGACCACGAAGAGCACGGCCCACATCCAGGCCGACGCGGGCAAGATCCCGATCAACCCCCGGCGCCGCGAGGTCGCCCCCGACGCGGTGCGGCAACGGATCTACCTCGAGCCGATGGACGCCAACGTCCTGTTCGGCCTGAGTCGCCTCACGCACATCGAGCTCGAGCGCAGGCCGGGCCCGGAGATCCTCGCGAGGCGGCGCGCCGTCCGAATCGACGTCCAGGGCGACGTCCAGTACTTCCAGCAAGACGAGGTCGCCTTCCGCTACACCGCCTACAGCGAAGCCGAGTCCGACACCGCCCGAGCCCTGACGAGACCGCTCGAAGCGTATCGCGCCACGGTGCGCAGCTACGGGCCACGCTATCCCTTCACCCAGCTCCCCCCGAACCTCGATCCGCGCGTGCACGCGCTGGCCCGCCAGCTCGTGGGCGACGCCCGAACCATCGGCGAGGCGGTGACCCGGGTCGAGCACCACCTGCGGACAGGCTACGCCTACACCCTGGACCTGAAGCGCGACGAGCGCCTACCGCCCCTCGAGGACTTCCTCTTCGTCCAACGGCGCGGCCACTGCGAATACTTCGCCACCGCGATGGTCATCTTGCTGCGCGCCGAGGGCATCGGCGCTCGCAGCGTGAACGGGTTCCTCGGCGGCCACTGGAACGACTTCGGCGAGTACCTCGCGGTCTCACAGGGAGAGGCCCACTCCTGGGTCGAGGTCGATCTCCTCGCCACGCCGGGATTCCCGGACCACATCTGGTCGACACGCGACCCCACCCCCGCGGGCACCGGGCGGCCACGCACGAGCGGCGTCTTGTGGGACCGCCTCCTCCAATACACCGATGCGCTGCGCCTGCGCTGGTACAAGTACGTGATCGAGTACGACCTCCAGAAGCAGGTCGGCGCGCTGGTCCAGCTCGAGAGCTGGTGGAAGGGCCGCTTCGGCGGAGCCAAGGACGACCACGAGGCCCCCGCCGCCGGGCCGACCTCGACCCGCACCATCATCGCCGCCGTGCTCCTCCTGCTCGTCGCCGGTGCGGTCCCCCTCGTCGTGATCCGAAGGGGCCGCGGCGGACGGGCCGCGCAGGCCCGGCACCAGGCCGCCGTCGCCCGCCTCTACCAACAGCTCACCGACGCATACGCGCGCCTCGGCTTCGTGCGGGCACAGACCACCACCGCCCGCGAGTTCCTCCAACAACTCGAACGCCGCCGCGCCCCGGACGTCGATCTCGCCCGCGCCGTCGTCTCGCTCTACGAGTCCGTTCGCTTCGGGGGCGCGCCCCTCGCGGCCGCCGCCGTCGCCCCGCTGCGGGCCCGGATCAAGCGGATCGGGCTCTCCTGACGTCTTCGGGCGGGTCGACACCGCGGCCCGGTCAGCCCCCGACGAGCCCCGTCGGATTGCCGTTCACGATCACGCCACCGTGGGCGGTCGCGTCGCCCACGTGGGGGATCGGTGCCACACCCGGGGGCGAGATCGGGCAGAGCCGTAGGCTGCGCCCCCGCCCCGATCCAGGGTTGGCGCGCCCCCGCCCACCACGCGCCCTCACTGCAGCCCGAGCGAGAGCTCATAGGCGCCGGCGTCCTGCGCGCCCTGCCCGTCGATCACCAGCGCCCACTCGCCGGGGACGACCTGCGCCTGGAGGGACACGTTGATGTCCGTCCCACACACGCCGCCGCCACCGCAGGCCCCGTCGAGCAACACCAGGTAGCCCTGGTAGTCGCCCACCGCCGCGAGCTCGGCGTTGAGCATCCCCGCCTCGGCGACGCGGAAGCGCACGATCTGGTCGCGCCCGCCCGCGGCGACCCCACAGTGGGCAGACGCGTCGAGGTCGTCGACGGCCCCCCCCGTGTCGCCCACCAGCCGGACGCTGTCGCCACGCCGCAGCGCCGTCACCGCGCCATCGCATTCGTCGGCGACGCCCGGCGCGATGGCGGCCTCCGTCTCCAGTCGCACGGTCGCCATCCCCGCCCCCGCCACCACCACGTGCCACCTCCCGGCCTCGAGGACGGCGGAGGTCTCTGGATCGAAGCCCTGCTCACACCCGACCTCCGACTGCGCGTCACCGCAGGCGCCGCGCAACGCCACCGCGGCCTGAGCCTCGCCGCGGGCGCTGACCGTCACCGCGCTGCGCTCAGCGAGATCGAAGACCAACACCGCCGCCGCGTCCTGCGGACCGACGCAGCCCCCGGCGAGACCCCCGGCGGGGGCGAGCATCACCGGGACGTCGACCCCCACCGGCAACGCCACCGCACCGTCGCACGCGAAGTCACCCTCGAACTCGACGGAGAGATCGCCTTCGAGCGGGCCGTCCACGACGAGATAGTAGCTGCCGGCCTCGAGGGCCCGAGCCTCGAGGCCCCCCGCCCCCGCCGCGCACTCGATGGGCGCCGCCTCACAGTCGCTGTAGAGCGCCAGCGGTGACATCGCCAGCCCGCCCTGGATCTGGGCGCGCAGCGTGCCGCGAGCCTCGAGGTCAACTCGGAAGACCCGATCGGGCTGCCCCATCGGGAAGCACGCGTCGGGCGCGAAGTCGTCGGGCCCCTCGACCACGCTGGCGTCTGTGACCCCCGGCTCGACCGGCGCCGCGGCTGCACAGCGAGCCGCCGGATCGCGGACCCCGCTGAGCCGGAAGCGCCAGGGCCCGGGCGCCCCGCTGACGCGGATCGCCTCCCCCGGCTGTACGACCGTCGGTGGACCCCGCCCGTCGACGTCGATCTCCGCCTCGCCGCGGCTGAGATCGAGCTGCGCTGGGGCCGCCCCGCCGTAAAGGAACCAGTCGGTGTCCTCTCCACAAAGCGTCCCCTCGACCAGGCCGACGCCGACCGTCCGCGCGCCGGCGCGCTCGTCGTTGCGATGGGGACGCTCCCAAGCGTCCTCGACGCAGTCGAAGCCGGTGCGCACGTCGAGGGCGTAGGCGAGGGCCCCGCCCGGCGGACGCTGCACGCGCACCAGATACTCGCCGGGCTCCGGGCTCTCCACCCAACTCTCCCCCGGCTGACCCTCGTTCACGTCCAGCGGCCGAAACACGTCCTCGACTCCGTAGAGTTCGAGCCGCAGCGGGGCCCGCTCCACGGCGAAGCGCGCGATCACTACGAGGTTGTCCTCGGTGGCCACGCGGAACCAGTCGTCCCGACCATCGCAGGCGCTCAGGTCGCCGAGCAGCATCGCCCCCAGGGGCACCGCCTCGTTCGCGGCATGGTTGGGCGCCAAGGCGTCCTCGTCGCAGGGGGCCGGCTCACAGAATCCGTCGTCACCGCACACGCGCCCGGGCAAGCAGCCGCCGCAGTTCGCCTCGGCGCAGCGCCCGTCGACGCAGGTCGACTGGCCGGGGCAGTCCCCGTCGAGCTGGCACCGCGCACAGGCCCCCTCGGCGCACATCCAATCCCCCCGACACGCGTCGTCGTCGGCGCAGGGCCCCGGCGCCTCGCAGCGGTGGTTCCGACAGCGCGCCCCCGCCAGGCACTCGCACTCGTCGGGGGCCTCGGGCCGGCACTGGAACTCGACGCAGACCTCCCCCTCCGGGCACTCACGGTGGGCCTCACAGCGGACCGTCCGGCAGGTCCCGAGCCGACACAGACGCTCCCCGAGGCAGTGGGCGTCGTCCTGGCACGCGCCACGATCCCCGCACAGCCCGTCCTCGCCGCAGACGAGTCCGCCCCGACAATCCCCGGGCTCGCAGACATCGACGCAGACCTGCCCCCCGGGGTGGCAGCGGCGCCCGGCGACGCAATCTCGGTCGTCGGCGCAACCCTCGCCCTCGTGGCACGCCCCGTCCTCGCAGACCTGGGTCCCCCGACACGGTCGCTCATCGCCGCAGCCGTCGACACAGCCGTTGTCCACACAGAGGCGGTCTCTGGCGCAGTCCTCGTCGCCGAAGCAGACACCCTCGACGCAGCGTCCCCCCCGGCATTGCAGGGCGCCCGGGCAATCCGCCGCCTCGGCGCACGGCGGTAGGCACACGCCGCCCGCGCAGAATCGATCGCCGCGGCAGCCGTCGTCCCCGCGGCAGGGCACAGCTTCGCTACAGCCCCCCGTCTCCCCATCGCAGACCAGCGCCCCCGGACAACCCGCGACCCCACAGGGCGCAGCGCAGCGCCCGTCGTCGCAGATCCGATCGCCAGCGCAATCGAGGGGCCCGTTGCACACCTCCGGTTCGACGCAGACACCGGCCTCGCAACGCTGGGCGCCAGGGCAATCCGCCGCCTCTTCGCAGCCACCCCCGCACGCGTCGCCAGCGCACACGCACAGCCCGCTGTCGAGATCACACTCGAGCTCACCGTCACAGGCCGCGCGGTCGCAGGGCGCGACGCACGCCCCATCGTCGCAGACCAGATCGCCCACGCAATCGACGGCGTCGGCGCAGATCTCGGCGGAGACGCACCCGCCCCCCTCGCAGCGCTGGGCTCCGGGACAATCCGCCGCCTCGGCGCAGCCCTGCACGCACCCCCCCTCGACGCACGCCGCGCCCGGGCAGTCTTCGTCGGCCTCGCACCGGTCCGGGGCCGTGCACCGGCCCGTCGCCTCCACGCAGTCCTGGTTGCCGGGGCAGCCGACGTCCACGCAGGAGTCCGCGCAGGCGCCCTCGAAGCAGAGCCGGTCGCCGAGGCACCCCCGAGCGTCGAAGCAGGGGACGGCCTCGACGCAGCTCTGCGCTTCCACGTCGCAGGCCAACGCGCCGGGGCAGTCGGCGTCCTCCCGACACCGGTCCTCGCAGACCCCCTCGACGCACGCCCGCGGGGCGACGCAGTCCTCGTTGCCCATGCACCCCTCGGGCTCGACGCAGGCGCCCTCGTCGTCGCAGGTCTGACGCCCGGGGCACGCGCAGCCCATGTCCGGCGGTCGCAGATCCATGTCCGCGACCACCGCGCCGTCCACCGCCCCATCGAGGCGCTCCATGGCGTCGACGGGGGAGGCGTCCAACGCCGCGTCGGCCACCAGGCTGCCGTCGGGGGCGGCGTCCGCCTCCCCGCTGTCCCCGCCTTCGTCGTCACAGGCCGCCGCGCACAGCGCGAGGCCGACCGCCCAGAGCCTCACGCTCATCGAGCCCACCACGTCATCTCGTTGGTCGCCGTGTAGTTCCAGTCCGTGGGGATGTAGAAGCCGGCGGCGGGCCACGTGTTGGGGCCCGTCGTCATGCACAGATTGCAGCACGACTTGTACCAGCCGAACGTCCGCGCGTGGTTCGCGCAGTGGTTGCCCCAGACATCGTTGTCGCGATCCACCGTGCTCAGATTCGCGCCCCGGTGATAGTCCATCCGACCGTTCCCCGTCGGGTCGAAGCGCAGCACGTAGTTGGCGCCGTCAAAGGAGAAGTTCCGCCACCGGATGGTCCCCGAGCGCTCCGACTGGAGCAGCACCGTGTCGAAGTGGTTCCAGTAGCGCAGCGGGAGCAGGTAGTTGAGCCCCTCCCCCTCCTCGAGCCGGTTGTGGCGCTTGCCGATGTTGATCGTCTCGTCCCACGACAGCGCCCACTCGTTGCGGTTGCCCTGGGCGCGGTGCGTCGCATAGACCTGGGTCCAACCACCGCCGTCCAGCTCCATGTTGCACCGGGCCTTGAAGCGGTCCTGGCTGCCCAGCGTCACCCAGTAGATGCCCGACCGCGCCCGCGCGTCGGCGTTGAGGATCGCCCGGCAGTCCGCCGCCGCCTCGTTGCGCTCGTTGAGCACCGGGACCCGCCGCCGGAAGCGCGCCCAGAACGACATCGTCTGCGTGGCTCGGTAGGTCCAGTCCGTCGGTTTGTAGAAGCCCGCCGCCGGCCACGTATTGGGCCCCGTCGTCATGCACAGATTGCAGCACGATCGGTACCAGCCGAAGGTCCGCGCGTGGTTCGCGCAGTGGTTGCCCCACTGGTCGTTGTCGCGGTCCACCGTCGAGAGCGGCAGGCCGTTGTGGTAGTTCATCCTGGCGTTCGCCGTTGGGCGAAAGGCGATGGTGTAGTTGTTGCCCGACTGAATGGAGAAGTCCTCCAGACGGATCGTCCCGCTGGTCGCCGAACGCAGCTCGAGGGTCTCGATCTCGGTCCACTTGCGCAGCGGCAGCAGGTAGTTCAACCCGGGCTGAGGGTCGTTGGCGCGCTTGCCATCGTTGATCGTCTCGTCCCACGACAGCGCCCACTCGTCCCGCGATCCCTGGTTGGCGTGGGTGGAGTAGACCTGCGTCCAACCGCCACCGCTGATGTCGCAGAGCGCTCGGAACGGCGCATCACCGCCGTCGCCGTCGGGATCGATCCAGTACACGCCGTCGGCGGCGCGGGCGTCGTCTTCGGCGATGGCCTCGCAGTCGAGGGCCGGCTCGTCCTGCTCGTTGTTCGCGTCGGCCCGCGTCCTGAAGCGCCCGTACCAGACCATCCAATCGGTGGTCTGGTACTGCCAGTCGGTGGGGACGTAGCGGCCCCCGCTCCCCGGCCACGTGTTGGGCCCGTTGGTCATGCACAGGTTGCAGCACGACTGGTACCAGCCGAAGGTCCGCGCGTGGTTGGCGCAGTGGTTGCCCCACTGGTCGTTGTCGCGGTCCACCGTCGAGAGCGGCTTGTTGTTGTGGTAGTCCATCCGCCCGTTGCCCGTGTTCGTAAACGAGATCTGGTAGCGGTTCGCCGGCGAGATGTGGAAGTTCTCCAGCGCGATGCTGCCGTTTCGCTGGGAGGTCAGCACCACCTGGTCGAGGTCCAGCCAGAAGCGCAGCGGGAGCAGGTAGTTCTGCCCGATCTCGGGGTCCCGGTAGCGCTTCCCCACGTTGATCGTGTCATCCCACGTCAGCGCCCACTCGTTGACCCCCGCCTGGTTGCGGTAGGTCGCGAAGATCCGCGCCATGCGCCGGCCCACGTCGCACACGACCTTGAAGGGCGGGAGCCCCGCCCCGCCGTCGGGATCGATCCAGTAGGGGCCGGTCTCGGCGCCGTCCCTCCGGTCTACGATGTCGGCGCAGTTGGCCCCGGGGTTGTCGGGGTTTCCGCCCAGCTCCGGGTCGTTGTCTCCGCCTCCGCCACCGCCGGCCACGGCCCGCCGGGTCAAAGACACCCAGTTGGTCCCATCGCAGCCGACGAAGTCGTCCTCCTCGGAGTCGTAGTACAGGTTCCCCTTGTTCTCCTCGTCGCATTCGAAGGGCTCCCCCTCCCGGCGGTGCAGGAGCAACAAGCCGCGGAGATCGAGGTTCCCCACCAGGATGCCGTTGCGGTCGGAGCGCAGGAACTGGGCGCTGTCCAAGCCGTCGAGCCGGTCCGCGTCGAGCAGCGAGCCGGCGCCATCCACCCCGCGCAGGCGCTCCAGGATCTGCGCCGCCGTCCGAACGAACTGGGTGCTGTCGAGCCCGTCGAGTCGATCCGCGTCGAGGCCCGAGTCGGCGCCATCGACGCCGCGTAGAAGCGCCAGGATCTGGGCCGCCGTGCGCACGAAGTCGCTGCTGTCGAGCCCGTCGAGCCGGTCCGCGTCGACGCCTGAGCCCTCACCGTCCACCGCGCGCAGTCGCTCGAGGACCTGCTCGGCGGTGCGCACGAACTCGCTGCTGTCGCGCCCGTCGAGGCGATCCGCGTCGACGCCCGAGTCCGCGCCGTCCACCGTCAGCAGCGCGGCCAGGATCTGCGCCGGCGTGCGGATGAAGGACATGCTGTCGAGGCCGTCGAAGAGGTCCGCGTCGAGCCTTGAGTTCACCCCGTCGACTTGAATCAGCTTGGCGAGGACCTGCGCCGGGGTGTCCGGCGCACCGTCCCCCCCCGCCGGCCCCGCCGGCCCCGCGGGACCCTGGGGGCCCGCCGGTCCTCGCAGCCCGCTGGGATCTCCGACCCACGCGCCCTCCTCGTTGATCACTGTCGCCTCACCGATGGAGACCGAGCGCGGGTGGATGTCGCCCACCACGTCGTCGGCCCGGAAGGCCGCCGGCACCTTCAACAACGGGCGCCGGGGCGTAAGCTCGGCGCCCCGGTCGATGCTGACCGTCAAAAACAGCGAGTCCCGCCCGAAGATCGCGCCATCGAGGGCCTCGACGCTCCCGACCTGAATGGCGTAGTAGCCGTCCACGAAGGGGACGTCGGCGTGGGTCTCGTCGAAGACCACGTTGCCACCGGCGACCCGGTCGTAGAGCCGAACGCGGACGCTGTGCTCACCATCGAAGGGCTGGTTGTCCCCGTCGAAGACGATGCCTTCTTGATAGAGCTGGTCCGGCAACGCGTGGGCCTGCCCACACAACAACGCCAGCACGCCCACATGGAGTAAGAGTCGCATCTTCCAAATCCCCCCAGATTCCCTCGGCGGGCAGTGTCGCGCGCTCCGGGGGCGGGATTCAAGCTACTGAGGCGGAGGCGCCACCGACTCGCCGGGGAGGGCCTCCGTCTGGGCCGCGGGCGGGGGCTCGGCCGCGGGCGGGGGCGCCTCGAGCTGAGCGGCCGGGCCGCGGGCGGCGCGGGCCGGCTGCCCTGCCTCTGCGCAGACCCGTGCACGACAACGCAGCGGCTCGGCGCAGTCCGCCGTCCGGCCGCAGGTGTCGCCCTCGCCCCCCGGGCGCCCGCCGCAGCCGGCCAGGAGCAGCACCCAGAGCGCTGCCTGCCTACTCATAGCCGAGGGTCCGCAGCCGCTCGAGGTGGTGCCGCACCGTCGGATGCTCGGGATCGGCGGCGGCGGCGGCGGAGAACGCCAGCCAGGCGGCGGCGTGGTCCTCCCGGAGCATCGCCTCCAGCCCCTCCTGGATGCGCAGCTCCGCCAGCTCCCCGGCCAGCGCGTCGATGTAGCCCGTCAGCGACGACTCGGGATCGGGTGTCCCCGCGTCCAGCGCGCCGAAGCCGGGGTCGTCCACGCTGGCGCCGGGGGCGGGCTGGACCTCGTCGGCCAACCAGCGATCGGCCTCCAACGCGAGCTGCTCCCAGCTCGTCGCCACGTCTCGGTGAGGCGCACGCGGCAGCGGGCTGACCTGCGCCACGCTGTCGCGGGCCGTCGCCATCTGGAGGAGCGCCGCCTCCCCCGACCGAGCGCCGCTCTGGGCCGACCAGACCTCGCCGCCCACCACCGAGATGACCCCCAGCTTCCCCCCGGAGCGCGACACATCGAGCTGCACCGTGCGCCGACCCATCCGCGCGATCTGCAGGCAGTCCGCGACGCTGAACGGGGACTCGTCGGCGCTGGTGCGCCCGGTATCCAAGCGCCGCAGCACGACCTCCCGCAGGCGGCTCGGCGCGATCGGCTTGGGGTGCACCTCCACGTCCACCCGCGTGAGCAGCCAGCCTTCGCGTTGCCGCAGCTCCGTCGAGAGGAAGACGAGGGGGACCTGGCGGCCCGCCCGGCTCAGCTCCGCGAGGAACGACAACGCCTCTCCCCCCGGGTGCCCGAGATCCGCCACCACGAGGTCGACCGGCCCCGAGACGAGCCGGGCCATCGCCCCGTCGAAGCTCCGGGCCGCGATGACCTCCACCCCTACGAGGTGGCCGAGCACCGTCGCCAGCGCCCGCCGCGACGTCCGTTCGGCGTCGACGAGGAGGACCTGAGCCGCCTCCGTCACGCGCCGTCCCCGTACCCCATGTCCCGCAGCCGGTTCAGGTTGGCCTCCACCGCCGAGCGCCCCGGGGACCGCGCCTGGACGTCGGAGAAGACCCGCCAGGCCCGCTCGTAGTCCCGCTCCAGCAGCGCGGAGAGCCCCTCCTCGAGGAGGGCCTCGACCTCGATGGACGGCGCGTCGGGGGTCGCGGGCTCGGGAGCCGGTGGCGGCTCCGGGTCCGGCTCCGGCGGGATCACCGACGGCGGCAGGGTGCGCCCCGCCCGCACCTCGTCGTCGCGGCGGACGGCCTCCAGCAGCAGGGCTTGGAGTGGCCTGCGGATCCGCCGCTCGGGGACGTGGTCGAGGCGCTGCACCGACACGCTGCATTCGGCCAGCGTCACGAGGGCGGCCAGCGCCTCGTCACCGCGCCGCCCACCGGCCTGCGCGTCCCAAGCGTCGCCCCGAACGACGGTGACCCGCCCCATCTCCACGCCCCCGCAGCCGATCTCCAACTCCACCGAGTGCCGCCCCATCTGGGCGAGCTGCAGGTAGTCGGACACCGCGAAGGGCGAGACGTGCGTGGAGGGCGCGGCGTTTACGTGTCGCGCCACGATCTCTCGAAGGCGCGCGATGGGGAGCGGCTTCTCGTACAGCTCTACGTGGGGCGCCGGCGCGAGCTGCGACTCGTAGGCGCCGAGCCACGCGGTGACGAAGACGACGGGCGTCGGCCCCACCCGTTCGACGACCGGCAAGAGCTCCAAGCCGGTCCCGTCGGGCAGGTTCAGATCGGAGACGAGCAGGTCCGGCCGACGCGCCTCGAGCAGCTCGATCGCGTCGGCGACGCCGCCGGCGTCGACGACCTCCAAGCCGGGCACCCGCTCGAGACCGCGGCGCATCGAAGCGCGCAGCATCGGCTCGTCCTCAACGATCAGCACGAGCGCCACGCTCAGCCCTCCCTCTGGCTCCCACGTTCGAGCGGGACCTCCAGCGCGACCACCGTCCCGCCATCGATCACGCTCCAGATGTCGAGCTGACCACCAGCGTGCCGTGCGGCGCGCTCGCACAGAGCCAGGCCGATCCCGCTCCCCCCTAGCTTGGTGCTAAAGAAGAGCTCGGTGCAACGCTCCAGCACCGAAGAGTCCATCCCCTTCCCCGTGTCGGCCACCGCCAGGCGATAGCCAGCGCCCTCCTCCACGAGCCCGGAGCGCACGACGATCTCGCCCCCCGCCCGGCAAGCGTGCATCGAGTTCGTCAGCAGGTTGAACATCACGGCCCGGACGACCGAGGCGTCGAGCCGCAAGAGCGGCATCATGGGTTGCACCACCGTGAGCTTGAGCCCCGCCGCTTCCATCGCGGGCCGCATGACCCGCGCGGCCTCCTCCACGGCGAAGTCGACGGCCTGCGCCCGCTCGCTCGCGAGGCTCCGCCCGACCGAGCCGAGGCCCTGGAAGCCCAGATCCATCCGGCGGAGCTCCGACAGGATCGCGTGGAGCTCGCCCTGCAGGGACTGCCCTTCGGTGTCCTCCACGAGGACCTCGACCGCGGAGGTGATCGCGGCGAGGGGGTTGCGCAGCTCGTGGAGCAGAGAGGGCAAGACCTCGCCCACCGCGGCCAGCCGCAGCAGCCGATCTCGCTCGCCGCGCAGCGCGACGACCTGCGAGATGTCTCGGAACAAGACGACCGTGGTCCCCTCGGACCGCGCCATGGAGTAGCCGACGATGGTCGAGTCACCGCCACCTCGATCGATGGTCAGCTCGGCCTGTCCGCCGCCCGCCGAGAGCTGGTCGACGGGGGCCAGCACCTCCGCCATCGGGCGGCCGACCAGCGTCCTGCGCCGCCGATCCAGGACGTCGCACGCCGAATCGTTGGCGTAGCGCACGACCCCGGCCGCGTCGCACACCACGATCGCGGCGGGCAGGAGTCGGAAGGCCGCCTCGACGAGATCGGCGTCGCCGCCCCGCCTCCGCTGCTCGCCGGGCAGCTTCAGACCCCCAGGATTCGGTCGAGCGCGGCCTGGACGTCGTCGGCGGGGAGGCGGTCGCCGCCCAGCCCGACCAGGAAGCACGGCTCGCCAGCCACGGTCACGTCCCCCACGTGCAGCGGCCCGGCGCCACCGCCGCCGTAGCGGTGCAGGCGCTCCGAGGCCAGCGCGGGGTGGGTGCGCGCGACGGAGGCCACCGCGGCGGCCACCTCGACCTCGCCCCCCGCCGCCGCGCTCCCGGCGACGGGCAGCCCGTCCTGGTTGGCGACGGCGACGGCCCGGTGCCCGTCGCGGGACGCCAGCGCCTCCAGATAGAGCCGAGTCGCGATGCCCCGGTCCTCGCTGCGCTCCCTGCGTCGTTCGGTGGATTCCATGGTCGTCTCCTTGGGTGACGGTAGTGTGCGCAAATGTAGGTCTATGTCATCCAGCCGTCAACTACTCTCACGACGATTTGCCACTCACCGCGCCGCAACCAAACAGTAACACTCGCCGGGTCCCTCAATGCGGTGAAATGGTTACATTATTTGTTCTGCGCGTATTCTTGAGCGCGCGGTCCCGCGGGTGTATTCGTGATTGCGATCACGTCTCAGCTCTTGGGGGAATCGAACTGCGGGTCGCTGGCGAGGATCTGCCTGTCATCGCACCGGCGCTGCTGACGGCCGCCGGGCTGGTCTGCGTCGTGGCCGCCGTCCGCGCTTGGTCTCAGACCGGCCCGGACGTCCCCGCGCCTCCGCCCCCCGTGGCGAGCGCGCCCGCGCCTCCGCCCGCGCCGACACCGACCGTCGCTCCGCCCCCCGCGCCGGAGCCCGAGCCCGAGCGGGCTCCCCCGGACGCCGCCAAGCCCAAGCCCGAGCCAGCGCCAGCGACCGCCCCAGCAGCCTGGCCGAAGGCCCCCGTCCCCGCCGCCCCCGCGGCCGAGGCCCCAGCCCCCGAGCCCCCGCGGCCGCGGGGTCCCTGCGTCCTCGCCCAGTTGACCTACGACCGCGGCACCGCGGCGTTGAAGCGAGCCCATGCGGCGCCCCTGGACCGGACCTCGGCGCTGTCCAGCCTGGGCTTCCGCGCCGCCGACGAGCTCGAGCGCGGCGACGTCGAGCAGGTCATGGTTCGAGGCAAGGCGGGCTTCGCCGTGATGTTCCAGGCGTCGGAGAACACGCTCCTGCTCGTGCTCGCGTCCAAGGCGGCCAAGCTGGGGCTGATCTTCCTCGACACCCAGCGCTCCGCCCAACAGATCGACAAGATCCTTTAGGGAGTAGACTGACATGCCGAACATCGACCTCTTCAACGAGGGCGGCCACCGCAACATCTTGCTCGAGGACTTCGGCCACGGGCTCGCCGTGCAGGCCAACCAGCACCTCATCGTCCACGGCAAGTCCGCGATGCTGCTCGATCCGGGGGGCCACAAGGTCTACCCCAAGGCGCGCAGCGAGGTGGGCAAGGTGCTCGGGGGCGACGCTCAGCTCACCGACATCTTCCTCTCCCACCAGGACCCCGACATCGTCGCGGCCCTCAACGGCTGGTTGATGACCACCGACGCCAACGCCTACGTCCCGAGCCTGTGGGTGCGCTTCATCACCCACTTCGGCGTGGACAAGCTGGTGTCGGACCGCATCACCGCCATCGGCGACGAGGGGACGTGGTTGAAGCTCGGGGACTCGGAGGTGGCGCTCATCCCCGCCCACTTCCTCCACTCCCCGGGCAACCTCCACGTCTACGACCCGGTCTCGAAGGTCCTCTATAGCGGCGACCTCGGCGCCTCGCTGGGCCAGGACTACTACTTCGTCGAGGACTTCGACGCGCACCTGCAGTACATGGAGGGCTTCCACCGGCGCTACATGCCGTCCAACGCGGCGATGCAGGGCTGGGCGACCTTGGCCCGCGAGCTCGACCTCGACTTCATCGCCCCCCAGCACGGCGCGATGTTCAAGGGCGCCGACATGTGCAAGCGCTTCATCGACTGGTGCGCGGAGCTCGACGTCGGCCTCGACCACAACGAGGGTCTCTACAAGATGCCCTCGAAGGGGTGAACCAGTGGGCGTCGACGGGTCAGGGAGCACGACGGCGCGCGTTCTCGTAGTCGAAGACGAGGTGATGCTGCGGACCTCCATGGTCCGCAGCCTGCGCCGGCTGCCTGGGGTCGAGGTGACGGAGACCGGTCTGCTCGCCGAGGCGCGGGCGATCCTGCGCGTCGAGCGCCCCGATCTGCTGGTCTCCGACATCAGCCTGCCCGACGGCTGCGCCCTCGAGCTCATGGCGGATCTGGAGCGCCGGGGCCGGCGCACCCCGGTGATCTTCGTGACCGCCTATCTGGGGACCTTCCGCGACCGGATCCCGCGGCACCCCAACGTGGAGGTGCACGAGAAGCCGCTGCCCATGGAGCGGCTGCGCGCGCGGGTGCTGGCGCACCTCGACCGCTCCGACGAGCACGACGGCTCCCCGTTCTCCGTCGCCGACTATCTGCAACTCTCGGCGATGGGGCGTCACTCGGTCGAGCTGCGGCTTGGGCGCGCGGGGCGCTCCATCGGGTGGATCCGCGTGCGCCGAGGCACCGTCTGGTCGGCGGAGATCGATGGGGTCGGTGGGGCCGACGCAGTCGGGGCCGCGGCCTTCGCCGAGGGCCTCGACGTGGAGGTGCGCACGCTCCTCGACGTGAACGAGCCCCGGCAAGTCCACGAGGAGCTGCACATGCTGCTCATGGCCGCCTGCGATCTGACGCCCGCCGATGCGGTGACGGGCCTCGACGCCCTGGGGGAGATGGAAGAGGAGCCGGAGGCGCGGGAGCCCGAGAGAGACGAGCCCGAGGCCCGGCCCCTCCCTCCGATCAGAGAGCCGCCCCCCCCGTCGCCTCCTCCTCCGCGGATCAGCGCCGATCGCGCGCGCTTCGAGAAGCTGATGGACGAGGGCCTCGACGCGCTGCTGTCGCGGCACTTCCTGATCGCCTGGAAGACGTTCAAGGAGGCCGAGGAACTCCAGCCCGAGCACCCCATCGTGCGCGCGAACCTGGAACGGATCCGCCAGATGGGGCACGCGCCGGAGGAGTGAAGGAAACGCCGTCGCGTCGGGGTGGATTTTTCTGCTAGTGTTGTTCCGCGCGTGGCTGGGTCTGAGAGGGCCTGGGGCACGCCAGCAAATCAGGGGGGAAGAGAATGGTCCGGCAACTCGGCCTTGTGTTCGCTGCGATGTGCGTGTCGGGACCCGCGATGGTCTTGGCCGATGTCCCGCAGTTCATCAACCAGGAAGGTGTGCTCATCGGCGACGACCTCGGCGACGAGGTGGAGATGCGCTTCGACTTGTTCGAGCGCCTCGCCGGCGGGGAGCCCATCTGGTCGGAGACCTTCGACGCGGTGGAGCTGTTCGACGGCTGGTACAACGTCGTGCTCGGGCTCACCCAGGATCTCGACGCAGAGGTCCTCGCCGGCGCCCGCTATCTGGGCGTGACGGTGGACGGCGAGCCGCTCACCCCCCGCATCCGGCTGGCGTCGGTCCCCTACTCGCTGGTGGCGCACAGCGTCTCCGGGGGGACGGTGGACGCGACCACGCTGTCGATCGACGGTGAGACCATCATCGACGCCGAGGGCCGCTGGCGTGGCGACCCCGCTGGACTGCGCGGCCCCGCGGGGGCCGAGGGTCCCCGTGGCGCGCAGGGGGCGCAGGGTGAGCAGGGCCCGCCGGGCAACCAGGGCTCCCCGGACACGGCCGCCGATATCCTCCGTAAGCTGCGCACCCTCGAGGGGCCCATCGCGCTCTCCGTCGAGACCGCCGGCAACGCCCAGAACCTGGGGGGGCGAGCCCCCGGTGACTACCTGCGCAAGGCCGAGGTCGGCGTGGACATCGCCGGCGGGGCGATGACGCTGGGCAACGCCGCTCTGGTCTTCAAGGCCGACGACGCGCGGGACCAGATCTCCGACGTGCGCAACACCGCCTCGGTGGCCAACGACGCCGCGGCCGGCGCGCTGGTCGTGGCGGGGCGCCGCGGCGCCAACGACGCCGACCGGCGCATCGAGCTCCGCGGGCGCACCCAGGTGCGCGGCAACCTCGTCGCTACCGGGCAGACCGTGCTGCAAGGCGGCCTCTTCGTCTCCAACCCCGCTGGCGGCGGGGTCCGTCAGGTCATCGACGCCAACGGCCGCTGGGTGCCCAACGCCGGGCCGCTGGTCGGGCGGCAATGTGACGAGGGCCTCGTCTTCCGTGGGCTCGCCGACGACGGCTCTCTCATCTGCGAGGAGGGCGGCGTGGGCCCCGCCGAGTGCGGCCTGCCCATCCCCTGCGAGGGCGACGCCGTGGCCGGCGGCTGGGGTCAGAAGGAGTACGACGAGGACACCGAGGTCTGGAGCCCGTGCATCATGAAGGGCTGCTACCGCCCGGCGCGCCTCGTGGTGGCCGACGCCAACCGCCCCTGGCTCAACCGCTGCCAAGAGGACGAGAACAACAACGAGAAGTGCAACGACGGCCGAGACAACGACGGCGACGGGAACGTCGACTGCACCGACTCCGACTGCGCCGAGAACGACGAGGTCGACGTCTGCAGCACCGATCTCGAGATCCGCGCCAACCAGGTCTTCAACATCAACACGATGGACGCCGCGGGCGAGGGTGGCGTCGACGCCCCGATGTACCGACTGGCTCAAAACGCCAGCGCGGACGCGCGACAGCTCGTCTTGGACCAAGCGCCACGCGCGCTCAACGCCGGCGACGAGGTGCTGGTCATCACCCTCAAGCGCGTCAACGGCAACGCGAACAGCATCGGGTCCTACGAGACCGCGCGCGTGGCCTCCTCCGACGGCCAGCGCCTCAACCTGCGCGAGGGCCTGGCCTTCGACTACCCCGGCGCCTCCGACGTGGTCGTCGTCCAGCGGATCCCCACCTACAGCGGGGTCGTCGTCCGCGCCGGCGGCACCATGACGGCGAACGCGTTCAACGGCTCGGTGGGCGGCATCTTCGCGATTCGGGTCGGTGGGCAGTTCGTCATCGAGCAGAACGGCAGGGTCGACATGGACGGCAAGGGCTTCCGGGGGGCCGCCGTCGGCGGGGGCCAGGGCTTCCCCGAGAACTGGAATGGCCGCGTCGAGGACGGCGGCGGCGACGCCAACCGCAAGGACGGCGGCGGGGCCCCCGACGCCAACGGCCAAGGCGGGCGCGGCGGGTATTGCTACTACCGCGGCCACGAGGGGCGCGGCGGCACGTCGGCGGGCACGATCGGACAGCCCGGCCAGGGTGGTGGCGCCGGCGGCTTCTGCCACCAGTACTACAACGACACCCAATGGAGCGGCGGCGGCGGCGCCCCGCGCAACGCGGGAACCAACCCCACCGTCCCGGAGCGCCTCGGCACCCGCCTCTTCATGGGCGGTGGGGCCGCCAACGGCGGCGGCGGCGGCGCGTCGGGGAACTACTATCGCTGCGGCGGTGATCGCAGCGGCAAGCGCGATGGACGCGGAGGCGTGAGCCCGGGCAACGGCCGGGGGTGCAGCCAGAACAACTCCATCGGCGGCCACGGCGGCGATGGCGGCGAGGGCGGTGGCGGCGGCGGGGTCGTGCTCATCTGGGCCGCCAGCATCACCGCCAACGGCGGCACCACGATCCGCGCGCGCGGTGGGAGCGGCGGCGCCGGCGGCGGCGGCGGCGGTGGCGCCCACATCAACGGTGGCGGCGGCGGTGGCGCTGGTGGCGGTGGCGCCGCCGGTGGGACCGTCCTGATCCGAGCCAATACGCGCCGCATCGGGGTGGCCAACATCAACGTGACAGGTGGCATCGGCGGCGGCGGCGGCGGCGGCGGCGGCTCCTCCCACGCGGGTCCCGGCGGCGCGGGCGCGGGCCCCGGCGGTGGCGGCGGCGGCGCGGGGGTCTACTACGGCGACCGCGGGTGCTTGGGCACCAATGGCGGAGACGCCGGCCAGGCCGGGGAGCACAACAACGGAGCGGGGCACAACGGTGACAACGCGAGCCGTCCGTGCCGTGGGCGCGGCGGCGCGGTCGGCGGCGGCGGCGGCGGCGGCGGTCGTGGGACCGACCGAGCGGGAGCGGCGAACCGAGGCGGGACGCCTGGCTCCTATCGATGGAGCGGTCACGCGCCCACCGCCGGCGGCAACGCGTCGGGCCGCAACGGCGGAAACGGCGGCTGGGGGCCCGTCCACACGGCGGGCGGCGCTGGCGGCCGATGGGGCCCCAACGGCGCTGCCGGCATCAAGGCCATCCGACCGCTCTGACCGCTCCCGCGGCGGGGTGAACAACTCGTCGCGAACCTGATAAGAGAGAGCTGAACTCAATCGGAACCGGGGGGGATTCGTGCGCTTCGACGTGTGGTTTGCGATCATCGCGCTTTGCTTGGGGGGAGCCGTCGGATGTGACGACGATGGCGGAGGGGGCGGCGACGATCCGCCCGACATGGGCGCGGAGGGAGAAGGCGAGGGAGAGGGTGAGGGCGGAGACGACGACGACGATGGCGTGCTCGACGAGGTAGACAACTGCCCCTTTGCGGCGAACCCCGACCAGGAGGACGCCGACGGAGACGACACTGGGGACGCCTGTGACCTCGACATCGACGGGGACGGCGTCGAGAACGACTTCGACAACTGCCCCAACGTCGAAAACGCCGATCAGGCCAACACCTTCGGGGACGCGCGCGGCGACGCCTGCGAGGGCCGCGACTCCGATCGCGACGGGGTCGCCGACGACGAGGACAATTGCCCGCAGGACGCCAACCCGGACCAGGAGGACGCGGATGAAGACGGGGTTGGCGACGCCTGCGATGACGACACCGACACCGACAACGACGGGGTCGCAGACGAGGACGACAACTGCCCCAACGACGAGAACCCCGATCAGGAAGACAACGACAACGACGGTGAAGGGGACGCCTGCGACGCTGATCTCGATGGCGACGGCGTCGGCAACCTCGGGGACAACTGCCGCGAGGCCGCAAACCCAGGCCAGGACGACGCGGACATGGACGGCGCGGGTGACGTCTGCGACGACGACCGCGACGGCGACGGGGTGGACAACCTCGACGACAACTGCCCGAACGTCCCCAACGCTGACCAGGAGCCGATCTGTCAGGACGACGACGAGGACGGGGTCCTCGACCAGGAGGACAACTGCCCCTTCGACCCGAACGCCGGGCAGGAGGACATCGACGAAGACGGGCTCGGCGACATCTGCGACGACGATCGCGACGACGATGGCTTCGCCAACGAGCAGGACAACTGCCCCGACGACGCCAACCCCGACCAGATCGACTTCGACTTCGACGACCAAGGCGACATCTGCGACGAGGACCGGGACGGCGACGGCATCGACAACATCCTCGACAACTGCCCCGACATCGAGAACCCCGGGCAATCCGACGGCAACGAGAACGGCATCGGGGACGCGTGCGACGCGGCGAACCAGGCGGTTCGTGACAGCGACGGAGACGGAATCGGCGAGGAGCAGCCGGGGCTGCTGCCCTGCGAGCAGGGGGTCGTCAACGGCTGCAACGACAACTGCCCGCTGATCCCCAACGAAGACCAGGACCCGGCGCTGTGCGGGGACGACGCCGACTTCGACGAGGACGGGGTCGTCGACTTCGAGGACAACTGCGTCTACGTGGCCAACGCCGAGCAAGACCAGACGATGGGCCAGACGCCCTTCGAGCCCGGCGACGCGTGCTTCGGCGACATCGACGGCGACGGCATCGACGACGAGGACGACAATTGCCTGCTCGCGCCGAACGCCGGGCAGGAGGACGCCAACAACGACGGCCTGGGCGATGCGTGTGTGATCGAGTAGCGGTCGCCCTCGCGGTCCTCCTGGCGGTGGGCTGCTCCCGCGGCCCCTGCCCCCGTGGCGCCGAGCTGCTGGGCGACGCGCCGCCCGACGGCACCGAGCAGTGGTGTCAGCGGCGCGGCGCCAACGACCAGTTCGTCAAGCACGGGCTGTTTCGGGAGTGGCACAAAAACGGCCGAAAGAAGGTCGTTGGCCAGTACACCGACGGCAAACGGCACGGGCCCTGGCGCGAGTGGTACCGCAGCGGCCAGCCCAGCCTCGAGGGGCACTACACCCACGGGGAGCAGACCGGCCGCTGGCTGCGGTGGCACACCGATGGGCGCAAGATCGGCGAGCGAGACTTCGCACAGAAGCGGCCCGACGCCGCCCCGAAGAAGAGGCCCGATGCGACGGCGGCGGACGTCGACGACCCCGACCGGGACTGGGTCACGGGCAAGGACGACAACTGCCCCCACGACGCGAACCCGAAGCAGGAGGACGCCGATCGCGACGGACGCGGTGACGCCTGCGACGACGACCGCGACGGGGACGGCTATGCCAATGAACAGGACGTGTGCCCCGAGACGCCGAACCCCGAGCAGACGGATCTCGACGGAGATGGGCAGGGGGACGTCTGCGACACGGACCGCGACGGCGACGGCGTAGAGGACAAGAGCGACAACTGCCCGGGGGCGCGAAACGCCGACCAGGCGGACAGGGACGCCGACGGGCGGGGGGACGCGTGCAGCCACCGCACGGACCTCGACTCCGATGGCGACGGGCTGCCCGATCCGCCAGCCGTCCTCGACGCCGCGGCGCGGCTGTGCGACGCGGGACAGAAGACGGGCTGCTTCGACAATTGCCCGGCGATCCCCAACCCGGACCAGACCCTCGCCGCCTGCGCCGAGGGCGCCGACTACGACGGCGACGGTGTCCCGGACATCCGAGACAACTGCATCCACGTCAAGAACCCCGACCAGGCGCAGACCCGGAACACGACGCTCACGCCCGACGGCGACGCCTGCCACCAGGACCACGACGCCGATGGCGTCCGCGACGCCCGGGACAACTGCCCGCTGGCGAAGAACCCCGACCAGAAGGACGCCAACGGCGACGGCGTCGGAGACGCCTGCACACTCCCCCGCCCCTGACGGTTGAGCTATACTCCCACCGTGGCGGGCCGATCCGAGTCGACGAAGGGCGAGCAACGCGCGCTCTTGCGTCGCTTCGGGGCTACCCCGAGGGTGCACGGTGACGGTTCATGGCATTGCAGTCGCCGGCTCGCGTGAACGCGAGTCAGCGACCGCGGGACGAGTGAGGTCGGGTTGGCTCGCCACGTTCCAGCCGCCGAGCGTCTGACGGCGGCCTTCCTCGCTGGCGACTGGCGTCGGAGAGCGCTGGTCGAGCGCGGCCTGAGCACCTACGAGAGCGACCTTCACTGGATGCGCCGGCTCGTGGCCCGCGTCTGGGACCGCTTCGGCGGCCGTCGCCCCGTCGACCAGGCCACCGCGCTCACGGAGACGGTCGACGCGTTCATGCGAAACGTGCCCCTGGACGGCGCGGTGGCGGCGCGACGCTTCTGCTGGTACGCGCCTGTGATGCTGGGCGTCGAGGCGCCGGACGGCGACTACACCCTGGGGGACCTGGGCGCGTGGCTGCGCCTCCCGCCGGAACAGGCCGATCGGCTCGCCAATCGGGGGCGCCACGACAACGGCCACTACCGCTACGAGTGGCGAGGTCGGCGCCTCCTCGAGGCGCCGAAGCCGCGCATCCTGGCGGGGATCCCGGAGGACCTCCCTCCCCACCCCGCCGCCGTCGCCGCTCGCCCCGACCTGTCGGTGCGCGACGGAGCGGCGGCGCACGTGGGCAAGCGCGTCGTCGTCCGCCTCGACCTGCGCGACACGCCACCGGCACCTCCCCCAGGGCGCCCCGACCTCGCCAGCGCTGGCGAGTCTGTGCGTCTTCGGGCTCGACGTGCGCCTCGCCGCCCTCGCCGCTACGTACGGCGGCGGGTGACGGGGGTGGTGGTCAACGCCCACCCGAACGTGGCGCGGGCCGACTACGACCGGCTCCGGGCGATCCTCACCAACTGCCTACGGCATGGCCCCATGGGTCAGAACCGTGGTGGACACCCCCGCTTCCGGCTGCACCTCGCGGGCCGAATCGGCTGGGTCGAGTCGCTCAATCCGCGCCGTGGCGCGAGGCTGCGGGCGCTCTTCGACCGAATCGAGTGGCCGTCCTCACAACAGGGAGAGCGCTAGAAGGCCGAGGCCGACGGCGGCGGCGGCGATGGCGAGCCAGAGGTTGACGGCGACCTGCTCGGAGCGAGGGTCTGGCGCGGTCTCCTCGGCGTCGATGGCGCTGAAGTCGGGTCGTTTGAGGGGCGCCGTCTCTACGGCGTAGAGCGCCGCCTTGGGGTTGTTCGTCTCGCGGGTCGAGGCGCCGGGCTGGTCCTCGCGCCCCAGCCGCGCGATGGGGACGGCCCGCGGTCGCTGGGTGGCGGCCGCCGCAGACGCCGTCTCGGCGCCAGCGGTCTGGGCGCGGTCGGGGGCGTGGGCGTGACGCAACAGCACCGGGCTCAGCGCCGTGTCGCGACACGCCGCCTTCTCGAGCAGGGCGACGGCTTGCTTCAGCGTCGGGCGCTCGGCGGGGTCCTTGGCCATCATCGACATCAACGCCTGATCCACCAGCGCGCTGAGGTTGGACTTGATGCGCGAGGGGCGCCGCGGCTCGTTGTAGAGGTGGAGCGCCATGATGTCCTGGGGTGACAGCCCCGGCTCGCTGACGAAGGGGTGACGCCCGGTGATCATCTGGTAGGCGATGACCCCCAACGCGTAGATGTCGGTGCGCGGATCGATGGGGAGCCCGCGGCATTGCTCCGGGGACATGTAGCCGGGGGTGCCGATGACCGCGCCCTGCTGCGTCGACGCGGGAGAGCTGTCGCTGAGCAGGAGCTTGGCCACGCCGAAGTCGATGAGCTTGGGCACGATGCGGCCGTCGTCCCCCTCGACGAGCAGGATGTTGTCGGGCTTCAGATCGCGGTGGACGACGCCGCGGGCGTGGGCGGCGTCGATGGCGTCGGCGAGGGGCTCGAGCAGCGCGACGACGGCGGAGACGGACTGGGTGCCGTAGCGCTTGAGGAACTCCGAGAGGCTCATCCCCTCGAGCAGCTCCATCACGCAGTAGAGGCGCCCGTCGGGGAGCTTCCCGAAGCCGAAGACGTCGACGATGTTGGGGTGGTTGATCTGGTTGACGGCGCGGGCCTCCGTGAGGAAGCGCGTGGCCGTGTCACGGCGCAGGGACAACCACAGATCGAGGACCTTGATCGCGGCCCGCTTGCCGATGAAGGGATGCACGCCCCGGTAGACCGCGGCGCACCCTCCGCGGGCCATCATCTCCTCGACGCGGTACTCCCCCACCCGGTCGCCGGGCGCCAGCGGCGTGCCGACCCGGTCTGCGTCCTTCCGCGGCGCGGGCCGCGTGGGCGGGTCGTCGGCGCGCTGGATGGTGGCGAGGTTGGTGTTCATGCAGGTCCCTAGCTGGACAATCGGCGCCCACGCCGGGGGGCCCGCCCCCCAGGGGTCACAGGCGACTCCGCAACCCCATCATCACCAGGTGCTCCTCGAAGAGGACCGCTCGGCGTCGGTCGACGAGGGCGCTGGCGCGGTTCCGTTCGTAGCGGAGACGCGGCTCGAACCAGCGACGCAGCGCGAAGCCTGCACCGACGCGGACGCCCAGCCCCGCCTCGGCGAGGGTGGCCCCCGGCGTCAGCGGATCGCGGGCGCCGAAGTCCCGGTACAGGAACCACAGCGCGCCGTCGGTCTCGAAGCGACCTCGCCGCCAGGTCAGGCCGGCCTCCGTGACGTGCCGCCACCCGCTGAACCAGCTCGTCACGAGGTCGTAGGTGCGGCGCGCCTCGTAGCTCGCGCGCGCCTCCAGCGCGTCGCCGTACCAGGCGACGCCGACGCCCGCCTCGAGCATGCCGAGCTGAACCGGTCCCGCGGCGGCCACGGGATCTCCGCCGAGGGCGACGGCGGGCAAGGCGTCGAAGGCGCGGCGCACGATCAGGCCGTGGAGACGCACCGCCAGACGACCGGCGAGCAACCGCGCCGACGCCCGTCCACCGGCGTCGCCATAGGCGTAGTCCTCAGCACCAGCGACCACCCTTCGGCCGGCGAGGGCAGAGACCTCCAGCCGCAGCGGTCCGCCGATCCACGCGGCGAAGGGCTCGGCGCGGACCCCCTTGGCGGACAGCGCCCCGAGGGCCTCGGCGTCCGGGGTGGATCCGTCGGCCAGCAACGTGAAGACAACCGGCTCGTCCTCGTAGCTCACGCCGACGCCGATCCCGAAGGCGAAGTCCCCCGCCGGCTCCTCGTAGGCCCCCGTCCCGCTCAACCGCAGCGCCGGGCGCTCGGCGTCGGTCCACGTCCGCAGGCCCAGATCCCCCGCGCCCCGCAGCCGACCCTCGAGGAGACCACCCTCGGCGTAGATCGAGGCGTCCATCACCGCCCCGGCGGCCTCCGTCGGGACGTGGGCGGCGTTGCTGCTCGCCCCCGCGGCGAGCTCCACCGCGGCGTAGGCCCACCACGCCAACGTCATACCGGGTGCTCCCTTCCGAAGCCGCGGCCAGGCCCCGCGCGTAGATCCGCCCTCGCCCGGCGCTGACCACGGATCGGCGTGCACGCGAAGGTCAGGTACTCGAGGCGTCGGACTCGATCGAAGAGCAGGTGCAGCGCGAGCAGGACGGCCACGCCGCCGGCCGCCGCGAAGCCGACGCCCCAGAAGGCGAAGCCGAGGGCCAGCGAGGCCGGCGTGAGCAGCGCGTTTTGCGCGCAGAAGAGCGCCACCACGGCCAACGCGTCGCTGCGCCGGTCGAGGTAGAGCAGGACGACCACCGAGAAGAGCACGAAGCAGAAGAAGAGCGAGCCGAGGCACGCGTAGCGGAACATCCCGAGCTGCCCGTAGGGCAAGCCGACGGCGAGCAGGACGTCCCCGGCGAAGTAGACGCACAGACCGGTGACGATCGCCTGCACCCGCAGGATGTCCAGCAAGGCGCGGCGCAGCGCGCGTTCGAGGGCCACGCGCGCCTCACGGATCGCGGAGAGCGGGCGCTTGAAGAAGATCGCGTCGTAGTAGTCGGAGACGACGCAGGCCAGATCCGTCTCCACCACGAGGAAGAAGTGGGCCATCGCGGGGACGACCGTCAAGAGCCCCAGAAACATCGAGCTGTCGTAGGCGGGGGTCGTCGCCAGCCGGCCCGCCACGACCCCCGCCTCGGCGCTCCCCCAGAAGATGAACTTGTCGATCCACACGCCAGCGTTGAGCGCGAGGCCGATGGCCAACAACGACGGGTAGCGGCGGCAGTAGGCCAGGAAGCCCAGATCCCAGCCCGTCGGCCGTCCGAAGTGCTGCATCACGAGGCGACTCAGGGTCACAAAGATCGCGAACTGTCCGGCGGCGTAGCCGCCGAGGTAGCCGCTCAGGCCCGCTGCTCGGCCGCCGACCACGCCCAGCCCGACCGAGATCGCGGTGCCCCACAGAAAGGCGCGGACCACCGCGGCGTACTCGCTCCCGGTCGTCAGGAAGACCATCACCATCCAGGTGCAGCCGATGGTGACGAAGAGCGTCAGCGACATGAGGCGGTAGAAGACCGACGCCTCCAGACCGCCGAAGAACGGCGCGCCAAAGAGGAGCAGCAGGGCCGCCGTCGAGAGCACCACCGGCAGGTACGCCGCCCCCACCCGGTCGCGCTCGCCGCGATAGACCAGATCGGCGAGGAACCGCGTCACGACCATCTGCAGCGGGCCGGTGAGCACCAGCGTCCCCCCGAAGACGTAGACCACCGTGCTCGCGAAGGTCTGCCGTGTCTCGAAGTCGCTCGGATCGACGGCCAGCGCCCCCAGCACGGCGAGGCCCAGCACGCTCGACAGCCAGGGACCGGCGCCGACGATCGCGGCGTAGGTGTAGGCGCGCGCGTGGGCGGTGTAGGTCCCCGGCGCCATGAGCTTGCGCAGCTCGAAGCCGATGCCCGCCATCAGGCCGCCTCCGTCTCCGCCGGCATCGCGGCGTCGGGGGCGTGGCGCCAGCGCTCGTAGAGCGCGCGGTAGAAAGCGAGCACGTCGGCCTCGCGATAGAACCGCTCCGCGCGTCTCGCCCCGGCGAGGGCCATCTGGCGATGCAGGCGGGAGTCGCCCAGGATCCGCAGCACCGCCTCCGCCGTCCCCCGCGGATCGCCCACCCGCGTCACCACCCCCGCCGGACCCAGCGCGCGGTCCTCGGCGGTGGCGCCCTCCACCAGCTCGCGGCAGGCCCCGACATCCGTCGTCACCGTCGGGACGCCGGCGCACGCCGCCTCGATCACCGTGAGCGGCTGACCCTCGCTGACGCTCGTGAGCACCGTGAGATCGAGGCGCGGCAGCCACTCGCGGACATCGATCGTGCCCGTGAAGCGGAGCCTCTCCCCGAGCCCCAGCGAGTCCGCGAGGGCTCGGCACTCCGCGGTGTACTCTGGATCCTCGTCCGTCGGCCCGCACACGAAGAAGGCGACGTCGTCGCGGACCGAAGCGACGAGCGCGCAGGCCTTCACGAAGGTCTTCACGTCCTTGATCGGGACCACCCGCCCCACCAGCGCGATCCGCCGCACTCCATCGGGGATCGGCGCGACGTCGCGCAGCGGCGCGAAGACATCGGTGCGGACCCCGTTGGGCACGACCCGCGTCCGCGCCGGCGGACACCCGAGCTCGATCTGGAGCTGGCGGTTGCCCTCGAAGAGCGTGAGGATCTCGTCGCAGTGGGCGTACGTCAGCTCGCCGAGCCGACGGAAGAAGCGCGTCCACAGGGACTTCATCGCCCCCGGATCGAGACGCACGGCGTGGGTCCGACGTGGCGCCTCGTGAATCCAGTCGGCCCGCGCGATGTCGATCTGCCGCTCGCGGACGTAGATCCCGTGCTCCGTGAGCAGCACCGGTCGTCGGTAGCGAAGGCGCGCCACCATGCCCGCGAGGCCCGCGTAGCCCGTGCTCACGAGGTGATAGACCGACGCCTCCGGGATCTCCGCGTGGAGGATCTGCATCACCGGGGCGTGGATCGCCCGCCAGGTCCAGACGAAGTCGATGAAGGACTCATCGGGACACCGTCGCTCGTAGCGCCGCACGAGGTAGCGCCACGCGCGGGGTGAGTACAGGACATCATCCGTCGTCTGCACGCGCCGCTTCGGATCCGCGAGCCCCTCAAGGACCTCCCGGAACGGCCCGGCCTGGGCGTGGGCCGGGCAGCCGTGGAAGGCGTCGACGGACTTCCAGAAGCGCCGCTTCCCCCTCCGCCCCGGCGTCGGCTCCCGATGGTTGACGGCCTCGTGGATGAAGACCTCGGTGAACCGCACGACGTTGGGTGGGAGCTCGTAGGCCAGGGGACGCGCCTCGCGCTCCGCGCTCACCAGGAGGATCGCGAACTTCAGCTCCGGCATCCCACAGATCAGCGCGTGCACCCAACTCGACACGCCCCCGCGCACGTACGGGTAGGTCCCCTCGACCACCAGGCAGACGTCGGCGATCACGAGGCCCACAGCTCCAGGGCGCGCCTGCTGTCCTCGGACAGCTCCCCATCGTCGTTCCAGAGCGCCCGGCGGGCGGTGACCCGCAGGGCGTCGATGTCGCCGGCCCGGAAGCGCAGCCTCGCGCGCGCCAGGAGCAACTCCGGGTCATGGGCGTCCGACACCGCGGTCTGGTCGAGGACTCGCTCGGCGTCGCCGACGCTGCCAGCCTTGGACAGCGACGCCGCCAGGCCGAGCAGCGCGGCCTTCTCGGGACGCAGCCGCGCGGCGGCGTAGAAGTGCTCCGCCGCGCGCCGGAGCACGATGGCCTGCACGACCGGGTCCTCGACCTCGAGGTCGTGATACGCCGCGTGGCACCTCGCGAGGGCAGAGTGGGCGTCGGCGTCTTCGGGGGCCCGACGCACCGCCTCCTCGGCGGCGGCCACCGCGACGGCGTGGTCCCGGCTGAGCTGACCGAGGGCATCGACGGCGCCGAAGCGCACATCGAATCGCTCGCTTCGTGACGCCTCGCGCAACAGGCGGACAGCCTCGGCATCGGCCACCCCGCGGAGCGCCTCCACGGCCCCGAGTTGGAGGGCCGGATCCGGGTCGTGCAACGCCTCGGCGACGGCCTCGATCTCGGGTCCCGACACCTCCCGCGCCCGAAGATCGTCCCACGCCGCCCGCATCGCACGCCCCCGCGCGTCCTCTGGAGACTCCCCCGCCCCAACCCGAACCTCCGGCGGCGCGACCACCATCCACGCCGTGCCGAGGACGCCCAGGACCGGGAAGAGCAGCGTCAGCAGGAGCCCCAGCCAGTAGAAGCCCGCGACGTCACCCGTCGCGCGGGAGCGCAGGGCCTCGCCGGAGAGCACCGCCGCCACCAGATGCGTCGCGCCGACGAAGGCCCATCCGTGGGCGTCGAGGGTCGCTCGCTCCCACGCCAACGCCCCCATCGCCGCCTCCGCCAGGAGCGCCACCGCCATGCACAGCCCCGCCCTCACGCCGTCTCCTGGCCGAGGTAGTCGCCGAGCTCGTGAATCAACGCCACGAACTGGTCGGCGGGCACCGTCGCCCCCCCCAGCGTCTCCATCGTCCCGGTGTCCCCCAGGACCGACGCCTGCGACAGCCGCGCGTGGGCGAGGCTGTGGGCGGCCCAGTCGACCAGCACGCGAAAGAGTCGCAGCGCCGCGAGGTTGTAGCGCTCGAAGTCGATCTCCTCGACCGTGAGCACCGCCACCACAGGGCCCTCGGGCCCCTCCCGCAGCGGCCCCGCCAGGAACAGCGGTGCCCCCTCCCCGCCCCCCTCGAGGTCCCGCAGCGTCAGCACGCGCCCGTCCATCACCCGCCGCAGGCTCGGCCCGGCCAGCGCCGAGACATCGGGCCCGTCCCCCGCCACCCTCGACAGACCCCCGGCGCCGACGGCGTACACCGAGCAGCGCCGCGCCCGCATCGCGTCGCGGAGCACGCTGACGAGCCCCTCGTAGATCGCCCCCTCGTCGGCGACGTTGAGCCGCCGGGCATAGCGGTAGAGGGCCGGAAGCGTCGCGTCGGCGCGGGTGACGCGCTCCGCCAGGTGCGCGTTCACGTCCCGCAGGCGAGCCTGTTCGCCCTCGAGATCGGCGAGGGCTCGCCGGGTCGCGCCCAGCCGCGCCTCGAGATCACCGAGCCGCCGCAGATGCCCGTCGGCCACCAGCCCCAGCAGCGCGGCGCCGCTGAGCATCACCACCGCCGGCCGCGCGTAGTCGAAGACCAGGAAGTCACGCCAACTGGGGGCGTCGAGCCCGACCACGAGCTGGGCGAAGTACACGCCCGAGGCCAACGCCGCGCAGCCGGCCCCAGCCACGAAGCCGTAGCGCACCGTGATCAGCAGCACCGCGGCATAGAACGGGTGCGGCTCGACGCCGAGGAAGGCCGGGTTGTCGAAGAAGATCAGGTTCAAGCCGCTGATCAGCCCCAGCAGGAGCAAGGACTCGGCGGCGATGGCGGCCCCGCGGTGTGCGCGCCCACGCATCAGAAGTCACCGTCCGCGCGCAGATAGTGGGCCCGCGCGTCGAAGTCGACGCGCCGCCGGAGCGCCCCATCATCGTCGTCGTCGTCGTGGGTGGGGGCCGCCACCTCAGCGACCGCCGGCGGCATCGTCGGCGTCGTCGGTCGGCCCAGCTCGCCTCGCAGCCGCCGCACATCAGCGTCCGAGGGGTCGAGGCGCTCGGCATTGAACAGCTCCACCCGCGCCCCCGCCTCATCCCCGCAGTAGAGCAGAGACGCTGCGTATCGAGCGCGCAGTCGGGCATCGCGAGGCCGCCGGGCCACCAAGCGCGCATAGGCCTCGCGCTGCGCCTCGACGCGCCCCGCCCCGCCGAGGGCGTCGGCGCGAAAGACCGCGTCCTCCAGGCTCGAGGCCGGATGCCGGACGACGGCGTCCCAGGCGCGCAACGCCCCCGCGCCATCGCCCCGGGTCGCCGCGAGGTGGGCCCGCTGCCGCCACAGACCGATGTCGTCGGGCCTCGCCCGAAGGACCGTGTCGAGCAACGCGTCGGCCTCGTCGAGCCGCCCCGCGAGCTCGCGCTCGTACATCAGCCTCTGGATCGCCTCCACGTCGTCGGGCCGCGCGCGATGCCACGCCTCCAACAGGAGCACGCGCTCCGCCGGCCACCCCTCCACGGCGCCCACCGCGTCGCGCCACCAGCGCACGGACTCCGGCTCGAGCCGACGCAGCTCGGCGTAGGTGCTCAGGGCGTCGGCCACGCGTCCCTCCTCCACGTAGAGTTCGGCCAGCTCGGCCAGCGACTCCACCCGCCCGGCCCACGCCTGGGTCGCCAGCAACACACACAGCAGCGCGCACCTCATCGCTTCGCCACCGCCCGCTCCAGCGCGTCGATCGCCCCGGGCCGATCGCCGGCGCGCCGAGCGTGATGCGCGACGATGTGCCACAGCCGACGATCACCCCTCGCGAGCCAGCGGAAGTGACGCGCGGCCTCCCGATGCCGCCCGGCGGTCGCCGCCGCGTCCGCCAACATCCGGCGGGCCCCCGCGTCGCCGGGCGCCCGCGAGACCCACCTCCGCAGCCAGGGGAGCCCGCCCCGCGAGTCCCCGGACCACACGTGAAAGCGCGCCGCGAGGGCGATGGCCTCCATATCCTCCGGGTCCTGGGCGAGTCGCTCGACGTGGGGCAGCGCCTCGGTGAATCGGTCGCGACCGGCGAGGGCGCGCACCAACTCGATTCGCAGCGCGCGGTCCTCCGGCCGCGCTCGCACCGCGCCCCGCAGCTCGCCGATGCCCTCGCGCCAGCGCTCGTGGGCGAGAAGGAAGCGCGCGAACCGGCGGCGCAGATCGGGATCGCCGCCCACCTTCACCCGCCCACGCCAGGCGTCGACCGCGTCGTCGGCGCGTCCCAGCGTCACCAGGGTGTTCACGAGGTCGTCAAAGGGCGCATCGAGCGCCGGCTGAAGGGCCACGGCCCGCCGAAGCTGGACGATCGCGTCGTCTGCCCGCCCCATGCGCAGATACAGCTCCGCCAGCCGCGACCGCAGCGCCGGGTCATCGGGCTCCGCGGCGATTCGCGGCACGAGCTGCGCCTCCGCCCTCGCGTAGAGGCCCCGAAAGAGCAGCAGCCCGAAGAGCTCGTCTTGGGCGTAGCCCTTGGGCTCCAACTCGACGAGCCGTTGCAGCGCACCGAGCAGTCGGTCGTCCTGTTGGAAGAAGCGGTGCAGATCGACGAGCTTGTGGGCCGTCTGCACGTCGTCGGGGAGGATGCGCGCGAGGGCCTCGTACTCCGACACCGTGCCGCGCAGGTCGTTGCGGCTCTCGTGGACCCGAATCGCCTCGCGCCGGAGCTTGGGATCGTCCGGCCAATCCAGGATCATCGCGTGCAGGGTGCGCAGCGCCCCCGTCGGACTGCCGACCTCGAGGTAGAGCTCCGAGGTGTGCCACCGGGTCGCGTAGTCCCGCGGATGCTCGGCGCTCCAGCGCGAGAGCGCCTCGATCGCGTCGGCGTAGCGCTGCTCCGACTCGTACATTCGCCCCAAGAGGCGGTCGTCGGGCAGCATCAGCCACAGCGACGCGGCGCACGCCAGCGCGACCACCGACAGGACCAGCGGCCTCATCGTTCCGGCTCAATCGCCGCCGGGCCCTGGCGGAGCATCTCCACCGGAATCACGCCGTTGCCGTCGAACCCCGCCTCCAGGGCGCCGTCGTGGGCGACCAGCGTCGCGACGCGGGCCCCGTCCACCCACAGCGCGTAGTCGCCGTCGGGCACACCACCCAGGCGCAGCTTCTTGCGGCCGACGCCGCGCACCGTGAGGCGGACCCCATCGGGCAGCACCCGCCAGGACTCGACCCGGTGGCTCGCCTGCCGCAGATACGGCGTGCTCGGCGGCGCGTCGCCCAGAGCCACGGTGGCGTCGGCCTGGCCGAGGTGGACGTAGGTCGCGTCGACGGACTCCGCGTGCAGGTAGCCGAGGACGCCCCGGGAGCGCTCGAGATCGACGTGAACCTCACCCTCGAAGCGCACCGTGCGCAGGTGCCGGCCGACGCGAACCCGCCACGTACGGTCACCCGCGGGGACCACGCGGCCGACCATGAAGTCCCGGACGACGTCGATGTAGTCGCTGACGAAGACCGGCGCGAGATCGCGGCGGCGGACCCAGTCGTAGACGGCCTTCACCCCCGCCATCGAGGCCGGCTTCCGCCCGATGTAGAAGTGGTAGTAGACGTTCGCGGGCAGCACGCGACGGGGCTCTCCGCTGTTTTCGAAGGTGTCGACGATGTTGGCGAAGCGGTAGTAGGGCGGCTGCCACTCGTCGGTGAGGATGTAGTCGTTCGCCGCGCTCGAGTGGAACTGCAGCCAGCCGCCGACGCGACGCACCGGCGGGGCGAGGTGGGCATAGGAAGGGTAGAGCCGGTCCATGCGCCCGTCTCCGCCGTTGAGGTTGTACAGCCCCAACCCATAGGCCACCTCGAGGTGGGCCGGCTCCGGGTTGCACCACCCGGTCCACAGCATCACGCGGGTCGGCTTCCCCGCCGGCGCCAGCGCGGCGTCGATGTAGGCGGCGCTCTTCTCGATCTCACCGACCCCGCTCATCTCATAGCCGGGCAGATCGGGGACCGAAGCCGGCGCCCGCCCAGCCCGCCAGTCGAGGGGGTGGCTGTAGCCGTGGCTCGCGACCTCGACGTTGGGCAGCGCGAAGATCGACCGCGCCACCGCCACGTCGCGCTCGCTGCCCCTCGCGTGGGGTGGCGGCCGCACCATCCCGACCACCACCGAGGCCGTCACCGGGAGGTCGTAGCCTCGGAGGAGCTCATCGCGGACGACCTCACCGCACGTCCGGCGGCGGTCGATCTCGCTGACCTGCTCCATCCCATCGCCGTCGACGTGGGCATAGAAGAGGCGGCTGCCATTGAGCGTCGTGAAGTCGAGCCGCGGGGCCCCCGCGGGCAGCCCGAGGGCCTCGGCGAAGAACGCGAAGGGATCGATCTGCCAGCGGCGCACCCGGCGCGCCCCGACGTGCTGCTCGACCAAGGCGTAGCCGCGCAGAACGAAGCTGCCGCCCGCGCCGGTGAAGACCGCGTCGGCGTACCGGTCCGAGCGGCCCCGGTGGCCGAGGCGGAGCCAGACCTTCGCCTTGGCGTCCGTGGCGCGCACTTCACGCCAGTACTCGAGACGCCGGTCCAAGGGTCGCTCGAAGGCGGTGCGCGCCCCCGACGTCCGCAGCGTCTCGATCAGATCCGCGTCGAAGATCTCGTCGTCGCCGAGCGCGATCCCCAGCGTCTCGAGGGACGCGCGGGCCACCCGGGGATCCACCGGGCGCCCGATGAGGTTCGTCTGGCAGCCGTGGCGCTCCATCAAGACCACGGGGCGGCCCGCCCTGGCCTGCTCGGCGTACCAACGCAGCGTGCCCTCCGGATCCCGGCAGCGGTCGCCCTCCACCCACACGACGACCCCGACGTAGCGCGCCATCTCCTCGGGCCCAGGCAGGGGCCGATCGAGGTCGCGATGCTCCACCACCAGGCCCAGATGGTTCAGCGGGAGCTCCGCGTTGCGGTGCACCAGGCTGTTGTGCGGCCCAAAGGGCTCGGTGTAGGGCCGCCCGTCGTCGTCGATGAGCTTGACCTGCTCGGCGCCGTTGTAGAGGGCGAGCACATGGCGTCGCAGCTCGCCGGCCATCGGGGACGACGCCTCCGGCGGCGCGAAGTCCGCCACCCCGGCCCGGTGATGGATGACCGCCTCCCCCGCTGCCCTCCAATCCGCCGACGACGTCCGCGGCGTGTCTCGGAGGACGGCGTAGGCCACCGCGTACAAACCGCAGAGCGCCGCGAGCACCAGCAACGTCGAGCGCAGCGCCCTCACGGCTGGACCACCAGCCGGTCCAGGGCCCGCCGACCAACGTAGGGCACGAAGCCCTCAGCGCGCGCGGCCCCCACGAATCGCCGCGCCTGCTCCGGGCGCGTCAGGTAGTCCACCGCGAAGACGGGTCGGCCCGCGTCGCGGAAGCGGCGCAGCGCCGCGAGCACCGTCCGCTGGGGTCGCCACGGGTTGTCGTGCGTCGCGGCACCGAAGAAGAAGGTGTCCTCGGCGCCGATGGCGTCAACCGCCGCCAGGTACGCCGCGGCGTCCTCCGCCGAGAGGTGGCTCAGGATCGTCGCGCCATTCTGGGGCACGACCAGAAAGCCCGGCGCCTGGCGCCGAGCCCGCGTCGCGAGGCGGCGGACGAGTCGCGCCATCTCCGCAGGGGCGCCTCGCCGCTCGGGATGCCAGAACTCGAAGGCGTCCACGACATCCAGCCACGCGCCGTCAAAACCCGCGGCGACCAGCGCGTCGAGCTCACGGGCGACCAGCGCCTCCCAGGCCCCGTCCCAGTACCGGACCTTGAGGTTCCCCGGCCAGTCGGGGTTCTCGGGGCCGATGAAGCTCGGCGGCGCCTTTGTCCACGCGGCCCGCCAGTAGCCCCGATAGCGCTCCGCCTCCCCCACGCTGAGATAGCCGAGCACGACGCGCCCCCCGCTCCGCAGCCGCGCTACCCGCCCGCCGTCGAGCTCGCTCGGATCGACCACCAGCATCCGCGCCGGCGAGCGCAACAGGGCGTCGTAGTTCAGCGGGCCTCCGGCGGGCCCCTGAAGGACGTAGCCCCACGCGTCGACGCCGCGGAGGCGGGCGCGGGCGCCGTCAACGGCCGCCAGGCTCAGCAACAAGCAGAGGAACACCACGCTTCACCGTATCCACTTTTGACGGATGTTTCGATATCTTCTACATTCCCCATATCGATTCAAAGGGTGACGAGCGTCATGCGCGACGGTTTGCTCCTCTATCTGCTCGCGTTCGCCGCGGGGCCGCTCACGGGGTGCTTCGAGGATGGCCTCTACGAGGCGGACGCCGGCCCCGGCTCGACCTGGCCCGTCGGCGACGGCGGCGCGACACCACCGCCGACCGGCGACTGGGTGCGGACGGCGCGCATCGCCGGGACCTACCTCGAGTCGACGATGCCCGACGACGAGGTTCGCGCGATCATCGCCACCCGCGCCGCTGAGAACGCGTCGGTCTTGGAGCTCGACACCCGTCTATCGCTCTACCTCGACGACGCCGAGTTCGAGGCCGAGGCGAGCTTCCTCGATCGCGCGGCCCGGATGGCCCATGCGGCTGGCCTGCGCGCCGTCGTCTACTACCCGGCGCTCGAGGTCCTCTCACCGGGGGCCGCAGACGGCGCCCCCTCGATGTACGGCGACCACCCCGACTGGGTACAGCTCGGCCTCGGCGGCGAAGCCAACGTGTTCTACGGCGCCCAGGAGCACTGGGTGGAGCCGGGGATGGAGAGCGCTTGGATGTCCCCCAATAGCGGCTACCGCGAGTACTTCCTCCCACGCATTCGTCGCCTCGCGGACAGCGCCCTCGACGGCGTCTGGATCGACGTCCCGCTCTACCTCACGACCGGCGCGGAGTGGGCCGACGTGAACCCCGCCGCCGTCGACGACTTCCGGGCGTGGGCCCGCGCGAGGGGGTACGGAGACGTCGACCGCCCCATTGGCGTGAACCTCGACGACCCCGTCTTCCGTCTCTGGATGCGCTGGCGGCACGAGAACCTCAACCGCTTCATCGAGGCGGTCCGCGACGCCGCCCACGGCGTCGACTCGGAGTTCGAGCTCGTCGTCGAGACCTACCCGATGGACTATATGGACGCCACCAGCACCGGCCTCGACGGCACCTTCGCGATCGACGACGTGGTCCGAGTCTGGGAGGTCGACAGCGTCTCGAATACCCGAGCCATGCAGTGGGCCGACACGGTCGACTTCGCCTCCAAGGTGGCGATGTACAAGTGGGCCCGGGCGGCCAGCGGCGACGCGCCATCCTGGGCCTTCTCCTACGGCAACGAGCCCGATGACGCCGGCCTGGTCATGGCCGCGGCCGTGGCCGCCGGGCACGCGCCCTTCGAGACGAAGACCCCCGACATGCTCAGCTCGGTGGGCTCGGACTTCCGGGCGCGCTGGTTCGACTTCGTCGCTCGCCATGCGGGCGCGCTGTTCGCAAGTCCCCGTACGGCGCGGGTCGGCGTCTGGTACAGCGCGGCGACGCGCGACTACCAGGACCTGCGTTTCGGACACTACGGGATGTACTTCGGCACCGCCGATCCCAGCGGCGTCGACCCCGACTTCTGGGCCGACGGCCCCGACGATGGCGCCGCGAAGAAGCCCCACCTCGGCGGCTGGAGGGGCGCCGCCTGGGCCCTGCTGCGGCTCGGGCTGCCCTTCGACGTGGTCACCGATCCCGGCCAGCGCACGACCGCCGATCTCGCCGCGCTCTGGCTGCCCAGCGTCACGGCCCTGTCCGACGCCGCGGCGAGCCGCATCGAGGGCTTCGTGCGTGACGGCGGGCTCCTGCTCGCCACCGGCGCCTTCCCCGGCACCCACGACGAGCTGGGCGCGCCCCGAATGACGCCGGCCCTGGCGCAGCTCTTCGGGCGTGAGGGGCCCGTCGCACGCCCCTACGGCAGAGGGCTCGTCGTCTACCGGCCAGAGCTGCGCGCCGCCACCTTGCCCGAGGACGACGAGGCCTTCGCGACGGTCGAGCGGCTGTTGCGGGTGCACACGCCCGACGATGTGCTCGTCGAGGCGCCACGCGGACTCTATGTCGAGGTCGCCGTGGAGAGCCCCGAGCGGCATCACCTCCTGGTGGTCCACTACGGTGGCTTGCGCCAGCCCTTCGTGCGAGGCACGCGGACCTTCCCCCTCGGCTACACACCCCCGAAGGGGTGGCGCGTGCGCGCCGCCACCGTCGACTCTCCAGACGAAGGCGCAGCCATCGGTCCCCTCCCCGCCACCGAGATCGCCCGCGGCACCACCCAGCTCCCCCTCACCGTCGACCGCTTCGCCCTCGTGAGCCTGGAACTCGAGCGCATCCAGGCCCGCCAACCCGCGCCGTACAATGGGCCGCGCTTCTCTGACCCCCTCGCCGCCGAGGTCGCCCGCGCGGGCCTCGAGTTCGTGCTTCACGCCCTGCGCGACCCCTCGCTCCCCGAGCCCCACGGCTTCGGTGTCTTCACCAACCTGCGGGCCGATCACGACCCCAGCGACATCTACGCCCACGGCCACAACGTGACGGCGGAGCACATGGGCCTGCTGCTCCGCGCCACGGCCTGCATGGGCGCCAGCGCCGCCTACGACGAGGCCTACCGCTACGTCGCCCAGGTCATGCGGGCGCCGGTGTGGCACGTGGTGAACTGGGCGACGGACGCCGAGCAGATGCGTCCGCTGACCTTCGAGGTCGACTCGAACTGGCTGAACTCCAACGCGCCGCTGGACGACTTCCGCGTCGCCCGCGGGCTGCTCGCCGGTGAGCAGCTCGGTCACCGTCTGGCGCCGCTCCTCGGCCGAGAGGTGCTGCGCGGTCTGCGCTGGACCAGCGTGACCGATCAGCACGAGGACTTCCCGGCGCTGGTCGGCTACGCCTGGGACTGGGCGGGGAGCGAGGACCCGAGCCGGACGCCGCCGGCGACGGCGACAGGCAAGGGCGAGCTCTTCGTGGACCCGATCCCGGTGGACTATCAGGATCTCCACACCATCGGCGCCGCCGCGGAGGTAGACGCCCGCTGGAGCGTGGTCCTTCAGAGCGCCACCGACCTGCTCCTCGCCGCCGAGATCGACGGCACGGGCCTGTTCTGGAACGGCGCGGAGATCGACGGCGCGTGGACCGGTGACTTCGAGAACCGCGACGACGAGCAGGGGCGCCACCTCAAGACGATCCAGGTCTTGTGGACGGCCTTGCACCTCGCGAGGGCCGCCCAACTCGAGGGCCTCGACGACCCGCGACGTCGCCGCGCCGAAGCCGCTGCCCACCGTGGGCTCACCTTCTTCCGCGACTACTACCTCCGCCAGGGGCGGGTGCCCGAGTACCTCACGTACGCGGGGGGCGGGGTGCCGGTCTGCGGTGAGGCGCGCGGCGGTTGCCTGGTGCCGGAGGAGGAGAACTTGCTGGACGGCGAGGCGCGGATCTACGCCTTGCTCGCGCGGTTGGCGCTGCTGTTGGACGACCCGGACTTCGGACGGCAGCTCGCCACCGAGCGCCTGCTCACCGACGTCACGCTCGACCCCGGTGACCCGCGCCGCGGCGCTATCGGCATCTCCACGGCGGGGGCCGGTGACGCCGAGGCGTGGAATGTCCTCGAATCGGTGCTCACGCTCTGTCAGCTTGCGGGGGGGAAATAGACACGGCGGTCGAATGGCGAACCTCAACGAGATGGCGGTCTTCGTGAAGGTGGTGGAGGCCGGCAGCTTCGTGGGCGCCTCGCGTGCGCTGGAGATGCCCACCTCCACCGTCAGCCGGCGCATCTCGAGCCTGGAGAGCCGCCTGGGCGCACGCCTCCTGCACCGGACGACGCGCAAGGTCCACCCCACCGACGTGGGCCGCGCCTTCTACGAGCGCAGCGCCCGGGTGATCGCCGACGCCGACGAGGCGGAGCAGGCCGTCGCGCAGATGCAGGACACCCCGACGGGCCTGCTGCGCGTGACGATGCCCACGGTCTTTGCCCACCGCTACGTCGACTCGATCCTCTTCGAGTACATGCGCCGCTACCCCGACGTGGAGGTCGACCTGCTGGCCACGGACCGGGTCGTGGATCTGGTCGGCGAGGGCTTCGACCTCGCGATCCGCGGAGGTCCCATGCGCGACTCGAGCCTCATCGCCCGCAAGCTCCTTCGCGCTCCGCTGGTGGTCGTCGGCGCGCCGGCCTACCTCGAGAGGTGCGGCACACCGACGAGCCCCGAGCAGCTTCAGAAGCACGAGTGCCTCGGCTTCCAGGCCGCGACGCGCGACACCTGGCAGCTCGAGGGGCCCGGCGGCAACCTGCGCATCCCCGTCAGCGCGCGGCTGAAGGTCAACGACATCGTGTTGGCCCATCGCGCGGCGGTCGTCGGGCAGGCGCTCGCGCTCATCCCCGACTTCCTCTCCCAGCCCGATGTCGTCGCCGGGCGGCTGGTGCGCGTGCTGCCGGAGTGGACGGGTCGCAGCGACTGGATGGCCGCCGTCTACCCGAGCAATCGGCACCTCTCGGTCAAGGTGCGGACCTTCATCGACCACGTGGTCGACCGGATCTCGGGCCTGACCTCTACCTGACGGCCCCTATTCGCAAGGGTGCAAATCCCAGATCTGCGGTCGTCTTTGGAGAGGCTGTCAGCTTTCAGCGC
>CAYOBQ010000070.1:0-40624 GCA_964402225.1 uncultured Nannocystaceae bacterium | reverse complement strand
CGGCTTCGCCCTCCCGGCGGCTTCGCCCTCCGCCACAGCTTCACCTTCACCCTCCGCTTCGCCCTCGGCGACGGCCTCGCCTTCGCCCTCTCCCTCCGCCTCGCCTTCCGCAACAGCCTCGCCTTCGCCTTCGCCTTCTCCCTCGCCTTCGCCTTCCCCACCGATCGCTCCGCCCATTCCCCCCGAGCCCCCGACGTTGCGCATCGGGCCGGCGTCGCCTTCCCCCTCGTGGGTCGACCCGCCGCCCGCATCGACGCAGGCGAGCATCAGCGAAATGGACGCGAAGGCCACCAGTAGATCACGCACGCTCACCTTCATCTCCTTGGTCCCTTTTCTGCGGCCTGCATGTTGTAGCGGTTGACGCCGCTCCGGGTCGAGCGCCGCGTGTTAGCGCCTGTTAGCGCCTGTGATCGAGCTCAGCCGCGGCGAGCCATAGCTTGGTGACGTCGCAGAGGCCATCGCCTCGTAGTTCACGGAGCTCAAATGTACACGAACCGCCTCCTCTTGAAGGTCCTCGTCGCCGCCATGGCCACCGCCTGCGCCCCCACCACGGGCGACTCGAGCAACAACGACGCCCCCACCGTCATCGTCCCCGGGGAGGACGGCCCCGGCCAGGACGAGGGCCGAGGCGGCGCCGATCCCGACGACCCCGAGCCGCCGGGCGACTCACCCGGGGCGACCGACGGCCCAGATCGCGGCGACGCCCCCGAGGGCGAGCGCGACGACCGATCGGATGACTCAGACCACCCCAACGACCCCGACGACCCCGAGAACCGGGAGCCCGAGCCCCCCCAGCGCGATCCCGAAGACCCTGTGGCTGGCGATTGCCGGGGCGCCGACTGCCCGCCGAAGGAAGACGCGCCGGTCCACGTCGTCGTGGACGACGATCGCCACTGCCTGCACCTCGGCGACGGAGACCGCTTCGGGATCAACGTCTGCGGCGATTGGCGCTGGGATGCCGCGAACCGACGCTTCTCCGCGAGCGGCGACCTGGCCGTCCTCACGCCCGTCGGCGAGTTCCCCCTCAACAACGCGTCACTCCGCGCCGGCATCGATCCGATGTTCCTCGACGGCTCCGCCGAGGTGCCCTTCCCCGCCATCGGCTTCCTCGAAGACGCGGGCGTCGAGGGCGCCGCGCCGAGCGCGCGGATCGCCTTCGCCCCCGGACGTGAGCTCGACGCCGTCGAGATCAACGGCCAGGCCCTCGAGCTCGATCCCGACACCTGGTACCTGGTCTTCGACTACTCGACGGGCTTCGAGGCGTCCATCGGCGGCGTGAGCCTCTCCACCCCGGGGCGCGGCAGCACCATGATCGTCGCCCCGGAGGAGCCCCTGATCTACGTAGGCGGCGATCTCGCCGGGCTGCTCACGGGCGGCCTCGTCGACGACGCCGCGATCGGCTTCTCCCTCGACGGCCGGCTGCCCTACGAGACCCGGAACGACCTCTACGACGGTGAACGTTGGGGCCCGATGCAGCTCACGGGGCACCTCTTCGCCCAGGGCAGCGTGCAGCTCGGCAGCTATCCCGTCAGCGTGTCGGGGCGCGCCATCATCGACGCCGACGCCGACGACGACGGGCAGACGGTCTTCGAGGGTGACGACCGCGACATCGCCTTCGGGGCCGACGGCAGCGTCTCGCTGGGATACAGCCGTGCGGGCTTCGATCTCAGCGTCGAGGTGGGCACCGCGTCGGTCGTGTACGACGCCAGCCAGGGCCCCGTCGGGCACCTCTTCTTCTACGGCCGCAACGGCCTCGAGTCGCTCTTCGAGGACACCCCGCTGGAGTTCATCGAACCCGACCAGGCCAGCACCGAGATCTACGGCCTGTTCCGAGACACCGACGACTTCGTGGTCGGCGTGATCTGGAACGGCCGGATGGGTCCCTTCCAATTCGACGACGCCACGCTGGAGCTCGGCTCCCACCAGGTCGAGGTCAGCGCCACGATGCGGCCCCCCGCCCCGGCCCGCGTGCTCGGCGACCAACACGTCGCCTTCCAGGGCGTCGTCCGCGCCGACGGCTCCTACAGCCTCACCGGTGAGGCCACCGTCGAGGTCGCCGGCTACCGACTGGCGGACGCATCGCTCGAGCTCAACCCCAACGGCCTCGCCGTGGCCGGCACCGTCGACATCCCGCAGGTGGGTCACGTCGACCTGAGCGGGCGCATCGAAGGGAACGGCAGCGCGCAGCTCCAGGGCAACGCCAACATCAGCCCCGCGGGGATCTCCATCGCCAACGCGACCGTCGCCCTCTCCGCACAAGGCGCCGCCATCAGCGGGCGCGCCAGCCTGCCGGGGATCGGCCACGCCGACGTGAGCGGGAGCGTCCAGGCCAACGGGCAGTTCGCCCTCGCCGGGAGCGCCGCGGCCCGAATCGCGGGCTTCGATCTCGCCAACGCCCGCCTGAGCATCGACAACGGCGGCGCCACCCTCTCCGGGCGCGTCACCGTTCCCGGGATGGGCGACGCCAACGTGACCGGACGCATCAGCGGCGCCAACACCTCGCTCACCGGCCGCGCCGACCTCAGCCCGGGTGGCTTCAACATGGCCGGCGCCGCGGTCACCCTCGGCTCGGGCGGCGTCCACGTCGCGGGCCGCGTCAACCTGCCCGGCGTCGGCGGGGTCGACGTCAGCGGCGACGCCCCGGCGAACGGCGCCTTTGCGCTGACCGGACGCGCGGATCTCGCCCCCGCCGGGCTCCGCATCGCCGGAGCCGCCGTCACGGTCCGACCCGACGGCGCCCGCGTGGCCGGTCGCGCCGGTTTCGCCGGCACGGGGATCGACGTCTCCGGCGAGGCCTACGCCAACGGCCGCTACCGCTTCAGCGGCAGCATCGGCGCCGACGCGGGCATCTTCGGCGGACGCGTCACGCTCACGATCGAGAACGGCCGCGTCTCGGCGACCTTCACCGGCCAGGCCTGCTACCCCGTCCCAGACCCCTGCGCCAGCCGCGAACGCGTCTGCGTGTGGACCCCCTTCGGCGAGCAGTGCGAGAACATCTGCATCCCCGGCTCCAGCCGCCGCTGCGAGGGCGTGAGCCGCAGCGTCGGCGCCGATGGTCGCATCTGCGTGAACCTGCCCGTCATCGGCAACCAGTGCGTCGAGATCCTCTGACGTTCATCGCGCGAGGGTGACGCGCTCCGCCGCGTCCACCCGGCGCGCCCACTCGGCGAAGCGCGGGTACGCCCCCGGCTCTATGGCGCCCCCCGGCAGATCCAGGGCGGCCTCGACGACGAGCTCGTCGTCGTCGATCTCCGCCTCGAGCCGGTAGCGGTTCTCCCCCGCGACCAGCGTCCCCTCGCTCAGCGTCGCGGCGAAGTCGCGCTCGCTCTCGATGCGCAGCGAGACCCGCAGCCGCGTCGGTAGATCGATGAGCAGCGCGGTGGCCCGCTCCGGCAGCGACGCGTGCCTGCGCCCCGGCGTGACTGGGAAGAGCCCGAGCTCGAGGCGGTCACCGACCTCGGCGCTGAACCGGTAGCGCAAGACCAGCGGCCCGTCTGGATCCTGGGCGGTGGGATCCTCCAGATCCGTCACCTGCGCCGCCCCGACAACCGACACCAGCAGCCGCTCCATCAGTCGGGGCCGCTGCTCGGGTTCGAGGCGCGCGAGGTAGGCGCCGACGACGATCGCCTCCTGCCCCTCCAGCCGATCCGTCACCTCGCCCACGAGCCGCCCGCCCTCGTCCCATCGCGCCACCAACCGGACATGGCGCGCGTCACCGACGGCGCGCTCCTCGGGGATCGACACGGGGTCGTGGGCGGCGGTGGGCGGCCACACGACGAGGGCATCGCCCCCCGTCAGGATGAAGGGGACGAAGCCCGGTGGCGCCCGGTCCGGCTCGGGATCGATCCACGTCCCGCCCACCTCGATGAGCGGATAGGAGAAGTCAGCGACCTGCAGGAACGGGCCCGACGACACGCGCACCGGGGGCCGCGCGACCAGCAGCCGGTGGGTGACCCCGACGGAGGACAGGGCCGCGCTCAGCGTCGCGGCGCGGTTCCCCTCGCCGCTGACGAGGGCGTGGGCCACGTTCTCCTCCACCAGCCCCGATCGCCCGTCCACCGCCTCCCGAACCGCCCGCGCCAGCCGGGCCGCGCGCGTCGTCGCCTCCCCACTGCCCGCGGCCTCGCGCGCCCACGCGTCGAAGGCGTCGCTGCGTCGTCGCACCGACAGCATACGGTCCCGCAGGTAATCGAGATCGTCGCCGAGCTTCACCCCTCGCCCCGCCCGGACGGATGGAAGGTACAGCCCTGCGGGCACCGGCTCCGGCTCCGGCGGCAACAACGGGACGCGCTCGGCCTCGAAGCGGAGGCCCGCCCGCCCGCCCAAGACCACCTCAGTCGGCTCCGGCGCCGACAGCAGCCGCTGATGGTCCGGCGCCTTCTCATCGGGGGCGAAGACCTCGAAGCGTTGGCGGAAGGTCGGCAGATCCACACCGCGGTAGTAGACCCGCGGCGTGAGAAAGCCCGTGTCGTAGAGGTAGCCGTTGTCGCCGGGCTCGAGATACACCGCCACCACGTAGTCCCCGTCAGTCACGTCGGGCAGCGAGACCGACTCCTTCTCCGGCACCTCCTCGGCGTGCAGTCGGCGCCCGTCCGCCTTGCGGGTGTACAGCTCCAGGAGGCGCACGTCGGCGGGCAACCCGATCTCCCCGTACTCCTCGGCGGCGTCGCGCGAGCGAATCGCCAGGACCTCGTGGACCCACCGCAGGCTCTTTCCGTCGTCGAAGAAGAGCAACGCGCTGTGGTCGAGCACCCGCACCGCCGGTCCCGCCAGCGGGACCTCCGCCTCGAAGGCGGCGATCGCGTCCTCGGTCTCGATCGTCAGCTCAGCGAAGGGCGACCACTCGGGGAAGGCGGCGACGATGTCGAGGGCCTGATGGGCCGTCGGGTGCGCCTGCACCAACGCCTTCAGCCCCGACTCCGGCCCGGCGCCGGTGAGATCCGCCGCCCCCAATCGATCGGCGGCCCCCTTGCCCTTCGCCAGCAAGACACGGGCCTCCCGCAGCCGGCCCTCGCCCACAAAGGCCCGGGCTCGAAGCCGGCGCCAGCGCGCCTTCCGTTTGCCCTCGTTCACCGCGTCCAACCGTCGCGCTGCCTCCTCGGGGCGCGACAGATCCAAGAGCCGAGCCGCGGCGTCGAGCGGTCGCTTGCACGCGAGGTAGCGGTCGACCAGCCCGTGGCGCGCCTCACCCCGGCCTTCGGCGAGGGCGGCACGGTCGTCGAGCAGCTTGCAGGCGTCGGGGGCTACCTGAGCCGCCGCCGCCAAGGCCCGCTCGGCCTCTTCGGCCCACCCCAGCGAGAGGTAGATCCGCGCCAGCGCGCGCTGAACCCGGTAGGCCCCGGGCGCCCTCGCGAGCGCGTCTTGCAGGTGCGTTCGCGCGTCGGCGAGCTTGCCGCGGCGCCGCTCGATCGCGCCCAACGCCAGCGCGGCTGTGGCCGGCGCGAAGCTCTGCGCCTCAGTCCACAGCGCCCGGGCCGAGTCGCTCCGCGCGCCGGCGGGCCGCCCACGGTCCAGCTCCGCGTGGCGCGCGCGCTGCACGTCGAAGGCGGGGGTGTGGGGGGCGTCGGCGAGGAGCCGCCCGGCGGTCTCGACGTCGCGGTCGGCGAGGGCCGACTCGGCGCGCAGGTATCGAGCGAACCAGTCGACGCCCACGCCGCGCGCCTCCACCCGCGGCCCCGGTCGATCGAGCCCCGGCGCCGCGGGCCAGGGCATTCGGCGTACCACAGGGGTCCGCGGCGCCGCCCAGACCAGCACCAACGGACCGTCACCGGACGCCGTGAACCGGATGGTGCGCGCGGGGAAGCGGTCGATGGGCGTCGCCGCGACCAGGTGGCCACCGCGCCACGCCGTCGCCGGGCCGGCGACGTCGATCTCGAGGTGCGCCTGGCCCGGCGCGAGGGGCCACGCCGTGAGGACCAGGCCGTCGCGGTCAGGTGCGGGGGCCTTCTTCGATAGCGACCACGACTTCCCGAGCGCCCGCGCGCGTTCCCCGCCGAGGTCCACCTCCGGCGCGCGCAACCGCAGCCGACGCAGATCGAGATAGGGCAGAAACGAGATGCGCACGGTGTAGCGCGCGTCCTCCAAGGCCCGGCCTGCCCGATCGCCGAGGGCCGTCGAGCGAAGGCTCCCTCCGTCGGGCAAGCGGTGCGAGGCCCGCGTCGCCCAGCCGACGGCGACCTGCCGCGCGAGCGGATCGTCGGACGCGCTCGCGACGCCGGCCTCCGCCAGCGTCTTCCGGTCGTCCAACCGATCCATGGCGAGCCGGGCCCGTCCGAGCGCCGCCAGCGGCCGTCTGGGCGCGCGGTCGAAGGCCGCCGCGGCGCCGGCCGGGTCGCCGGCGACGTAGCGCCACCAACCGAGCCGCGCCGGGTCGCGCTCGGTCTCGACCGTCGCGAGCTGCTCGTCGAGGGAGGGCGCGGGCGGCCCGCCACAGGCGACGAGGAGCAGGGCGGCGGCGGCGACCCTACTCACGGCGCACCTCGACTGGCCTCGCGATGGCGCGGTCGAGATCCGCGAGCCATCGCCTGAAGCGGGGATAGGCCGCCGGTGACACCTCGGAGGCGCTCAGCGAGAGGGCGGCTTCGAGCGCCACCTTCGGTCCCTCCCGATGGACCCCGATGCGCCAGGTCCCAAACTCGCTGGAGCCCGAGACCTCGGGGGGCAGTCGGGCCGAGAATCCCACTGGAATCCGCGCCTCGAGGTGCACCTCTCGGGTCCGCAGGAACTCGATCTGCAGTGGTGTCTCCCGCTCGGCGGACTGGGCGTAGGCCCGCACCGCGTCCCACGGCGCCAAGGCCACGTCGTAGCCACCGTCGCGGCGCGGGAAGGCGGGCAACTCGACGTGCGCGGAGACCGACACCGGATCGGCGGCCGGGTCGAGGCCATCGAATCGCGGCGCCGTGAGCCGCGCTCCGGGGATGTTGCGCGCCAGCGCTCGTTCCGCCACCTCGCGGCGCGCGCCCTCGGCCTCCAGGGCCCTGCGCGCCACCGTCGCGGGGTGCCCTCGCGTCTGCCAGCTCGCGGTGCCCTTCGCACGTCCGACCTCGTCGAGCTCGACCTCCAGCCGCCAGGCCGTGCGGTTGTGGGCCGCGGGCTGGTGCGGGATCGGGCGAGGGGCGTCGTGCACGCCGAGGACGAAGGCCGTCGCGCCCTGATCCGACGGCGGCAGCGTCCACGGGTCGTTGCGATCCACCGTCGGGTCGAGGTAGCGGCCCAGCGCGGGGGCGTAGACGATGGCGTGGTCGAAGACCGCCAGGCTCGCGGGGCTCGCGGTGATCGCGCCGGACCTGCGAGTGCGCACCAACGTGAGGTGCGCCTCGATCCCTAGCGCGCGCGCGAGGGCGATCAGCAGCGTCGCCTTGTCCTTGCAGTCACCATACCCCCGGGCGAGCGTCACCGCGGGTAGCTCGGGCTTGAAGCTGTGGACGCCGAACTCGAGCCCGACGTAGCGCGTCTTGTCGGCGACCGCGGTGTAGAGGCGCCCCATCACCTCCTCTGGATCGCGCGCGTCACCGGCCCACCGCCTCGCGAGCTCCGCCAACGCCTTGGTCGGCGCGTCCCGCTCGTCGAGGAGCCGACGGTACAGCTCGTGAATCTCCGCCCAGGTCCCCGCGGTGCTCAGATGCACGTAGGCTCGGGAGGAGGAGAGCCCGGGCATGCCGTGCTCGTAGACCACCGCCGGAACGTCGCGCATGGTGATCACGCCGTCGCGCCGCTCGACCTCGAGACCGTGGCCCACCACCTCGGCGCGCAGCCGAGGCGGCCCCGCGAACTCCACTACGCTCGCCGCGCGCGGGATGGCCTCCTGCAGGTAGGCGAGCTCACCGTAGTATCCCGGGAAAGCCGGATCGGGATCGGTGTCGGCCACGCGCCACTCGACCTCGACGACGTCCCCGGGCCGAGGTCGCGCGAAGCTCAGGACCTCGGCGCGCAGGTCGTAGTAGAGGCGGTACTCGGGCTCGGAGAGGTCCCGGTCACTGATCCGCGGCGACGCGGGCGGCCGGCCCTCACGCAGCAGGCGCGCCGTCTGCACCTCGAGCCGCTGCGCCCCGGGGACATAGGTCAGCTCGACGGTGCCGTACCGCCGCGCCCCCTCGTCCGTCAGGAGGCGCACGACCCGGCGGATGCGGCGGACGGCGAGGCCGCCCGCGTCCACCTCCGTCCGCGCGTGGTGATAGAGCACATGCGCCGCCGGCCCGGCGGGAGACGCCGCGGCGAGCAGTGTCTCCACCGGCGGCCCCAGGCGACCGACGGGTGCCGCGTCGGTGAGCGACGCTAGATAGTCGCGCAGCTCGGCGTCACCTGGGCTCGCCGCCACCGCGGCCTTCAGCAGCGGGATGGCCTCGGCCCGGCGGCCGCCCTCCACGTATTGGCGCGCGAGGCGCTCCGCGACGACTCGGTCCCCCGGCATCGCCTTGGCGAGGGCCTCGAGGCGCTCGACGCCCTCGGCCCGGCGCCCGACATCCAGCAGCACCTCCACCGCCTCGAGGGCGTAGGTCCAGAGCTCGGGACGGGCCGCGGTGACGGCGTCGAGGGCCTCCAGGGCGGCGTCGGTCTCCCCCCGCGCGGCGAGGACCAGCCCGAGCTGGTACAGGTCGTCCGCCGCCGCGACCCCGTCGGCGCGGAGCCGGCGGAGCTCGGCGAGCATCTCGTGGACACGCCCGGCGCTGCGCAGCGCCGAGATGTGGGCGCCTCGGAGCGCCGCGCGCCCGGGCCAGCGGGCCCGCGCCGCCACGAGCTCCGCGACGGCCGTGTTGGGCAAGCCGAGGTCTTCGAGCAGCACCGCCCGAAGTCGGGCGGCGGGTGGATAGCCCGCTCCGTCGTCATCAGCGACGCCCTCGAGGGCCACCCGGGTCTCCCGATGGCGTCGGGCGTAGTAGTGCTGCCAGGCACGCAGAAGTGAGAGGTGCAACTCGGCGTAGCGGTCTTCGGGCGCGGCGGCGCCGTCGAGCGGGTGGTCCGCGCGGACGGCGGCGCGCTCCTCGGTGGGCAAGAGGCGGAGCCAGGCGTGCAGCGTCCGCGGCCCCGGATCCGCCTCCCAGGCGCCCTCCATCGCCACCCGTGGGACAACCTGGTCGTCGTCGGGCAGGCCCGTGCGCCGCGCATAGTCGGCGAGGTCGCGGAGGGCCTGGGGCTCGGGGGGCTCGCGCTCGTGGGCCGCGAGCAGGGTGGCCCAGAGGTGTTCATACGCTTCCGGCGGCGGACGCTCCGAGGCTTGCGGGACGGGCCCCCAGGGGTCGGCATGCGCGGTGACGCCGAGGGGGCGCCCCGCCACGTCGGTGACGCGGGCGATGAGCCGCCACGCGCCGGTGCGCTGGGCGACCTCCACGACGAGCCGATTGTCGCCGGCGCGCAGCACGACCGGGACCGCGGCCTGATCGAGCCAGGCCTGATGCGCGCTGTGGGCAGCGTAGACCTCGTCGCCGTTGAGGAAGACGCGAACCCGGTCGTCGTACCCCAGACGCAAGACGGCGGGCCCCGTCGTCGGCGCTCGCAGCCGCACCGCCGCCGCGGCCCGAACCTCTCGGTTGGGTCGCAGGAAGCCCTCGAGGCGAAGCTCGCCGAATCCGGTCGCGGGAGCGCGACGCCACCCCTCTCTGGACAGCGCATCGGTGGGTGCGGGGGCCGGCCCCGGCCGGACGACGAAGGCGGTGACGAGCCCCAGCGCGCCGACGGCCTCGGAGGCTGCCGCGGGGTCGAGTCGCCGCAGGGCGAGCTCCCGAACGAGCCACCAGGCGACGGCTCGCACCAACGGCGCGCGCTCCCCATCCTCCGCCGCGACCCGCAGCCGGCCCTCGACGTCCCCGGCGGGCAACCAGGCCGCGAGCTCGCCGAGCCGCATGAGATCCACCGCTCCGCCCGCCGTGGCGCCACGCTCCTCGGCGCGTGCCTCGAGGCGCGCGGCTTCGACGAGGACCACGTCGGGCGCCATCAACCCAATCAGGAGCGCGAAGGAGATCACCAGGGCGTACAACCGCGGGGAGAGGTCTGCCGTATTTCAGCGCACTCGCCGGCTCTCGCGCGAGGTGGTATTTCGCAATCGATGGCCCAATGCCCGACCTGCCAGGCAGAGTTGCCGCAATTCGCGCTGCATTGCGTGGAGTGCGGAGCTTCGGTGGCGACCGCGACCGCCCAGGAGCAGGGGACGCTAGACCGCCTGCGCCGGCTCTCGGGGACGGCGGAGTCGACCGCGGGACAGTCGACGCTGATGGGCTCCGCCGGCCGCGGCGCGGTCGATCGCACATTGCCCCAGGGGATGAGTCGGTACGACATGGTCCTCGATTCGACCGAAGATCTATCCGATTCGTTCCCCGCGACCCAACCAATGCTGCACGCCGAGTCACCTCAACTGGTCTCGCTATCCGGGGCGAGCGCCACCATCCGCGACGATGGCGGACCAGCACGACTGCGCCCCGAGGCCACGCCCGCGGCGAGTCAGGAGACGGCCCCACCGGATCCGAAGCCGACCCCGCGGGTGGCGCGCGGGGTGATCAGGCCGGGCCAAAGGGTGGAAGAGTACCTGGTCGAGGCGGAGATCGGGCGCGGTGGGATGGGGAGGGTCTACCGCGCAGTGCACACGCAGATCGGGCAGGTGGTGGCCTTGAAGATGTTGCTGCCACAGTTCTTCGACGAGGAGCGGCAGATGAAGCGCTTCTTGAACGAGGCGAAGGTCCTGGTCCATCTGCAGCACCCCAATCTCGTGCCGCTGTTGGGCTTCCCGACGCACGAGGGTCGCCCGCTCATCGTGATGCCGTTCATCGAGGGGGAGACCCTCGAGAAGCTCCTCGCCCGTCAGGGGCGGCTCTCGCTCGAGCGTGCGTTGGAGCTCTTCTGCCAAATCTGCGAGGGGCTCGCCTGCGTGCACGAGCACGGCGTGATGCACCGCGACCTGAAGCCGGCGAACATCCTCATTCGGAGCACCGACGGGCAGGCCTTGCTCACCGATTTCGGCATCGCCCGCGCCGTCGGCAGCGAGCGGCTCACGCTGACCGGCATGGTGGTCGGGACCGCCGAGTACCTGTCCCCGGAGCAGGCCAGCGGGAGCGCGCGCGACGATCTGCGCGGCGACGTCTACTCGGTGGGGATCCTGCTCTACGAGATGCTGACTGGGCAGGTCCCCTTCCGGCACGTCAACGCCGCGCAGGTCCTGATGAAGCAGGTCTCCGCCCCGCCGCCGCCGCCACGGTTGATCGTGCCGGAGCTCACGCAGTTGGTGGAGCGAGTCATCCTGCGGGCGCTCGCGAAGGACCCGGACGACCGCTATCAGACGGTCCGCGACTTCCGCGACGCCGTGCTCGCCGCCGTCGAGGGCAATCCGCTGGCCACCCCGGAGCCCACGCGCCCGGTGGAGGCGACGGTCAAGAAGCCGCGGGCGGCCGAGCGGACCGACCCGCCGGCCACCATCGAGCGGGTCGAACGCGCGGCAGAAGCGACGGGGGGCCTCCGCCGCTTGATGGGACAGATTCTGCTGGGGGCGGCGATCGGCGCAGCCACGGCGACCGCCTTGTGGTACGCCCTGGCTCATCTCTGAGTTGACGGGAGAGGCGTCCATTTTTTGGACGCGTTGGACACATTGGACACCTCCGCTTCTCCAAGATCGTTGTTCTCACTCGCCCTGAGCCTGGCATGCCTATTGCCAGTACAGGTGCTCGCCAGCGAGCCCGAGCCACCGCGCTTGACCTACCCGGAGGAGGCCGACGGCGAGACCGCCGTCTGGGCCGATCTGGGGGGCGCGGCGTTCTGGCTCACCGACCGCGCCCCCGCGGGCGACTTCGCCCCGGTGGTGGTGGGCGTGGGTGTGTCCCACCAGGTGGGCGTGGCCAGGCTCGCGTGGCGCGTGCAGTTGTTGACCGCCGTGGACCAGGGGCGTCCGCTGCGGTTCGTTCATGGCGACTTGCTCAGCGTCGAGCGGGTCTACGGCGAGGGCCGCTTCCGCCCCTATTGGCGGGTGGGGGTGGGCTTCGGCTTCGATTTGGAGGGTGAGCGATTGCAGCTCGGAGACGATGGCTACTTCAACGCCGAGAACGGGGCCTCGGGCGGCCTCGCGGCGTCCGCGGGCGCGGGGGTCGATCTCCCGGTCACGGGGGGACTCTTCCTCAAGCTCGACGGCTCGGCCCGCGCCTATGGTGGCGCCGGTCGCAGCGGCGTGCTGCTGGTGTCCAACCTGGGCGCCGGCTACGCGTGGTGAGTCGGGCCGTGGCGCGCAAGAAGGCGAAGAAGGTCTACGAGTGCACGGCGTGCGGGGCCCGCTTCCCGAAGTGGCTCGGCCGGTGCACCGGCTGCGAGGCGTGGGACACCGTCGCCGAGGCGCTCCCCGAGCCATCGCCTCCGCCGGGGGGCGCGGCCTTCGGCGCCATCTCCGCCAGCGGCCCGCAGCGGCTGGTGGAGGTGGAGGGGGCCGACCAGCCTCGCCGCACGACGGGGATGGGAGAGCTCGACCGGGTCCTCGGCGGCGGGCTCGTCCCAGGCTCGCTGGTGCTGGTCGGCGGCGATCCGGGCATCGGCAAGTCCACGCTCCTCCTCCAGGCGACCGACCGCCTGGCGAAGCTCGGCGCCCGGGTGCTCTACGTCACCGGAGAGGAGTCGCCGCGCCAGACACGAATGCGTTTCGACCGCGTCGGCGCCGAGCACCCGGAGGTCTGGCTCGTCGCCGAGACCAGCCTGGAACGGATCGAAGCCCACGTCTCGAAGCTCGCCCCAGCGGTCCTGGTCATCGACTCGGTGCAGACGCTCTACTCCGAGGCGCTCACGACGGCGCCGGGCAGCGTCGGGCAGCTCCGCCAGGTCACCGCCCGCCTGATGGCGCTCGCCAAGCGCCGTGAGGTCGCCACCTTCCTCATCGGCCACGTCACCAAGGAAGGCGCCATCGCGGGACCCCGCGTGCTCGAGCACATGGTCGATACAGTGCTGTACTTCGAGGGACAGCGCGGCCAGGCGTTCCGCGTCCTGCGGGCGGTCAAGAACCGCTTCGGCTCCACCGACGAGCTGGGCGTCTTCGAGATGCGCGACGTGGGCTTGTGCGAGGTGGGCAACCCCTCGGCGCTGTTCCTCGCCCAGCGGGCCCGGGGGGCGTCGGGTTCGGTGGTCGTGGCGAGCTACGAGGGCACCCGACCGCTGCTCGTCGAGGTCCAGGCGCTGGTGAGCTCGTCCCAATACGGCACGCCGCGGCGCACCAGCATCGGCGTCGACTCCAACCGCGTGGCCTTGCTGCTCGCGGTCCTCGAGAAGAAGGCGGGCTTGCACATCGGCGCCTCGGACGTCTTCGTCAACGTCGCCGGCGGGCTGCGCCTCGACGAGCCCGCGGTCGATCTGGCGGTCATCGCCGCGCTCACCTCCAGCCACAACGACCGACCCCTCGATCCGCACACCGCCGTCTTCGGGGAGGTCGGTCTCGGCGGTGAGGTCCGCGGGGTGGTCGCCGCCCAGGCCCGCATCGCCGAGGCGCGCCAGCTCGGCTTCCGGCGGATCGTGCTGCCGGCGGCCAACACCGACCGCCTCACCGACACGGCGGACATCGAGATCGTGGGCGCCGAACGGGTCGAGCAGGCCCTCGACGCGTTGTTCTGAGGGGCGCACACGATCAAGAATGCCGACGAGATCCAAATCCACCGCTCGCACAACTGGAGGAGGGATGCTCCGCGTCGCCGCCCAGGACCTCGTGCGCCTTCGACAGATCGCGGGCATCCTCACCCGGCACGGGTACGCCTCCCTCGCGAAGCGCATCGGCACGGGCAAGGTCGACCCCGGCGACGTCGAGGCGGTTCGCAAGGAGGCCCGGGCGCTGTCGGGTCCGGAGCGGGTCCGCGTGGTCTTGCAAGACCTCGGTCCAACCTTCATCAAGCTGGGTCAGGTCCTCTCGTCACGGCCCGACCTGGTGCCCTCCGAGTACCAGCGCGAGTTGGAACGGTTGCAGGACGACGTCGATCCGCTGCCCTACGCCGATATTCGCGCCGAGCTCGAGGCGGCGTGGGAGCGCCCGGTGGACGAGGTCGCGACGGTCGATCCCCGGCCGCTGGCGACCGCGAGCATCGCCCAGGTCCACCGCGCGACCTTGCACGACGGCTCCGAGGTCGTGGTCAAGGTGCAGCGACCGAACCTCGCGGGCCTCATCCGGGCCGATCTCGACCTGCTGTACCTGCTGGCGCGGCTGATCGACGCCACCGTAGAGGAGGCGGCGCTCTACCGGCCCGTCGAGGTCGTTCGGGCCTTCGAGCACGCGCTGCTCGACGAGCTCGACTTCCGCATCGAGGCGAGCAACGCGCGGGCCATCGCCGCCAACTTCGCCGGCGATGACAGGATCTTCATCCCCGAGATCCACACCGAGCTCTCGACCACGACGGTGTTGGTGATGGACTACGCCGAGGGCGTCAAGATCACCGACATCGGTGAGCACCACGACGTCGAGGCGGTGCTGAGCACGGTGCTCGACATCGCGTTCCGAATGGGCTTCCAGCATGGGCTCTTCCACGCCGATCCGCACCCGGGCAACGTCCTCGTGATGGGCGACGACCGCATCTGCATCATCGACTTCGGGCTCGTCGGTCGGCTCACGCCGGTGATGCAACAGAACATGATCCAGCTCTCGATGGCCGTCGCCACCCGCGACGCCGAGAACACCGCGCGCCTGGTGTATCGCATCGGGCGCCCCTTGGACCGAGTGCCGCTCCACGAGCTGCGCGACCACGTGGCCGACCTGATGGGGCGCTACCTGGTGCGGCGGCTCGATGAGGTCGACGCGGCGGGGCTGATCAACGAGCTGATGGACACCGCGATTACCTACCGCATCCGCGTTCCGCCCGACTACGCGCTGCTGGCGAAGGCGGCGGTCACGATCGAGGGCATCATCCGGCAGCTCAAGCCGGACCTCGACATCGCCTCGACCATCATGCCCTACGCCCGGCAGCTCATCTCCGAGCGGTATAGCCCGCAGGCGCTCACCAAGCTCGCGGTGCGCAGCGCGGTCGGAGCGCTCGACGCGGCGCAGGACGTGCCACTGCTCGCCTCCCAGCTCCTGGGTGATCTCGAAGCGGGCCGGCTCACGGTTCGGGTGAGTCACCCCGAGATGAACCAGATCGGGCGCTACCTCAACGACCTGGGCACCAAGCTCTTCCTCGGGATGGTGGCGATGGGTCTGATGATGGGCACCGGCACGATCCTCGCCCGCTATCCGTGGGAGTGGAACGGGTGGTCCGTGTGGGGGCTCTTCGGCGGGTTCGCGAGCTTCGGCATCGTGGCGATGGTGTTGAGCTGGCACTTCGTCTACGGCCGGCTCCGAAAGGTCAGCCTACGTTCCATCTTGAAGCTCTGGGGGGTGAATCGACGATGAGGGTCCTCGTCTTTCTGTGTCTGGCGACGGCGGTGGCCGCCGCGGCCCCCGAGCGACCGCTCCGCGCGGCGTTTCTGGTGGTCAACGGCGTCTACAACACCGAGCTGACGGCCCCCTACGACCTGCTCCAGCACGTCGTGTACACCGCGAAGAAGCAGACGCCGCCGCCGCCGGCCATCGAGGTCTTCACCGTGTCCCCCGACGGGGGGCCGATCACCACCGCCGAAGGGCTGAAGCTCGTGCCCACCTACAGCTTCACCAACCACCCGCCGGTGGACATTCTGGTCGTGCCCAGCGCCGAGAAGAGCACCGGGGAGGACCTCGAAGACGCAGCGCTCATCGGCTGGGTGCGCGAGCAGGGGCGCGACGCCCGCTACGTCGTCTCGCTGTGCTGGGGGGCCTTCGTCCTGGCCCAGGCGGGCCTGCTCGACAACCGGCGGGTGACCACCTTCCCCAGCAGCATCGACGACCTCGGGAAGCGCTACCCCAAGCTCACGGTGGAGCGCGGTCCCAGCTTCGTCCACCACGGGAAGGTCCTGACCTCCCAGGGGGGGATCCGCAGCTTCGACGTCGCGATGCACCTCATCGACCACCTGTACGGCCCCGAGGTGGCCAAGGGCGTGGGCGGTGGGCTCATCATCCCGTGGCCACCGGCGGCGCCGTTGGGTCTGGAGGTAAAGGAATGAGGGTCCTGCTCGCGGCATGCCTGTCGCTCGGCTTCGCTCACGCCCAGCCATGGCGCTACACCGACGACAAGGGTCAGGTCCACTGGACCAACGACCCGTACCAGCTCCCACCCAAGCTCCGAAAGAAGGCCCTCGCGAAGCGCGAGGCGAAGCGGGCGCGGAAGAAGGAGCAGCAGAAGGCCAAGGGCAGCCCCGGCGCCGCCGCCCCACCCGGCACCGCGGCGACCTACAACGCCGACGTCTTCGCGACGCCCAAGCCAAAGCCCGCCCCCATCGTCGAGCCGAAGGTCGACTGGCCCGCGCGGGTCGCCGCCGCCCAGGAGAAGCTGGCCGCCGCGAGCAAGCGAGCCGAGGCGACGGCGAAGGAGCTCGAGGAGGCACAGCGAGGACTACGGATCATCCCATCGGGCCCCGCCTACGCACGCCGCAACAAGGCCCAGGCCGCCGACGACGAGGCCCGAGCCAAACTGAAGGCCGCCAAGGCCGAAGCCACGAAGGTCCGCGAAGCGGCCCGACGCGCACGACGATGAACCCAGCGACGACCGAGCGGCGACCGAGCGGCGATTGCGTGCCCGGCGGCTTGGCCTCGACCAGCAGTCGAGGACGCTGCGGCAGAGTCGCGACGCGGCGCGCTGCACGCGCCCGCCAACCGATTTCGGCGTTGCGGAGCCTACCGATATCTTCGGATATCGCTGCGGCTTCGCGCCTTGAACTCGGCCGGCGGGCACGCACATCACTTGGTCGCTTGGTCTGCCGCACCGGCCTAGGACGGTGCGGCAGAGATGGCGACCGAGCCGCGTGCTGGCCCGGGCGTCGAGTTCAAGGAGGGAGGGTGAAGGAATACCAGAGGTATTCCGAGCCCCGACCGACGCAGAAATCGTCGTTCGGGGCGGTGCGCGGCGAAGCGTCGACGTTCTGCCGCACCGTCCTAGAACCATGAGCCACTCCGAAGACTGGACTCGATTGCGTGCGATGGCCCTGCGTTACCCCGACGCGGTCGAGGAGGCCCCTTGGGGCCAACTCGTGATGAAGGTCCGGCGGAAGGTCTTCTGCTTTCTCGGCGATGGGAAGGCCGAGGGGGAGGATCTCAACCTCACCTTCAAGCTCCCCCGCTCGGCAGACGACGCGCTCTCGCTCGAGTTCGCCGCGCCCGCGGGCCATGGGCTTGGCCGCCACGGTTGGGTCTCCTTCCGCTACCCCGACGGAGAGGAGGCCCCCGTCGAGCAGCTCGTCGCCTGGCTCGACGAGAGCTACCGCGCCGTCGCGCCAAGACGGCTCGTGAAGACCCTGCCCGACGCGGGTCCACCCCTCACGCCAGAGCCCCAGCCGACGCCGGAGCCCATCTCCATCGGGGGTCCGATGCTGCTCGTCGGGGACGACCCGCTCCGCCTCGCGAGGTCCCGCCGCTGGCTGGACGCACGCGGCATCGACGTCCCCGATCTCGCCCCGCTCACGCCGGAGGCGGTCGCGATCGCCTCGGAGGTCGACCCTGTCGCGATGGTCATCGACGTGAGCCGCAACGCCGAGCGGGGTCTGGACCTGCTCGAGATCGTCGGCTCCACATCGTTCTCCGCCCGTCCGGTCCTCGTCAGCGGGCTGCGTGACGCACGGATGAAGCGCAGAGCGCAGATCCGGCTCCCCGGTGCCATGCACTCCACCGACGCGCCAGGCGACGACGGCCTCCTGACGGAGTTCGTCGGTCGGGTCGCGAGTCGTACCCTCCAGTCTGCCGCACCTTCCCAAATGACCTCGGCGGGGATGGGGACCGAGCCATAGGCATAGCGGCTTCAAGGAAGCGCATACGGATGCTCCCGCTCTCGAGGACGCTGCGGCAGGCAGAGCGACCAAGTGATGTGCGTGCCCGCCGGCTGTTTGGCGTCAACTATTCCTGCCGGTCAGCGACAACTATTTCTGCCGGTTGTCGCGCCCCGGTTTCCTCGGTTCCTAGAATCCCTCGTCGCCGGCGGTGGGCGCTGTGCGTGGGCAACCGCATCGGCTGTCCACAGACACTGCCCACGGCCCGTCAGTCAGTCATGCCGCCTCCTTCGGTCCGGAACGGCAGCTCTCCACGTCGAACTCCAGCACGACCGAGTGATGGACCAGGCGCTCGATTGCGACCGCGGTCGTCATCGGGTTCTGGAAGATCTGGTCCCATTCGCTGAACACCAGATTGCTGGTGATCACCAACAAGGTGAAGAGCACCTCGATCTCCTCGGGGCTCTGCTTCACGTAGCCGATGTCGTTCAGGATGATGACCTCGAAGCGGTCGAACTTGCGCAGGGCGCGTGGCAGCGCGAGGTCGCGCTTGCCGGCCAGAAGGTCTTGGACCGGCTTGAAGGTCGGCGCGAAGAGCACCGACCTGCCGGCGGCGATCAGCTCGTGGCCGATGGCGTGCAGGAGTGCCACGAGGGCGCGTGGACGGAGTGCGTAGGCGAAGTAGATTGTGGTTCTGATCTCCGCTGGCGCGAGTATCCGCGCGCATGTGGCGAGGCGGAGTGCGACGGCGACCAGCGCCGCGAGTGAGAGAACGAATGCGTCGCCAGCGTGCAGGCGTGCCACCAGCGGGAGTGGGGCCACTGCGTCGGCGACGTCCGCTGCGAGCGCGACGTCTGCGCCCGCGAGCTTCCCGACGCTTGCCGCCCGCCGGCCCCCTGAGAGCTTCATCGACGGCGAGAAGACGAGGGCGGGGACGGCGTCCGCCTCGACCGTCGGCTTCGCCACCGCGTCCCTCGAACGAGCATCTCGCCGAGACGGCCTTGAACGAAGCCTCCGGGGATCGCGGAGGCCCTTGACCGAACCCTCCCGGCACACGCTCGCCACCGGCTCGCCACCGCCGTGGGAGAGCGTCATCCCCAAGCCGGCTTCGGCCCCCTCGCGGTCATCTCGGCCTCCCACGCAGCCACGCGGTGACGTGTCCGACGACTCGACCTGCTCCATTGACTTAGGTCAACCCCCCCCCTCTAATCTCGCCCGAGAACAATCTGGAGGCCCGCCAATTGCCCTCTCCAACCACAGCTATCCGCGTCGCATCCCTCTTTATTCTCGCTTGCTTCGGCTGCGATGACGACGACGCCGCGACGACCGGGCTGGTGTGTGGTCAGGGGACGGTCGACCAGGATGGCGTATGTGTTCCTGCGGTACAGGGCACGCCCCCATGCGGCGAGGGCACACTCGAGCGCGACGGGGTCTGCGTGGCTGCCGACGACGGCATGGTCGGCGCAGAGTGTGGCGAGGGCACGATCGAGGAGGACGGCGTCTGCGTCGTCGATCCGCTGGGGGAGATGCCCGCCGAGCTCAAGCCGCGGGTCGAGCGGATGGAGATCACCCGGTTGGTGGTGACCGGTGAGCCCGGTCCCTTCCACCCCCACCACACCATCGACGTCAGCGTGGAGATCGACGCCGACGCAGAGAGCTTCCAAGCCGAGGCGCTGATCGGGATGAAGGTGCCCGACGAGGATCTCGGCTGCTTCTTCGGCACCGTCACGCTCCGGCACAACTCGGCCAATGAGGTGCACACCCATCTGCAGGTCCACCGGGAGTTTGTGATCCCGGAGAGCTGCGCGATGCTGGTTGGACGGGACGACCTGGAGGTCTACGTCGCGTTCGATCCGTGGGGGAAGGTCAACCTCGTCGACCAGGACCGCGTGCTGCCCTTCGCCGATGACTGCGAGGCCGATGAACATGGCCCGCATCCAGACGAATGCCGCACCGCGCTCAGGCTGGAGGAGTCGCCGGGCCTCGATCTCGAGCTGCTCGAGGTGAGCCTCGACAGCACCGTGCTGGTGCTGCCCCGCGGCTACGGCGACCACCCCGGGTCGACGGTCGAGGATATCCGGGCGGCGCACGCGGCGGCGGGGCTGCCCGAGGACGGAATCCCCGACGCGGGGCACCCCCCAGTGGCGGCCGCGACCCCCGACCACCCCCACCTATACGTGTCCGCCGCCATGCGCATCCTCGGGGCCGCGGAGGACGAGCACCACGGCGACGACACGATCCACTACGACTACCGGATTCGCCCGCGGCACCACGCGCCCGGCACCCGCGACCTCGCCGCCGAGGACACCGACTGGTTCCACCTCTCGGCGCAGCAGCCGCCCGCAAACGAGGCCGACGACCCCGAGCACCACACCGAGGACCACCACGAGGATCTCGTCGGAAACAAGGTGCACAACAAGGCAGCGGCGATCTACGCCATCGGTGAGGTCGCCGAGCGCCTCAATCACGGCGTCTGGTCGCACATCGACGAGTTCGAGCTCAATGTCTGCCTCAACGCCGACTTCGATGAGGCGGTCTTCGAGGGCTTCGACGCCCCGAAGCGCAACAACTGCGCGCTCTTCCCGCTGATCATCGTACGGCAGGACCACGGCCCATACGGCCACGCCGACGACGGCTCGACGGCGCTCGACGGCGCCGCCGACACCTGGAGCAAGGACAAGCTCGAGGTGAAGATCATAGGCACCGACGAAGCGGAGCTCGAGCTCAACGCGTGGCTCTCGATCGGCGCAACGAAGAGCAGCGGACGGGTCGACTACGGCTTCGCGGACAACTGGGGTGTCCAAGGTCCCTTCGGCTGGTGGGAGGCCGGCGCGGACGCCTGGGCCGAGGTCTACGGCCAAGGCTTCACGTTGGCGTTCGGGGCGTTCAGCTTCCAGGACTATCAGGCCCCGGGTGACCTGGTGTCGCTCGAGATCGAGGTCTTCACCATGGCGATGATTCCGTTCTTCGAGTTGGAGTTCCCCGACGGTCGACTGACGCTGCTCGAGCTGTTGAACGCGGTCGGCAAAGGCACGCTGCCGACCGAGAAGCAGTTCAAGAAGAACCTGCTGGGAGAGAGCTTCGATGTGCCGTGCGGCGGGTTCGACGTGGGCTTGGGCGTGTTCCTCACGTTCGGCATCGACCCCAACGCCACCTTCATCGAGAAGGCCGGGTTGCCGGCCGAGCCGGCGACGTGCGTTGGGCAGACGCTGGTCGGCGGGGGCGACTACTGCATCCAGACCGTCCAGGCCAACCGCGCCGGGGTCCACGCCGCAAAGGACCTCTGTTCATCGGTGGGCGGCTACCTCCCATTCCCGACCAGCGAGGCCGACATCGATGCCCTCGGGCGCAATGGCTTGTGGTTCTCGAACCTCGTGCTCCGGGGTCTCCCCGCCGCCACCTACTACTATTTGCATGCACCGCCGGGCGCCCCCCCCGCGGCGCCGATCCCCGTCAACTTGCAGACCTTCCCCGGCTACTACGCGACCACGATGTGGAATCGAGGGGCGTACATCGACGCGACCCACGCCGGCCTCACTGGCCCCATTCCGTGCTACGTGCCGCGCAAGGCGGGCGTGGACTTCGGAACCTCGCTGACGGTCGTCATCCAGCCGCACATCGCGACCGGCGTGGAGGCGTCCGCGGAGATCGACTTCAGCTTCCTCGCCGTCGGCTTCACCATCACGCTGAACCTGCTCGACTTCTCCACGCCGTTCACCGGCGGGATCACCCAGAAGTTCATGAGCGACGCGCACATCGAGCTGGCGCTCTTCCGAATGATCCAGGCCCAACTCCAGATCCTGAACGGCGACATCCGCATCACGATCGACTTCAGCAAGAGTGAATTCGGCAAGGTGTTGAACTGCATCGGCGCGCTCTTCGGCGGCGGCAGTTGCAACGGGACCGGCTCACACGTCAAGACGCTGGCCATTTGGGACGGCATCATCCTCGGGCCCTGGAATATTCTGGCCCGCGAAGACTATCCGTTCATCTTCTAGAGGTTCTGCCCGTGCGCGCCCTCCTGCCCATCGGGATCCTCGCCGCCGCAGCGGCGAGCGCCCTCGCCGTATTCGCGGGCGGCGACGCGCCCGAGCCCCACGCCGCTGCCGCCCTGCCCGAGCGAGTCACCCCGCCACCCACCGCCCCCGCGACCGGGTGCGTGGTTCCCCCGGGCACGCGGCTCGCCTACGAGGTGCGCACCAACACCCAGGTGTCGATCGACATGAGCGAGCTCATGGGCCAGTTGCAAGGCGCGATGGGCGCCGGCCAGGTGGGTCTCGCGGCCACGCCGGCCCGCAACGTGCGGCTCGAGTCGCGCTTTCGGCTCGAGCTCGAGGCGGTCGAGAGCCCCGACGACGGCTCGACCGTGCTGGCCGCGGCGGTGCGCGGGCCCAGCGGGAAGATGGACGGCGCGCCGACCGACCTACGCCAAGGCGATCTCGACCCCGTCTTCTTGGTCCGACTCGATGCGCGCTGCGGAGTGGCCGACTTCGCCCGGCGCCGCGAAGCCGACCTCCAAGGTGCGCGGCAGCAGCAGGGCATGGTCGCGGAGCTTGGCTGGCGGGCCCCCGCGTCCGCCGAAGAGCCGGACTTCGAGGCGCGCGGGTTCGACCTCACGGGGCGCTACACCGCGATCTATCGCGCGCGTGACGCGGCGATCCTGGGTCGGGTGATGCGCTATGACGCGGTGTTCAACGACGACGCACGCGGCCGGGTCTCAGACGTCCCCGTCCGGGCGTCGTCGCTGAAGGTGGTGCGCGGAGCGAGCCCCTGGTTCGAGTCGCTGGTGCATGGGCGTGACCTCTCGTTTCTGACCCACGGGGTCGAGGTCGCCACCACTCGGCTGTCGGTGCGTGCGAGGGCCGTCGAGCCGGGCGAGGCGCTCCCGGAGCACGCGTCGCCCGATGACGCCGACTGGGTGTGGGGCCTGCTGCTCGCGGAGCTGGGCGGATCGAGCCTGCCGCAGAAGAGCGAGGTGAACGCGGCGTTCGGCGCGCTCCCCCTCGCGGCGGCGTTCGAGCGTTTCGAGGCGATGGTCGGCGTCGATGGGGCGAACCCCGCCGAGTATCTGCGGTTCATGCGCGACTGGCTGCGCCAGCACCCGGAGGCGATGGCGACCATCCTGCGGATGATCCGCGAGGGGTACTTCGCGAAGCGGTCGCGGGTTCGCGCCGCGCTCTTCCTCGCCCTCGCCGAGGCGAACACGGAGGCGAGCCGCCAGGCGTTGATGGACATCCTCGACGACGCGAGCTTCGAGTTCGGATACCGAATGGACGCCGCGCACGTGCTCACGCTGGTGGAGCCGCCGCCGGATGGATTCATCGAGCGGCTGCTCGGCTTCGCCCAGGGTGAGCCCGACCCATTCCTGCGCGGCGCGATGCGGATGACGACCGGGATGATGGCCAGCCAGCAGGCAAAGCTGCGCCCCGAGGTCGCCGAGCAACTCACCGAAGAGATCAGCGGTTGGCTGGAGCAAGCAGAGGCGCGTGACGAGGTCATCCACGCCCTGCAGGCCGCCGGCAACGCCGGGCAGGACGCGCTGGCCGAGGCCGTCGGCGGCAAGTTGGCGGCGGACGAGGATCCCCAGGTGCGGCGCCACGCCGCCAAGGCGATGCGCAATATGTCGTCGGAGACGGTCATGCCGGCCCTCGAGTCCGCATATCTCGACGAGGCGGAGGCGGGCGTGCGCATGGCGATTCTCCGCTCCGCCGCGCAGGTCACTGGTCGGCGCGGCGAGGCCCCGCCACGGAGCTTCGTCCGGGCGGTCGGCGACGCGATGGGTGAGACGAATAGCGACGCCGAGTTTCACCGCGCGACCGTGTTCCTGGGCCGCGCGGCCAAGGCCGGTGACCAGAACGCGGCCGCGGCGCTGAAGGCCCAGCTCGACGCCGAGATGCGCAGCGAGAGACGCAACCTGAAGCGCATTCAGGCGCTGGGCTCGCGGGTGAATACGCGGTGGAAGGCACGCTGAAGAGCGTGTCCACCGATCACCGCCGCGTGAGTGCCCTCGTGGTGCGCCAGCTCGTGAGCGCGAGTTGCCCCCCTTGAGGCACGCCGGACGATCGATCGGCCTCGCGTTCCTCGCCGGGTGCGTTGGGGAGGCGCCCACGCTGGTGGATCCCGATGCGCTGATCCCCGACGCCGGCCCCATGGACGGTGCACCGATAGATGGAGCCGCGGGCGACGTAGCCAGCGAGCCAGGCATCGAGTGGGTCGAGGTCGCGGAGGTGGCGGTCGACCCATCCGGCCTCTCGGAGGCGGTCGAAGTGCGCTTCCCGGCCAGTCGCCGCTACGTGGCGCTGCGGGCGGGCCCGCTGCATGCGCCGGCGGCGCCGGGCTCGGCCTGCTACCGCTTCGAGCCGATCGTGCTCGTCTCGGGGCGGGAGCTGGTCGGGCCGCCGGAGACCCAGGCGCGCGCCGCGGTGTGCAGCGCGTGTTCGCAGCCGGTCTCGAGCGGCACCGGGGCCGCGTTGGCTGTGCTCCCGAGCGCCGCCGACGCCCTCGCGGGACCCGACACGCTGCGCTTCCGGGTCGCGCTGCGCGACTGCGAGCTCGGCATTCGCATCAGCCGCGACAGCGTGCCCGACGGCCCCGAGCGCCTGCGGGTCGAGCGCGCCTGGGCGCCGAGCGTCCCGGCCGGCACCCGTGGTCGCCTGCGGGTACGCGTGGGCGTGGGCCCGGGCGCAGCCTTCTCGGGTCGCGATCTCCAGACGGATCCGACCTTCACCGAAGTCTGGGCGTTTGCGGCGGAGCGCTTCGACGCGGTGGGCGTCGATCTCATCCTCGACCGGGCGGCGCCGATCCCGGGAGTGGGGGGCGCCGTCCGCTTCAGCGCGCGGCACCCCGAGGCGCTGATCGAGGTCGACGAGCAAGTGTCCGAGGCCCACGCCAGCACTGGCGAAGCGAGCTTCGTGCCGGTGGCCCTTGTCGGTTGCCTCATCCGCGAGCCCCCGGAGGCGGTGCGCCGCTTCCCCAAGGGGTTCACGCCGCGCATCCCGGGGGCTCCGGGACAGGACACCGCCCCCTCCCTCGTCACGTTGGCAACGGGAGACTGCGGCGCCCCGGAGACGCCACCCTCCGAAGCGAGCCTCGAGCCGAGCCGGCTCGGGGCGGTGCTGGCCCACGAGCTCGGACACTATCTCGGCCTCTACCACGCCGACACCTCGGCTGGGGCACACCTCGCGGGACCATCCGAGCGATCGCTCATGCACAGCCGCATCCTCGACCTGGCCCTCGAGGACGCGTGGCTCTCCGCGGCACAGGGCGCGGTCCTCAGACGCCACCCGTTGATCACCTTCGGGGACCAGCTCGGTCCCGGCTCAGAGTGACCGGGGAGGAGATAGACAGTTCAATGCCGATTGGCACGCGGGCAGGTGTGGCCAATCAACTTGACCCACTGGAGCCTGTGCGAGAATGCCGTGATTGTCGGTGGGGACTTGCGCCGAGGGAGCGGCGCCCGCGGCGCGCTCCCGATGGTGGTCCGGCTCTACGGCGCCCTGACCAACGCCTACCACGCCTTCACCAAGACCAACCTGGGAGACAACGCCAGGAGCTTCGACCTCTCCGGTGAGCGCCGCCGCGGCCTCCGTCTTCTCCACCGGCGACCCCTTCTCCGAGCTCCTGCTCCAGGAGCGGCACGACGACGGCTCCTCCTGCATGCTCGACGAGAGACACACGCGGCGCTCTCGAGCTCGGCTTGCCAGCCTATTGTTGGTCATCTAGAATGACCAACAATAGGAGGTCGTTCGATGGCGCAGTTCAACATCGCCGACGCCAAGGCCCGTTTCTCCGAGATCGTGCGCAAGGCGCTGCAGGGTGAGGAGATCGTCATCGCCCGCGCCAACCGACCGCTCTTGAAGCTCGTGCCGCTGGCCCGGCCGGGGCATCGACGGCCCGGGTCCGGTCGCGGCGAGGTCCTCTACGTCGCGCCGGACTTCGACGCGCTCCCCGAGGGCTTTGAAGAACACGCCTGATGGGGCGGATCATCCTCGACACGCACGCGTTCTTGTGGTGGGTGGCGGACGCGCCTGAGCTCTCGGCCACGGCCCGAGATGCGATCACCGAAGCGGGTCTCGCATACGTGAGCGTCGCCACGGTGTGGGAGCTCGCCATCAAGGTAGGGAACGGAAAGCTGAAGCTCGCCCGCGACGTCGGCGAGTTCGTGACGGCTCACACCGAGGCCAACGACTTTCGCGTCCTGCCCATCGAGCTGCGTCACGCCGCTCGCGTACAGCACCTCGAGGCCCACCATCGAGACCCGTTTGATCGGCTATTGGTCGCACAATCGCAGGAGGATCGGCTGACCCTGGTCTCCAACGAGGCGTTGTTCGACGCCTACGGGGTTGCGCGAGTTTGGTGACCTCGAAGGGCACCCCCTCCGGCCCGACGTGATGCTGGCCGCCTCTCGCCAAGCGCACGGGAGCCTCGAGCCCGTCGTCGTGGTCTTGCCCCGACTATGCGCAGCTCAGCGGGGCTGGGGGCCGCACGCCTTGGTGGCTCGAAGGATCAGAAGTAGCCGCTCAGGGCGCCGCGCTCGCCGCGCAGCTTCCAAGGCAGAGCTTCTCGAAGAGCCGGTGGTCGTCGACCTCCGGCATCCCCCACTCCTCATCGTGGTAGGCGAGGTCATCGGGGGCCCTCGTCCCCACTCGCACCGGGCGTCGTGACCTCGATCATCGTGGCTGCTCATCGTCTTCTATGCTCCCGGTGGCCGCTCGCTCTCGAGCTTGGGCGGGGGTGTTCGCGTCGAGGAGAACGCCGGGGTCGTCTACGGGGAGGGCGCGGGGGGCGTGGCCGAAGAGGATGGCTCGGAGCGGCGTGTCGTCGGGCGCGAGCAAGCGGGGGCGTAGCCACGCGGGGAGTCGGACGGGGTGGCCGGGGTGGCCTCTATGGAAGGGGAGGACGGGCGCGGCGTCGGTGGCGGCGGCCAGCGCGGCGAGGGTGCTTCGGTGTACCCAGGGGCGGTCGCAATGGGTGAGCAGCACGGGTCCCGGTGACGCGGCCCGGAGCCCAGCGCGCAGGCTCGCGCGCATCCCTCGGCGCCAGGCAGGGGCGCGCGCGACGCGGTCCACGTGGGGGGCGATCTCAGCGGCGTGGCGCCCGACCACGACCAGGACCTCATCGCACACCGGACGCAGCAGACGCACGAGGCGCTGTACGTAGCGCTCTCCGTCCAGCCAGAGCAGGGCCTTGGGTTGACCCATCCGGGAGGAGGCGCCCGCCGCGAGGATGATCCCGGTCACGCGTCGGCTTCGCTTCGATGCCGGGCCACCAGCTCGGCGACGACGCTGATCGCGATCTCCTCGGGCGTGACGGCGCCGATGTCTACGCCCATCGGGCAACGCACCGTCTCCAGCCAATCGGGGTCGACGCCGCGGGCCGTGAGCCGGTTGACGAAGCGCGCCCACTTGCCGCGGCTGCCGATCACGCCGAGGTAGCGGGTCGGGTGGCCGGAGAGCCCGCGCACGAGCTCCTCGTCGAGGGGGTGGGCGTGAGTCACGACCACCACCGAGTGATCCGGCGCCGGCGGGTGGGCCCGAAGGTGGTCGGTGGGCTCGGCGTCGACCACGTCTACCGACTCGGGGAAGCGGGTCGGATCGGCCCACTCGGCGCGGGCGTCGACTACCGCCACCTCGAAGCCCGTGAGGTCGGCCACCCGGGCGATGGCGGTGCCGACGTGGCCGGCGCCGTAGATTCGCAACCGCGGGGCGGGCGTGATCTTCTGCATGAACACCTGCATCCGGCCGCCGCAGCACATCCCTAGATCGCGCACGAGGTGGAGATCCATCCCGTCCGTGCGCCGTCGGGAGTTGGTGAGCAGCGCGCGGGCGACCTCGATGACGCGCTGCTCGAAGGCACCGCCGCCGACGGTGCCGTGGAAGGTGTCGGCGCAGACGGCGATCTGGGCGCCGGCGAGGCGCGGGGTGGAGCCGCCCGTGCCGGTGATGGTGGCGAGGACGAAGGTGCGGCGCGATGCCTCGAGCTGGGCGACGTGGGCAAAGAAGCTCATCGTCTCGCCCACCAGAAGAAGCCGCCGGTGATCAGCAACACAAGGCCCAAGACCAGAAAAGAGCTGCCGAGATCCGCCGCCGCGGCGCCGGTCATCGAGTAGAGCAGGGCGGGGACCAGGTTGCCGGCGGTGGCGGCGATGAGCAGCGTCCTCCAGGGCAAGGGGGAGGTGCCGGCGAGCACGGCGACGGTCTCGGCGAGCAGGGGGATGGGGCGCGTCGCGACGATGGCCACGGCACCCCAGCGCTGGAGCAGGGCGTCGGCACGAGCGCTCTCGGCCTCGTCGACGAGACGGTGCAGCCAGGGTCCACCGCCGCGGCCGATGGCGAAGGCGACAGCCGCCGCGCCGACGCTCCCGAGGAGGGAGAGCAGCGCCCCTCCGACGATGCCGAAGAGGGCGCCGTGGGCGACCATCACCAGGCTGGAGGGCACCGGGAGCAGGACGTCTACCAGCAGCAGTCCGACGCCGACGAGCCCCGCGCCGGCCCCTCCGTCGCGCAACCACGGCGTGGGATCGGTGAGCAGCGGCACGCCCAGCGCGTGCACCGCACCGAAGAGCGCGAGGAAGACGAGGACCATCCCCGCGAGGAGCTGCCAGTAGCGTCGCATGGCGGCGCAGTGTAAACGGATTGGAGCGGTCGACGAGGGGGAAGTGGATGACGTCGTTCATCGGAGAGTCCGTGGTCCGAGCCGATGGGCGGGCCAAGGTGACGGGAGAGGCGCTCTACGTCGACGATGTGCGGCCCGAGGGGTGCCTGTACGCCGCGACCGTTCGGTCCGAACACGCCCACGCGCGCATCGTCTCCATCGAGCGCGATCCGGCCTTCGACTGGAGCGGGATCACCTTCGCCACCCACGCCGACGTGCCCGGTGAGAACGTCGTCGCGCTGATGACCGACGACCAGCCGGTCCTCGCCGCCGATCTCACCCGCCACGTGACGGAGCCCGTCGCCCTGGTGGCCGCCGAGAGCCGAGACCACGCGCTGGAGGCCGTGAGGCACGTGAAGGTGCGCTACGAGCCGCTCCCCGCCCTGATGGACGCCGAGGCCAGCGAAGGCCACGAGGTCCGTGTCTTCGGGGAGGACAACGTCTTCCACCGCATCGACCTCGTACACGGCGCTCCCGATGCGGTGTTTGACGACGCCGAGTTGGTGGTGGAGGGGACCTACCGCGTCGGCCTCCAGGAGCAGCTCTACATCGAGCCGCAGGGCATCATCGCCACCCCGCGGGACGACGGGGGGATGACGATCTTCGGCTCGATGCAGTGCCCCTACTACATCGTGGGGGCGCTGAAGCGGGTGCTTGGCCACGACCGGATCAACGTCGTGCAGGCGGTCACGGGTGGCGGCTTCGGGGGGAAGGAGGAGTACCCCTCGATGGTGGCCGCCCACGCGGCGGTGCTGGCGGTGAAGAGCGGGCGGCCCGTCAAGCTCGTCTACCGGCGGGACGAGGACCTCCGAGCGACCACCAAGCGGCACCCCGCGGTCCTGCGCTACCGCAGCGCCGTCGACGCCGAGACCGGCAAGCTGCTCGCCGTCGAGGCGCAGCTCCTCTTCGATGGCGGCGCGTACAACACGCTGTCACCGGTGGTGAACAGCCGCGGCGTCATCCACGCCGTCGGCCCCTACGCCTGCCCGAATGTGCGGGTCTGCGGGCGGATGGTGGCCACCAACACCCCCCCCAATGGGGCCTTCCGTGGGTTCGGCGCGCCACAGGTCATGTTCGCCGCCGAGCGGCAGATGGACCGGATCGCGCGCACCATCGGGATGGATCCCGTCGAGCTCCGGGTGGCCAACCTCTACCGCGACGGCGACGTGACGCCCACCGGCCAGACGCTGTACGACGTGGGCGGTGGCGAGGTCGTAGCGCGGGCCTTGGCCGCCGCGGACGCGCCGCTACCTCCGTCGCCGATCCCCACGCGCGCTGGGGGGGGCGGCACGGCGGCGCAGGTCTCGCGGGGACGCGGAGTAGGCATCGCGTGGCACGGATGCGGCTTCACGGGCAACGGCGAGGCGGCCCTGAAGGGCAAGGCCGACGTGGCGCTCGAGGGGAGCGAGGTGGTGGTCTACACCGCGAGCACCGACATCGGCCAAGGCACCGACACGATCTTTCCGAGCATCGTGGCCGACGTGCTCGGCGTCGACGTGGCGCGGGTCCGAAACGCGCCCCACGACACAGCGAGCGTGCCCGACAGCGGGCCCACCGTGGCGAGCCGCACGACGATGGTCGTCGGTCAGGTCGTCAAGCGGGGCGCCGAGCAGCTCCTCGACGCGCTGCGCGCGGAGGTGGGGGGCTCGGGCACCTTCGACGAGCTGCTCGCGAAGCGCCGCACCGACACCCCGCTGCGGGTGCGCGCCGAGTACGCCGACGACGGCTCCTTGGTGTGGGATCCGCAGACGTACCAGGGCGACGCGTATCCGACCTTCGGTTGGTCCTGCGTGGTCGTGGACGTGGACGTGGACGAGGACACCGGCGAGGTGCTCTACCGACGGCTCGTGCAGGCGACGGACGTCGGACGCGCGCTCAACCCCGTCATGTGTAGCGGTCAACTTGAGGGGGGCGCGTTGCAGGGGCTCGGCTACGCCACCTGCGAGGAGGTGGTGACCGACGAGCGAGGCCTGATGAGGAACGACCGGCTGACGAACTACATCATCCCGACGGCCCTCGACGCCCCGCCGATGGTCACGGAGCTCGTCGAGATCCCCTACGCCGGCGGACCCTTCGGCGCGAAGGGCATCGGTGAGATCCCCCACGACGTACCGGCGGCGGCGGTGGCCCAGGCGATCGAGCAGGCGACGGGCGTGGTGCTCGATCGGCTACCGATGACCCCCGAACGCGTGCTGGGCGCGATGGAGGCCGGCGAATGAAGGTCGCGTTCGAACTCAACGGGCGTCCCGTCGCGGTGGAGGCGTCTCCGATGGCGCGACTCCTCGACGTGCTGCGCGAGGATCTGCGGCTCACGGGCGCCAAGGAGGGCTGCGGCGAGGGGGAGTGCGGCGCGTGCTCGATCCTGGTGGATGGGCGCACGGTGAACGCGTGCCTGATCCCCGTCGTCCAGGTCGCCGGTGCGTCGGTGACCACCGTCGAGGGGCTGGCGTCCGACGAGCGGCTACACCCAGTGCAGACCGCCTTCCTCGAGCATGGCGGAGCCCAGTGTGGCATCTGCACACCGGGCTTCTTGCTGGCCACCGCCGAGCTCCTCCAGCGAAACCCGGCGCCCAGCCGCGCGGAGGCCCGGGAGGCGCTGGCGGGGAACCTCTGCCGGTGTACCGGCTATCAGAAGATCATCGACGCGGTGGTCTGCGGGATCGCCCGATGAAGACGAGCAACGCCCCAGTGCACGAGCCCCGCGACCTGGACCACGCCCTCGCCCTGCGCGCCGCGCACCCCGACGCGATGCCCCTGGCGGGGTGCACCGACGTGATGGTCGCCATCGAGACACGGGCCATCGATCCCCCCGCCTTCCTGAACCTGTGGGGCCTCGACGAGCTGCGCGGCATCACCCGCGACGACGCGCTGTGGATCGGGGCGCTCGCGACCTACACCGAGCTGGTCGAGAGCGCCGATGTGAACGCGTGGGCGCCGGTCGTGGTGGAGGCGGCGCGCACCTGTGGCGCCTGGCAGATCCAGAACCGGGGCACCCTCGGCGGCAACATCGCCAACGCGAGCCCCGCCGGAGACTCGCTCCCTGTGTTGCTGGCCTGTGACGCCCAGATCGAGCTCGCGAGCGCCGCCCGGGGTCGCCGGCTGGTGCCGCTCGCTCAGCTCTACACCGGCTATCGCGCCCTCGCGATGGCGCCCGACGAGCTGATCACCCGGATTCGGTTGCCGCAGCCCCACGCCGCGGACCGCACCTACTACCGCAAGGTCGGCACCCGTCTGGCGCAGGCGATCTCCAAGGTCGTCCTCGGCGGGCGCCTCCGCGTCGAGGGGGGGATCGTCATCGAAGCCCGCGTCGCCCTCGGGAGCGTCGCCCCCACGCCCGTGCGCTGCCCGAGCGTCGAGGCGGCCCTCGTCGGTCAACCCATCGATCCGGCGGCGGCGGACCACGTCGACGCAGACATTGCGCCGATCGACGATGTGCGCAGCACCGCCGATTACCGCCGCAGCGTGGCGCGACGCGTCGTGCGTGGCTGGCTGCGTAGCGAGCAGCGCGCGACATCACTCACCTAGTGATCACGAACGGTCACCGCCGACCTCGAGCAGGTGGCCGACCGGGACCGGTACCGGTAGAGCCCGCGACTCCTCGCCGCTCGTCGGATCGACGGTGGCGTGGACCAGCTCGCGCAGACGCTCGACGTCTCGTGCTACCGCGGGTGCGGGCGCCTCACTGGCGGCGGCACCGCTTCCGTTCGTGACCCGCGGCGGTCGCTCCTCCTCGGGGAGTTGAGCCGTCGTCTTGGCGAGCTCGCGACCGACCGCGTCCTTCGACGTCGGCGGAGCTCTTCGACGTATTGTCTCGCCTGCCCCGGCTCTTCTCTCAATCCGAACGCCGACGGGAGAACTGACAAGGCGCGGTCGCCGAAGTGGCACTCGACATCGACCTCGAGTCACTCGAGCAACGCGCTGCCTTCTCCAAGCCGCTCAGCGAAGCGTTGAACAACGCCTTCGAGCGGGCGTGGGCGATCGACGGCCGTGGGGTGACCGTCGGCGCCCGCGGTGAGGCCGTCGAGATCGGCCTCGAACAAGGCCGGATGGTGGCTCATCCTTGCGCGCGCCCGGTCGTACGTCTCGTCGGACACGCCGCCCGTGGGTCCGCCGCGGGCGAACCGGATTGAGCGGCGCACGGCGCATGACGTAGCGCTTGACCCCCGGGTCCAGCTACAGGTGGTGGGGTGCCGATTCCCTGACCATGGCACGACTCCTTTTGACGCTCTTCGTGGCGGCTGGATGGGGACCAGCCTCGGCCCAACCGGCGACCCCCGCGGAGGTGGAGCGGGTCGCGCTCGACATCCACGCCGAGATCATGCTGATCCGCGCGAGGCTGGACGCGAAGGTGCGACCGAAGCCCGCCGTGGTCCAGGTCGGGCTGGTGCCGACCCAGGTCTTCGCCAAGGGCCGTGAGGTGCTGGTGAAACTCGCCCGCCTCCAAGGGGCTCGGGGGATGCGTCCGGTCGAGCCGCCGGAGATCCCGTTGAAGGACGTCCGACCACCGGACGTCTACGCGCTGCTCCAGGACGTGCTCCACGAGCTGCGGCGCACCAAGACGCACCTCGGCATCACCCAACGCATCGTCCCCGCGAGGCGTCGCGGCAGGCGCACCCCCTCCCACGTCTACGAGGCCCTCGGGCGCGCCTCCTACGCCCTGGATGCCGTCGCCGGAGCCATCGACCCCACCGAGGTCTACCGTCAGACGGCGCGAGTCCGAGACGATCTCGCCGCCCTCCTGCGGCACCTCGGCCGCCCCGTTCCGAAGCGCGCGCCCCCCGCCTCCGCGGGCCGCACGCCCACCCATGTCTACCTCGAGGCGACCCGAGCGCTCCTCACGGTGGCGCGCGCCGAGCGTCGGCTCGGTCTGAGGCCGGTGCGGGTGCCGGACGTGCCCGGCGGCGCGCTCACCCCCTCGGATGTGGCCAACATCCTCAACATGCTGTCCGCGGAGTTGGTCCGGCTGAAGGTCCACAGCGGCCTCGCGGGGCACCCTCCGGCACCCGCCGACAGCGGCTCGGTCCCCGACGACGTGTGGCCGCAGATGCGGCTCGTGACGGGCCTCGCGACGGCCCTCGCCGAGGAGGGCTGAGATGCGCATCGGTCTGCAGTGGAAGATCCTCTCGCTCCCCGCGCTCTGCGCCGCGCTCTTCGTCGGCGTCGCGGCCTGGACGGTCTCGATGATCTCCGACGTCGCCGGGGAGGTGCGCCAACAGGCGGATTCGTCCCGAGCCGCCGACGCGGCGAGCGGCCTGCTCGATCTCGTCCTCCACCAGGGCAAGCTGGTCGAGCGCTTCCGGTGGAGCGGAGACGCCGAGACGGTGCGCCGGTTCAGGGCCCTGGACGCGCGGCGCGCCGACGCCCTCCGAGGCATGAAGACCGACGCGGAGATTCCGGCGCTGGCGTCGACGCTCTCCAAGCACTTCCTGGACGAGGTCGTGCCCGCGGCGGCGATACAAGCCGCCCTGTTGCGGACCAATGGTGAGGTCATCGGGCCCGGGGTGGTGCGCCACATCACCGACATCTCCACCGTCGCCGCTCGCGACGACTTCCCGAGAGCGGCGGCGGCGGCGGGCTACACGCTGACCCACTTCCTGCTGGCGCGCCTGTCCTTCCAGCGCTTCATCGAGACCCACGCGGAGCTCGACGGAGAGCGGGCCCGGGTCGAGTTGATGATGGCCGAGGAAGGCCTCGCGAACATCCGCGCCGAGACGAGCGGCTCGCCCTACGTCGAGTGGACGGGGGTCGTCGAGCGCGGCCTCGTGGCCTACGCTGGCTCCCTCGAGTCGGCCTACGCCGCGAACGCGCAAATGGACGCCGGGGTCGCGGGCCTCGCGGAGAGCTCGCTGGCGTTCGAGGCGGCGATGGTGGCCCTGCGCGACGAGGTCTGGAAGCAGCAACGGGCCGGGGCGGAGACCGTCTCCACCGCGGTCGGTTCGACCCGCGAGCACCTGCTGGCGGGGGTCGCCCTCGCGACCCTCGTGGCGCTGCTTCTCGCGTTGGGGCTCGCGCGGCGAATCGTGGTCACGCTGCGAGGGTTGACCCGGGTGGCGGAGCAGATCGCTCGGGGCGAGATCGACACGGAGGTCCGACACCGTGGCAGCGACGAGCTGGGACAGCTCGCCGAAGCGTTTCGGCGGACGACGGAGTATGTCGGCGAGCTGGGTGAGGCCGCGTCTGCGCTGGGGCGGGGAGACCTGTCCGTCCGCGTCGCGCCGCGATCGGCCGCGGACACCCCCGCCCTGGCCTTCAACGCGGCCGCCGACGCCCTGGTGGAGGTGATCGCCGAGACGAACGGGTTGGTCGAGGCGACGCGCCGCGGCGCCCTGGGAGAGCGAGGCGACGCGACCCAGCTCGAGGGCGCCTACGCCGAGCTCGTCGACGCCCTCAACGATACGATGGACGCCGTCGCTCGGCCGATGACGGAGGTGCGGGAGGTCCTCGAGGCGGTCGCGCAGCGAGACGACCTCGGCGTCCGTGTCACGGGTCGCTACGCGGGGGCCTACGCGCAGGTCAAAGACGCGCTGAACCGGGCGATCGACAACCTCGAGGCGAGGCGCGACGACGTCGAGCGGATGAGCGCCGACGAGCAGCAACGGTCGCAAGTGACGGCCCGGTTCGTCCAAGAAGTCGGGGGCGTCCTGGAGCGCGTCGCGGCGCGGCAGCTCGACGTGCGGATTGCCCCTCGGGACGACGCCTTCCAGCCCATCACGCGGGCCCTCAACGCCGCGCTCACCCAGCTCGATGAGGCCCTCGGACAGGTGGGCGAGGCCGCCGGACAGTTCTCCCTCGCTTCGCGGGAGATCACGGCGGGCAACCACCAGATGGCCGGCAGCACCGGCGAGCAGGCGGCGAATGTGGAGCGCATAGGCGTGCACATGGACGCCCTGGCGGAGGTCGCGCAGCGCAACGCGGGTGGGGCGCGGGAGGCAAACACCTTCGCCGGCGAGGCGGCGACGGCGGCGACCAGTGGCGTGGATGGGATGCGGCGGCTGAGTGAGGCGATCCACCGGATCAAGGAGAGCAGCGACGAGACGGCAGCGATCGTGCGCACGATCGACGAGATCGCCTTCCAGACGAACCTGTTGGCGCTCAACGCCGCGGTGGAGGCGGCGCGGGCGGGGGAGGCTGGGCGCGGCTTCGCGGTCGTGGCGGAGGAGGTGCGCCAGCTCGCACAACGGTCGGCGGCGGCGTCCCGTAGCACGGCCGAGCTCATCGAGGGCTCGGTGCAGAGCGCCGAAGACGGGGTGCGACTCAACGGGGAGGTCCTGGGCCAGCTCGGGGAGATCTCCGAGAAGGTCGGTCGGGTGGCGGAGGTCATGTCGGCGATGAGCGCCGACGCCGAGCAGCAACACGCCGACGTCGGCGAGATCCGTGGCGCGATCTCGTCGGTGATGGTGGCGACCCAACGAAACGCGGCGACGACGGAGCAGACGGCGACGGCGTCGGAGGAGCTCACGGGACAAGCGCGGTCCGTGGGCGAGATGGTGGGTCGGTTCCGGTTGAGCGGCGCGCGACGCGTGACACGGCTGGCGGGTTGATCTAGACCTCGGGCGTGCGCCCGGACTTTCTGATCATCGGCTCGCAGAAGGCGGGGACGACCTCGCTCTACCACGCGCTGCGGCTGCATCCCGAGGTCTTCGTACCCGAGAAGAAGGAGCTCAACTTCTTCTTCCTCGCCGACGAGTACGCGAAGGGCATCGGCCACTACGAGCGGTACTTCGAGCCGGCCCCGGTGAGCGCCAAGGCCCGGGGCGAAGCCTCCCCCGGCTACATCTGCCACCCCGACGCCCCCCAGCGGATCGCCTCGGCGCTGCCCGACGCGAAGCTGGTGCTGACGGTGCGAAACCCCATCGACCGGGCGTACTCGCAGTACTGGGACAACCGGCGGCAGCTCGGCGAGCCACTGGAGTGGGACGACGCCGTCGCGCGGCTGGTGGGAGGCGGGCTCTTCGAGCCGGGGCGGCTCGGGTACGTCGCTCGCGGGATGTACATGGCCTACATTCCCCGGTTCCTCGAGCGCTACCCGCGTGAGCGGCTGCTAGTGCTGGTCTTCGACGATCTGAAGGCGGACGGCGCCGCCGTGCAGCGGCGCCTCTTCGAGTTCGTGGGGGTCGATCCCGAGATCGCCGTGCCGCCACAGAAGCGCAACGTGACGTCGATGACGGTCAACCCCGTCGCGCGCTGGCTCTTTGCGCATCCGGCCGCGACGCGGGGCCTGCCCCGCAAGCTGAGAGGGCTGGTGCTGCGGGGGCCGCGGCGGCCCTTCAAGGCGCCGCCGATGCGAGCGGAGACGCGCGCGCGGCTGGTGGAGTTCTATCGCCCCTGGAACGCCGAGCTCGAGGCCTTCCTTGGCCGCGAGCTCGACTGGGATCGATAGCCGGCGCTCAGCAGGCCGTCTCGTATTGCCGGACGACGCGCTTCGCCGGGCGCGAGACGGTCGTCAGGCGGCTGGTGAGGATGTCGTTCTCTCCGTTCTCGAACCACAGCATCGCATCGACATCCGGGCTCTCGAGGGCCTCGAGCCCCTTGGGACCGGGCTTGAGGGCCCCGAAGAGCTGCTTGCCGACGGCGGGGTGGTCGCCGCGCCAGTGGCCGCTCCAGAGGTCGCGCACGCCGACGCAGACGCGATCGCGCAGGTGGTACTCGGTGTTCTGGGTGACGAAGACCTTGTGTCGTCGCCGCTCGGGGCCGGTGTAGCTCTCCATTTGGGCTCCTCGTTTGCGTGTTGCCCCCTACATGTAGGACATAAACCCACCTTGCGCAAAAAAACGGGTATTGCCAGGGTGCGCGGTCGCCACTCATGGGGTTCGAGACGATGATGAAGGGTGCAGTCAAGGACGTGACGGCGGCGATCGGCGAAACGCCGATCGTCAAGCTGAACACGCTCGCGAAGGGCCTGAAGGCCGACGTCTACTGCAAGCTCGGCTACTTGAACCCGGGCGGCTCGATGAAGGACCGCATCGCCCTGCGGATCATCGAGGAGGCCGAGAAGAGCGGTGAGCTCCAGCCCGGCGGCACGATCGTCGAGGGCACCTCCGGCAACACCGGGATGGGCCTCGCGATGGTGGCCGCCGTGCGCGGCTACAAGTGCGTCTTCGTGATGCCCGACAAGCAGTCGATGGAGAAGGTCAAGGCGTTGCGCGCCGCGGGGGCCAAGGTGGTCATCACGCCGACGGAGGTCGAGCCTGAGGATCCGCGCAGCTACTACTCCGTGAGCCAACGCCTGGCGACGGAGACGCCCAACGCCTTCTACGCGAACCAGTACCACAACCTCGCCAACCCCGACGCCCACTACCACTCGACGGGACCCGAGATCTGGCGGCAGACGGGGGGTGAGCTCGACGCCTTCGTGGCGGGCCTCGGCACCGGCGGGACCATCACCGGGACCGGCAACTTCCTCAAGGAGAAGAAGTCGGCGATCGATCTGGTCGGCGTCGATCCCGAGGGCTCGATTTACTACGACTTCTGGCGCACCGGGGAGGTTGTCCCCGCCCACAGCTACAAGGTCGAGGGCATCGGCGAGGACTTCTTCCCGAGCACCATCGATCTCGGCGTGGTCGACCGCATCTACCAGATCAGCGACAAGCAGTGCTTCCAGACCACGCGGGCGCTGGCGCGACAGGAGGGTCTCTACACCGGGGGCAGCGGAGGCGCCGCCGTTTGGGGCGCGCTGCGCTACGCCGAGGAGATCGACCGCGCGGCGAACATCCTGGTGCTCTTGCCCGACAGCGCGACGCGCTACCTCAACAAGATCTTCGACGACGACTGGATGCGCGAGCACGGCTTCCTCGATCCGGAGGAGGGCCTCGGCACCATCCGCGAGCTGCTCGGCAGCAAGTCACCCCAGGTCTTCACGGTCGGCAAGTCGGAGAAGGTGCGCGCCGTGGTCGGGCTCATGAAGGAGCGCGGCATCAGTCAGGTGCCGGTGATCGACGACGGGCGGCTCGCCGGCATCGTCACCGAGTCGAACCTGCTCAACTTGCTGATGGAGGAGGGCGTAGAGGCCCTCGACATGTCCGTCGACGCCTCCATCTCCGACGCCTACGAGGTGGTCGATCCCGACGCCCCGGTGGGTCTGTTCAACCACATCTTCAGCCAGAGCAAGGTCATCGTGGTGTGGGAGCGCGGCGAGGTCCGCGGCCTGATCACCAAGATCGACGTCATCGACTTCCTGGCGCACCGGCGGAAGACCTCGTGAGCAAGCACCGATTCGAAACGCGCGCCATCCACGCGGGCCAGCCCCCCGACGCCACGACCGGGGCGGTCTGCACCCCGGTCTATCTCACCAGCACCTACGTCCAGTCCTCACCGGGCGTGCACACGGGCTACGAGTACAGCCGCACCGGGAATCCGACGCGCGCCGCCCTCGAGACCAACCTCGCCTCCCTCGAGGGGGCCACCCACGGCGTGTGTTTCGCCTCGGGCTGCGCCGCGTCGGCGGCCCTCGCGCACTGGTTGGGTGACGGCGGCCACATGGTCTGCTGCGACGACGTCTACGGCGGCACCTTCCGCCTCTTCGACCGCGTCTTCACCGAGGCGGGCCGCAGCTTTAGCTGGGTCGATCTCGCCGAGCCCGACAACCTCTTCGAGCACATCCGCCCGGAGACGAAGGCGGTCTGGCTCGAGACGCCCACCAACCCCTTGCTCAAGCTCATCGACATCGCCGCCGTCGCCGAGCGGGCCCACGCCCGGGGCCTGAAGGTGATCGTCGACAACACCTTCATGAGCCCCTACTTCCAGCAGCCCCTCGCCCTCGGCGCCGACGTCGTGGTCCATAGCTGCACCAAGTACCTCGGGGGCCACAGCGACGTCGTGCTCGGGGTGGTGGCGACCAGCGACGATGCCATCGCCGAGCGGCTTCGCTTCGTCCAGAACTCCGCCGGCGGCGTCCCCGGTCCGCTGGACTGCTTCCTCGTGCTCCGCGGCACCAAGACGCTGGCGATCCGCATGCGTGAGCACGACGCCAACGCGCGCAGGATCGCCGCCTGGCTCGACACCCGACCGGAGGTCGAGCGGGTGATCTACCCGGGTCTCCCGAGCCACCCCCAGCACGAGCTGGCCAAGCGCCAGGCCAGCGGCTTCGGCGGGATGATCAGCTTCGTCGTCGCCGGCGGTCTCCCCGCCGCGCGCAGGCTCCTCGAGCGCTGCCAGGTCTTCGCCCTCGCCGAGAGCCTCGGCGGCGTGGAGTCCCTCATCGAGCACCCGGCGATCATGACCCACGCCTCCGTCCCCCCCGAGAACCGCGCGAAGCTGGGCATCGTCGACGGTCTCATCCGCATCAGCGTGGGCATCGAGCACGCCGACGATCTGGTCGCCGACCTGGAGCACGCGCTCGCTCAGTAGACGTGGCGTCGCCCGGTCGGTCACGGGCAGGGCCCGGTCCCCGTTGGTGCCGGGCCATCTCGAGACGCCGGCTCGTACAGTGGAAAGCCCCGGGCGGCGCCGCTCTCGAGCGTCTCGTCGGCGTCCACGACGACAGCCGGTTCACGTTGGCATCGAGCCCATCTGCCAGCCCGACGCCGACACGGCTGAGCCTCCAACTGCTCGAAGAGCTCATGGGTCAACAACGGCTGCGGCGGCAGCGTGCTGTCATCCCTTCCATTTCAGCGACGCTCCGCCGAATCGAGGAGAGCCCGGGCGCGGCGCTGGAGCTGGGATCCGGGGGGCGCCAAGGAGAGGGCGGACCGGGCGAGGCTGCGAACGCGTCGCGCGTCGCCCCGCGCGGCCAGCGCCGCTTCGATGAGCTCGCGCGCCTTGCCGCTCATCTTCTGAGCGAGCCGTTGGGCGAGACCGTGACTCGGATCGATCTGGAGGACCTTGCGGTTGTTGACCGCGGCCTCCTCGTAGCGCTGGCGGGAGAACGCCTGGATGGCCTGGAAGTAGTACGGCTCGATCAGCGCGCGACGGATCTTTGCGCGGTAGTGCCCGCCGAGCTTCCGGTCGAGGGACTTCGCCTTCTCCAGCAGGCGGATGGCCTCTCGCCCCCTGCGCTTGCTGGCGGCCGCGCGCCCGTCCTTCCAGGCGGCGGAGAAGCCCTTGACCCACTCGGCGCGGCTGCGCGCCCGCCTCGCCAGCCGAGCCGGGACCCCGTCGCGACGTCGCGCACGATCGTAGGCGACGACGGCGTCGGCGAACCGGCCCCGCTTGTAGGGCCCGCGCAAGAATAACTTCCGCTTTTAGTCTGGTCGGATTGTGTAATTCC
>CAYOBQ010000069.1:0-40997 GCA_964402225.1 uncultured Nannocystaceae bacterium | reverse complement strand
CTCGCGCGTAGATACTCGGTGCCGTTGGGGCGCTCGTTTCGCCCGACCATGTGGGACATAGAGGGTTCAAAGCCGGCTGACGTGTGCGTGCATGTATCCAATCGACTTGACATGACGCACCTTGAACCAAGCCGCTTCGCGGCGGTGGGCCCGCCGACCGTCCTCATTCTCATCGGCGCGTGTAGCCGAGATGCCGGACGGTGCAATGTAGGTTAGTATGCGACATCCCCGTTGCCCGGTGAGTTGACGCCCGGCGAGACGACGGAGGAGGGGATGGGCGCCGTACACGACCGAATGGAGAAGGACCTGCGCATCTGCCGCTTGGCCGAGTCTACCCGCTCGGGCTACCTCGCGTGGGCGCGATGCTTCCTGGCGTACCACCGGAGGCCGCCGGCCGAGATTCGACTCTGGTTCATCCGCGATCGCGCTGGCTGCGGCCCGTGGCCGTCGGGGCACGACTCCCTACGGGTGAAGCCGGCCACGCCTGCTTTCCACCCGCTTCCCACCGCTCGGCTGCCCGTCGACTGCCCGTCCATTCGGTGTTCGGAGTATCCCGCACCCACGAACATGTCAGGAGGGCCCAAATCAGACGCCACACACCAACCCACATGAACGCAAGCTCGGGATCTGCACCCTATTCTCCGCGAGGTGGGCGCGACCAGAAAGGGAAGGACTTGGACCACCGCGATGCCGCGCGCCTGTTCGCCCAAGAGAGGCCGCTGAGCGACGTCTTTCGACTCTTCGATGACCGAGGGCAGGCGGTCGACCTCTACGCCCGACACTGTGCCGCCCACGGCGACGAAGGGGCCTTTGACGCAGCGGAGGGTGAGACGGTGCGCGTCACGTGGCTCTGGCGCATCATCGACACTAGGAGCTGGCTCTTCCGAGCGGTTACGCTGCCGCTGCTGGCGCTCGGGGTGGGCGTCTGGTGGACCCGCGACTACTGTTTCGTGACGCGACGCCGGCTCGGTGCCGCCGCGCGACGCGCGCTGTTGGCGCGCAGAGCCGTCGCCGGTGTCCTGGAGGCCATCGTCGGCCTCGTCTTCATCGCGTGTCTGGTCACCGCGATCGGTGCCGTCGCCTGGGGTTGGGACGCATCTCACGTCACGTCGACCACGGTGCTCGTGGGCACTATCAGCGTCGTCGCCGCGCTACCGGTGGGCGTGCTCTATGTCCACGTCCAGACGGCCTGGATCCCCGCGGCGTGGCGAAGCATCTCCCGCGGCGTCTTTCGACCGAGCCGCCTCGAGTGGGGGGCTGACTGAGGTCTTTCTCGTGGGACCCGCGTACCGTCCGGTCGTGGCGCCTGGCGGTAGCGAGCCTCTGAGCCACTTCTCCCGTGGGCAGTGGCGAACGGGCCAGCCGTGGCTGACCGGGAGGACCGTAAGACCGGTACCTCGGCTCGCGGGCGTCGAGCTCATCTACCGCGTGATGCAGGAGGACTGAGGACCAGGGTCTGGCCCTCGGTTACGGGGCCGCGTCGGGCGGCGCCTCGCAGTCGAAGCGGCCGATGCGCAGGTGCACCCCGAGGCCGTCCTTCCACACGACGACGAAGCGGTCGTCGAGCCACTCCACCGCCATGCCTTGGGTGGGCACGGCCCGGTCGCCGCTCGACGTCCCGACCGCGACGTCTCGGCCGAGCGCGGTGCCGTCGAGGCCCAGCCGGCGCAGCAGGAGCCCTCGGTCAGTCGCCAGGCGCAGCACCCCCCAGCTCGTCTGCGCCCAGGTGAGGGCGGGCTGGGTGAACTGGTTCGCTCGATCGAGGGCGGCGATGAGCGCGCGGGCCGAGCCGTCGGCGTCGATCCGCGCGTAGCCCAGGGCCCCGTCCTCGTACCAGACCGCGCCCGCCGCCCGTGGTGAGGACGCGGTGGCCCAGCCAGCGCTGGTCGCGGCGGGGCCGGCGCCCTCGGCGTCGATCGCCAGATCGGCGTCGAAGACCTTGTAGCTGCCGCCGTATCGCACCGAGGCGTGCCAGTGGAACATCACCAGCCGGTCGGCGAAGGTCTCGGGCCCGCCTCCGTACGTCAGGAACGGCGCCGAGTAGTCGGGCCCAACGGCTCGATCTGCGCCGTCGAGCCGGTGCAGGATGCCCGCGCCGCCGACGCGGGCCCCGTAGAGCACGCCGTCGTGCTCCACCAGATCGCGCAGGAGGGGCGGGGTCTCGTCGTCGACCGGATCATTCATCGCGTGGTCGGGCCCGAGCACGATGCGGTCGTGGCCGTCGCTCACTGGCGCCGGGACCCACACCTCGAAGTGGTCGCGGTACCACACGACCGGGACCGACGGCATCTGCATGCCATTCGTGCGCCGCTCGGTGGGGTAGAGCCGCTCGCCGACGAGCGATCCGTCGGGGCGGCGGACCTGCACATTGACCGGGAGGTTGGTGTCGTCGAGCACGAGCAGGAGGTGCCCGCCGCCCACCGCCAGCGCCACGCGCTGGGTGGGGTGTGCGAGGTCGACGTCGGGCACCCGCAGCTCCGGGTCGTCCGGGCAGCGGTCCGCCACGTCGGCGATCCCGTCGCGGTCGCGGTCGCCGAGCTCGGCCGGGGCCTCGCCCAGCGCGAGGGTGTCGCCGCGCAGCCGGTCGTCTCGCAGCACCGGGCGCAGCGCCCCCTCGCCGACGTGCAGCTCGAGGCCCGCCTCGCCCTCGACGAGCGCCAGCATCGTCCGCCCGTTGGCGGCGTAGACCGCCTTCGGCCCCGGCCCCGCGAGCGGGACCAGATCACCCGCCGCGTCGATCTCCACGATCCGCGCCCCCGCCGTCAACCAGCGTTCCCCGCCGTCGTGTGGGTGCACCCACGGCAGCTCGAAGAGCTCGCCGAGCGGCAGCACGATCCAGTCGCCGTCCGCCTCGGCCCCGCAGTCGGCGAAGACCCCGTAGTCGCGCACCGACGCCTGCCCGCCGCGCAGCCGCGTCACCGCGAGGCGTGCGCCGGCGGTGGAGGCCACCGCCGCGAGCGCGTCACCCTCCGGCGCGAGCAGTGCCACCATGCTGCCGTCGATGAGCGGGTTGCCGAGCAGTATCTGGCCCGCGTCGGCGCGATACGCCAGGCAACCACCCACCAGCCATTGTGGCCGCGTCCCAGGCCCCAGCTCGTGCTCCTGGTCACCCTGCCAGGTGTAGACCGTCGCGCCGCGCACGTACGCGAGATCGCCCGAGCCGGGGCGCGTGGCGAGTTGGGTCAGCCCTGCCCGCTCGCCGAGCCAGCCGCGCAGCCCGCTGTGCACGTCGATCCACCACGGCGAGACCCGGCCGATCCGGTCGGCCATCGACACGACGGCCGCGCCCGCGCCCACGCAGGCGTCGCCCGGGCCGCCCTCGTCCGCGCCTGCCTGGTCGGGGTTGAAGACCGCGGGGCAGTTGTCGGCGCCGTCCTCCACCTCGTCCCCGTCCCGGTCGTCGCAGGCCAGCCCGCGACCGTTCCCGTCGGCGTCGACCTGCGCCGGGTTGGCCGTCTCGGGGCAGTTATCCTCCGGCGCGAAGAGGTCGTCCCCGTCCGGATCGGTCCGCAGCACGAGGTCGTCGAGCTCGGCCCGATCCGCCACCTCGGCGGCGCTCTGGGCGTACAGGCTCAGCCACGGCGGCGCGAGCTCGGGGTACGGATCGGGGACCGCGAGCACGGGGCCGCCTCCGTCGACGCGTACGACGAGCTCACCACCGCGGCGTGCGAGGGAGACGCGGTGGAACGCGGCGCCTGGATCCACCCCGCTGCCGGCGACCACCTCGCCCCGGGGCCAGACGATGGCGACGTCACCGTCGGGGCGCACGCGCAGCGCGTAGCCCTGGCCGCCGAGCCCGGACTGGTAGAAGCCGGCCCCGACCTCGCCCGTGCCGAGGCGCACCTTGAAGGAGAGCTCGAAGGCTCCCTCCAGCGGTCCGACGAAGCGCCGGTGGCCTCCGCCGCCATCGCCGACGGCGCCCCGGTAGGCTTCCGCCGCGACGGCCGGCGCCTGGTCGCCCTCCGCCACCAGGCTGCCCACCCGCCAGGTGGGGGCGAGCGCCGCGAAGTCGTCGCAGAGCAGGTCGTCGAGCTCGCGCCGTCGGTCGCAGAAGTCGAGCCGCTGCCCCTGGCAACGCTCGGCCTCGTCCACCACCCCGTCGCAGTCGTCATCGACGCCGTTGCAGACCGTCTCGTCGTCCTCGACGGGAACGCAGCGACGCTCGCAGCCTCCCTCGGGATCGCTGTCGGCGTCGATCCAACCGGGGGCACAGGCACCGATCACGCACACCTCGTCCACGCACTCCGGATCCGCGTGGGCCAGGGAGCACGCGTTGCCGCACGCTCCGCAGTGGTCCACCGTGGTGTGCTCGTCGAAGTCACCGTCGCAGTCGTCGTCGGAGTCGTCGCACGGCCGGATCTCGGCCGCCGGTTGACACCCGGCGTCGGGGCCCGCGTCCGGCAGGGCGCCGTCGGGGGCCACGCCGTCCGGCGGGGCCCCGTCGCGTATCGCCGTATCTGGTGGGGCGGCGTCAGGCGCAACTCCATCGAGGGCTGCCGCGTCGGGCGACGCCGCGTCCGGGTGCGCGCCGTCGGGGGGGGCTGCGTCCGGGGTCGCGCCGAGGTCGGGTCCGCCCCCATCGCGCCCGAGGTCGGGGCTCTCGGGCTCGCTCGGGAAGTCGGCGCAGGAGGCGGCCAGGGCGAGGGTGAGCGGCCACCATCTCGGGTATCGGCGACGCCGTGCCACGGGCCAGTGAGTCCGCAACTGCGGCTCCGGGTCAACCCATTTCGCACGCCGGCGACCGGGCGGTGCGCTCGTCTCGTGGCTACCGCTCACCGTCGGCCTGGTGCTCCAGCACCACCCAGCGGGCGTAGCCGGCGTAGCCCGTGGCCTCGGTGAGCGCGACGCGAACGCCCGAGGGGTTGACGGCCCACACGGCGCTGGTGCCGGCGCCGGCGTGGGTCTGGGCGGTGTAGACCAGCATGCCCGCGGGGGCGCGGCCCGCGGCGGCCTGGGGGAGTGTTCACGCCACGACGATCTCGTCGCCTTCCGCGATCGCATGGGCGTGACGTTCCCGGTGCTCTTCGACGAAGGCGCGCGGGTCCAACGGCAGTACGAGCAGGTGCGGGCGCGGGCGAGCGTCTACCCGCAGGACTGGCTGATCGGGCCGGGCGGCACCGTGCTATACGTGAACAACGAGTACGACGCCGAGGCGATGATCGCCCTCATCGAGGTGGTGCTCGCGGAGTAGTCGTGCAGAACCGAGCAGGGTGGATGGTCCAGCTTGAAGACGGGCACCGTCATCGACCGCCGCTACACGATCGAGGGCAAGCTCGGCGCCGGAGGGATGGGCGCCGTCTACGTCGCTCGGCAGGCGCCGGTGGATCGCCGGGTGGCGATCAAGGTGCTGCGCGCTGATCTGGCGGAGGACGAGGGGGCTGCTCGCCGTTTCGTCCAGGAGGCCCGCGCGGCCTCGGCGCTCTCCCACCCCAACGCCGTCTCCATCCACGACTTCGGCCGGACCGATGATGGCCTGCTCTACCTGGCGATGGAGCTCATCGACGGCCGCCCCCTCTCGGCCCTCATCGCCGAGGAGTGTCCCCTCCCAGCGGCCCGCGCCTGCGGGTTCGCGGCCCAGCTCCTCGAGGCCCTCCACGCGGCCCACTCGGCGGGGATCGTCCACCGCGATCTGAAGCCCGACAACGTCCTCGTCACCACCCACCTCGGGCGCCGCAGCTTCCTCAAGGTCCTCGATTTCGGCCTCGCGAAGCTCGCTGGTGCGGACGGCGGCGCGAGCGCTCTGACCCAACCGGGGCAGGTCTTCGGGACGCCCGCCTACATGTCCCCGGAGCAGGCGCAGGCGGTGCCCGCGGACCACCGCGCCGACCTGTACGCCGTGGGTTGCATCCTCTACGAGCTGCTCGCCGGCCGGCGCCCCTTCGACGCGCCCCAGCCGTTGGCCATCCTGTTGAAGCACGTCCGCCAGCCGCCGCCCCCCTTCGAGTCCATCGAGCCACCGGTCGAGGTCCCCGCGCCGGTGCAGCGGGTGGTCTTTCGAGCGCTCGCGAAGGATCGCGACGCCCGCTACGACAGCGCCGCGGAGATGGTCTCGGACCTCGAGTCGGCGCTGGAGGAGGCCGGGCTCGGCGCCGCGACCGGCTCCGGCGTCTACACCGGCGGGATCACCGGAGCGCCCGCCCCTGGCCAGACGCCGTCGCTCGAGCTCACGCGCCCCGTCGCCCCGGTGGCTCTGGCCGGCAACGCGATGCTCTTGCTGGATCACGACGGGGACGCCGGGGCTCCGGCCGACGGACTCCTCGTGGTCCATGGGGGGCAGACGCTCCCCGACACCGATGGAGCTTTCCTCTTCGGTGCGCCCGAGGCGGCGGCGGACTTCGCCAGCGCCTGGCTCGCCGCCGGTGGCCACCGCCGCGCCGCGCTGCACGTGGATTCGCGGGGCACGGACCTGACGACCGTGCGCCGCGCCCTGGCGGTGGCCAGCGAGGGGCAGACCCTCGCCACGGCCGAGGCCGTCGCCGCCCTCGGCCTCGAGCCCGACACGGCGGGGGGCGGACGCGCGGCGATCTCCCTGGGCCATTGGCACCACCGCGGCGCCGACGCCCCCCTCGAGCTCTTCGAACTGGGCGTTCCCGGGGACGTACCGCCCAGTCCTCCGCGGGATACGGGGCGCGCCTGGCGCGTGCAGCGCACGGCGGATGGCTGGACCCCGGTGCGAGATCCCGGGGGGCGCCTGCCTCGCGCGCGCGATGCCTTTATCGGGCGCGCCGCGGAGCTGCACGCCCTGGCTCGCCGTCTGGAGGCCGGCCCCGCGCTGGTGACGGTCGTCGGGATGGGCGGCGCGGGCAAGACCCGCCTCGCCATCCGTTGCGCGCACCTCTGGGCCCCCGCGTGGAGCGGCGGCGCGTGGTTCTGCGACCTGTCCGACGCTCGGAGCCGAGCGGGGATCGCCCACGCCGTCGCCGCCAGCCTGGAGGTGCCCCTCGGAGGGGCCGATCCCGTGGAGCGTCTCGCCCGCGCCATCGCCGGCCGGGGCCGTTGTCTCCTCATCCTCGACAACTTCGAGCAAGTGGCCGGCGAGGCGGCGGCGACCCTGGGGCGGTGGATGCAGCACGCCCCGGACGCCCAGTTCCTGGTGACCTCACGGGAGGTGCTCGGGCTCCCCGGCGAGGCGGTCTTCCCGGTGGCGCCGCTCTCCCCGGGCGACGCGATGGATCTCTTCGATGCCCGGGCACGCCTCGCCGATCCCGGCTACTCGCCCGACGCGGGGGCCGTCCGCGGGCTGGTCGACCGCCTCGATCGGCTGCCCCTCGCCCTCGAGCTCGCCGCCGCCCGCGCCCGCACGATGTCTCCGGAGCGGATGCTGGCGCGCCTGGACGATCGCTTTCGGTTGTTGACCGCCGGCCGGGGGCGCCGCGGTCGCCAGGCCACGCTGCGCGCCACGTTGGATTGGTCCTGGGCGTTGCTGTCAGCCGCGGAGCAGGCTGCCCTGGCGCAGCTCTCCGTCTTCGAGGGTGGCTTCGAGCTCGACGCCACCGAGGCCGTCGTCGAGGTCTGTGACGCCTGGTCGGCGGATCTCCTGCAGGCGCTGGTCGACCGCTCCCTCGTCCGCAAGTTGCCGGCCGACCGCTTCGACCTTCTGGCGAGCGTCTGCGCCTACGCCGCCGAGAAGCTGGGCCCGGAGGAGCGAGCCGCGGCGGAGGCGAGACACGGCGCGCACTTCGCGGGGCTCGCGCGCGGCGACGCTCCGGATCTGGAGAACGCCGTCGCCGCCTGCCGGCGGTCCGTCGCGCGGGGGGACGGGCAGGTCGCCGCCGGCGCGGTGGCCTCCGCGTGGTCGATCCTCGAGCGCACCGGTCCCTTCGGCCTGGGCGCGGAGCTCGCCGACTCGGTGATCGAGATGTCGTCCCTCCCGAGGGGGGCCCAAGCGGTCGCCTTTGCGACGGCAGGGGCCGCGGCACGGCTCCGAGGCCAACAGGTCCTCGCCTGCGCGCGGCTCAACGAGGCCCTCGAGGCGGCTCGGGAGATCGGTGATCTCGCGGTCGAGAGTCGTGCTCTGTGGGAGCTCGGGACCCTCGCGGATCTGGAGCGCCCCGGCGCGGGTCGTGGGCCGCTGGAGAAGGCGGTGGGCATCGCGCGGGCGGGGGGCGACGCGCGGGGGGAGCTCGACGCGGTGAACGCCCTCGGTGTGAGCTGCTTCTATCAGGGGCTCGGATCTGAGGCCACGCGGCACTACGAGGCGGCGCTGGTCATCGCGCGGGCGCTCGGGGACCGGCGCTACGAGGGTCGGCTGCTCGGGAACCTGGCCAATGTGCGGCAGGAGCTCGGGGAGACCGACGCGGCGCGCGCGCTCTACGAGGAAGCGCTGGTCAGCACGCGGTCCGCCTCCGATCGGGCCACCGAGGCGCAGCACCTCTCGAACCTCGGGCTGCTCGAGGAGGTCACGGGGCGCCTGGATCGCGCGCTCGACCGCTACCGAGAGGCCGTCGCCGTCGCCGCGACCCTGGGCGCGCCGCTCACCCACGGCGTGGCATTGACGAACCTCGGCGCCGTCCATCGCCTTCGGGGTGCGGTCGAGGCGGGACGTCGAGCGTCGGCGGAGGCCCTGGCCATCCTCCGGGACGCCGGGCACCGCACGCAGCAGGCCGTGGCGATGGTCACCCTCGCGCTGCTCGACTCGGACGCCGGACGGGGGCCGGCCGCGCGTAGCCTCGCGACCGACGCGGTCGAGATCGCATCCACGACGCCCTACCTGCACGCCTACGCCTTGCAGGCCCTCGCCCGGGTGACGCTCGCTATCGGCGACGCCTTCGGCGCGCGCGTCGCCGTCGACTCGGCGCGCGCCCTGGGACAGGGCGGGCAAGTCGGCGCGCTGATCGCCGCCGTCGACGCCAAGGTCTGCATCGCCGAGGGTCGCACCCAGACTGCCCGCGTCGCCATCGCCGACGCCACCGCGGAGCCACGCCTCTGCCAGCCTGGCTCGGAGGTCGCGGCGCTCCTCGACGGACTCCGTGGGCGAACGGCGTGAGGACCGAGGCGTCGCTCGTCGGCGCGACCCTCGACGGTCGCTACGCGATCCGCGCGCGCCTCGGCGAGGGGGGGATGGGGGCGGTCTACGAGGCGACGCAGGCGTCGGTCGGTCGGCGCGTGGCGGTCAAGGTCCTGCGGCCAGAGCTCGCTGGCGACCCCATCGCGGCCCAACGGTTCCTGCAGGAGGCGCGAGCCACCTGCGCGCTCTCCCACCCGAACATCATCACCGTCCACGACTTCGGTGAGAGCCAGGACGGCTTGCTCTACCTCGTGATGGAGCGCGTGGACGGCGAGCCGCTGTCCCGGCTCATCAAGACCCACGGCGCGATGTCGGGCGCGCGCGCGGCCACCCTGGTCGCCCAGATCCTCAACGCCTTGCACGAGGCCCACGGGGCGGGCGTCGTCCACCGCGACCTCAAGCCCGACAACGTCCTGGTGGTGGCCGGGCGCGGTGGGCGGGACTTCGTCAAGGTCCTCGACTTCGGGCTCGCGCGGATGCTCACCGAGCGCGGCGGCACCTTGACCCAGCCCGGCGAGGTCTTCGGGACGCCCGCCTACATGTCGCCGGAGCAGGCGAAGGGCACGCCCGCCGACCACCGCGCCGATCTCTACGCCGTGGGTTGTATCTTCTACGAGCTGCTCGCCGGCCGGCGCCCCTTCGACGCGCCCCGACCCCTCGCCGTGCTGATGCAGCACCTCCGGCACCCGCCGCCCGCCTTCGAGTCCCTCGAGCCACCGGTGGAGGTGCCCCCGCCCTTGAAGCGGGTGGTTTTTCGAGCCCTGGAGAAGGACCCCGACGCACGCTACGACAGCGCCGCCGACATGCTCGCCGACCTGGATCTGGCGCTCGATGAGGCGGGCGTCAGCGTGGGCGCCCGGCGCCGAACCGGCCCGTCCGCCTCGAAGCGCGCTCCAGCGGTCGCCGGCGCCCTGCTCCGCCTCGACGGGCCCGAGGGCGTCGCGGAGGCGCTCGGCGCGCGGCCGCTCTCAGACGCCGGCATCTTCGCCTTCGACGACGCCAGCGCGGCGCTCGACCTCGCCCGCGCGTGGCACGCGGCCCTGGGGGCGATGAAGCCCCCTCGCACAGGCCGGGCGGCGATCCACGCGGGGGCAGAGGCGCCCGCCCCCGCGCTGGAGCTCGCCCTCGCGGTGGCCGGCCCCGGGCGTACGCTGCTGACGCGAGAGGCCGCCGCGGCCCTGGGCACGCAACGCGTCGCCCACGACCACGGGCATTGGCGTCGGCTCGGTCCCGAGGCCCCGCGGTCCCTCTTCGAGCTGCCGGAGCCCGGGGTCGTGCCCAAGACGCCTGTGCGGGGATCGAGCGCGTGGCAGGTCCACCGCGTCGGGGGCGAGTGGGCGCCGGTGCACGCGGTCCCCGGACACCTGCCCCGTGCGCTCGACGCCTTCGTCGGGCGGGCAGCGGAGCGTGCGGCCCTGTCGCGCCGTCTCGCCGAGGGCGTCGGCCTGCTCAGCGTCGTGGGCATGGGGGGCACGGGGAAGAGCCGACTTGCGCTGCGCTGCGCCCGCGCCTGGTCGGGTGCCTGGCCGGGCGGGGTCTGGTTCTGCGATCTCAACGAGGCGCGGTGCGCGGAGGACGTGCTCCACGCGGTCGCCCGGGCGTTGGATGTCCCGCTCGGGAGCGCCGATCCGGTTGGGCAGTTGGGGCACGCCATCGCGGGAAGGGGGCCGTGCCTGCTCGTCCTCGACGGCTTCGAGCATATCGCGAGTCAGCCGGGGTTGACCGTCGGTCGGTGGCAAGAACTCGCCCCTGGCGCACAGATCCTGGTGACCACGAGGGAGGTCCTCGGGCTCCCCGGCGAGGTCGTCTTCCCCCTCGGGCCGCTCTCCCTCGACGACGCAGCCGCGCTCTTCGACGCCCGCGCGGCCCTCGCCGACGCCACCTACGAGCCCGAGCCGGCCGTCGTCCACGAGCTCGTCGCGCGCCTCGATCGACTCCCGCTCGCCATCGAGCTCACCGCCGCGCGGATCCGCACCCTGTCGTCGGCGAAGATGCTCGAGCGGGTCTCCGACCGCTTCAAGCTCGTCCGCTCCACGGGGAGTCGCCGCGGCCGGCAGGCGAACTTGCGCGCGACGCTGGATTGGTCCTGGGCGATCCTCCCCGACGGCGAGCGGAAGGCGCTCTCGGGGCTCTCGGCCTTCGAGGGCGGCTTCGACCTGGAGTCCGCCGAGGCCGTCGTCGGCGAGCGGGCCTACACGCTGGTGACGTCGTTGGTCGATCGGTCGCTGTTGCGGCCCGCGTCCGACGGACGGTTCAGCCTCTTGGCGACGGTCCAGCACTACGCCGTGGAGCGGCTGGGGGGCGCGGTTCGTCGCGCCGCGGAGGTGCGCCACGGCGCCTACTTCGCGGCTCTCGGGACAGACGACGCCCTGGCCGCCTTGGACGGGGCCGCCGGCTCCGAGCGCCGGGCGGCGATGGTCCGCGACTTCGACAATCTGGTGGCCGCGTGTCGACGAGCCGTCGATCGACTCGACCCGGACGTGGCCGTGGGCGCCCTCCGCGCAGCCTGGGCCGTGTCGGAGATCCACGGCGGCTACGAGCGGATCAGCGACCTCGCGGAGCGCATCTCGAGCCTGCCGTCCATGGAGCCAGCGGCTCGCGCGGAGGTGCTGCGGACCGGGGCGGAGTCGTTGTGGTTTCGCGGCGAGCTCGACTCGGCCGAGGAGCGGCTCGAGGCCGCGCTGGCCATCGCGGTCGAGATCGGCGACCGCCGCGGTGAGGGCCGGTGTCTGCGGCGCCTCGGGGTCATCGCGGACCAGCGACGGGCACCGGATGCGGAGGCGCGGCTCGAGGCGGCGGTGGAGGCGGCCCGCGCGGCCGGCGACATCCTCGGGGAGAGCGACGCCAGAAACGCCCTCGGCGTCGTGGCATACAACGACGGGCGCCCGGACGCGGCGCTCCACCGCTACCGCGAGGCGCTCGCCCTCGTCGGCGATGGGTCGCGCAGGCAGTCCAAGCTGCTCGCCAACATGGCCATCGCGCTCTCGGAGCAATCCCACCACGACGAAGCCCGGGCGCTCACGCGCGACGCGCTGGAGCGAGCGCGGGCCACCGGAGACCGCACCGCCGAGCGGTACCAACTGTCCAACCTCGCCACGTTCGACGAGGTCTCCGGTGAGCTCGAGCTGGCCGCCGAGCACTCGTCGGAGGCCCTCGCGCTCTCGACCGAGCTCGGGGACCGCATCGCCCGGAGCTTCGATCTGGCCGCCCTCGGGTCAGTCCTTCGCTTGCTGGGTGAGGCAGAGCGCGCCCGGGACGCGCTCACGCAGGCGATCGCCCTCGCCCAGAAGGTCGGAGCGACGCCCGCCTGGTCCACGGCCCTGCGCGTGCTGGCGCTACTCGATCTCGAGGCGGGGCGCCTGGACGCCGCCCTGGCGGGTGGGCGTCGCGCAGTGGAAGTCGGCGCGTCGATGCCCTTCCCCCACGCGATGGCTCTGCAGGCCTTCGCGCGCGTCGCCGTCGCTGCGGGAGAGGTCGCCGCCGCCCGTCGGGCCATAGACCGGGCGCGCGGCCTGCGCCAAGGCGGCCGGGCCCACGCGCTGGTCGCCGTGGTGGACGCGCTGGTCAGCGCCGCGGAGGGACGGCCCACCGCGAAGCGCGCGGCCCTCGATGAGGCCACGGGGCGCGCGGAGTATTGCCGGCCGGGCTCGGAGGTGGCGGGGCTGGTCGAGGAGGTCTCGGCCCGGGACGCTGAGCGGAGGTGATGCGGAAGAAGCCTCGGCTGACACCGAGCCTGAGCCCGACCACGTCGAACGTCGGCGGGCTGCCACACCTCCACCGTGAACTGGATTGGCCGGTCGATGCCAAGGGTCAGAAGCTGCCGTTCGTCGGCCAGCTCAACTTCGCGGAGTTCCCATCTCTCGATACCCCTGCGCCGCGTCGCGGAATCCTGTCCGTCTTCAGCACGACCCACGAGCCATGCCTCGTCACTCGCTGGACGCCGGAGCCGGGTGCGCCCGCCAAAGTCGCCGGGCCGAGCATCGAAGGCTGGGAGTCCGAGATCATCGCCACGCCCGCGGTCACGGTTTCGTTCGAGGATTGGTGGAGATCCCCCCACGAGATCGAGGACTACTACGACCCCTTGTATCGCTGGGACCAGGAGGAAGGCGGAGACGTCGGTGCGTGGCTCGATGGCACGCTCGAGGCCTGCGAGGCATGTACTGGAAGCGGCGAGCCAAAGCCGGGCCGGTGGCTCCAGGTGTGGGCCGAGACTTTCCAAGAGATGCACGGCAGCGGGCGAACCTCGGTCGTGGCCAGGGTCGAGGATTTCGAAGCGGGCGACCTGAGTCGCGTCGAGGTCATCAACTGGCAATGACCCTCCGGCGCGTCGCATACTGGACTCTGGGCTCGCGTCCGCACCTCAAACGTCCACCAAGTCGGGGCAGGGTCAATCGGTTGGCGGGCGCGTGCAGCGCGTCGCGACTCTGCCGCAGCGTCCTAGGACGGTGCGGCAGACAAAGCGACCAAGTGATGTGCGTGCCCGCCGGCCGAGTTCAAGGCGCGAAACCGTAGCGATATCCGAAGATATCGGAAGGCTTCGCAACGCCGAAATCGGTTGGCGGGCGCGTGCAGCGCGCCGCGTCGCGACTCTGCCGCAGCGTCCTAGTCCCCGGAGACCGACAGAAGCCAGAGGACTCGGCCGCCCATGTGGGTCATGAATGGCGAGCGCACGACCTCGCGCGCTGTGACCTTGGCGGCCTTGCCCGCGGCGTCCGCGATCACTGACGGGTTCGCGATCTGGAACGACGCGCCCCCCGCCGAGAAGACCGGCCAGGTCGAGTCGGCCATCTTGGAGCCCGGCGCCCCCTGGGCCATGCCGAAGCGCCCACTGAGCGCTTGCTCTGGGCCCACGCTGACGAAGGTGACGGGCTTTGTGGCGTCGACCAACTTCATCGTGCGCACCCGAAAGTGGGACGCACCGATCGCTTGACCCTGCGGAACGTAGGCCTCGCCGGTGACCGCGACCCGGTGGCCCGCGAACGGGGTGAAGCAGCCGAGCGCCCGGTAGGCGATGAGCAGTTTGGGCCCCTTCGCGCGCTCGAGCCACACGCCCTGGAAGCGCTTGCCCCCCGGCTTCTCGTCCACACGGAGAACCGCCTCGAAGGCCTCGCCCTCGGCGGGCTTCAGCGCCAGCGGATCGGTGGGTTGCAACGGCATCGGGACCTCTGGAGGCGCCGCGAAGCAGGCACCGCAGCAGACGAGGAAGACGAGCGGGTGGTGAACTCTCATGGTTCGGAGCGTATCACCGTGCGGCGAGAGTCGCGGACCACACTTCCCAGGGTGACGGCATCTGGCGCGCCGTCTCCACGAGACGAGAAGGAGTCGCTCCTCCCACTTCACGCTGACGGGCACGGCCCACGTCCAGCTCGACCTCATCCCGCTCTGCGAGCAGCGGTCCGCCGCAGCGCGTACCGCCCGCGCAGCGCATCCCAGACCTCGCCCGTCTCCGGGTCGCAGAGCCAGCCCATCTGGAGCTTCTCCGGGACCTGAATCTCCCCGGGCTTCACGTAGGTCCGAAACACCAGGTCCCAGACCGGCGAGGTCACCCCGTGGTTCATGCTCGGGTCGTGGAAGTGGTGGTAGAAGTGGTGGCGGCGCGCCCATCGACCGTAGGCCCCGATGCCCGCGTGGACATGCTCCAATCGGTGCAGCACCTCGTAGGCGAGATACATCCCCACGAACCCCACCACAAACGCGCTCCCCACCCACGGACCCGCCACCCACACCGCCGGGCCGATGAGCAAGACCACCACCGCCGCCGCGCTCACGGCCTTCTTCCAGCTCGCCGCGAAGTAGTTCCCACGGCTGTGGTGGGCGACGTGCTCCTTGCCAAAGAAGTTGTTCGTGAAGCGATGCCCCAACCACCGGTGGACGCAATACTCCGTCAGCGTCCAGCCGACGGCGCCCAGCGCGAGGGCGATGCTCTCGACGATCATGACGAACCTCCCAGCGCGGCGTCGACCGCCGCCGTGTCTGCACCCCAGCCGAGGAGCAAGGCGCGAAGGGTGACTGTGTAGAGCCGGTCGACGTCGAGTTGCTCCGGCGCCCGATGGACCTGCTTGCGCAACAGCAGCACGCCGTGCAACGCACAGAACGAGGAGATGGTCCGGTCGATGGCGCTGCCCGAAGAGAGCTCGCCCGCCACCGCCGCCGACTCGAAGGCAGCGGCGAAAGGTCGCAACGCGGTGATGACCGCGTCGCGCCCTGGACCGAGATCAGCCGCCTCCGAAACCAACGTCCTGGGCACCGCCATGAACACCGAGATCAACGCGAAGCGGTTCGGTGCCACCTCGGCGAGGTCCCGGTAGGTCAGGGCCGCGACCACCACCCGCTCCAAGGGCGCGTCCTCGGAGATCCGGCTGAGCCGCTCCGCGAGCTCCGCGCCGAACGCGGTGGCGACCTCCGCCGTGAGCGCTACGATGAGGGCCTCCTTCGACGGAAAGTACCGGTAGAGCGCCCCCGGCGTGTAGTCGACGGCGCCTGCGAGCTTGTTGATCGAGAGCGCCTCGACGCCGCCCTCGACGACCTGCGCCATGGCGCCAGCGAGGATGCGCTCGCGATTCGCCTCATGGCGACGCTTCCGTGGAGTCGACGCGACTTCGTGCATAGTGAATACAAACTAAACACCATTTACGCTTCTGACAAGCGCGAGGCACACGGGTGAGGCACGCTCTGCTCGCCTCGAATCCCTCAGGATTGCGGAGCGAACGCATGGGCGACCCGGCGCGCGGAGACCACCGAGTCTGGGTGCTCGCGACCCTGACGCTGGTGATGCTCCCGTGCAGCTCCGGGAGTGGCGACGGCGCGCCGACGCCGCCCGGGAGCCCCGAGGCGCCGCGGACGACGGGGCCGCTCGCGACATTCGTCGAGGTGCTCGAGGCGACCCGCCCCGCGGTGCTCGCGTTGGGCATCGTCCCGGTCTCTCGGACGGTCGGTGAGCACTCGCGAACGGTGGTCAGCGGCGAGGTCCCCCTCGTCCGCCACCGCCTGTTGCTCCCGGCGACCGACGTCGCCAAGGCCCGCGCGTCGCTCGCGGGGGACGCCGTCGGCGGCATCTGGTTGCGCGAAGATCGCCTGCGCGACCTGTCCACGACCCTCGGCGCCACCCTCGCGCGGGAGGCGCTGGCACAGGTCCCACCGGCGTTTGTGAGCAGAGTGCGAGCCGCGGCGCCGGGCATCCTCCTGCGCTGTGAGGCGCTGTTGGTCGAGGACGCCGTCGAGAGCGACGATTACGCCGTCGTGCTGCGGGTGCGACCCGGCCCGCTGGACGCAGCCGCGGACGGCCTCGGACGACCACGGCCCTCGGAGAGAGCCCTCGCCACGATCACCCTGGGCGCGGATCCGCGAGCGCCGCTCGACGCCGCCCGCGAGCCGCCGATCCTCGACCAGGCGACGCGGACTCAGGATGCCGCCCGAGCGATCCAGGAGTGCGGGATTGGCGCGAACCTGCACCTCGCGCTTCGGCAGCCGATGGGCGCCGCCAAGCTCACGGCTCGAAGCGCCCGGCGGGGCTCCCCATCCCCGATGCCCTGCGCGGCCTCGATCTGCGCGTCGACGTGGCCGGCAGCGCGCCGCGTCGCGACTCTGCCGCACCGTCCTGGTGCTCGGCGCCGATCCGGGCGTGATGTGGGGTCGGTTCGTCGGCGCGGTCGGCGCCGGCTGCCCAAGGGTCTCCCTGCGCTGACGGCCCGGCGTGGCCTCGGCTCAGGGCCGACGCGTGGCCCCGAGGACGGCGCGCACCGACATCGACTCGTTGACCCCGTCGCCGTCGAGATCGACGTCGGCTTGGCCCGGAATGGAGAAGCCGGCGGTGCGAAACGCGCCGAAGAGGGTGCCGCTGAAGCCCTCGCATGCCGCCTCGAAGGACCCCTCGAATTGGACCGCCTCGAGGTGCCAGACCACCTCCGGGGCGTCGGGGTAGAAGTCGGTGGGCGGGATCAGCGTGAAGAGCTCGCCGGGGGCGGTGCTCGCTACGCGGACCCCGTCCTCCGACCACTCGATAGGTGTCGCCGGGCTGCGTGGGACCCGCGGATCGGGCCCACCATTGGCCATGTCCTGCCAGTCCAGCGTGGCGTCGCCGAAGGCCAGGTCCACCGATAGCTCCCCGGACCCGAGGCCGGCGACCAACGTCTGGTTGATGAAGCGCACGTTGAAGGCGGCGCTCTCGACCTGCCACGACCCGATGCGGTAGCGGCCACGGCAATCAGCATCGTCGGCGGGCGGGGGCGGCTGTTCGTCGTAGCAATGCTCGCCGGGGTCGACCTCGCACGCCGTGGCATCGAAGCGGCCCGTGAGCTCCTCGCCGCCCTCGGCCACCAGCACGTAGGTGCCCGACGCGCCCGCCTCAAGGTCGAAGCGGTCCAACCGGACGAGGCCCGCCTCGATGTCGCGGGGGGCGCCCAACTCATCGACCCACACCGCCTGCGCTGGGGCGTCGGGGCCGACGTTGAAGGCGACCGGCGCCTGCACAGGGAACCGCATCGCGCCGACCGCCCCCAACACGAGCTCCACCCGGTCGTTACGGCCCACGCGGCCGCAGCGGTCGACGTCGCGCAGGTCCAGCCGCAGCGCAGGGACGTCGCCCATCAGGCAGGCCGGCTCGACCGTCGCGAACGGGAACCGCTCGAGTCCAGGCCCCCCGGGCCCCACGTCGAGCTCACCGACCAGCCCGCCGTCGGCCGCCGCGGGCCCGCCGCCGTCGTGGCCCACAACGCCCCCGCCCCCCTCCGGGACGCACGCCGAGCACAGCAATCCCATCAACATCGCGGTCTTGCGCATACCACCCTCCGGCTGAATCGGAGGCAAGGTGCGCCCCAAGCGTCACAGCGGAGGGGGCCTCTACGGCCGGCGCTGCTTCCAGGGGCGCTTCTGACCGCCCTTCTTGTAGGGACCCTTGCCCTTGGGCGACTTGCGGAACTGGTGAGGGCTCCGGGCCTGGGGCTTTCCACGACCGAAGCCACGGGTCTTGCCGAGGCCGTCGGCCCGGACGATGCGCGTGACCCGCGATCGGAGCTGAATCTGGCCAGCCTTGGCGACCCGGTCCGCCCAGGCCTCGTCGATCCAGACCTCGGTGTGACGATCGGCGAGGTCGACGGCGCCGATGTTGTCCCGGGAGAGGCCCAGATCTCCGCACAGCGCACCCACGATGTCGCCAACGCGGACTCGGTCGCGGCGGCCGAGGGGGAGCCAGAAGGGCACGTGCACTACGTCGGGGGGGGCGCTCGCGGGGTCGCTGAGCGGCCTCGCGCCGCAGGCGAGGCGTAGCGCGCGCGCCGCGGCCTCCTTGGGATCCATCCCGCCCTCGACGAGGACATCGACCTGCGCGAGGTAGGGCTCGAGGCCCTCGTCTTTGCCCTCCGTGATTCGGGCGCGCAGCCGCTCGGCGCGACCGGCCATGACCTCGGCGACGCCGGGCGGACGCCGCCGGGTGAGCGCATCCTTCGCGTAGCTCTGGACGCCGAGGATGAACTGCTTGTCCCCAGGGCCGGCGAAGGTGACGGCCGTGCCCTTGCGCCCCGCTCGCCCGGTCCGCCCGATGCGGTGCACGTAGCCGTCGCGGTCGAGGGGGGGATCGAGGTTCACGACGAGCGTGATGCCCTCGACGTCGAGGCCGCGGGCGGCGACATCGGTGGCGACAAGCACCCGGGCCAGCCCGGAGCGGAAGCGGCCGAGCACGGTCTCGCGGAGGCTCTGGCTCATCTCACCATGGAGCGCGGCGGCGGGATGTCCGCGGCGCTCGAGCCGCTCGGCGACCTGCGCCGCCGCGAGGCGGGTGCGGGTGAAGACCAGAGACGCGCCGTCGGACTCGACCTCGAGCAACCGGTCGAGGACGTCGATCCGATCGGCCTCGCGCACGATGAGGATCTGCTGCTCGATCTCGGGGACCGGCTCCTCGCCGCCCCGCACCTCCAGATCGACGGGGTCGCTGAGGTGCTTGGCGGCGACCGCCCGCACCTGCTTGGACATCGTGGCCGAGAACAACATCGTCTGCCGCGGACGATCGTCCGGCGTGTGGGCGAGGATCATCTCGATATCTTCGACGAAGCCCATCCGTAGCATCTCGTCGGCCTCGTCGAGCACGATGCAGTCGAGTCCGTCGAGGCGCAGCGCGCCACGGTTGAGCAGATCGAGGATGCGCCCCGGGGTGCCCACGACCAGCGCGGCGCCTCGCTTCAAGGCCTTGATCTGCCCGCCGTAGGGCTGGCCACCGTAGACCGTCGCCACGCCGAGGCCGCCGAGGGACTTGCCGAAGGCGCTGCACGCCTTCGACACCTGGAGCGCGAGCTCGCGGGTGGGGGCCAGGACCAACGCCTGGACCTCACGGCGTCGCCGGTCGATCCGCTGCAGGAGCGGGAGCGCGAAGGCCGCCGTCTTGCCGGTCCCCGTGCGCGCGAGCCCGATGAGGTCGCGACCATCGAGCAGGGGGGGGATCGCCGCCACCTGGATGGGCGTCGGCTCCGAGAACCCCTCGGCCTCTACGGCAGCGAGCAGCTCTGGCGAGAGGCCCAGGGCGGCGAAGCCCTCGGCTTCCGGGATCTCGGGGTCGGGCGTCTCTGGGGCGTCGGTCGTCAATGGCTTTCCTCTGCGGGGCACGGACCATGGCGGTTTTCGACGAAGCGCGCCACAGTAGAGCCGTGCACGCCCCAATTCTCGCCATCGCGCTGCTCGCGAGCACCAGCGCGGAGCGCGCCCATGAGATCCGCCCGCGGCTGATCGAGCAGGAGATCCAGGGCGTGATGTTGTCCGATCTCGACGGCCGGGAGGTGGGCCTTCGCGCCCTGGTCGCGCAGCAGCCCACGGTGCTCTCCGACGACGCGCTCACCGCCTCGCGCAAGCTCGGCCTGACCTACAAGGCGAAGCCGGCGGACTTCGGCTCCGAGGCTTTCCACCAGACGTGGCGCGCGCGCCAGGGCTACGGCGCGACGCAACAGGTCGACGTGCTCCCGATGCCCGCCGTGTATCTGGTCTCGAAGCGCGGGCGCATCATCTACCAGTACGTCAACATCGACGACCGCGTTCGGCTGAGCGACGAGGTGCTGCTCACCGCCGCCCGCGCCTACGGGACCGGCGGTTGAGGGCGACGGCGGCGCAGCTCCCCTCATCGGGGCTCGCCTGGGGAAAGGACCAGCTCCCGGACCCCTTCGCGCCGGGGCCCGCCGAAGAGGAGAGCATCCCGCTGGTCGTCTTCTCCTACGAGACGCGCACCGTCCACATCGACGACGACAACCAGGCCGACCACTCGCTGCGCCGCTCCACCCACGACGGGGCCGCCGGTGACCGCCTGGCCACCGCCGACGCCCGGGCCGCCCTCCACGCCAACCTCGAGCGCGCCCGCGCGGGCGGGAAGACCGTCGCCCGCTGGAGCTTCCCCTTCTACGGCGAGGTCGACGTACGGGCGGTCAGCGTCTGCAACTTCGTGGACGCGGTGAGGGGCGTCTCCAAGGAACGCCGCGACGGGCTGCCCCACTCCGACGCCCTCGACACCTGCGATCCCCAGGACCCCCTCGAGGCGGTCCTCGACCTCCGCCCAGGCTGCACCATGGACAACGACGACTGCGACAGCCCCTACCTGGAGCGCGCCCGCGAGGGGCAGAGCGAGCCCATTCGCCTCTGGTTCTGCCACGCGCGGCCCGCGAGCGGACCGAGCGCCTGGTGGCTGCTCCTCCTCATCCTTCGTCGGCGTCGCTCGTGAGCGCGCGGCCCCTCGTGGGTCTCAGCGCATGCCTCGACGCGGGCGAGATCCACCGCCCCGGGGTCGATTACCACTACCTCAGCGCCGCCTACCCCGCCGCCGTCCGCGCCGCCGGCGGGCTGGGCGTCATCGTGCCACCCGAGGACCACGCCGTCGTCGCGCGCCTCGACGCGTTGGTCCTCACCGGCGGCTACGACATCGATCCGGTCCTCTACGGCGCTGAGCCCGCCCCCGAGCTGCGCCTCGAAGCGCCGCGCAGGGTCGCCGCCGATCGGCGCCTCCTCGACGCCGCCCTCGCCCGCGACCTCCCCCTGCTCGCCGTCTGCTACGGCATGCAGCTCCTCAACGTCCACCTCGGAGGCACGCTGCGCCAGGCGCTGCCACGCGCGCCCATCGACCACGGCGCCCCCGGCCGCGGCGTCCTCCACTCCGTTCGTCTCGAAGCCGGCTTCGTCGCCGACGCCCACGGCGCCTCGGAGATCCAACCCGTGAGCGCCCACCGACAAGCCGTGGAGCGTCTCGGCCCCGGCCTCCGGGCGACGGCCCGGGCCCCCGACGGCGTCGTGGAGGCGGTGGAGATGGCGAACGCGACGGGCGTGCAGTGGCACCCCGAGCGAGGCGCAGGCGTTGACGGCGCGCTCTACGCCGCGCTGGTGCGCCTCGCGTAGATCTACGAATCCGGGATCTCGGCGCCGCATTGCCAGCAGAGCTCGAAGGCGGGCGGGTTGGCCTCGCCGCAAGCCGGGCAAGAGCGGTCGGGCCCGTCACTTCGCTGGGCGCAGGCGATCACCGCCTCCGCCGCGGCCCGGTCTCCCGGCGCCACCAACAGCTCGACGCGGGCGTCGTCGACGGGCACCTGGCCAGCCAGCCCCGAGCGCATCTCGCCCCGCAACGTCGAGACGATGCCCTCCCGCCTCAACAGGCTGCCGACGAGGTAGACCTCGGCGGCGTTGAGCGAGGAGAAGACGATGATCACGTCAATCCGGCTCCTCGACCAACACGAAGAGGAAGTCGCCAGCGCGGGGACCGTCGTCGGCGTTGAAGGTGTCGAGCGCGAAGTACCAGGTGCCCGCCTCGAGGCTCGCGCGGAGATCGGTGTGCGCGCGCGCCAGGCAGGTCGTCGGATCGGCAGGGTCGGCGAGCAAGTGCAGATCGATGTCTACCTCGCCGCGGTCCACCACCACCGCTCGAATGTTGGTGGCCCGCTCCAGGTCCAGCCGGTAGATGAGCTCGGGCCCGGACTCGTCCTGCTCGGCGTCACAACCGCTGTAGCGGTCGAGGTTCGAGTGAGGTGAGCCGTCGGTGCTTCCGGCGTGGCCGTAAGGGAGCGCGGTGACTCGGTACGGATCCCCCGGGCTGCCATCACCCCGCGGTCGCGGCTCCGGCGGATCAGAGGGCTCGTCGTCGAGGGCCTCGAGGCCGCGGTGCAGCGCCGTGATGGTGAGCAAGTTCCGCCAATTGTAGCCATGCCGCAGCCCCGCCTCCGTGAAGACGCATGCGCGGCTCGCGCCATCCTCCCGGTACGCGCTCGGGTGCAGCCGGTCGCCGGCGAGCCCATGGTCCTCGAGCTCGATGAGCTCTCGATGCAGATCGACGAAGGGCACCTGATGGGCCTCAGCGATTGCCCGCACGACGCCGTTGTAGCCAGGGACCTCGGCGTCGGCGTCGGCATCATCGCCGCGCGGCATCACGCTCGACAGCACCGGGATCACGCCCCGCGACACGAGGGCGTCGGTGAGATCCAGCATGTCGCTGCCGTAGCGGTCCAGGTCACGACCCTGGATGTCGTTGGTCCCGAACATCACGACCGCGAAGCGCGGATCGATGGCCGCGATCTCCCGCTCGATGGGCGAGGGCGTCCCGGCGATGACGGAGCGCGCGCTCCATCCGACCACGGCGCTCTCGCTCTCACGGGAGAAGGGGTTGGTCCCGGCGGCGTCACCGCCCCGGAAGAAGTCGATCGTGCGCTGGAGCTCGTCGCGCCCCGGAAGCTCCACGTGGTCCCCCGCGAAGCAGTGGAGGAAGCCGCGGCTGACGGTGGCGCTGGCGCCTACCTTGGCGAAGACGTCCCGCCGGGCGTCGGGAGCGCGGGCGGCGATCGATCGAAGCCGCCGCGCCACGTACGGGGTGATCGGCGAGACGCTCCGGTCCGCGCCGTACACGGCCGGCCCCTCCTCGACGGGTGGGCCCGCGTCGGGTGCGGCGGCGTCGGGAGCGGCGTCCTCGAGGGGGCCGAGATCCACGCCGGCATCGTATGGGCGCGCGTCGGGGACGAGCATGTCCAGATCTGCCAGGGCAGCGTCGACCGGCTGGATGTCTTCGACCGAGACGCAGCCGATCAGGAGCCAGGGGACGAAACTGAGCCTCATCGGTGGGGAAGATAGCCCCCCCGGGAGAATCGCGCCTCTTCGTGGATCAGTCCGAGCCGAGGAGCTCGTCGAGGTCGAAGCGGCCGGCGTCGATGAAGGGCTCCTCGCCGCGGGCGTAGATGCGCGTGTCGTAGCGCTCGTACCGACCCACGTGGTCCGCCTCGAAGACGAAGTCGCTCATGAACTCGATCTGCGACGGGTGGGTGAGCTGCATCAGCGCGTAGCCGACGACGAAGGCGTCGGGCTCCCGGAGCCAGCCCGCGGCGTCCACGAGGGCCGGGTAGAGTTCACCGATGACCTGCCCCTGGTGGGCGGCGACGGTGGCCAGCTCCACGTCTGCGTGGGACTTCACGGGCACGATCATCAGGGCCGAGTGGGTCCCCAGGCGCTCCCCGCCGATCTCCAGGGCGGCCACCCGCTCGAGCTGGTTGAAGCGCTCGCTGGTGGCCTCGAAGACGCGGAGCATGGGGGCGACGGCCTGGGCGCGCCCCTTGACGAAGTCCTCCATGTCCTCGGCCTTCTCCCGCTGGTCGTCGTCGCGATCGGCGTGCATCAGCGCGAGCATCTCGCCGAGCGCGACATCGAAGGCGGGGCCGTTGCTCGCGTGCAGGACGTCGCGCAGAGCCTCCTGGCTGAAGCGCACCTGGGCGATCATGCGACCCTTGGGACCGTCGAGGGAGGCGTTGGGACGATCGTGGACGCCGGAGACGCCGACGCGCAGCTCGAACAGCTTCTTTGCCGCCTCGAGCGCGGTGTCGTAGGCCGGATCGAAGCCCATCGCGAGGGCGTTGTTGGCCGCGTCCTCGAACCGCGCGCGCGCCTCGGTGAGCAGCGCCTGGTAGTCCGGGTGGCCGGACAAGTCGGCGACGCACGCCTCGTAGGCTTCCTCCTCCTGCCAGTTGTCCTCCTCGCCGATCTGCGGGACCGGGCAGGAGGTGTCCGCGAAGTGGAACAGCGCGTCGGCGCTCTCACCGATGCGGCTGAAGGTGTGCTCGTAGCCGATGAAGTAGGCCAGCAGCGGATCGACGTGGTCGAGGATCTGGTCCTTGCTGAGGAAGCGGTCGCGCTCGCGGAGCGTGAGCCGCGCGTTGAGCTGGGCGTCGACGAGGCGAGTGCCCTCGGCGCGCAGCGAGGTCACCTGCCGCCAATTCGACTGCCGCGCGGTCCAAAACAGCCCGCTCTCCTCCTCCAGCTCACTGAAGAGCAGCGTCTGGTGCTCGCCCTCGGCGTCGATCTGGACCGAGCCGGCGGAGTCGGCGGAGCGGGTGAAGAACGACATGCTCAGGAAGCGAAAGCCGAGGTAGGCCGAGGCCGAGCGCGCGTCGCGGGTGATGTCCAGCTCCTGGGTGACGCCGCTGTCGGGTCGGTTCGCCAGCGCCTGGGCCAGCCGAACGTCGCCGTGGACCGCCTGGTGCAGCGCCTGCTCGACCTCCTTCGTCGCGCGGCTCAGGTCGACGCGGAACCGGGCCACCGTGACGCGCTGGGTCTGGCTGCCGTTGCTGGCCACGGCCGCGAGGTTCGCCAGCTTGTCGTCGAGGTAGTTGAGCAGCGCGTTCTCTGCCAGCTCCGCGAGGTCGACGTGCAGCGGCCCGACGTCGAGATCTACCGTGGGCAGGCCCTCGAGGCCCCAGCCCGTCTTCACCGCCAGCTCGAAGTGGCGAGTCTGTGACTCGCTGACGCCGACATCCACGTAGGCGTCGGTGCCGTCCCCGCGGACGACCTGCACATCGAGCTGCCCGTTGAGGGCGACCCGCGCGCCGGCGCTGATGCGGGCGAGGACCGTGAGGTAGTCACCGGCGGCGGCCAGCGAGATCGGCAACCCGACACCGAGGTTGAAGCCGAGGCTGCCTCGCCCGCGCAGCATCAAGCTGGAGCCGGGCGCCATCTCGCGGATGTCGTCGATGCTCCGAGGCAGGATGAACCCACGCGCGGCGCGCATCACCTCGAGGGGCGAGCGCCAGGCCGCCTCGAAGTTCCCCTCGTAGGGCGTGATCGCGATGGCCTCGAGCTCCGAGTCGCCGGAGAAGCCGATGCGGCCCAGGGCGTCGCCGACATCGGAGAACCAGTCGTGCCCGAAGTCGACGCCGATCTCGAAGGCGCTCTCGCCGAAGACCGCCTCTGGGTGAGAAGAGAGGTAGGCCTCGCGGATGCCGTTGATCCGCGTGGCGAAGGCGTGCTCGCCGAGCCGCTCCGTCAGCCCCGTCTGGAGCGTGTGGATGTCGTTGACGAGCACCTCTCCGAAGAGCTCCCGCGGGGTGCCGAAGAACTCGGTGGGCGAGCGCTGGAGATCGATGTAGGGCACCCCGGAGAGCAGCTCGTTGACGGCGTCTCCCGTGATCGGTGCCCCGAGGGCGATGAGGTCCTCGAGATCGACCTCCGTCATGTCGCTGTAGAGGTCGACGATCTTGTCGGCGATGCCGTCGCACTTGCCGTCGTCGCAGGTCCCGGTGGACCAGCCGTCGGTGGCGGCCGGCGCCTCCTCGGTGGCCACTTCGTCTGCGCAGGCGGCGAGTCCACCTGCCACCAGAGCCGTGGCAAAGAATGCTAGACCGCGTGTGTTGGTCATCTAGAGCCTCCCCGAAGCATGTCGGGGGTATACCCTAGCAAGGGGCGCGCCAGCTACCCCTACTCCCGGAGGTCGCCCTCGGGAGCGTACTGGCATTGCGGTCGGATGCGGTCCACGACGGGCACGTCCGGCCACTCGCTCGGCCGCCACATGCGCGCCCAGCAGTCGGAGAGGATGTCATCGTCCTCGTTCCACGGCCGGTCCTCGTCGTCGGCCCCCTCGTCGTCGAGGAAGTCACAGTGGTAGACGGCGACGATCAGGCAGATCGAGTCCAGCTCGCTGCCGAAGCGGTTGATGACCGCCTGCACCTCGCGGTCGTCGAGCTCGTCGGCGCCCCCGGCGATGAGCTCGAGGCCCCGCGCATAGACCGGCCAGTCCGCCCGACCCCCGCCACGGACGGCGATGGCGCTCTCGATCGAGGCCTGCGTGAAGAAACGAACGGCCTGCATCATCGGCCACTCGTAGTTGCGGGTCCACACACCGCTGTTGGCGGCGACCACGCTGAAGTTCGTCGCCGCGCGGAGGGCGATCAGCGCGGTCACGTAGTCCTCGTCGCTCATGCCGACCTCGGGATCACCGGGGTCGCCCTCGAAGAGGTCGGCGATGCCGTTGTTGTTGGCGTCGGCCACCATCGGGGCGAGGTCTTCGATCACCGCGCTCAGCCGATCGCGCAGATCGCGAACCGGACCCTGGCCCGGCGCGTCGGCGAGGGTGAGGTAGGCGGTGAGCTCATCACGGATGTCCGTGAGCAGCTCGAAGGCACCCTCGTAGCTCCGCACGAGCCCGGGGCGATCGAAGGCGTTGGGCTGGCTCGACCAATCGAGGATCCAGGACTCGTACATCGACTTGGCGTGGAACAACCCGATGAGGGCGTTTGCGGCCCCCGCGTTCCACTCCTCGCCCGCGAGGTTGTCGCGCAGCACCACGTCGGCGTCGTCCACGAAGTCGCTGTCGACGGTGAAGGCCGTTCGCCGGAAGCCGGCGGCGGGCTGCCCGTCGTCGACCGCGGTCTGCTGGAGGAGCGCCACGTCGCTCTTGGCGAGGCGGAGGAGGAGGTGCTGTGTGGCCTGGAGATCGTCCTCGACGTCGCCGTTGGCCGCGCCGATCGCCTGGTTGAGGGCGATGGTCGCGTTCTGCACGAAGCGCAGCGCGCCGCCCAAGAAGACCGGGACCCCGTAGGGGTTGTCCTCGATCTGCAGGTCGGAGACCTCCATCGCACGGCGGACGTGGCCCAGGGCCTGTGCCGCACGCCCCCGCACCGCGGCGGGCGGCGCCGCGGCGACGATGGCCGCGAGCTGGTCCTCGATGAAGGGCAAGCCGTCCACGAGGTTCACCGCCAGGAAGTAGGCGGTCGAGGTGGCGCTGTTGCCCGCGAAGTCGGTGACCGTGATCACCGCCTCGTGGGCCCCGCTGCCGATGCGGCGCAGGTTCAGCTCGGCGTCTTCGCTGCACCACCCGTCGTTGACGTCGTTGCCGTTGACCTCGATCTCACAGCCCACGTTGGAGGCGACGCGCTGGCCGCGCTCGGGATTCCCGTTGCCGCGGAAGTCCGTGTCGGCCACCTGGCGGTCCATGCCCTCGGGATCGATGACGACCGAGACGTTGGCGATGCCGGAGACGACCCCGTCGCCGTCCTCCGCCCCGCCCACGTTGAGCTGCAAGAGCTCACCCAGCGCGAGGAGCGGGTGGGTGTCCTCGTCGTCGACGTTGACCCCTACCTGGCTCGGGACAGCCACCGTGACCGACGGCTCATCGCGGTCGATGCCGAAGCCCACGGAGTTGTCGGAGGCCTCGTTGCCGGCGTCGTCGGTGACCTCGATCGTGAGGTTGTAGATGCCGGGCTGGTTGTACGTAATCGTCACCCGATCCCCGTCGATCGCGGTCTGCTCCGGCTGGGGGCTGATGTCGATGTCGAGATCGGCGGCGCCGTCCCCACCGCAACCGTCGGAGATGCCGAGCACGACCTGGAGCGCGCCGTCGCCGTTGTGCCAGCCACCCTCGGGGGCCGAGATGACGTCGAGCTGCGGCACGCCGTTGTCGGTGACGTTGACCGTGAGGTCGGCCACCGAGGTGTTGCCGGCCTCGTCGGTCGCGGTGTAGCGGAAGGTGTGCTCGCCGCGGGTGAGCAGCACCGAGTCGGGTGGGTAGTCCTCCCCCTCGAAGACCCGCTCGTCCTCCTCGCCCGGTCGGACGATGAGGGACAGCGTGAGATCGTCGGCGCTGGAGGCGTTGTCCGCCCAGACCAGCCGGGGCACGTCGATCTCGGCGCCCTGGCGGTTGTTGCACTCCTCGTTGATGTCGTCGGGCATCTGACCGGCGACGCGCGGTCCCGTCGTGTCGCGCACGCGGACCACGACCTGGGCCTCGGCGCGGTTGTCGGACTCGTCGACGCAGAAGACGGTGATGTTGGTGTTGCCCACCGGGTAACGCGCGCGGGCCGGGTCACGACCCTGGTCGGGGCTCTCGTCGCAGGCGTCCTCGCAGCGGAACGCGATGGCGACCGCCGTGCCGGCGGGGGAGCGCGCCTCGGCCTCGTCCCCCTCGGGCGTGGGGTTCGGAATCGGCACGATGGCCGGCGGCAGGCCGTCCGTCACGTCGATGCGGTAGCTCTCGTTGGCGCGGTTGCCCGAGCCATCGACGGCGGTGATGACCACGTCGTAGCTGCCCGGGGGGAGCTCGACCTCGGCGCCGCCCGGGGCGATGTTCTGCGCCGGATCGGTGCGCAGCGTGACGGTGACGTCGGGGCTGCGATCCCGGTTGTCGCTGACCTCCACGGCGGGCAACTGGACGACCGCGACGCACTCCTCGGCGCCGGTCTCGGCGGCGATGTCGTCGATCTCGGTGATGGTGGGGGGCGTGTCGTCGTCCGACGCCGCGCCGCGCGCCAGCAGACCGTGGCGGGCGCGCATGCCCTCGCCCTCCTGTCCGCCGACCGCCATCCCGACGCCGAAGGCCGCGAAGTGCCGGAGCTCATCGTTGCTCTGCGCCCCACCGCCGCCGGTGAACCCGCTGGCCCCCAGTTCCTGGGCCTGAGCCCCTGCAGCCAACGCGACCACGGCCGCTACCGTTACGAGATTCCTCACGTTCACCCCCCTTGCAGGCTCCCCCGCGGATCCCTCGGACGCGACGCCCCCGAGTTACCCAATACTGTGAAAGTACCGCCAGCCTGCATTCAGCTCAACCTCAATCTCACTCCGGCGCGGGCACCGTGGGCCAAACCGCCCCCGGCGCCAACGGCAGCACGCTCTCGCAATCATCACTGTCCCGCACGTGCAGCGTGTAGTCGAGCCGCTCGTCGTCTTGGAGGACGCGGTTCACGGTGATCGGCACCACGCGGAACCAGACCAGCCGGTCCCCGCCCATGGGCTCGACCACCATGCACTGCTTCGAGTTGATGCGATCGATGTCGATCGTGCTCGCGATCAGCATGTCGTCGTCGTCGTAGGCCTCGATGTAGAGGTCCCCGTCGTCGCCCGCGGTGAACGTGGCCGCGAAGATGCGCTCCTCGTTCGCTTGGACGTCGAGGGCGAACCAGTCCTCCTCCGAGGGGATCCGGTCACAGATCCACTGGGTCTCGCGCTCGAGCTCACCCAAGGGGAGCAACACGGACTGGTCCCGGTGGTCGTTGGGCTCGTCCGGGTCGTCCTCACACACAAAGACCCGCGGCTCGATGTCGATCCGCAGCCCATAGCGGGCGTTGAACTCGTCCATCGACCGCACCCGCGCCACGTAGCGCCCCGGCAATCGGGCCGGAAGCTCGACCTGCTCGTTGTCGTCGTTGGTGTGGCCCTGCCGGTCGTTGGCGTTGATCGCCTCCTCGTCCCCCTCCTCGAAGATGTCGAGATCGAGGTTGGCGTTGGCCGCCGCGAAGGTGAGCGTGACCGTCACGTCGGCGACGGCGTCCACCTCGAAGACGAACCAGTCGACGTCGCCCGTGCCTCCGCAGAGCGTCAGCCCGGCGTGGTCGACCTCCGTGGCGAGGAGCGCCGCCGCATCGGCGCTGTTGTTGTTCCCGCCCGAGTCATAGCGGTCGCGGGGACAATCGCCGGGCCCCGAGATGCGGTTGAGGCGCAGCGTGTAGTTGAAGCCCGTCTCGGGGACCGCCGCGCGCACACGGACCCAGTAGACCCCGGAGTTGGCCTCGTCGAGCCGCGCGGTGTTGAGCCCCCGCGCGCTGCGACCGGGGACGCCGACCATCCCGTTGGCGTCGTGGATCTCGATGATGCTGTCACCCCGCGCTTGACCGTCCTCGTCGGCGTCGTGGCGCACGACGCTGGCGAAGAACTCGTCGCCGCGCTCGAGCTCGACCCGGAACCAGTCCTCATCGCCTTGGCACAGGGACATCTCGACGTCGAGGTTCAGCCCCGGCCGGAGCTGCACGCCGCCGCCGACATCGGCGCGGACGATCTCCTCGACCTCCATCAGGTCGTAGGCCGCCGCGCGCTCGGCGTTGGGCTCACCCGCGTCGTCCACGCAGAGGTCACGGGCGCGGTCGACGGTGACGACGAGCTGGTAGCGGCTCTCCTGACCTTCGTCGACGCCGGAGACGCGCAGGTAGTAGTCGCCCTGCTGAATCTGCGGGTTCGGCCGAGGTGCCTGGAACTGCAGGAAGCGCGGGCCGTCCTCTCCGCCACCCGCGGCGTTGGGCACGAACGCCGGCTCGTCGTCGGGCCCCGGGAGCCCCGGTCCATAGAGGGCGAAGTCCAGATCGTCGCCCACGGCCTCGTCGTCGTTGCCGAGGATGAGGAGCTGCACCGTCAGCCCGTCGGCGGGGGACATCGGAATCGCGAACCAGTCGACATCGCCGATGCAGGCCGTTCGGTCTTCGACCCGCTCGGTGTCATTACGCCCCGGCAGCGCGAAGCGGGTCGCCCCCTCGGGGACGTCGTCGGCCTCGTCCGCCTCGTCGGGCTGGCAGCCCTCGGGGGGGAGCAGGTTTACGAGGAGCTGGTAGTCGTTGGCCTCTACGCCGCGCCCGTAGACCTCCACGAACCAGTCCCCCTCGGCGGCGTCGAGGGCGCGGATCTGCTCGTCGTTGGTGTTGCTGTCGGCGACCATTGGAGCGCCGCCCCCGGGGGGGTGCAGGTGCAGATCGAGATCGCCGTCGGTGTGTCGGAAGCGGATGGTGACCAGGAGAACGCCGCCGTCGGTGGGGTTGGTGAACCGGAAGAAGTCCGAGTTCTCGGGGCAGGCGCGGAACTCGGCGCGATCGGAGGCGTAGCTGTCCTCCTCGTCGAAGTCGAGGGCGGTGGCGCCATCGTTGTCGTCGTTCGGCTCGAGGTCGTCGTCGCGGCACCCCGGCACGCAGTGGTGGGTGGCGGGGTTGCAGATCTCCACCTCCTCGCAGTCGGTGTGGTCGACGCAGGGCGCGCGGCACGCCCCGTTGAAGCAGTACCAGCCAGCACCGTTTCGGTCGATGCAGGTCTGGTCGTCGATGCAGCCCTCGCCGCACTGGCGCGAGGCGTTGCAGTGGCTACCATCGGGGCAGTTGTCGGGCTCGATGCGGCAGCCGACGACGCACTCGCCGAGGTCCGGCCCCGAGCGGTCGCAGAACTGGTTGCGCTCGCAATCGCCGTCTCCGGTGCACGGCGGGCTCACGCATTCGCGCGTCTCGGGGTCGCAGACCTGGCCCGGGCAGGGGCTGCGATCGTCGGGGCGACAACCCCGCCGACACTGCTGCTGCTCGTTGCAGTACTCGTCCTCCTCGCAGTCGCCGTCGCCGTTCGGACACCGGCCGACGCACGGGTTCGGGTTGAAGCAGCTCGTGCGGTTGCGCAGCGGGAGGTTGCAGTCCCCGGGCAACTCCATCGAGCACGCCTCGCCCCGGCAGCAGACCACCAACGGCACGCACTCGTGGGTCTCGGCGTTGCAGCGCTGGGGCCGGTCGTCGTCGGTGCCGGGGCACAGGTCGTCGATGGGGTCCTCGAAGACGCGACAACCGGACACGCACTCGCGGTCCTCGGTGCAGTACTTGTCGGGGTCGCAGTGCTCGTCTGCGTCACAGTTGGGATCGGTGATGCAGCTATTGCCCTCTCCGCAGATCTGGAGCTCGCCACACGAGCTCTGCGGGTTCTCGTCGTCGATGCGACAGCCGTCCCGGCAGACGCCGTCGAAGGTCCCCTCGGGGACATCGCAGTACTGCGTCTCCGGGCAGGGGGAATCCTCGAAGCACTCGAGCAAGGTAGGCCCATCGGGCGCGGCGTCGGCGCCGGCGTCCACCGTGCCGTCCATGACATCCCCAGCGTCGTCGGTGCCGTTCTCACCGCCACCGCCGTCGTCGCAGGCACCCATCAACAGGAACGCGGTCCCCAGAATCGCCGCGCGCACAGCTCGCCTCATCGTCCCCTCACCCCCCGGTTCGAAAAAGACTACGGGCGGAGCTTATAGGCTAGGCGCTCGCCGAGTCACGCCTCTCGACCGAAGGCCAAGATGAGGTAGCCGCCGGACTTCTCGTCCTTCTGCACCTCGAGCAGGTTCCGCTCGCCCGCGTCGCGCACCAGCTCCGAGAAGTTGCGGTAGCCGTGGTAGGTCTCGTTGAAGTTCGGGCGCTTGCGCTTGATGGTCTGCTTGACCATCGAGGCCCATACCGCGTCGTCGCGGTCGCGGAAGAGCGCATCGACGGTCTCGAGGACCAACTCCAGCGCCTCCTCCTTGCGCGACTCCGCCGGCGCCGCCTCGGCCTCCGCGGTGGCCTCGGGCACCGCCTCGTTGGGTGTCTGGCGCCGCGACTTCTTCTTGCGACGCTTGCTCTGCTGCTCGGTCTGGGCCCGGCGGCCGCGGACGAGGTCGTCGTAGTAGATGAACTCGTCGCACTGCTCGACGAGCAGGTTGCTCGTCGAGTTCTTCACGCCCACTCCGATGACCTGCCGGTCGTTCTCCCGGAGCTTTGAGACCAGCGGCGAGAAGTCGGAGTCACCGGAGACGATGACGAAGGCGTCAACGTGCCGCTTCGTGTAGCAGAGGTCGACGGCGTCGACGACCATGCGGATGTCCGCGGAGTTCTTCCCCGACATCCGTAGATGCGGCACCTCGATGAGCTCGAAGCCGGCCTCGTGGAGGGGGCCCTTGGAGCTCTTGTATCGGGACCAGTCGGAGTAGGCCTTCTTCACCACGATGCGGCCCTTGTCGAGGAGCCGTTCGAGCACCATCGCGATGTCGAAGGACGGGAACCGAGCCTCCTTCACGCCGATGGCGACGTTCTCGTAGTCACAGAAGATGGCGAGGTTGGGGGCTGGGGCGTCACGCATGGGACGGGGGGTAGCACCTCGAAGGGGGGCTGGCAACGTGCGATGTTGGCGCGCATGCGATTCGCCTTCATGACGCTGCTCGTGGCCTGCGCCCCTCCGGGGGGTGACGCCGACACCGACGCCGACGCGGAGCCCGCCGACGCGGAGCCCATGGAGCCCGACGCCGCGCCGGACTCAACGGTCCCCGACGCGACCGAGAGCCCGCCACCTCGAACCTGGGCGCCGCAGCCCTGGGAGGACTGCGAAGGCGCCGGCCGGACCCTCGAGGCGGGGCCCGACGACTACCGCGACGTCCTGGGGACCCTCGCCCCGGGGGACACGCTGCGCCTGCGCCCGGGGGACTACGCGCGGGGCCTCCCGCTGCGCTCCGAGCAGTCCGGTGAGCCCGGGCGTTGCGTGGTGGTCGAGGCCGCCGACCCCCAGGCGCGTCCGCGCTTCCTCGGCAGCGACGGCTTCAACGTTGTCGCGATCCACGGGGCCTCCTGGATCAAGATCCGCGGCCTGGACCTCGACGGCCTCGGTCTCGCGGGCTTCGGCGTCGCCTCCCAAGGCGGCGCCGCGATGCCGACCCATCACGTCCTCGTCGAGGACCTGCACATGGCGGGCTTCGGTGGTGGCCAGCAGGTCGTCGGCGTCTCTACCAAGAGCCCCGCCTGGGCCTGGGTGGTGCGCGGCAACGTGATCGAGGGCGCCGGGACCGGGATGTACCTCGGCAACTCGAACGGGGAGGAGCCCTTCGTCGGCGGCGTCGTCGAGCTCAACGTGGTGCGCGACACGCTGGGCTACAACATCCAGATCAAGCATCAGAACCAGCGGCCCGATGTCGCCGGCTTCCCCGACCAGGCCGAGACCCTCGTCCGCTACAACGTGCTCGGCAAGGCGAACGGCGCGGAGCTGGGCATGGCGCGGCCCAACCTCTTGCTGGGGCACTTCCCCCCCACGGGCCCCGGCCGCGACGACACCTACCGCGTCTACGGGAACCTCATCTACGCCAACCCCGTCGAGAACCTGGTCCAGATGGAGGGCAACGTCGACCTCCACGACAACCTGCTGGTGAACCCGGTGGGCGGCGCGTTGCTGGTGCGCCCGCACAACGCCGCTCCACGGGCCATCGACATCTACCACAACACCATCATCGCCCGTGGCGTCGGGGTGCGCTTGACGGGAGGCGATCCCGACTTCGCCCAACGCGTGCTCGCGAACGTGGTCTTCTCCGATGGTGGCCTGCGGGTGGACGACGCCGAGGCAGCCGAGAACCTCGAGGGCAGCTACGACGAGGCCGCGACGCTCCTCGTGGCGCCCTTCGCCGCCCCCGCCGACCTCGATCTACACCCGCGGGCGCCCCTCGAAGGGGCCACGACGCGGGTGCCCGACTCGGTGGACGCCGATCTGGACTTCGATCGCCGGCCGCGGACCGCGCCGGCGCCGGGGGCCTATCGGGGGCCCGCCGACGCGGCGAGTCGGCCGCTCGTCAGTTGGAGATGACCCGCAGCGTGTAGTTGCCGCACTGGTTGCCGGTGTAGGCCTCCACCGCCATGAAGTAGGTCGTCCCCGCCGACGCGTTGAACTGAATCCGCGAGCGCAGGCCGCAGGCGTCGTCGTTGCACGTCACCTGGTTACCGTTGCAGACGTTCCGCGAAGCCACCAGCCGGGTGTCGTAGCTGGCGCCGTCGCAGGTCTCGAAGCGGACGCTGCGGTTCCCATCGACGGTGAAACGATAGATGCGGTCCTGGGTGTTGCGGCAGGTCGTGTGGTTGTTCCCCGCGCCGCACGTGTTCCCGCTGACGGTGAAGTTCTGGCCCGCCGGGAGGCACCCCAGATCAATCGCCCCGTTGCCGCAGCTCCGGCCGTTGTTCCCGGTGCCGTTGGGGATGTTCTGGTTGCGCTGACAGCCAGCGCCGCCCCCGCCGCCCTCCCGCTCCCGCGTGAAGATGAACCACTGGCCGCCGCCGAGGCCGTTGCTGCCACACTTCCGGGAGCTGTCGTCTTCGCCCCAGTCGGTGCCGTCGCCCTGGTTGGAGTCCATCCCGCGGTTGTCGAAGTCGATGGTGAAGTCGCCGGTGTCGCCGCAGGAGTCCTCGCCCTCCAAGTAGCCAGCGTCCCAGTTGTTGCCCCGGTCGCGGGTCTGGCCGTTGAGGTTGTTGCGACGCATCGGCGCGGGCTGGAGATCGCCCTGGCCGTTTCGCTCCTCGAAGCAGCTCTGGCCGTCGTTGGCGGCGTTGGCCCATTCCTCGTACCAAGGGACCTCGTAGAAAGAGAGATCGACGTCGAAGGCGGCGTCGGCGGCGGCGTTGCCGTTTCGTCGACACGTGAAGCGGACGTCCCAGTTGTTGGCGACGTTGCGCATCCCGTTCCAGATCCCGTCGTGACCGCCGTTGGGCGCGAGCCGCTGGATGTCGTCGTAGTAGCCCGTGCCCTGATCGTTGAGCGTCGTGTTCCGGGTGCTGGCCACCAAGGTCCAGCCCCCCTCGTCGGTGGTCTGGTCGCAGTAGACGCGGCGCTCCCCCTCACCGGGGGGTCGCAGGCGGTACACGCCGCTGACCCTGAAGCCCGCCTCGCGCGCCGCCAGACAACTCGCGAAGATCCGGTTGTCGGGGGGGCCGTCGCCGCCGGGGTTCTCACACACCACCGTCCCCGCCGCCGTGAGCCCGGTCACGAACTCGCCATCGTCGCACTCCTGGCTCCCCGACCGCGGGCTCCCGCAGGTCGTGACGCCGTTGGCCGCGATGCCCCGGATCGCTTGACCCGCCGCGCAGTTATTGACCGGGATCGCCTGCAAGCCGACGTCGTCGGCCTCGCAGAGCGGGGCGCCGTTGCCGTCCCAACCGCGAAAGGCCGATCCCGGCGCGCAGGCGACGGCGCGGCAGATGGCCCGCCCCTCATCGGTGGTCCCGACCATCGTCGCGTTGGCGCCGCAGGCGTAGACCGGCGGCACGAGCAGGTTCCCGTTGCCATCGAAGACCCGCACATCCCCGACGTAGAAGCCCGCCGAGCCCGCCGTGACCCGCCCGTTGCCGCCAGCGCTCACGTTGCCGACGGCGGCCACCGCCCCCACCCGCAGGGTGCCCGTGAAGTCCGTCTCGGCCCCCAGCGCCACGTCTCCCTGGAGCGTCAGGTCCCCGGAGACGGTGGTGTTCCCCGCCAGGGTCCCGATGGTCGCGTTGGTCAGCGCCGCGCTAGCGAAGACCCCACGGGGCGCCGTCACGCTGGTCTCACTGCTCATCGCGCCGGCGACCGAGAGCGCGCCGGTGACCTGCACATCGCTCTCCAACGAGATCGCGTCGTCGTTTCGCAACCGCAACATCCCGTCGGTGTTGGCGCCGTTGGCCGGCGAGACCACGATCGATGCCTGCGAGCCGTCCCAGTGGATGCCCTCCGTGGGCCCCGGATCGTTGATCCGCAACCGGTTGAAGCCCACGCCGTCGCCGTTGTCGGAGACCAGCCGCCCGGAAACCCTGACCTCGCTCTCCAGCGAGATCGCGTCGTCATTTCGCAGCCGCAGCAACCCGTCGCTGTTGGCGCCGTTGGCCGGCGAAACAACGATCGACGCCTGCGTGCCATCCCAGTGGATGCCCTCCGTCTGCCCTGGATCGTTGATCCGCAGCCGGTTGACGCCAACGACGTTGGAGTTGCCGAGGCTCAACGCGTTGCGTGAGTTCCCAGCGAAGTTCAGGTTGCCGCCGCTCATCGTGAGGTGACCGGTCTTGCTGTCGTTTGCGTCGTCGCGGATGAAGGGGAGCGCGTCGGGGTTGTCCGCCAGCGCCTGGACGACGTCGTCGGGATCGGCCGCCTCACCGCCAGCGCCAGCGGGTCCCTGGGGCCCAGCCGGCCCAGCCGGCCCCTGCTCTCCCTGGGCCCCCCGCAGGTTGGCCGGATCGCCGACCCACTGACCCGCGTCGTTGATCACCACCTCCCCGTCAATCGACACCGAGTTGGGGTTGATATCCCCCACCACCGACAGCGCCACATCGGCCACGAAGGCGCCGGGGACCTTGCCCAGCGGGAGCCGCGGCGTGAGCGCCTCGTCGTCGATCACCACCTCCACGAAGACCGCCTCGTTGAGGAAGATCGCGCCGTCGAGCTCCTGCACGCTGCCCACCAGCACCGAGTAGTAGCCGAGGTCGAACTCGACGTCCCGATGCAGCTCCTCGAACAAGGGCATCCCCCCCGCGTCTCGATCGTAGAGCCGGATCCTGATGTCGTGCTCGTCGCCGAGGGGCTGCCCGTCCCCGTCGATGACCAACCCCTCCTGGGCGATCACGCTCGGGAGCGCCCAGGCGCTCGTCGCGACCAACGTCACACAGACCAATCGCAGCAAAGTCCGCATCACTCACCTCCTCCAACCGCCACCGCGCAGGCGACACCCAGGCCGGGCTCCGCCTCTTCCTGACCGGGGTTCGCGACCTCCGGGCAGTTGTCCTCGAAGTTCGCCAGTCCGTCGCCGTCGGTGTCCTCGAGGCACGGGTCCTCGTCCCCCTGGCCGGGGTTGCCCACCAGCGGACAGGTGTCGAGATCGTCGACCACGCCATCCTCGTCGGTGTCCCGTTGCCCGAGGGCCGCGCAGTCGTCGCCGGCCTCGCTGGGCCACTTGCACTCGTCCAGATGGTTGGGGATGCCGTCTCCATCGAGATCTCCGAAGAAGGCCTGGCACGCCTCGCCCACGCCGTCGCCGTCCACGTCGGCCTGGTCCGGGTTGGCGACGTCACCGCAGTTGTCGTCGGCCTTGGGGATGCCGTCGCGATCAGGATCGGGGTCACACGCGTCGCCGAGCTCGTCGTCGTCGTTCGAGTCCTGCTGATCGGCGTTGGGGTCATCGGGGCAGTTGTCGCAGACGTCGCCCACGCCGTCGGCGTCCCGGTCGCTGATGTCCTGGGACGCGACGAGCGGACAGTTGTCCTGCACGTCGGGGATGCCGTCGCCATCGGTGTCCTGCCCCGGGTCGACCTCGTCGCAGGCGTCCCCCGCCCCGTCCCCGTCGGCGTCCTGTTGTCCGAGGTTGGGCGCGTCGGGGCAGTTGTCCTGGTCGTCGGGCACCCCGTCCCCGTCGCGGTCGCCGGGCAGCGCCTCCTGGCACGCGTCGCCCACGCCGTCGCCGTTGGCGTCTTCCTGCCCCGGATTGGCGTGCTCCGGGCAGTTGTCGCAGACGTCGCCGAGCTCGTCGAAGTCGCTGTCGAGCTGGTTGCGGTTCGCCTCCTCGGGGCAGTTGTCGTTGTCGTTCGCCCAGCCGTCGCCGTCCGGATCGCTGTTGTTCGGATCGGGGTCGCAGACGTCGCCGAGTCCGTCGTCGTCGGCGTCCTCCTGGCCGGGGTTCGCGTCGAGCGGGCAGTTGTCGTCGCCGTCGGCGTGCCCGTCGGCGTCGGAGTCGGCGGGCGGGCCGGCGTCGGGCCCATCGGGGAAGGGCGTCTCGTCGCAGGCGTCGCCTTCGCCGTCGTCGTCGCTGTCGACCTGGGCGATGTTGGCGGCGTCGGGGCAGTTGTCGGCGGCGTCGGGGATGCCGTCGCCATCGGTGTCTGTGGGCGGGCCCGAGTCGGGGAGCGCGTTGCCGTCGATCTGACCGTCGCCCGCCGTGCCGTCGGGGGCGGAAGCCCATCCTCGGGCGGCCCCGCGTCGACCTCGCCGGTGTCCGGCGGGACCATCATCATCCCGTCGGGCCGCTCCGCCATGTCGGGGTCCGCGGCCATGTCCTGGTCCTCGACCCTCGCGTCCGGCGGCGTCTCCGGCGGACCGTCCGTGCCCCCATCGACGACCGCCGAGTCCGGCTCCTCCGAGGTTCCGCCCTCGTCTTCACCGCACCCCAAGACGGCGACGGCCAACAGCCACACACCGAGCAGACGCACTCGACCCCGCATGATTCCCCACCTGACCATTCCCCGGGGGCAAGAATACACATCTACTGGATTCTAGTACAGTCCCCCCCCCCTGCGATATCTGATCCAAGGCGCGGTTTCGTGTAAGAATCTCGGCATGTTCGGTCGAATCGCCCTCACCGCCCTCCTCTCCGCAGCCCTCGGAGCGAGCGCGTTCCTCGCGATGCGTGAGCCCGCGCCGCCAACGCCAACGCCGAGGCTCGAAGAGCCCCCGCCCCGGGCGCCGCCCCCGGTCGTCGCCGAGCCCCGTGGGGCCACGCCTCGAGCCGCGACCGCCCCCTCGACCTCGGCGCGCCTCGACCGCCTCGAGGGCCGCCTCGGCGCGACGGAGTCGAGGCTGCGCAAGGCCGAGAGCGATCTCGCCGACGCCCGCGCCCTCAACCGGATCGTCCGCGAGGGCGGTCCGGGCTTCGCGGAGATGGTCCCGCCCGCCGACGAGGTCGCGGGCCGCCCGCCCGCCGAGCGCGCGCGCTACCGCGAGTACCGCCGGGCGCTGCTCGACGCGTGGCCCGAGCTGCGCACGCTCCCCGAGGGCCAGCGCGTCGAGCAGGCGGCGAAGCTCAAGGCCGAGGTCTTCGACACCCAGCCGTCGCCGACGGGACCGAGCCCCCAGGAGTATGAGCCAGGGGTCGATGACGACGCGACGAAGAAGGAGGCGCGCTGACAACGGCCGCGGATCCTGGCACCCTCGCGCCCGTGAAGAACCCCCTCGACAATGAAGCGCTCGACTCGGTCATCGTCTTCGACACCGAGACCGGCGGCCTCGACCCCCTCATCCACAGCGTGCTCTCCATCGGCCTCGTCAGCTACGACGGGACCCGCCGGCAGGAGATCTTCGTCCGCGAGCCGGAGATCTTCAGCCATCCCCGCTCCATGCAGGTCAACGGCATCGACCTCGACTGGATCCGCGCCAACGGAGTGTCCCCCCGCGAGGCGGTGTCCGAGGTCGAGGCCTTCCTGAAGGCCGTGGCCCCCAAGCGGCCCAGGCGGCCGGCGATGATGGTGGGCCACAACGTCGCCTTCGACCTGGCCTATATGCGCCGCCTCTACTCGCTGGCCTCGGTCCCCATCCCCCGAGAGTTCTCCCACCGCAGCATCGACACCCACACGCTGCTGTGGTCCCTCGTCGCCACCGGCACCCTGCCCAACGACGTCACCAGCTCCGACGGCGCCTTCGCCTACTTCCAGATCGAGCCCCCGCCGGAGGCCCGCCACACGGCCCTCGGCGACGCCATTGCGACCCGCGATCTGCTCGAGCACCTGCTGTCCCTCATCGCCGAATGATCCGCCCGCTTCTCGCCACGCTCCTGATCGGCTGCGGCGGTGAGAGCGCGCCGCCGCCCCCCGCGGCCGACGCTTCGGTGCCGCCGGCGCCGGGGGCGACGGTGGCCGAGCGCCGCGCCCGCTACGAAGGGCGCGCCACCGTGGAGCCACCCCGCGAGATGCCCGCCGCCTGGCGGGATCTGCCGGCGAAGCTGGAGGCGAAGCTGGGCCGGATCGAGCACGAGGTCCGCAGCCGCGTCGACGACGCCGAGCCCTACCGGCGCGTGCGGATGGAGCTGCGCTTGTTCGGCACCGACGCCGCGGTCGAGGCCCGGCTGCTCTCGGCCCTGAGCGCGATGAAGCTGCCCGGGCTGGGAGACGGCCTGCCGACGGAGGCCGTCAACGCGGACTCCATCCATTGGAGCCTGTCCGTACGCCGCTTCGTCGCCCCGCCGGGGACGCCCCGCGAGGCGATCGTGACCCTCGACTGGCGCCACGTCCCCCCCGATCCGCCGGAGCCTCCGCGCTGCAAGAAGCCACGCCCGGTGAAGGCCCCGCGCGGCGCGCCGAGGTGGCTTCGGGCGCGCACGCTGCGGATGACCACCCGGCAGCGGGTGAGCGCCACCACCGTCCACGACCCCGACGGCGTCCGCGTATCGATGCGGGTCCTGCTGCGCAACGGAGAGACGCAGAGCGGGGACCTGACCCGTCTGGTGAAGCTCGCCAAGCGGCTGAAGTTCGAGCGCGAGACCCTCGATGGCATGCACCAGCGCTGGGTCGGGAAGCGCGACACCCTCGAGTGGCGGGCGGACAACCAGGGGCTGAACCTGGGCTGCCAGATCACCGGACCGGTGCTGGCGATCGTCTGGACACGAAGGAGAAGGTAGGTCGCAAGGGGCACGACCAGTGCTTCTGCGCCCGTTGACCCAAGAGGGTGCATATCCCGATTCTGACGGAGGGAGTGTGGAGGGCTTTCAGCACTCAGC
>CAYOBQ010000068.1:29523-41447 GCA_964402225.1 uncultured Nannocystaceae bacterium | reverse complement strand
GAAAGCTGAAAGCTGAAAGCCGAAAGCCGAAAGCTGAAAGCTGAAAGCCGAAAGCCGAAACCCGAAAGCTGAAAGCCGAAAGCTGAAAGCTGAAAGCTGACAGCCTCTCCAAAGACGACCGCAGATCTGGGATCTGCACCCGCTGAAAATGGGGACCCATGGAGTTCACTTTCTACTATGACGTCGTCTGCCCCTACGCCTACCTCGCCTCGACGAGGGTGGAGGCGCTGGCGGCGCGATGCGACGCGACGATCCGCTGGGTGCCGATCCTGCTCGGCGGCGTGTTCCGGCACGCCGGCGGCCCGGCGGATCCCAACCAGACGATGAGCCCGGCGCGGGCGCGCATGAACCTGGTCGACATGCACCGCTGGGCCGATCGTTGGGGGGTGCCGCTGACGATGCCCGGCGCCCACCCGCGGCGGACGGTGGAGGCGATGCGGCTGCTAGTCGGCTGTCCGCCGGAGAAGCGGGTGATGCTCAGCCACGCGCTCTTCCGCGCGTACTGGGTGCGGGGCGCAGACATCGCGGACCGGACGGTCCTCGAGGAAACGGCCCGGCTGTACCGGATCGATCCGGCGGTCATCGACTCCGCCGAGGCCCGTCAGGCGCTCTACGACACGACCCGAGAGGCCGCCGACGCCGGCGTCTTCGGGGTGCCCGCCTTCGTGGTCGATGGCGAGCTCATCTGGGGTCAGGACCGGCTCCATCTGCTGGCCGACCGCCTCGGGGCGACGCGGCCTACGGGCTCGACGGCGACCCCCGTCTCGAGCGGCGGCGTGGTGCGGTTCTTCCACGACTTCGGGAGCCCCTACAGCTACCTCGCCTCGACCCAGGTCGAGCGGGTCGCCCGCGCCAGCGGCGCCGTCGTCGACTGGCGCCCCATGCTGCTCGGCGCCCTCTTCCGCGACATCGGGACGGGCGACGTGCCGCTGTTCGCGATGAGCCCGCCCAAGCGGCGCTACATGGCCAAGGATCTCGACGACTGGGCAGCGTGGTGGGGGGTCCCCTTCCGTTTCCCCGAGCACTTCCCGCTGCGCACGATCGCCCCCCTGCGGGTCGCCATCGCCGAGCCCGAGGTCACCCCGCACCTCTATCGCGCCGCGTGGGCCGAGGACCGCTCCATCGACGACCCCGAGGTGCTGGCAGCGGTTCTCGACGAGGCCGGCTTCGACGGCGCGGCGCTGCTCGAGCGCACCCAGGACCCCAAGATCAAGGCCCGGTTGAGGGCCAACACCGAGGCGGCCAAAGACGCCGGCGCCTGCGGGGCGCCGACCTTCCTGGTGCGCCGCGGCGACGAGACGCCCCAGCTCTTCTGGGGCCAGGACCGCCTGGAGATGGTCGGCCACGCCCTCGATGGGTGGCGACCGCCGGAGGTGACACCGTGAGCGATCTACCCATCCTCGACCTGAAGGCACAGCTCGGCACCTACCGCGAGGCGGCCCTGGCGGCGATCGAGCGGGTCGTCGACAGCCAACGCTTCATCCTCGGCCCGGAGGTGAGCGGCTTCGAGGCGGCGCTGGCCGCCTCGCTGGACGTGCCCCACGCCATCGGCGTCTCGTCGGGAACCGACGCGCTCCTCGTGGCCTTGATGGCGTTGGAGGTAGGCCCCGGCGACGAGGTCGTGACCACGCCCTTCTCCTTCTTCGCGACGGCGGGCGTCGTCGCACGCCTCGGGGCAAAGCCGGTCTTCGTCGACATCGATCCGGCCACCTTCAACCTCACGGAGGCCCCGGTCCGCGGGGCGCTGACGGCGAACACGAAGGCGATCATCCCGGTGCACCTCTTCGGTCAGGCGTGCGATCTCGGCGAGCTCTACGACGCCGCGGAGAGACCACCGATCATCGAGGACGGGGCACAGGCCATCGGCGCGAAGCTGCGCGGACGCGGGGTGGGGCAGCTCGGTGAGTTCGCGACCCTCTCCTTCTTCCCCTCCAAGAACCTCGGGGCCTTCGGTGACGCGGGGGCTACGCTCTCCCGGGACGCCGAGCTGGCATCGAAGGTGCGGATCCTCCGGGTTCACGGGGGCCAGCCGAAGTACTACCACCACGTCGTCGGGGGGAACTTCCGGCTCGACGCGATCCAGGCCGCCGTGCTGTCGGTGAAGCTGCCCTTCCTCGACGGCTGGGCCCACGCCCGTCGCCGCAACGCGGGCCGCTACGACGTGGCCCTCGAGGAGGCCGGGTTGGTCGCGCGCGGGCTCGTCACGCCGCCCACGCGGTTGGCCGACGCGCACCACATCTTCAACCAATACGTGATCCGGGTCCCGGACCGAGACGCCCTCCGCGCCCACCTCTCGGACCGGGGAATCGGCACGATGGTCTACTACCCGGGCCCGTTGCACCTCCAACCATGCTTCGCCGGGCTGGGTCACGGGCCGGGGGACTTCCCCGAGGCCGAGCGTGCCTGCCTCGAGGTCCTCGCCTTGCCCGTCTTCCCCGAGCTGCCGGAGGGCGCCGTCGAGCGGGTCGTGGCGGGGATCGCCGAGTTCTACGGCCTCTGACAGATATTCCTCTGGCATCGCATTCCGCTGTCTGCATATAGTCCGCCCGGGACACCCGTCCCACAGGCGCAGCCCGCGCCAAGAAACCGCATCCAAACTCTGCAGCGCGAACATCGAGGAGTGGCGGAACCATGAAACTCTCGGGCTACATTCAGCGCACCCGGGCGCTCGGCGACCTCAAGGTCCCGGCACCGGAGATCGACGCCGTCGCCGAGATCATCGCTGGCGGCGGTGACCTGTCCGCGGTGCTCAAGAAGCGGAGCAGCACGCTCACGCCGCGGGTGCTCCTCGGCATCTGGCGCGCCGCTCGGCGGCTCGCCCTCCACGACGCCTACCTCGACGCCTTCGCCGCCGAGCGGCGTGAGGCTGGTCACCCGCCGATCCCGCCATCGCTGCTCAAGCAGACGCTCGCGCGTCACGAGGTCGGCGTGCTGGTTCGCGCCTCGGAACTCGCGCCCCCTGGACGCACCGCGGAGCACCGCCGACGCGACGCCATCAAGGAGGCCGTCGCGCTCTGGAAGGCGTGCCTGGTCATCGCGCGCAAGGAGGGGGCCCTCGTCATCAAGTTCACCGACGAGGCGACTGACGAGCAGCGGGCCGAGCTCGGCGACCACACCGGCAACACGACGCTCCAGGAGGTGTCTGGCGAAGCGTGGCGGATGATCCGCCGCGGCGAGCGGGCCGGCGCGCTGAAGCTCGACCTCGAGCAAGCCATGGACGACCTCGTGGCCCAGGTGCAAGCGCGCGGGTCGGAGCTCTCGGCGGTCGCCGTCGGTCGCGACGCCCGTGCGTTGCTAGAGGCGCTCGTGCTGCCGGATCTCAACGACTGGGCGTTCACGCTCAAGGACGAGGAGGCCGAGTTCCTGACGACGCGCGACGCCTGCAACGCGTACCTCGAGCTGCTCACGGCGCCGCGCCCCGACCACGCGGCGGTCGCGGGGGTGTGGTTCGGCGGTGACCTCGCGGTGGCCGTCTCGACCCGCGACGGGAAGCTCCTGCACCACGGAAAGGCGCGCCCCGGAAAGGACGCCGCCGCCGCCCTGGGCAAGGTGTTGGGGGGGCGGCCCGTCGAGGCCCTCGTGCTCCCCACCGAGACGGACCGGTCCGAGGCGCTCCAGCAGGTCATCGATGGTTTCTCCTCGCTGGTCATCCTGCGCACGCCGCTGGTGGCGATCGCCGAAGGCGTCCGTGGCTGCGAAGAAGAGGGCGTGCCCCCCGCGGCGCTCAAGGCGCTGGTGTTCGCGCGCCGCGCCGTGCGACCGCTGAAGTACTGGGGCAAGATCGATCCCATCGCCCTCGGCCTCGCCGATCACCCCGAAGAGCTCGACGCCGAATCGCTCCGCGCGGCGATGGACGATATGCGGCGGCTCGCCCTCGCGGGCGTCAAGGCCGAAGACCTCGCGCCCGGGGGCGGGACCAGGGCGCCAGGCGCGGAGCGATCCAAGCCCCGCGCGCTCAACCCGACGCTCAAGTCCGTCGACGATCTGCGGCCCGGGATGGAGGTCGCGGGGCTGGTGACGAACATCACCCAGTTCGGGGCGTTCCTGAACATCGGCCTCTCCCACGAGGGGCTGGTCCACGTCAGTGAGCTGGCCGACCATTTCGTGAACGACCCCAACGAGGTCGTCAGCGTCGGTCAGGAGGTCACCGCCCACGTCCTCGGCGTCGACCGCGCGCGCCGCCGAATCTCGTTGTCGCTCCGCTCGGACCGGGAGACCCGGGTCGAGGCGGGGGCCGGTGGGCGGGTGGCGCTCGATGACATCCCCGGCGGACGCGGCGGCGGTGGCCGCAAGCCTCGCAGCGGGTTCGGCGGAAACCGGAGCCACCAGGGCGCGAGCGGCGCCTCGCGCACTCAGGCCCTCGCGGAGCTCGAGGCGCTGTTCAAGAAGAAGTAGCGCGGGCGCTCAGGTCTCACCCTTGAGCCGCGCGATCTCGGCGAGGGCCGCTTCGAGCTCGGCACGCTGCCCTTCCCGCGCGCGCTCCGACTCCTCCCGCACGCGCTCCGACTCCTCCCGCACGCGCTCCGACGCCTCCAACGCGGCGGCAGCTTCGATGAGGCGTCCGTGCAACTGGGTGGTCGTCTTCGAGAGTTGCTCGAGCAGCTCCGGTGTCTCGTAGACCGTCGCGTTCCCCGCAAAGAAGCGCAGGCGGCCACAATCGTTGGCCAGCTCCAGTCCGAGAGTCTCTGAGGCGTAGCGCCCGCGCTGAGCGAGGATGGGCTGGTAGACGCTGCCGCCCGGCGGGAGTCGCCAACCGTGGATGCGTTGCTCGCGGACCTCGTAGACGAAGTACTCGGGGATACCGAGATGGGCGAAGCGACGGACATTGTCGCGGAGGTCCTTCCTACGATCCCCGCTCACCAGGATCTCGAGCGTGAAGTCCAGCCCCTTGCCCTCGTCGCTGACGACCCACCTCTCTCGGGTGCCCGGCTCGACATCGAGCACCACGCAGATGTCAGGGGAGAAGCGGCGCTCGTCGGGGTAGTAGACGATCGCCTCGGCCCCGACGTAGAACCCCCTCGCTCGCCCGCGGAACCAGCCCGTGAGCGCGTCGCGAGCCCCCTCCTTGGCGAGGTAGTGCAGATCGCCCTCGGGCGCGGTCAGCTCGCCCTCCGTCATCCAGCTCGGCAGCGCGTCTACCGTGCGCCGCCGCTCCTCGGAGGACATGGCGTCCCAGGCCTCCTGAGAGGGGGCCCGCGGCGGAACCCAGTCCAAGTCTTGTCGTGAGTCAGCCATGGAGCCACGGTCCCCGTTGGCACCGGCGGGGTCAAGCTGGAGTCGTCAGCGACCCGCGTACCAGAAGCCGTCTACGCCGACGAGCACGGTCGAGAGCCGGGCGGGGCTGCCGTCGAAGTCGGGGACGAAGAGCCAGGTCAAGGCGGGGGCGACGCCCCACCCGTTGTGGGGGCCGCCCGTCAGCTTGAGCTCATAGGCGGCGCCGAGCTGGTAGAAGCTCCCGCCAGCGCTGCCCTCGGGCCCGTCGTCGACCTCGGCCGTCAATGAGCCGCCGCCGACACCGACCCCACCCGTGAGGACCAGATCCCACGCCGCCCGCCACCCCACCTGAAGCGCGAAGCCGCCCACCCCCGCCGTGAAGTCCTCCTCGGTGGCCGCGCCGCCCGCGCCACCAAAGAGGAGCCCGAGCGTGAGCCCAGGCAGCACCTCCTCGCCGACGCGCAGGTAGCCGCCGTTGCCCACGAAGGCGCCCGCGTCTTCGCCCTGGCCGTCCAGCGCCGTGCCGAACGCGACGCCGCCACCGCTCGCGAGGAAGAGACCCCGCGGGCCACGGTCATCGTCGGCGGCGTGCAGAGGCAGGGCGAAAAGGACCAACAGGATGAGCCGATGCATCGCCCGCATCATGCTCGGAAGCCGGCCCCCGCTCAACTGACCAAACAAGCTCTTGATATCCTAATTAGGCCTCGGCAGCCTGACAGGTCCGATGGCGGATCTCGTCCTGGTGAACACCCCGCTCGCTGGCCGCGCCTTGCCGGGAGGCGTGTGCCCGTCACTTTCGAACGTGACGCTGGGCAGCTACGTGAGCGAGTCGGGGGGCAGCGTCGCGCTGTTCGACCCCAGCGTCGACATCGGCGGCGAGGCGCTCGCCGATCCCAGCGCGCTGCTCGGGGCCACCGTCGACGGCCTCCTCGCCTTGCGCCCGCGGACCGTGGGCGTCAGCGCCCTCTCCCCCGTCGAGGGGCGCTTCGCGGCGGCCCTCGCCCGTCGCTTGAAGGCCCGCGCGCCGGGGGTAGACGTCGTGGTCGGCGGCATCTGGGCCAGCGCTTGCGCCGACGAGTTGCTCCAGCGGGTCCCCGAGATCGATGGCGTGGTGGTGGGCCCCGGGGAGGACGCAGCGCTCCAGCTCGCAAGCGCCGGCGAGGGCGATCGCGCCGAGATCCCGGGGCTCGTGTGGCGCGACCGCGGGCTGCGGCACAACGCGCCCGGGCGGGTCCCGCGGGCGGCGCCTCCCCTCGCCCTGGACCTCCTCTTGGCGCACCCCGAGCGTTACGACATCTTCTGCTGGCTCACCAGCCGCGGCTGCCCTTTCCACTGCGTCTTTTGCACCGAGGCCCTCACCTCCCCGGAGTACTTCCGGCACGCGCTGGGTCGTATCGGGCGCGACATCCAGGCCATCGAGGAGACGGGCCAGCCCTGGTACGTCTGGATCTGCGACCCGCTCTTCGGCGCGGACTCCCACGATCTCGAGCCCATCTGTCAGCAGCTCCGCTACAACGACCTCTCGTTCCTCGTGGAGAGCCGCGTCGACGTGCTGCGCCCCTGGGACGTGCCGCGGCTGAAGCAGGCGGGCTGCGACCTGATCTACTTCGGGCTCGAGAGTGGGTGTCAGACGTCGCTGCGCACGCTCGAGAAGATCGGCCGCGGTCCGGCGCGCTACAAGCGCTACATCGACGGCGCCCACGCCCTCGTCGCGGAGTGCCTCCGACACGATGTCCTCCCGGTCCTCGGAGTCCTCGACCCGGTCCCCGGGGCGACGATGGCGTCCCTCGAGCAGACGCTGGCGCTGTTGCGGCGCCTCGCCGCCCTCCCCAAGGAGATGGGCATCGACGGCATCGCCCCGTGCTTCCATGCCTTCCCGCTCCGCGTCGACCGCGGCTCGGACCTCGCCGGCCGCGTCGGTGAGCTCATCGCCGCCGGCGTCACCTTCGACGAGCCCGACGACCTCCTCTTCGGCAACCGCTTCCTCGCCGGAGCCTCTGCCGATGTGGGCCCCGAGGCCGCCGCCGCCTTCCGCGCCGAGGTGCGCGCCTTGAACTCGAAGGATCCCCGCGTCACACAGCGCCTCTGGCGCTCCTTCCCCCGCCCCTACGTCGAGTTCGAGGTCTGATGCGCGTCGCCGTCCTCGGCGGCACCGGGTGCGGCGGACGAGCCCTGATGGCGGCGCTCCGGCGCCGAGGCCACACCGCGTGGTCCCTCGCCCGCGGGACTCAGGTCGCGCCGGACATCGTCTGCGAGCGTGCCGCGCTTCGGGCCACGCTCGCGGACCTGTCGCCGGACGCCCTGGTGGATCACGCCCCCTGCGACGTGGCGGGCGTCACCGCGACGCTGGCGGCCCTGCCGCCCGGCTGCCGCTACTCGCACCTCAGCACCGCGATCGTGTGCGGGCCGTGGCGCCGGACCCCATACGACGCCCGCGAGCCGCCCGCGCCGGCCTCCGTCTACGGTCGGATGCGGCGGCGCTGCGAGCTCTCGGCCCTGGAGCGGCCGGGGACACAGGTCTTCCGCCTGGGCGCCCTCTACGGGCCCGGGCACGCGCCGATCACGCCCTGGGGTCGAGATCCCGCCCTCGTGGATCGGCTGCGCGCTGGTGAGCGGCTGGAGATCCCCCGCGCCCACGTGCAGCCCTGGTTCTCCGTCGACCACGGCGAGGCGTTGTGTGACGCGTTGGAGGCCCCGGGCCCCGCGCTGGTGCACCTCGCCGGCCCGGTCACGACGTGGCGCGCCTGGTTCGAGGCGTGGGCCGAGGCGGCGGGGACCCGCGCGCACCTCGTCTTCGCCGAGCATGAGACGCTCGCCGCCCGCGCGCCGCCGGCCCTGGCTCCCTTCGTGGACGCGCTGCTCCGGCCGCCGCTCCTCGCCACGGGCCCGCTCCCCGCGACCCCCCTCGTCGACGCCTGCGCTCGGACGCTCGGCTGAATTCGCGTAACCTCCGGGCCGGTCGCGGGTTGACGTCCCCGAAGCCTGAACGCCCGAGGGAGAGATGATGAATCGAAGCCTATGGATCCTCGCGCTGCTCCTCGCGGCCGCTGCCTGTGACGACGAGCCCTCGGCCGGGGCCGACATGGGCGCATCGGATGCTGGGCCCATGATCGCCGCAGACGGGGCGCAAGATGCGGGTGATGGCGGCCCCGAGCCTGATGGCTCGATGGTGCCGCCGGCGCCGACGGTGGGGCCGGGGTCGCTCTGGGCGCCCGTCACCGCCGAGCTGGAGGCGATGAGCCTCGACGAGCTGCTCCTACACACCCCGGTCCGCGTCGGCGGGGGTGAGCGGGTCATCGACTTCGTCCCCCCCGACGCCCTCGGACCGGGGACCGCCCCCGCGTCGGTGGTGGTCCCCCTCAGCGGTCGCGAGGGGCAGGTCGCGTTGGTGTGGGGGATGACCCACAGCGACATGGACGTGTGGCCGCAGCAGGCGGTCATCGACTTCCTTGGTCGAGACGTCTTCGAGGGTCCCGACGGACGCCTCGCCTTGCCGTCGGAGAGCGTGGGCACGCCAGTGGGTCAGAATCAGGACCTGTTCCGCTGCCGCTCGGGGCGGCGGCGCGCACGCGCCCCCGACCCCGCCCGTGCCGGTGATCCGGCGGCCCTTCGGGCGAGCAGCATGCGCGTGCGCGTGGCTCATCCCTTCATGCTCGCGCTCCCCCTCGACGAGGCGGGCGCCATCGATGTGCGCACCCACCGGGCATTGGTCCGCGCCCCGCAGCACACGACGACGGGCGACGGCTTCGACTGGCTGCGCTTCCGCGACGGCGCCCGGGAGGACACCCCCGACACCAACGACGTGCTCTCGGTCAGTGATGGGCTGCGGCGCCTGCTCGAGGACTCGGCCCGCAACCACGCCCCCGCGGTGTGGATCGGGGACGTGGTCTTCCCCGCGCGATGGGCCGAGTTCGACTCGGACGAGGTGTGGGGCATGAGCTGCGAGCGCCGGCCCGGGTGGCGCGACGGCAACGACTTCGTGGGGCTGATGAACATGACCCTCGCGGCGCTCTCGCATCTCGGCGATCTGAGCGACGACGATCTGCGCCGCCACCCGGCCCTCGCGTATGTGCGCCCGCGCTCCGTCGGCGCCTCGCTGTTGCAACGCTACATGGAGGATCGCCACCCGGACGTCGTCCAGCCGACGGAGTTCCACACGGCCGGGGGGAGCAAGGGGGGCATGGGCTGCCTCTACACCCTCTTCGCCGACCTCCGCTTCAAGATGGGCCTGTGCTCGGTCTACGACATCTTCGACTTCGAGCAGGGCGAGACGATGATCGACCGGTGGGAGTCCGACTGGCGGCTGTGCGCCCGCGGCGGGCTCACCGCCGAGGGGTGTCCCACCCACAACATGCCCAACAGCGGGCCACCGTCGGTGCAGGGCATGTGGCGGGCCGAGACACCGGCCGCACAGCGGCTGCGGGACGCCTTGGAGCCGGCTCGGTTCCTCGACCGCCTGGGGGAGATCAACCCCGGAGCGCGGCTGTGGATGCCCATCGCGTCGACGGACTTCCACTACCCCGTGGGCAGCAACCAGCACATGTGGACCCACCGCCCGCCCGATCCGGACGTGGTTCGGCTCCACCTGATGATGAACGGCGACCACGGGAGCCACCATCTGCCCCCGGACGACGGCGTCGAGCCGATCACGCTGCGGGAGTGGAGCCACGGCGCCATCGACCAGCTCGCGTTCTCGGAGTTCTTCGGGCAACGCCCGGTCCCGGCCATCCGTTGGATCGAGCGACCGGAGGTCGTCGAGGGCCGGCTCCGCGCCCGGGGGCTGTTGCGAGGCGGCGCTGGCGCCCACGGCGCGCGGGCCTACGTCGCGCGGAGTCGTGACCGCGACTTCAGCTTCTGCACCGGGATGGAGATCGAGGACCTCGTCGTGTGCACCGGTCGTGATCTGTGCACCTCCGACCGCGAGGCCTGCGGGGTGCCCGCCGAGGACTGCGCGGGACCCCTCGCCGACGCCGCGCAGCACATGCCGCTGTTGCAGCACACCTCGGCGCCTCATTACTGCGTGCTGCGCGAGGCTCCGGCGGGCGACTTCGGGGACTCCTACGCACGCTTCTGCACCGACCACGACGCGGACGGCGCCTGGGATCTCGAGGAGATCCCCACCGCCTGGGGTGGCGCCGACGCCGAGACGGGGGAGGCGTTGCCGCTGAGCTGGGCGTTTCGCGACCACGGCGAGAACTCGAGTGAGGCCATCTTCCAGCGCTTCGGCTACGTCTACCCCTACGCTCGCGACGCGGACGGGGCCCTCCGCCACCGCGACTCCGGCCTCTTCATGCCCATCGACGCCGAGCTCACGGTGGTCGAGACCGCCGACGGGAGCGAGCTCGTCCTCGACCTGCCGATCGAGGGCGGGGCCGACGCCCCGGACCACTTCGCCGTCGCCCTCGTCGGTTGGGATACGCCGCCGGAGGGGCTCGCTGGCATGGTCTTCACCGACATCGCGGTGGTCGACAACGACGACGACGCCGACCGCTACACCTGCCCGGAGAACTGATGCGCCACATCACGGCCCCCATCGCCCTCGCTTCGCTGCTGCTTTTCGGCTGCGATCCGACCGCAGACACCAGCGACGACGGCGCCGTGCCGGACGCCGCGCCCACGGAGGACGCCGCGCCCACGGAGGACGCCGCGCCCACGGAGGACGCCGCGGCGACACCCGACGCCGAGGCCAGCGGCGACGCCGCGCGGGGCCCAGACGCCGCCGGCGGGTGCCACGGCGACGAGGCCCACGTCTGCGACCACGGCGCCTTCTTCGACGAGGGTCAGACCGGCGCCGACCCGGCCACCCCGGTGACCCGACTCGTGGTGCTCGGCGACTCGATCAGCCGCGGTCAGGTCGCCGACGAGGGCCGCGCCTACTTCAACTTCGTCCACGGGCGCCTCGAGGAGCGCTACGGCGCCGGCAGCGTCGAGCTCGTGCGTCACGCTCGGGGCCAGACCGACACCCACAACCTCGTCGGTCGGCTGCTCGACGGCGACGCCGACGAAGGGAGCGTGCCGCTCGCCGACCAGATCGAAGGCGGCTTCCCGGCGCGCGGGCACGCCCTGGTGGTGGCCACGGTGGGCGGCGACGACATCAACCACGCCCTCGACGACGGCATGAGCAACGGCGCTCTGCTCGGACCGCTCGAGGCCGAGCTCCGCGAGAACCTGCGCACCATCGTCGGCTGGCTCCGGGGATCCGAGGGAGGCTCCGCGCGGTTCCCCGACGGCGTGTCCATCTACCTCATGAACGTCTACGACCCCACCGATGGGACCAACCGAGTGCGGCGGGGACCCTGCCGGCGGCCCCTCATCGAGGCCCTCGTCGGCGTCTTGGACGCCTGGGCCGTAGCCTACGACGAGGTCGCCGCGGAGTTGGCCGCGGCGGGCGGTGGCTTCACGGTCATCGACGGGCTCGGACACTTCCGGGGTCACGGCCACGCCTACGACGACCCTCAGAACCCCTACCACCGCTCGGCGGATCCGACCCCGTGGTTCCCGACCAACTGCACCCACCCCGCAAACATCGGCCACCGAGAGCTGGGCCGCCTGTTCTGGGAGGCGATCGATCGGGGACACGACGACTTCGTCGCCGCGCCCTGATCCCCGGTCGGAGGTCGACGATTGCCTCGCGGCGTGTCGATCGACATGCTTGGGCACATGCGGACGTCGGTCGAGACTCCCGACGCTCTCTCGAACCGCGCGCGGCG
>CAYOBQ010000068.1:27665-29423 GCA_964402225.1 uncultured Nannocystaceae bacterium | reverse complement strand
CCTGGGTTCCGCTGTAAGCTGAGCGGCCCAGTCCCGTCCGGTGGGGAGCAAGCAAGAGGGGTTTGTCGATGCGCGTGGCCACGCTCGTCCTCGTGTCCGCCGCGGTGCTCGCGCCAGCCGGCGCCACCGCGTGCAGCTATGACTACAACGTCGTCTTCGGGATCTGGCCGCGCGAGGTCGAGGTGCCACCGTCGGCGCGCGTCGTGGTCGACGGACGGTTGCTCCGGGACACGACGGCCGCGCTGGTCCCGCTGGACGGTCCCGCGGCGAACGCCATCCGAATGGAACGCGTCTACCAGTTCGAGGTGGGGAACGACCGGTCGGTGACCGTGTTCGCGCCGCCGGGCCCGCTGCCGGAGGGCGGCTATCGCATCGAGCTGTTCGGCATGGACGGGGACTGGAGTGATGGCCCCGCGCACAACGAGCGGGGCGTTCCGCTCGACGCGACCTTCTGGGTCAGCGCCAACGCCCCCACAGGCGTCCTGCCGTCACCCATCGTCGACCGGTGGCGGGTGCGCACCCTCGGTGAGCCGGGCGGAGACTCCTGCGGGGTCTACCGCCAGCAGCATCTGGTTCAGCTCCGATCCGCGCTGCCGGCCTCACCGGTCGCGTGGTACGAGCTCAGCTTCGACGACCAACCGGACAGGGCTCCGGGTCACGCCCTCGGCAGCAGGACGCTGTACCGCGAAGGCACCTGGCCACAGCGCAACCCATGCGGCTGGATGCTGACGACGTGGGAGCCCGCCCGGTGCCTGACGGTGGTGACGGTCGACGCGCTGGGCCGCCGCAGCGACCCGCTGAGACGTTGCGACCCCGACGAGGAGGTGATGCTCGAGTCCGAGTTCGACCTCGAGCCCTGGGCGCACGACATGACGTGCGAAGAGCCCGCCCCCCCAGCTCCGTCACCCGAGACGGTGCCCGACGGGGAGGACGTGGAGGACGCCGAGGACGTGGAGGACGTGGAGGCGGTGCGTCGCCGGCCGGACGCCTGCGCCGCGGTCCCCGGAACACGGGACCCCCGCGGCCTCCTCGCCCTCTTCTTGCTGCTGGGCCCGATCAGCCGCCGCGGACCTGCTCGAGGAAGCCGACGACGGTGTCGCCGAGGCGGCTCGAGAGATCGGTGAGCCCTCCGGCGGCGGTCAACAGGGAGGTGGCGGCGTCGCTGGTCTCCTGGGCAGATGTCGAGACATGGGCGATGCTGCGTGAGACCTCGCCGGTCCCGCTGGCCGCCTCGGAGACGCTGCGGGAGATGTCCAGCGTCGCCAGCCGTTGCTCGGTCACCGAGTCGGTGATGCCCGACGAGATCATGCTCATCTCCTCGACCGTGCGCCCGATGTCCTGGATGGCCGTCATGGCGCCCCCGGTAGCGTCTCGGATCTCCGCGACCTGACGCTCGATCTCGTCGGTCGCAGACGCCGTCTGGGCGGCGAGATCCTTCACCTCCGAGGCGACGACGGAGAAGCCTCGACCGGCATCCCCCGCGTGCACCGCCTCGATGGTGGCGTTGAGGGCGAGGAGCCGTGTCTGGCTCGCGACCCGAGAGATCAGGCCGACGACGTCGCAGATCCGCCCCGAGGCCGCGTCGAGGCCGCGCACGACCTCGTCGGTGCGACGCGCTTGTTCGGTGGCGCTCCGGGCGATCTCGCGCGACTCCTGAACCTGCCGCTCGATCTCCCCGACGGTGGCCGAGATCTCCTCGGTCGCCGAGGCGATGGTGTTCATGTTCTGCGACGTCTGCTCGGAGGCCGCCGCGACCGT
>CAYOBQ010000068.1:0-27565 GCA_964402225.1 uncultured Nannocystaceae bacterium | reverse complement strand
TCGGCGGCGTGGGAGAGGGCCGCGCCGGCCTCGCGGACGAAGGCGTCCGTGAGGTCGAGCAGGCTGTTGAGGCTGCGCAGGGGCGCGCCGAGCTCGCCGAAGTGCTCGGTGTTCGTGATCCGCGGCTCGAGGATCCCCCTCGCGGCGGCCGTGCAGACCCGAGCGATCTCCTCGAAGGCCTGTTGATGGAGCGCCAGCTCCCCCTTGGTGGCGGCCAGCTCCGCTTCGAGTTCGGTCGACATCACGCAGCCTTCCCTTCCGCGGTCAGCGACCACACGAACTCCGGGTACGTCACCCCCGCCGCGCCCAGGGTGTCCATCAGCGCCTGGGTCCCGGCGGCGACGGCGTCCTTCACGTTCTTGTAGCCCGCCTCCACCTCGAGGAGCTGCGCGTAGATGGGCTCGATCGTGTCCACCGCGCTTCGGCTCGGCACGCGCCGGTTGGAGTGGTAGCTCACGATCTTCCCGGCGCTGTCGAAGGTCGGCGTCACGTGGGCGAGGACCCAGTAGTGGTCGCCGTTCTTCGCCATGTTCACCACGTAGGCGAAGATCTCCTCGCCGGCCTCAATCACGTCCCAGAGGAGCTGGAAGACACACCGTGGCATCGCCGGATGACGAATGCAGTTGTGCGCCTCACCGAGGATCTCCTGCTCGCTCCACCCCGCCACGCGCAGAAACACGTCGTTGGCGTAGGTGATCCGACCCTTGAGATCGGTCTTGCTGACGATGATCTCGTCGACATCGAATCTTCGCTCACGCCCCGTCGGCGCGACTGTCGGGACTGCCATGGGTGTTCCTCACTGTTCCTGCCCATCCCATCGTCTCAAACGGGCGCGGAGCTTGAGTGAGAACGTGATGTGGGTCACGCGGATCAGCGGCGATACGGCCGGTGGGTCAGCGCGGGCGCGTCGATGCGGCTACCGGCGGCGGTCTCGGTGTAGCGCTCGTCGACCCAGTAGATACCGGTCTCGTTGATCGCCGGGTGGATCTGTGCCGCGTCGTCGGTCGTGAGCCGGTCGATGCTGCCATCAGCGATCCGAATCCGCAGGATCTCGGCCTGCTGCGCCATGCGCTCGTCGGCGAAGACGATGGCGTCAGCCCCCACCGCGATGGGACCGTTCTCCTCCCCGAGTCGGTTGTAGAGCTCGAGGCCGATGTCGTCGTTGCTCCCCCAGCGATTGTCGTGCCCCCGGCTCAACCGGAAGATGCGCCGAATCTCGTCGTCCGTCAGCTCGATGATGACCTCGCCCATCCGGGTGACGTGGGCCGCGGAGAGCATGCCCCTGCCGAGGGCCATCTCCGCGGCGCACGGCTGGTCACAGGGGTCGCCGTTCGGCGGACAGGCGCAGCGCTCGTGGAGCTCGACGCGCTCGAGGAGGTCGAGCGTGTTGCGATCGAACCGGTACCAGACGAGGACCGAGCTGGCCGGGGTCGGCGCGGTGGGATCGATGAAGCCACCGCAGAGCGCATAGTCCCCGGCGAAGGACACGAAGTCGCAGTCTCGCGGCGTCTGCCCGTCGTCCAGGTTCTGCTCGGTCTGCAGGTCGGCGCCGGAGCGGACGCGCAGACCGTGGTCGTGTCCCGCGGTCCGCGCCGAGTAGGCCACCCGGACCGACGGGGCGCCCGCGCCGGTTTGCTCATCGACGGCGACGTCCACCCGTCGGCTCTGAACGACGAAGCTGGGATCGTCGTTGGGGTCCTCGAATCCCAGCGTCATCGAGTACACCCGCCGCGCGTTGTTCCCCGCGCGGTACGCCGCCACCACCGTGCTGCCATCGGCGTCAAAGCCCCGGCCCTCACCCCACGTGTTGGCGTCCGCGTTCCCCAACGGCAGCGCGGCCACCCCCTCACCGGACAGACCGACGCGGTAGAGCCCGTCCGCCTGGTCTCCGTCGGTGCTCGAAAAGACCACCCATTGGTTCGCCGCCTTGGGGTAAGCGACGGGTCTCGGATCCGCTTCGACCAGCGACCACGAGAGCGCCGAGGGCTCCGCGGCCGACGCCCGGCGCGTCCCGGTGCTCGAGTCGAGGTAGACCATCCGGTCGAGGTGCAGCCGGGGCTGCTCGATGGGCGCCACCCTCGCCTGCAATCGCGTGCGATTCACGTCGTCGGGCAGATGAATCGAAGCGGAGATGAGGCGGTATTGTGCGTCTTCGAGCAGCGACTCGCGAGCGACCCACGCGAGGGTGGAGCCGTCGCCCGTGAACTCGCTGACGAAACCACAGTGACCCTCATCGTTCTGGGCGCTGCACGACAGCTCGGTGGATTCGTCTGCCTCCCAGGTCGCACAGGCGCCTCCGAAACAAACCTGGTCGTCCTCGCACGCGCAGGCCGCCGGGTCGAAGTCCGCGTTCCAGAACCGCGAGCTCCCAATCTGCCGCACCTTCTCGAGGTAGTGGGCGCCGTCGCGCTCGACCGCCAGGTGGAGGTCGATGTCGCGCCAAGAGGCGCCCAGGACGCGATCGCCCATGGCGGCGGGCAGCTCGATCGTCGCGTGGACGCTTTCGTCCCGCGTCGGGAGCGCCCACAGGTGCAAGCCGCCGTCGGCGGTGCGGTACCAGACGTTCTCCCGGAACAGGCCCAGCTCGACGATCTGCGCCTCGACTCGAATCGAGGCGACGGCGTCCACGTCAAGCGATCCGGCGTCGGTGGGATCCAGCTTGTAGGCCAGCACCTCGTAGCGGGTGTCGTCCTCCGACCACAGATAGCGCACGAAGGCGACGAGCTCCTCGTTGGTCGCGACGTCCAGCACCGGGTGCGGGGTCCGATCCGCCTCGTCGTCCAGAGCCGTGATCGTGTCGTCGGCGCCCGCCGGTGCGCCGTCTGCGCCGAAGCTCCAGTAGTAGGTGTGGTGCAGATGATTCTGGTGCCCGCCGCCGAGCTCCTCGTAGTCCGTGTAGACCACCCCGTTGGACCCCAGATCGAAGTGCACCTCCCGCGCCGCCCTGCGCCCGTTCGTGCCGTCGTCGGGGCAGGCGACCACGCAGGTCGTGAGCATCTCGAACGCCGCGTTGACGTAGACCTGTGGCTCCTCGTCCAGATCCGAGGCGTCATCCACCAGGAGCTGGAAGCGGCACCCGCGGTCGTCGCCCCCCTCGAGATCACAGAACAGCGGGTTGGCCCACATCACGCGCGTGCCGTCGATGTCGATCGCGTCGGCAACCCCGCGACCGTCCTCCACCAGCGTCCGCGCCGAGGTCTCGACGAAGCTGAGGTTCACCGCCTCCGAGACGTTGCCGGCCTTGTCCACGGCGCGCACGGCGACGCGGTTGAGCGCCCCGCGCAGGCGCAGCGGCAGGGAGAACGGGTCGTCGTCGTCGAGCACGGGCTGGAAGTCCGCCCCGGGGAGGGCCGAGCGCACCTCGAAGTGGCTGAAGTTCCGGTCGAGTCGCGCCTCGAGGGCCCGTAGATCGCCGTCGAGCAGGTCCGCGAAGACCTGAACGGTCTCGCCGCGCACGGGCACCGAGGAGGGGAACAGGTCCAAATCGCTGGGCTCGGTGGTGTCCTTCTCGAGCACCACGCACCCCGGAGCGGACCCTTGATCGAGCATCGGCGAGCTGCGCCGCGCCTGGTCGAAGGCGCGCACACAGTAGAGCGTCCGTTGGGCCTCGGTCGGGAGCACGGAGACGAGCTGCGTCCCGGGCGCCAGACAGGTGTCGGTGTCGAAGCCGTCGATGTCGGCCGCCTCCACGTCGGCCTCGAGGTCGACCTCCTCGTCGGCCTCGAGGGCCCGTGTGAGCACGTAGTAGCAACCGAAGTTGGGGTCTCCCCCCGCCTCGTCCAGGGAGACGTTGACCACGTCGTCGGCCACGTAGCAGGTGCGCACCCGGTCGTCTGGATCGGGCGCGCAGCCTTGGGGGGCGCGGACCGTGACCCGTGGTGGACGCTGTGGGTCGAGCACCAGATCGATACCACCAGCGTCGGAGATGTTCCCGTCGGCGTCGATCCCCCGCACCTCGACGTCGAGCAGCTCGTTTATCCGCGAGGTGCGCAGGCGAAGCCAGGGGACCCCGCGGCACGCCCCGTCGGCGACCTGCTGCGCGTCGCCCCCCTGGAGACCGACCCACGGCCCGCCATTGATGCGGACCTGCCAGATACCCCGCGCGGGCTGGCCGAAGGGATCGAAGTTGGCGTCTGAGAGGGGGTCTGCATCCTCGGTGTCGAGCGTCAGGTAGACGGAGTAGATCCGCCGCCCATCCTCGGCCACCTCGAAGTCGTTGGCCTTTACGTAGGCGGGCGTCTCCGCGAAGCCGGGGAGCGGCTCGAAGGTGTTGCAGGCGTCGAGCTCGAGGACCGGCGCCTCGGGCGCGGTGCGGTCCAGCAACGCGAAGACGACCCGCGGCCCACCCTGGCCATTCAGGCACTCCTGGCCCGGGAAGATCGACACGAAGCCCCCGCCGTCGGCGTAGCCGTCGTAGGTCACGGTGAAGCTGTAGTCCCCCGGCGCGATGTCCACGAAGGTGAACTGCCCGTCGGCGTCGGGGACCGCCACCTCGCTGGTCTGGTCGTTCTCGACGCGGGCGTCGGTGAAGTCGTCGGCGCCATCGGACAGGACGAGCTGCCCCGTCAAGCAGCCGCGATCGAGGGCCAGGTCGTGATCCACCGGCGTCTCCTCACCGTCGAGGACATCGACGATCTCGTCCTCCTCCACGAAGTTCACGGCCCGCGCCGTCACCGTGTATTGCCCCACGCGCACCGCGTCGATGGACCAATCCCCATCGCGGTCCGTGAGCGCGTCGTAGCGGAGCCTCGGATCGAAGGTGGCCACCGCGCTGACCACCGTCCCCGTCGCGTCGTCGGTGTCTTCGAGATCAACGGTGCCCCGGAGGGATCCACGGGCGTAGATCAACCGCACGTCCCCGAGATCGGTGTCGCTCCCCGCCAGCACGCCGACGGCCCGCTCGTCGCCCTGGGCGTAGCCGTCGAGGGTGAGCGTGAGGTCGTAGCTGCCCTGCTTGACGCCGGTGAAGGCGAAGCTGCCGTCGGCCCCGCTCTGCGCGATGTCGACCTCGGCGGCGATCGTCACGCCTTGGATGGGCAGGCCAGCCTCGTCCACGACCCGGCCGAGGATGCGACCGCCATCGATGTCGAGGACCACCTCCTCCACCTCGCGCGTCTCCCCCTCGACGACCACCTGATTCGCGGCGGACCCCGCCCGGTAGGCCGGCAGCGTGACGGCGACGTTGTAGGTCCCGACGCGCACGGCCTGGAAGACGTAGGCGCCCTCGTCGTCGGTGAGCGTCGTGGCCTCCGTGGGACCGTCGAGCTGGACGACGGCGCCCTCCGCCGAGTCACCGTCCTCCGTGGCGACCGACCCCCGCAGATCACCGCGCGCGTACTCCAGCGCCACGTCACCGAGATCCGTGTCGGCCCCCGGGGCCACCGGCTGATTGAGCAGCGACAACGCGCGCATGCCGGTGGCCGTCACGCCCACGCTGTAGTCACCGCAGGCGAGCCCGCCGAGCCCGAACCTGCCGTCGCCGCCGCTGTCCGTCGTCACGCCGGTCCCGCTCGCCTCCACCGAAGCGTCCTCCACCGGCGCCCCCGTCGGGTCGAGCAGGCGGCCGACGAAGCCACCGGGATCGATCTCCAGGGCGATCTCCCCCAGATCCACCGAGTCGTCGACGACGACGTCCTGGCGGTCAGCCGTCTCGTAGCACGAGAGGCTCACGCCGACGTCGTACTCGCCCACCCGCAGCGAGGGGAACTCGAAGGCGCCATCGGCGTTGGTGAGCGTGGGCTCGACGACCCCCGGCCCCGACAGCGAGACGAAGGCCCCCGGGAGGCCCGCCCCCTCCGCGTCCACGACCCGCCCGGACAGGGAAGCGCGGGCGTAGTGGAGCTGCACCAGGCCAATGTTGGTGGGGACGCCGGCCACCACCGCGATGGGCGCGACGGTCTCCGCGTCGTATCCGCCGTCGGGGTTGGTGACGACCAGCGAGTAGACCCCGGTCTTGAGGGCGTCGGGGCGCAGCACGAAGGTGCCGTCGTCGGGATCGACGCCCTGCGCCGCGAAGCCCTCGAGCTCCGGGATGTCGACGCGAACGTTGGCCATCGCGCCGTCGTCGGGGTCCTCCAGCACGACGGTCCCGGTGATCGAGCCGGGGTTGGGCGCCAGCGACAGGCCCAGCTCGGCGCCGCGCTCGAAGACGTCACCGTCGCGCTCGATGGTGAACTGCTCCTGATGCAGCTCGTAGTCGGGCTGGGTGATGAAGAGCGTGTAGTCGCCGACCCGGACCGCCGGGAACTCGGCGACGCCGGTGTCCGGGTCGGGGGTGCCGGCGTAGGAGACGCCGCGGCCGAAGAGGTCGACGCGGGTCCGGCGCATCAGCGCGGGGCGCTGCGCGGCGCCCGGATCGACGTCCTCGAAGGCGATGGTCACCCGCGCGGCGCCGGTGGCGAAGTCGAGGGGCACATCGTCGAGGCGGGTCGTCACGCCCGCCTCCACGATGACGTTGGGCAACGAGGTCGCGCGGTAGACGCCGTGTTGGTGGGCGAAGCGCACCGTGTAGCTGCCGCGAACCACCCCGTCGAAGGAGAAGTAGCCGGGCCGCTGGTGGCACGGGGGTGCCTCCTCCTCGTCGGCGCAGGTGTAGCCGGGCAGACAATCATCGCCCGGCACGCACTCGACGTCCCCGCCCACCGCCACCGACACCAGGTCCTGCCCGGCGAGGCCGGCGCTGAGGAACTCGGCCTCCGCCTCGGGGATCGCGACCCAGCCGGCGATACGGCCGGGGTTCACCCGGAGCTGGAGCGGCCGCACGTCGGTGTCTGCCTCACGGACCACCCCCACCTCGGCGTCGTCCCGGAAGTAGCCGTCGCGGGACGCGCTGATGGTGTAGTCGTCGACGCGCAACCCGAAGAAGCTGTAAGCGCCCTGGGCGTTGGCGAAGGCCACCGCGGAGTCGACCGGGCCGTTGGCGGTGACGAGCACGTTCTCGGGGCTGGCCCCATCCTCGAGGGCGACGACCCCGGTGAGATTCCCGCGGGCGTAGCCGAGGGGGAAGTGCCCCAGATCGGTCCTTCGGCCGGCGGTGACGGTGACGGTGGGCACGACGTGCTGGACGTAGGTCTCCCCCTGCCGGCTGATGCGGAGCGTGTAGGTGCCGGGGCGGACGTCGCCCAGCTCGAAGGCGCCGGTGCAATCGGTGGTCGCGGCCCAGGCGGTCCCGTCGAGGACCACATCGGTCCCCGAGGCGCCGCCCTCCATGCAGCCCGGCTCTCCGAGCTGCGCCCCCTCCGGGGCGACGACACCGACGAGGGCCCCGGGATCAAAGGCCAGCTCCACGGCCGGCGCCACGCCTTCGGCGTCCTCCGCGACCAACGCCTCGACCCGGCCCTCCCGGTAGTCCGCGGCGTTGAACGTGAGCTCGTACTCGCCGACCCGAACCTCCGGGAAGCGCCAGGACCCGGGAGCGGAGCAGTCCTCGTTGCCCTCCCGGTTGTGCCCGGGGACCGACGCCAACGCCACCTGGGCGTCGCCACCGACCTTGTGCGTGGCTGTCACGACGACCTGGGCGTCGCTGCCCGGGCAGCCCGCGAGGCGCACCTCGCCGCGCAGCGACCCGATCGCGTGCTCGAGGGCGACGCGCCCCATCGAGTACGGGGCGTCGGGATCCACGGGCACGTTGAAGCGGGTGACGGTGCGGTGTCCGGCGCGGTCGAGTTGGACGGTGTGAAAGCCGGCGTCGGTGCTGACGCGGAAGTAGCCGTTGTGCGCCAGGGGGTTCGAGGGCTCACCGCCATCGACCGTGAGGATGCGCACGAAGGTGTCCTCGAGGCGGGCCTCCGGCCACCCGCTCTCCGCCAGCGTCGGGCACCCCTCGAGGTCATCCGGCGGCGCCGCGAGATCGGCCCCGGGCAGCCCCACGAACCCGCAGAGCACGCCGGGGCGGGCGACCAGCACCAGCGGCTCCTCGAGCTCGAGCACGCCGTCGGCCTCGAGCTCCACCACCGGCGAGGTCGCCGGCTCGTGCAGCGGCAGCCGGGCCACCACCTGCTGGGCCCCGCAGGCGCGGGCCCCGTCCAGGCGAAACCGCCCCTCGGCGTCGGGGGCGGCGCGCGATCCGCGGGCGGCGACCAACACCTCCGTCACGTCGCTGGGATCGGGGGTCTCGACGCGGCCGAGGATGGTCCCCGTCGCGGGCCGCAGCACGATGGCGAAGCCCTCGTCGCCGTCGGAGCCGAGCTGCACATCGGCCCCCAGCGGGACGTCGATCCCCGCCAGCAGCTCACGCCGGTAGCAGTCGGCCTCGATCCCCAGCGCGTGGGTGCCCTCCGGCACCTCCGTCAACCGGAAGGTCGCCGAAGAACAGCCGTCGTCGCCGCACTCGACAGCGGTCGTCAACGAGGTGCCGACCAGCACCACCGTCCCGCCCGCGAGCGAACCGCCATCCGCGGCCTTCACCAGGCCACTGATCGTCCCCCGCGCCTTGACCGAAGGCGGCGCCTCCGGATCGAACGGATTGTCGGCGCTGACGTCGGCGCATCCAGCGAGCACGAGTCCCAGACATACGAGCCGCATCACTCTCCCCCACGACATCACGCTGATAGGTTTCGACGGAATCTACCGTTCGCATGAGCGGGGGAACACCTTGTCGCGATTCAGGAGCGCGCCATCAAGTCGATGATATCCTGGATGGTTCGGCGCACAGCGCCGTCATGAGGGCATTGTGTGGAGGATTGTCCCTCCTGGGCGGACAATCTTCAGAAATCTGTCCTCACGACACGGCCAACGGGAGGCCGGGGGCGCCCCCCGGGTCAGGGCGCGGCCACCGCCGGGCCATCCACCGGACGCTCTTGGGGGCCGCAGGCCTCCTCGCAGGCCTCGCGCCGCGCCAGGCACGTCCCACCACAAGCGACGCCGCCGACCTCGGCCCCGCAGGCGCACGTGTAGGCGCACGCCTCCGCCTCTCCGCCGCGGGCACAACCGCAGATCCCCAGGCAGGCGACGGCCGCCGCACCGGAGCACGTCCCGTCGCAGCCCACCTCGCCCTCGAGGCCGATCAGCGAGATCCCGTTGAAGGGCGTAGTCGGGCAGTAGCAGCCGGTCTCACACGCCTCGCCGAAGCCCTCCGGTGGCGCCTCGGCGTCACACCCGCCGTCGCACCCCATCGTCCCGCTCGAGCACTCGTTCTCACAGACCTGCCCGTAGCCGGGGGGCGCCTCGCCGCCGCAGACCGCGTCCCCTCGCTCGACGCACACCGCCACCGAGACCGGGTTGTGCGAGGGGTCCTGGGGGAAGGTGCAGCGGCAGGCGTCGGGGGTAGCGCCGTCGGTGGTGTGGAAGGGCGTCGCGTACCCGAAGGCGTCGCGCCCACCGAGCCCCGTCGCCTCGCAGCGACAGGAGAGCAGCAGGTCGGAGCCATCGTCGCAGCTCACCTCCGCCCCGACGGCCGAGCGTTCGTAGAACGACGCGCGATCGAGCCCGCCGCCGACCCCGGCGGGGCCCTGCGGTCCTGGCGCGCCGTCCGATCCAGACCGACCGCGACGACCTCGGCGACCCCGCGGCCCCTCGGGCCCCTCCCGGTTCCAGGACACGGCCCGCTCGCGCCGACGGCAACCCTCGGCCGCCTCCACGATGCGGGCCCGTCCGTTGGGCCTCACGCAGGCAGTGACCACATCCGCCAATCCCCCTCCAGGGGCGACCGGCGCCATCACGACGACCAGTAGACTCAGCACGGTTTCCTCCTTTGTCTACCGCTCTCCACGGATGGAACCCGCGCCATTGATCGCCTTTTGGTGGTAAACTCCCTCGCGATGAACGCCTCGGCACAATCCAGGGAGAAGGCGGGCGCCGGACAGGCCGGTCAGGCCAAGGCCAGCGCCGAGGGCAGCGAGGCCGCGGCGGCCAACCCTCAGCAGGCCTACCTCCAGGGGCTCGAGAAGGAGCAGCGGAAGGATCCGGGCCTCGCGAACTACGAGGCGGCCCTCGGCGGCCTCCTCGGTGGCAAGCTCCACCAGGCAGTCAGCAAGGCCATCAGCTTCGACAAGATGAGCGGCTACGCCGACAGCGCCCTGGGCTCGGCCATCGATCAGGTCGTCGCGGAGGTCGGCGACCTCGCGGGGGACGACGTCGACCCCAAGGCCCTCGAAGCCTTCGGCAAGGCCCTCGATCAGTCCCTCGGCCCCTACGTCGACGCGTTCATGGAGGGCCCCGGCGCCGAGCTCACGGACGCCTTGCAGGACTGGGTCGACGCCCACCCGCGATCCGTCGCCCTGGTGGCGCTGCTCGCCGCCATCGGCGCCATCGTGGCCAACGCCGAGATCCCGGCCTTGAAGCACCGCTTCAAGATCAGCAAGGGCATCTCGGCGAAGCTCGAGGCCCGCCTCGGGCGCTTCCAGAACATCTCGCTGGAGCAGATCTCCGCCCAGCTCGAGGCCCACCGCGAGTTCGATTCAGCGACGCTGAAGGCGCGACTGGAGTTCGTCCATAACAAGGAGAAGGGCGACACCTACCACGGCGAGCTCCGGCTCCAGACCCCCGACGGCAAGTGGGTCACCGGCATCGCCGCGACCCACGACCGCACCGGCGAATCCGTCGACGCCTTCCTCCAACGCAAGTGGCCCCGCGACAACCTCGCCATCGAGCTGCGCGGCCGAATGCACGACGAGCTCGGATCCCAGGTCACGGTCGGCCTGAAGTGGAGCTTCTGACCCGAAGCCCCCAAGCCCGTGGGGCTTTCCCCACGATCCCGCGACCCCCCCCCGACGAGAATCCACGGTTCCAGGCGTGGCACGGCCGCTGCAAACGGCTCGATGCACAACCAAACTGGAACGGAGCGCCCATGCGCCTCTTCTCTGCCCTCTCCCTGATCCTCGTCTGCGGCTCCGCCTACGCCCTCGGCACGGAGTGCTGGACCTACGAGTACTGTAGCCAGACGGGCTGCGGTGTGAAGTGCTCGGACAACACCTACTACGCCATGGATTGCGGGGCGGACATCTTCGACAACGGCTTCGACATCCACGAGTCCGGGGGCTGCAACGGCGTCGACCCGAACTCCGTGGGGGGGCACCTCGGCGGCTACGCGCTGACGGGGATCGCCGATCCCCACACCGCCTTCGACGCGCTCACCCGCGCCCGCGTCGCGTTCAGCACGGGGGCGGAGTTCGCCCGCGCCTACGACGTCGACTTCGACCGCCCGGATCTCGCCGCGATGATCATCGTCCACTCCGACCTGCGACGGGCCCAGCGCGCCCTCCGGCGCGCCCGCGTCGCGACGGACGGCGGGATGAGCGTCGCCGCCCGGCGCCGCTGAACTACTGGCAGGTGTAGTCCCGCCGGACGCACTGCTTCGGCAGGTAGAACAGGTCCGGATCGTCGAAGAGACGGGCGCAGCGGAAGCCGTCACCGCAGGCGGTGTCGGCGGTGCAGGCAACGCCGCAGGCCGCGCCGGAGCCGTAGCCGAGGCAGAGGTTCCCGCCGGCGCCGCACTCCGCGTCGGCGGTGCAGGGCTGACACGCGATCCCTTGCGAACCGTGGGGGTTGAGCCGCGGGTCCTCGTCGATGCCGTGGACCCCGTAGTGAACGTCGTCGTAGGCGGCGGTGTTGAGCCCCCGCAGGATCGCCTTCCAGCTCACGGGGAAGTGGTTCCCGTCGTTGTCGGTGATCGTGAGCCAGTACAGCAGCTCGTGGATGGTCTGGTAGCCGACGGCGAAGGGGGTCGTGTTGACCGTCGTGACGATGTCGGTGTTCTCGAAGGTCTTGGCGGGGTTGGCCATCAGGTCGTCGACGTAGCTGCGGTATGTCCGGCAGCCGTCCAGGACGAAGATCTGGTACTTCTCGGCCATCGGCAGCGTGGCGAAGCCCGCCGCGCGGATCTCGTGACGGGGCTGGTAGTCGAGGATGAAGCCCGCGCCCTCGCCCGCGTGGCCGCTGTAGAGCACGACGTCGGCGGTGGCGAAGCTCTCCTTCATCCGCTCCGTGAGCAGGTGCTCCTCGTCGGGCTCGACGAGGTCCGAGTGGAAGACCGTGACCCGCGCCTCCACGGTCTCGCCGTTGACGACGAGCTTCCGCGTGAAGGGGGGGGAGTCGATCTTCAGCGCCTCGAAGGAGGTGACGGACTCGTTCTCCCAGCCACCCTCGAGCATCGACTCGACGGTCCACCGTGCCGTGTCGAGGTCGAAGCGCTCCTCGTTGTAGTCACCGCCGAAGTGGATCGCGATGTCGTACACCCCGTCGGCGAAGAGCTCGTCGTACTTGGGGAAGGCGTCGCGGCTGGCGCTGCCCTTGATCTCCACCTCGGTGGGGCCGGCCTCCCCCGCGATGTCGAGGGTGAAGGTCCGGCGCCGCCCCTGGGTGTCGGGGGAGACCTTGCTCATCAAGATGTAGCTGCCGACGAGCTCCACGCGGAAGGTGAAGCGCGCCTCCTTCTCGCTCACGATCTCCGCCGCCTCGTGGTCGGCGTTGCGGCGCTTGAAGTAGGTGAAGTAGCGGGCGTCCTCACCGCTGATCCCCCCGTTGGCGGCGCGAACGACGCCAGCGAGGTGCCGTCGCACGGCGTAGGCCACCGTCGACAGGCGACGCGCCGCGAGGGCGTCGAGCCGGGCCACCTTGGCCTCGTTGTCGAGGTCGGCGAAGTCCGCCGGCAGCTCGAAGTGGGCCTTCCCCGTGAGCTCGAACTCCCGGGCGTTGGTGCTGACGTAGTTGTCGGCCTTGCTGTCGTCGTAGTTGGGGACCGGCCGCGCCTCGGGCTGGGGCGAGGCGACGTCGTCGACGCCACCGCAGGCGAAGAGGCCGAGGGCGGTGAGGGCGGTGAGGCAACGCATCGTAGGCTCCTTGGACATCGCGGAGCCCATCTGCAACGAGCGGGCCAGCCGCAGACGCCGAGATCGCGGCGGAGTGGGTGGCGACTCGAGGCGCCGGGCCACAACTCAACCCTCCGGCAGCTCGAGGTCGTGGGGAAGCCCCGGCCCCGGCACCGGTGGCTTGACGCCCAAGACCGCCTGTTCCTCGAAGCCCGCCGCCATGAGGAAGCGCTCCACCCGGGCGTCGATGCGGGTCGCCAGCGCGCGCAACGACCACACGCGGGCGACCAGGCGACGATCGACCGCGCCACGGGGCAGCCGCGCGCCGATGCGGGGCCCAGACGCCGTGTGGGCGTGGAGGCGCAGCGGACGACGCGGCGCGGCGAGGGCGTCGACGCGTCGCAGGAGGTCCAACGTCGCGGCCCCTGACTCCAAGGCAGCGAAGGCTTCGACGAGCAGGGCCCGGGCCTCCGCGCGACGAGCCCGGGGCACCTCACGGGCCCGCATTCGCCGGTCCAGCTCGACCCCCGCGGCGCGCAACCATTTGGCCAGCGCCTCCGTGACTTGCGGCAGATTGCCACCGGCGGGGTTTCGGGCTTTAATGTCGGCTCCAACGGACTCGGCTGATGGCCCAGCAAAAGTACACCATCCTTGAGAAGATCGACGCCGGCGGCATGGCCGAGGTGTGGAAGGGCAAGGCCACCAGCCTTCGCGGCTTCGAGAAGATGGTCGCCATCAAGCGCGTGCTGCCGAACCTCGCGAAGAACAAGAAGTTCATCTCGATGTTCCTCGACGAGGCGCGCCTGTCGCTCTACCTCAACCACGCAAACGTGGTGCAGACCTTCGACATCGGCGTCTCCGACCACTCCTACTTCATCGTGATGGAGTGGATGGACGGGGCGAACCTCAAGTCCATCCTCGACACCGCACACGACCTGGGTTGGAAGCTCCCCAAGGAGCAAGCGGTCTTCATCGGTATCGAGATCTGCAAGGGGCTCAGCCACGCCCACGCGCGCAAGGACCCCGACGGTCGCCCCCTCGAGATCGTGCACCGCGACATCAGCCCGCCCAACGTCCTGCTGAGCCGCGAGGGGGAGGTCAAGCTGGTCGACTTCGGGCTCGCCAAGGCCGCCAGCCAACTCACGCAGACTGATCCCGGCATCGTGAAGGGCAAGTTCAGCTACCTGTCGCCCGAGGCGACCCTGGGCAAGTCCGTCGACTTCCGCGCCGACCTCTTCGCCACCGGTATCGTGATCTGGGAGATCCTCGCCGGCCGCCGCCTGTTCGACGGCGCGACCGATCTGAAGACGGTCGAGGCGGTACGAGAGGCGAAGATCCCGAGGATCACCGAGTTCAACCCGGACGTGGAGCCGCAGCTTGAGCAGGTGCTCAACCGCGCGCTGGCCAAGGATCCGCGCGACCGCTACCAGAGCGCCGAGGAGCTCGGACACGACCTCGCGAAGTACCTGTTCGAGAACCGCATGCTGGTGACGAGCTACGACGTCGCGATGCTGGTCAAGCGGGTCATGTCCCACAAGGAAGACGGGCCACGGCGCCGCGACCAGACCAGCGGCGTCGCCACCGTCCAAGCCGAGATCGGCGACTTCCTCTCCGTCGAAGACCTCGATCGTCTCGAGTTCGTCTCCGTCGCCGACTCCGAGGGCCGCGCCGAAGCGCCGAGCGCCGACGCGATGGACCCCCGCGGCTGGGCCTTGGAGATGGGCGTCGTCGACGGTGATGAGACGGTCATCGACGTCCCGATCGAGGAGCGAGCGCGGCTCGCGGCCGTAGAGACCGCCCCCGATGCGGTGCCCGACGCCGGCGACGAGACCACGCTGGACGCGCCGTCGAGTACGGGGAAGACGAAGAGTCGCTCCCGGATGGTCAACATCCAGGCGCCGGCGGACGAGGACCTCCCCCCCCTGCCCGCGCCGACGCCGACGCCCGCCCCTCGCCGGCGGATCATCGAGCCCATCGACAAAGGCGCCCCCGGTGACCCGCGCCAAGCGCGGGCCGACGCCGCCGCCGTCGCCGCGCGGCAGGCCGTGATCGAGCAGCCGCCGGACCACTCCGTGATGCTCGGCGTGGCCCTCGGCATCGTGGGCGCCTCGATCATCGGCGGCACGATCTGGTTCTTCCTCGGCAGGTAGCACGATGCCCATCGAGTCTCCCCATCTCCTCGCCCTGGTCCTCGCCGGTGGCGAAGGTCGCCGGTTGATGCCCCTGACGCGCGAGCGCGCGAAGCCCGCCGTCCCCTTCGCGGGCCGGTACCGGCTCATCGACTTCGTCCTGAGCAACCTCGTGAACTCGGGGTACTACCAGATCAAGGTGCTCACCCAGTACAAGGCATCGAGCCTCATCAGCCACATCACCCGCGGGTGGCAGCTCGCCCCGATCCTCGGGCACTACGTCGAGCCGGTCCCCGCGCAGATGCGCGTCGGGCGGGACTGGTTCAAGGGCAGCGCCGACGCGGTCTTCCAGAACCTGAACCTCATCTCCGACAGCCACCCGGAGACGGTGGCGGTCTTCGGCGCCGACCACATCTACAAGATGGACGTCTCCGAGATGGTGGCCTTCCACCAACAAAAGGAGGCGCAGCTCACGATCGCCGCGATCCCTGTGCCCATCGAGCAGGGCTCCGCCTTCGGAATCCTCGAGGTCGACGCCGACGGACGCGCGATCGACTTCGTGGAGAAGCCCGAAGACCCGCCGCCCATGCCCGGGGACCCCACCCGCTGCCTGGCGAGCATGGGCAACTACCTCTTCCGCACCGACGTCCTGGTCAGCGAGATCGTCCGCGACGCGGCACAGCGCGACAGCGCCCACGACTTCGGGAAGAACATCATCACCTCGCTGGTCGGCCGTGGAAGCACCTTCGTCTACGACTTCGCCCAGAACACCCACCCCGGAATGGAGCCCAAGGAGCAGGGCTACTGGCGCGACGTCGGGAGCATCGACAACTTCTGGGAGGCCTCGATGGACCAGGTGGCGGTGACGCCGGTCTTCAACCTCTACAACCGCATGTGGCCCATCCGCACGACCTACCAGCACCTGCCGCCGGCGAAGTTCGTCTTCGACTACGACGACACCGACCGCGTCGGGCGCGCCACCGACTCCCTGGTGAGCCCCGGCTGCATCATCTCCGGCGCCGACGTGCGGCGCTCGATCCTGGCACCCTCGGTGCGCCTGCACTCCTGGGCGGAGGTCGAGGCCTCGGTGCTCTTCCAGGGCTGCGACGTCGGTCGCCGAGCGCGCTTGAAGAAGGTGATCACCGACAAGTTCGTCACCATCGAGGCGGGCGCCACGGTCGGGCACGACCACGAGCACGACCGCGCACGCGGCTTCACCGTCACCGAGGGCGGCGTGGTGGTCGTCCCGAAGGGCGCCCGCGTGAAGGCATGAGCTCCGCCGGGATCAACCTCGCGCTGTTGTGGCACATGCACCAGCCGAGCTACCGCGAGCCAGACGGCGACGGCTTCGCACTCCCCTGGGTGCGCCTGCACGCCACGCGCGCCTACTTCGACATGGCCTGGATCCTCGAGCGGCACCCCACGGTGCACGCCACGATCAACCTCGTCCCGGTCCTCGTCGAGCAGCTCGAGGCCTACGTCGCGGGTGAGCGCGACCGTTTCTGGGATCTCTCCCGCAAGCCCGCGCGAGCGCTCACCGTCGCCGAGCGCGCCTTCGTGCTGCGCCACTTCTTCAGCGTCCACGCCGACACCTCCATCCGCCCGCGCGCGCGCTATTGGAGCCTCTACCAACGGCGGGGCGACGTCCCAGCGCCGCAGGCGTTCACGGACGCCGACCTGCGCGACCTCCAGGTGCTGTTCAACCTCGCTTGGTTCGGATTCGCCTCGCGCGTCGAGTACCCGCTCGTCAGCGCCCTGGAGCGCAAGGGCCGCGACTTCACGGAGGACGAGAAGCGCAAGCTCCTCGATCTACAGATCGCGGTCATGCGCCGGATCACGCCGATGTACCGCCGCCTCGCGGAGCGCGGTCAGATCGAGCTCACGACCACGCCCTACTTTCACCCGATCCTCCCGCTGCTCATCGACACCGAGGTGGCCGAGCGTTGTCAGCCGACGCGCCCGCGCCCGGCGCCGCTCTGCGCGCCCACCGACGCGCGCGCCCACGTCGAGCGGGCGCTCGAGAGCCACGAGGCCGCCTTCGGGGCGCGCCCGACGGGGATGTGGCCCGCCGAGGGCTCCGTCAGCCCGGAGGCGTTGGCCCTCATGGCCCGCTCGGGCGTGGCGTGGATCGCGACCGACGAGGCGCAGCTCTGGGCCTCGCTCCCCGCCCGGCGTCCCGCGGATCTCTACCGACCCTACCGGCTCCAGACCGAGTCCCACGCCCTCGCGCTGGTGTTCCGTGACCACGATCTCAGCGACGCGATCGGCTTCAACTACGCGCGCCAACCCGCCGACGTCGCCGTCGCAGACCTCCTCGGCCGGATCCACGCCACCGCCGATCTCATGGAGGGGCGCGACGAGACCCCGCTGGTGGTGATCGCCCTCGACGGCGAGAACCCCTGGGAGTACTACCCCAACAGCGGCCACGACTTCCTGGAGCGGCTCTACCACGTCCTCGAGCGCGACGACCGCGTGCTCACGGTCCGCATCGGAGAGCACCTGCGCGAGCACCCCCCCCAGCGCACGCTCACCGAGCTGCACACGGGGTCGTGGATCGACGGCGACTTCCACATCTGGATCGGCGGCGCGGTCGAGAACATCGCCTGGGAGGCCCTGGGCCGCGCCCACGCCCTCTACGCCGAGCGCGGCCCGGACGCCGATGCCTACGAGCACCTGCTCACGGCCCAGGGCAGCGACTGGTTCTGGTGGTATGGCGAGCCGTTCCAATCGGAGCAGGACGCCGAGTTCGACCGCCTCTTCCGCGGCCACCTCCAGCAGGTCTACCGGCTTCTGGGCGCCGCCCCACCGGCGAACCTCGGACGCTCCCTCTACCCCGACGCCAAGGTCCGCTCAGCGCGCCCGCCCCGAGCCCTGATGACGCCGCGCTTCGCCTCGGGGCCGAGCACCTGGTTCGAGTGGTCCGACGCCGGCGTCCTCGATCTCCGCGTCCAGACGGCGAGCATGCACCGCGGCACCCAGCACTTCCGCCGCCTGCTCTACGGGTTCGACACCGAGCACCTCTACCTACGCCTCGAGAACGGGGGCGCACCACCCCCCGAGGGCCTCGTCCTGCGCGTGAGCGTCGGCGACTTCACCGCCGAGCTCCGACTCGACGACGGCGAGGGCGATCTCGCGCTGCGCAAGGTGCACGCCGGCACCGCCGAGCTCGGCGTCCCCTTCGAGGCCCTCGGCGCCAACCCCTGCGACGCCTTGCGTGTAACGCTCCACCTCCTACGCGACGGCGTCGAGCTCGATCGCTACCCGGCGGCGGGTCCCCTCGAGATCACGGTCCCCGACCCTCACTTCGAGGCGCGTAACTGGACCGTTTGAGGGCCCGCACGGCCAGCAACGCGAAGCCATAGCCGGGCCCTACCGCTACCAGCCGGTCCCCCTGGTCGAAGACCCGCAGGGTCGGTGTCCCCAGCTCGATGCGACCCAGCTCGGTTCGGCGCAGCTCGTCGTCGAAGGACCATACGGCGATCGCGTCGTCTACGGCGACCACCAGCCGGTGGCCGTCGAGCCGGACCAGCGCGTGAATCCGGCCCACCTCCTCTGCTCGAACCTCACCCTCGTGGTGAACCACGAACCGACCCTCGGCCGTCACCTCCACCCGGCCCGATGAGACCGGCGCCATGGTCCCCGACTGCGCCGGGGGGAGGGGCCCGCTCCCCCCTGCGCGCCGCGCGACCAGCCCGCGCACGTCCAATGGCCAACCGACGTCGGCCTCGTCGCGCACCCAGATGAGCGGACCGTCGCGGAAGACACCCACCAGCGAACGCCCCACGACGTCACCCTCGAGCGGGACGGGGATCGGCGCCCCGGGACCCGGCCGCCAGCGCCACAGGCCGCTTTGCCCCACGGCCCACACGAGCTCGCCATCGAAGACCGCGTCGCGCATGCCACCCGCCGTCGCCCGCCACTCCACGAACCGATCCCCCGAGCGGGTGCCGCGCCCCCAATCGCCCAGCAGCACGTCACGCCCATCCGCCAGCCGCGCTCGCCAACGTGAGCCCACGGGAGGCGGCTTCCCCGCCGTCGGCTGGGGCCACGCGGCGGCATCGGCGAACGGCCCCCGCCAGGCGACGGCGTCCCCCTCCACCCCCACGGCGTCGTCGCCCAGCCTGACCAGGGCGCGCCCCCCCGCACAGCCCACTCGGGTCGCCAGCGGTGTCGTGCCCAGCTCGCCCACGCGCACCGAGGCCCGCAGCATCGGCGGCCCCCCCGCCGGCAGGTCCCACCGCTCGAGGTGGAACGCCCGCAGGGCGAAGACCCCGGCCTCGCTCACGCAGCCATCGATATAGCCCGCGCCCGCCGTGTGCTCCACCGAGAGCTCCAGCGGACCCGCGGGCACCGCGGCGGTGACCTCCGGCGCCCCACCACACCCCAGAAGCGCCAGCATCCACAGGCGAGTTGCGCGCGCGGCGGCGCGGCGCAACAGCGAGGGCGCCCGCTCGATGCTCTCCGCCAGCCCCCGCGGACCGTCGACGACTGGGATCAGCGCCACATTCGCTGGCGCCCACGCCTCGGCTTCGGGCGTCACCTCGCCCCCGAAGACCCAGGTCGGGCGCCCACCGGCGCGCGCGACCACGCCGTCCACCGTCTTGCCGAAGCGAGTCTGTCCGTCCACGCGGCCTTCCCCCGTAATCACCACATCCGCCTCCGCGATCGCCGCGTCGAGACCCACCGCTCGAGCGCACACCTCGAAGCCACGCTTCAGCTCGGCCCCGGCGGCAAAAAGCCCACCGGCGAGCCCGCCGGCGGCGCCGCCCCCCTTCACCCGCCGGGGATCCCGGCCCAGCGTCGCGAGCACCTCGCCGAGCTGGGCGAGGCCCGCCTCCAGGGGCGCCACGTCGCGGGCCCCCTTCTGCGGACCGTAGACCGCCGCGGCCCCCTCCGGCCCGAGCAGCGGGTTGTCCACGTCGTGGAGCACCGTCACGTCGTCGAGGGCCGCCCCCGGCTCGACCGAACGCACATCGACCGGGCGCGTCGCGGGCCGACCCGCCGCGTCCAGGAAGCGGTAGCCGAGGGCACAAAGCGCGCCCATCCCGCCATCCACCGTGGCGGATCCACCCGCCCCGAGCCACACCCGCCGGGCGCCGGCGTCGCGCGCCGCGGCGACGAGCTCGCCGGTCCCCGTGGAGCGCGCCCTCGCCGGGTCCCGCCGGGCGGTGACGCCGAGCCCCGACGCCCGCGCCATCTCCACCACCGCGACGGAGCCCAGGCGGCGGTACTCGGCGACCAACCGCTCGCCGTGGGGGCCCGCACAGGCGGCGTGATGTGCCTCGCCGCCGACGGCCGCCAGCAGCCCTTCGCCACCATCCGACATCGGTCGACGCTCGATCGGGGCCCGGGGCCACGCGTCGCGCACCCCGGACGCGATCGCGTCGGCCACCGCGTCGCAGGGCAGGCAGCCCTTGAAGCTGTCCGGCGCGACCAGGAACCGGGTCATGGCGCCTCGATCTGCCACAGCATCTCCGGCTCCGCCGCGTCGTAGGCCGCCTGGCTCAGATGTCCACGCTCCACCAACCGCGCGAGCAGCTTGTCGATCCACTTCACGTAGTAGGGGCTCAGCTTCCCGCGCCGAAACTGTCCGTAGTAGCGCCGAGGGGCGGGCAACAACCGAACGATGAACGCCACCTCGACGGGCTCCAGCGCCCAGGGAGGCTTCTTGAAGTAGTGCTCCGCCGCGTCGCGGATGCCATAGATTCCGGGCCCGAACTCGACCACGTTCAGGTAGAGCTGAATCAGCTCGTCCTTGCTGAACTCCGACTCCAGAAGCCAGGTCAAGACCACCTCCTCGAGCTTCCGCGAGAGCGTCTTTCTCCGGTTGAGGAACAGGTTCCGTGCGAGCTGCATCGTCAGGGTCGAGCCCCCCCGCGCGAAGCGCCCCGACTTCAGGTTGCGGATCAGCGATCCTCGCAGGTGGAAGACGCTCACGCCCGGGTGTCGGTAGAAGCCACCATCCTCCTGGGCGGTGACCGCGGCGGGCAGCAGCGCCGGCATCTCCGCCAGCGGCGTCCAACGATCGGTGTCTGGCCCCGTCGTGCGTTGGATGACCTTGATCTCGTCTTTCCCCTCCGGGACCTCGAAGCGCGTGCGGAAGACCGACCGCAACGACTGGAAGTCGACGGCCCGGTTCACGCTCACCTCCAGGTTGGCGACGTCGACGCTTGCCTCGAGCTTCGCGTCGTCCAACGCCGCCCAGTCGATGCTGACCTCGGTCGCGAAGCCGAAGTGTCCCGACGCGTCGAAGGGAGCGAGATTGGGCATCAGGCCCGCCGGGATCGCCGCCACGAGTCTGGTCGCCTCGACCCGCGGCAGCGCGATCCTCAGGTGCGCGACGGGCTCCTCCCCGGTCGTGTCGAGGCCCCCCTTGGCAGCGAGCTTCACGGCACCCACGCGGAGCTGAGCGTCGCGCACCTCGACCACCGCGCCGCCCCCGCGGGCCTGGGCGCGGACCTCGCCCTCGAGCTCCAGCTCCATCGGCCCGATCGGACCATCCGCCAGCGCCGCGTGGTCGACCGTGAACCCGCGCAGCCGCCAGTCGCCGTCGATCTCGACCCGCCGCTCCTCCCGCCACGCACGAACTCGGATGGTCCCGCTCGCGTGCCCGCGCACCGACGCGTGGGCCGCGCGCAGAGGGAGGTCCGACACGTCGAGCGTCACCTCGACGCCCGACGTGTCGATGACGCCGTCGCCCCGCAACTCCCCACCCGCCGGCAGCCTCACCGTCACCTCCAGCGGCCGGCGTCCCTCGGCGTCGGCCTCGATCCCGACGCTGGCGCTGACGGAGGTCCCCCCGAGGAGGGCGGCGACCTTGCCCTCGGCCTCCGCGGCCTCGATCTTCACCTCCGCCAGCTCGACCATGGGGGTGGGGCGCGCCCGCAGCACGACCGCCCCCGCCGACACGGCGAGGCCCTGGGGCAGGGCGCGGCGAAAGGGCGCCTCGCAGGTGATCTCGATCCGCTCGATGGGCCCCCGGAGCTCGCAGGGCCCGACCATCGTCCCGTCCACCACCCCCCGCCGGAAGCTCCCGTTGATCCGTCCGCCGGAGAAGCGCAGCTCGCCGTCATCCACCCACCCCGCGCCACCGTGATCGATGAGTCGCCCGTCGCTGACGATGACCTCGGGGAGCGCGCGCGCCCCGCCGCCTCCGTCACCCCCTCGAGACGCGGGCCGCTCGGGGAGCGCCTCCCTCAGCGCCCGCAGCGCGCCTTCGAGCGTGCCGTCGCCACGCACGTGGACGACGACCCCCTCGAGCTCGAGCAGCCGGGGGCGCCGGGAGCCGGAGAACAGCGCCTCGTGGTCAGCCTGGGCCGTCACCTTGGCGACGGTCAGAAGGGGTGCATCGACGGGGCCCACCCGCACCGCTTGGAGGGTGACGCCGAACAGCCCGTCGGGGGCCACCCGCCCCACGCGCACCTCGGTGCCGAGCTTGTCTTCGACTCGATCGACGACCTGACGGGTGACGCGCCGGACGACGGGGGCGTGCGCGGCCAGCGCCGCCACGACGGCCAGCGCCGGCAGGAAGAGGAGCGCGATGAGGGCGCGGCGCAGCGCGGACCTACTTGGCCGCTGGCGCCTTGATGCTCAACTCGACGCGGTCGTTGCGCGCCCCCTTGGGCGGCTCCGCCGGCAGATCCTTGGCGCCCATCCCCGAGATCTCGAGCTGGGTCGCCTTCACGCCGGCCTTCACGAGCTGAGCCTTGACCCACTCGGCCCGCTTGGCGCTGAGGGCGTCGGCGTCGTCGACCTTGTGCGCCGTGGCCCCGACGACGAAGACGATGTCGGCATAGCGAGCCAGGACCTCGGCCACCGGCGCGAGGGCAGACACGCCGTCACCGTCGGACTCGCCCTTCCCCTTGCGGAAGCGCACCTTGGTCTGGATGCCGAGCACCGCCTGGAGATCGGCGGGGACCTCGTCGGGGCAGCCGTCGGCGTCCTTGATGCCGTTGAGGTTCTCCGGCTTGTCCTTGCACGCGTCGGCGTCGTCGAAGATGCCGTCGCCGTCCATGTCACCCTCGGGGCAGCCGTCGTCGTCCTGGAAGCCGTTCTTCGTCTCGGGCTTCAGCGGGCACTTGTCGGCGGCGTCGTTGATGCCGTCGGCGTCGTTGTCCTCGTCGGGGCAGCCGTCTTCGTCCTCGAAGCCGTCCTTGTCCTCGGCCTTGGCGGGGCACTTGTCGGCCTCGTTGAGCACGCCGTCGCCGTCGTCATCGAGGTCGGGGCAGCCATCGGTGTCCGCGTCGCCGTCCTGGTCCTCGGCCTTCATCGGGCACTTGTCGTCGACATCGAGGATCCCGTCGCCGTCGTTGTCGGTGTCCGCGCAGCCGTCGTCGTCCTTGTAGCCGTCCTTGTCCTCGGGGGTGGACGGGCACTTGTCGTCGCGGTTCTTCACGCCGTCGTTGTCGACGTCGTCGTCACCGCCGAGCTGAATCGAAGCGCCCACCGTCGCCTCGAAGTGCGCGAACTGCCCCCGCGAGGGCGCGTCCTTCGAGAACCACCCGCGCACGTCGACGCGACCGGCGATCATCTCCGTGAAGTAGTACTTCCCGCCGAGGCCGATGTTCTGCGAGAAGTCGACGTCCTCGAGGGCCACGAAGCCCGCCCCCGCCGTCACGTACGGCGTCCAGGCGCCGGCGCTCAGGTTGAGCACCGCGTTCATCCCGAACTGGCCGAGCAGCTCGTCGCTGCTCACGGACGGGACGCCGTCGGTGTTGAGCGTCGTGGGCACCAGCCCGTAGGTCGCCTCGAGGCCGAAGACCTGATTGACGTGGAACTGCAGCCGCGCGCCGAAGGTCGGCCCCGTCTCGACCGCCTCGTCCCCTTCCCAGATGCCGCCGTAGGCGTTGGCTTCGATGCCGAATGGACGAACCTGGGCAGAGGCGGGCGCCGCGAGGAGCGCGACGGACACCAGGACAAAGGCCAAAAGACGCAAGTGCGACTCCTCGATGCTGACGATGAAGCTGGGCGCGCGAATAGCAGGCACGGACCCCGAAAGTCAACCGAGCTGCCGGAGCCACGGGTGGTCGTCTTCGCGCAGGACGCAGTCCCAAGTCCCGTGACACTCGTTCTCTACTCGCCAGTGGTTTCGGGCGACCAGATTCCACTCGTCGGAGCTCAGCCGATTGGTGGCGGCTTGGCGTCGATGCACACCGCCGCAGGCGCAGAGACCAGCGAGCAGGTGAGCGTGCGCACGACCGATCGCTGGGCTGAGCTGTGCGGTCAGCCGCTCCACCTCCTTGAGGTTTCGGCACCCCCGCCGCCAACCCGCTGACCAAGACCGCCAGCTCGGCACGGCGTCGCGCCAACTCGGGGAGCCTCGCGCAGAGGCGCAGAGGCGCAGAGGGGATTCAGTCGGGGAGGCCGTGCTGCCGGAGCGCGGCGGCGAGCAGCGCCAGGCGGGCGTGGTCGCAGACGGCGTGGGCGGCGTCGAGCGCGTCGGCAGCGGCGGTCGCCCTTGCCTCCGCGCGGGCGCCTCGGGTGGAGCGCTCACGCTCGACGGCCGTGAGCGAGGCCTGGAGCGTCTCGAGCTGGGCGTCGAGGTCCTGGGCCGCGCCCAGCTCGGCGGCGGTCTCCCCTCGGCGGTGGGTTCGGGCAAAGGCGGCCTCGACGCGCGTGGCGGCGGCCTCCTCGGCGGCGGCCGCCACACAGCTCACCTCGGCGGGCGTCTGGTCGTCGTCGCCGAGGCTCTCGGCGAGGGTCGTGACCGCCTCGCGGTAGGCCTCGGTCGTGCGGTCGTATCGCTGGTTGGCGACGAAGGCTTGACCGGCGCGTACCGCCAGGGCCGCGCGGCGCATCGCGAGGTCCCGCGCCACCTCCGAGACCGCCACCTCGAGCTCCGCCTGGCGCCGGATCAGCTCCGCCGCCAGGAGGTCGGCCTCTCGCCGCGCCTCCAAGGAGAGGCGCTCAGCGACCGCCAGGCCCGTCTGCTGATCCGCGAGCCGGCCCCGGGCGTCGGCGACGGCGGCGGGCGGCGCGCCCAACCAGCGCTCATCGACCCAGTCGAGCAAGGCGTCGTCGAAGCCCGCCACGTGGGAGGCGTCGGGGATCGGCGGCACGCTGGCCGCCGGTGGGATCCGCAGCGTGTCCCCGCACTCGATGAGCTCGAGGTAGATCTCGGCGAGGCTCTCCCCGACGGCCTCGGCGCTGGGCGGCCGGTCGAAGGGCCGCTTCTCCAGGCAGGCGTGGATCAAGCGCGCGAGGCTGGGGGGGACCCCGGCGGCCCGCTCTCGCAGGGGGACCGGGTCGTGGTGGACGTGGGCGACGAGGGCCTGCAAGCCCCGACGCTCGTCGGCGAAGGGGGATGAGCCGGAGAGGAGCTGGTACAGCACGACCCCGAGGGCGTAGAGGTCGGTGCGGCCGTCCACCGCCTGACTGAGGGCCTGCTCCGGCGCCATATATTCCGGTGTGCCCACGGCGACCCGGCCCGTCGTGGGGTGCGCCCGCGCGCTGTCCGCGTGGGGCAGGGCGAGCAGCCCGAAGTCGACCAGCTTCACGAGGGGTCCGCGCCGGTCGTCCGCCAGCCGGACGAGGTTGTGCGGCTTGACGTCACGGTGCACGGCCCCGCGGCGGTGCAGAACGGCGAGCCCCGCGCAGACCTGCTGCGCGATGCGGATCACCGGCATCGGCGGGAGCGGCCCCTCCCTCTTCAGGACCTGGGCGAGGTCCGGCCCATCGAGACGCTCCATCGCCAGCCAGGGGCGGCCGTCGGCGAGCTCGCCGTAGTCGAGGATGCGCAGCAAGTTGAGGTGGTCCAGATCCCGGCCGACCAGCCACTCCGTCCGCATCCGCCGCGCGATCCCCGCCTTGCCGACGTGACGTCGGTGCAGCACCTTGATGGCCACCGGCCGGGTGCTCCCCTCCAGGCGACCCCCGAAGACGTCGGCGGTGCCCCCGGCCCCGAGCCGCTCGTCGATGGCGTAGCCGGGGACCTCGGGTGGCGCTTGGGCGTCCTTGGACATCGCAACCTTCTATCCCACTTGCACCCGCGAGTCAGATACAACGACCTGATGTCGCGCATCTTCGCCTGCCTATGCCTCGCCGGCTGCGCCTCCGTGGCGCCCTGCACGTCGACGATCGAGCTGATGCCCCCGAGCTGGCGACCGCCCGTCGCTACCGACGACCGACCGTGGAGCCCAGCGGAGCAGGCCGACGCCGACGCCGCGGTGCGAGCCGGCTTCGAGGAGATGGCGGCGTACTTCGACGCGCACCCCGAGGCGCTCCCCGAGCTGTGGGACAACGCGGTCGAAGCCTTCGTGGACGTCGCCTACGCCGCCGACAACATGCCGGCGCTGCGCGACGCCGCCCTGGACCGGGCCACCGGCTCGCTCTTCGCCATCGTCGGCCCCTCCCTCGCCGTCGCGCCGAGCTGCGACGAGGTCGGGACCTTGCTCACGCTGCTGGTCTACGCCCACACCCTCCAAGCGCGCCGCCCGACCGACGAGCTCGCGAGGCTGCGCGCGCGCCTGCTCGACCGGACCAACGTCGCGCTGGCGGATTGCGGCGGGCTCGCGGGCATCATCGGCGCCGATCCCTTCGAGCGCCTGGGGGACCCGGCGCTCCCCAACGGCGAGGTCTACGGCTACGTGATGTGGTCCATCACCCTGCTGGACGCCCAGACGATCGACGGGCTGCACCTCCCGGAGGGGGTCACGGCCTTCGTCGGGCGGCTGTGGGGCTACCTCGGGCGCTACCCATTGCCGGCCGCGGCAGACGCCCCCGACGGGGCCAACGATCCGGCCGTCTACGACACCGCCTACCTCGTCACCCACGTCGCCTACCTGCCGACGGGCTACGGCCGCCACCGTCTCCGGGTCGAAGACGCCCCCTGGCTGCACCGCTACCTGCGCGAGAACTTCTACGCGGTCCTCGCGATGGGCGAGCTCGATCTGGTCGCCGAGTTCGTCGATCTCTACCGCCAGTACGGCTGCACCGAAGCCAACGACCGCCAGCTCCGCGATGGATCACGGCACTTGCTACGCCTCTACGCCACCGCCGGGCGCCGGTGGATGGCACACCGCGAGTCCTACGAGACCATGGAGTCCAACGCCTACGACCTGCTGCACAAGCCCTGGACCGCCATCGCCGGGCTGAGGCGGCGCCGGTTCGAGCCGATTCGCCCGGGCAGCTACGGTGCGGCGGCCCAAGCGGCGATCGAGCAGGGACGATGAGCCCTCGAGCTCCCCCCGCGGGGCGGCGCCTACCGGGTCGACAGAACCGTCGGTAGTCGCTCGTACGGGCTCAGCGCCCCCACTCGGGCGTCGAACGTCACGAGCTCGACGTCGTGCAGCTCCGCCATCGCGAGCAGCCAGGCGTCGGTGATCTGCCGATGCCCTTGGAGTCGAGGGGCGATCGGCAGAGAGTGGGGCCCGGTGCACGGCGCGTGCTCTCGGAGGAACTCGTGGTCGCCTCGACGCACGAGCCGACCCAGCGCTGCGACCGCATCGGGAGGGCTCAGCGCCTGCCGCGTGTACGACGGGTTCGAGGACAGGCGCACGAAGCCCATCTCGGTGGTCGAGCAGGTCCGCCAGACACGCGGCGGCTCCCCGGAGAGCCAAGCGCGGGCCGCGCCGTGGAATTGGTGGGGGTGCAAATCCCAGATCTGCGGTCGTCTTTGGAGAGGCTGTCAGCTTTCAGCACTCAGCCGTCAGTTTGCTCAAAGGACCGTGACACCGTGAAGAACTTCCGGAA
>CAYOBQ010000067.1:0-42329 GCA_964402225.1 uncultured Nannocystaceae bacterium | reverse complement strand
CGCCACCGCCGCGGCATTGGCCATCGACGCAGCGCTGCCCGTCCTCACAGGCGGGATCGCACTCGTCACCACCGCCGCCGCCGCCACGGCACATGCCGGTCATCTCGTTGCAGCGCTGTCCTTGCGGGCACTCGTTGCCCTCCACTCGACAGTCCCCGTCGCAGCGCGGCGGATCCCCGCCGCAGACCTCGTCCTCGGCACATTCGGGGTCGCACATCGCCTCCTGACAGCGCCCGTCTTCTCCGCACACCGGTCGGAAGGGCGGGCACATGAATCGGCCCCCCTGGTCGCACCTGGGTCGGCACCGTCCGTCGTCGTAGCAAAGCGGCGTCTGCTCGGGGCAGTCGGCATCCTCGGCGCACTCGGCCGGCGCGCAGCGCCCCTCCATCTCGTCGCACTCGAGCCCCCCGGGGCACGCGTTGCCCTCGATGCGGCAGTCCGGAACGCAGCGCTGCTGCGGCCCGCAGACCTCGCCCTCTTCGCACATCTCACGACCACACGGCTGCCCCTCGCCGCCCCCGCCGCCCATCCCGCCGTCGCGGTCGCAGGCGCCGTTGAGCTCGTTGCAGACCATCGACGGTGGACACTCGTTGCCCGCCTCGCGGCAATCGGGTCGACACATCGGTGGACGCCCGACGCAGACCTCGCCTTCTTCGCAGCTCGGCTGCGCCCCACAGCCGGGCTCCTCGCCGCCGACGTCCGCGAGGTCCCCGCCATCCGGCGCGGGTACGCCGTCGTCGGCGTCCGCCGGCACCCCGTCGTCGACGTCCGCCGGGATCCCGCCGCCCGCGCCACCACCGCCGTTGATCCCCTGGTCGACGGCGACCGCGGCGTCGCCGTCGCCCCCGCCGACGGGTGTCTGCTCGCACGCAAAGAGCAGGGCGCACAGCACCCCGAGATAGATCCTCATCTTCTTTCCCCCGTTGTTTCCCCGGAGCCCGCCGCGTGCAAGCCCCGGGCCGAGCCCAGACGCTCCGCCGTCGTCTCCCTTGCTGTCAACGTGGCTTGGCGCCGCTGTCCTATCCGCCTGTCACCGCGAGCCCTTCGCCGCGTAACTGCCAGTGGCACGTGGGTTGCTAACGGTGAGCCACCACGAAGGGGGACTTCGGATGCGACGACGATGGCTGCCCGCGCTGGCGATCCTGGCGGTTGCCTGTGACGACGGCGGGGGGACGCAGGGCGACCCGGTCCCCGACGCCGGATCCCCCGCGCCCGACGCCGCGCTGGCGGTGGGAGACAGCGCCGTCGCCCACGACCTGGGCGCTGGTCCGGAGCCCGACGCCGCCCGTGAGTGGATCGCCGGCGAGGGCGTCGGTCCCTGCGAGGCGCCGGCGGATCTGCCACCCGACCCCCTGGCGCGCACGGCGCTGGCGCGCATCTCGCGCAGCCGCCTCGCCGAGGGGCCGATCCACATGCTCGACATCGAGGTCGATCTGGAGGTCGGCGTCATCTACACGGCGGGCACCGGCGGCCTGTTCACGTTGCGGCACACCGCCGGTGGCCTGGAGGTGCTCGGCGTCGGCCGCGCGGAGGTCAACGGCCGCGACCGCGCCGGTGACTTCGACAAGCTCGAGGCGCTGGGTGCCGGGTTGGTGGCCGTCAGTCACCGCGAGACGGGCTGGTGGATCTTCGACGCTGGCGAGCCCCGGGACCCCGTCGAGATCGCCGCGGTGCCGGAGCCCGGCGCCTCGGGGATGGCGCGAAACGGCGACCTTCTCTACGTGCTGCACCACGAGGGGCGCCTGCTGGTCTACGACATCGGCGAGCCCGCGCGGCCGCGCGCGCTGGGTCAACTCGAAGGCCTGGGCAACCCGTGGGATCTGGCGGTCGCCGGCGATCGTGCCTACGTCGCCGACAACGCCCTGGGCGTTGTGGTCCTCGACCTGAGCGCGCCGGAGGCGCCGGTGGTGGTCTCGACCATCGAGACCCTGGGCGGCGCGCAGGACCTCATGCTCGACGGTGACCGCCTCTACGTCGCCGTCGGCGCCGAGGGCATCGAGCTCTTCTCGCTGACCGATCCCGACGTGCCGACGCCCGCCTCGTCCATCGACTACGGGGCCGCCGTCGTCTCCGTCTCCGCCGCGGGTGATCTGGTGTGGGGCGCGAACCACGAGGGGGTGGTGGTCGCCGATGTGAGCGAGCTCGAGGCGCCCGTCCCCCTCGCCGCCGAGCGCACGGAGGTGTGGGCGATGCATGTCTATGCCCACCGCGACGGGGTCTACCTCGCCGACTGGACCCAGGCCGGCCACTTCGCCTACGACACCGCGCTGCGCGCCCCCGAAGCGGAGCTGACGCGCGACTCCGTCCCCTTCGTCTCGGGCCTCGGCGAGGCGACGGTCGGGATCGCCAACCGCGGCGGCGCCGCCCTCGAGATCACCGGCCTCTCCGTCGACGACCCGCGCTTCTCCGTGAGCCTCGACCGGCTCGAGGTCGCGAGCGGCCGAGTCGGTCACCTCCGCCTCGACTTCGTCGACGACGGCCGGCCGGTGGACGCCGAGCTCTGCGTCGCCACAAACGACCCCGACCAACCGCTCCAGCGGGTGGCCCTCACCTCCAGCTCGACGGGCTCCGACATCGCCGTCGGCGAGCCGGCTCCAGACTTCGTTCTGCCGGACCTCGAGGGTCGCAACCACCGGCTCTCGGAGCAGCTAGGCCACCCGGTCGTCCTCGTCTACTTCGCCACCTGGTGACCCGTCTGTCCGTCCGAGGTCTCGGACATCGAGCGCACCCTCTGGCAGCGCTACCAGGACCAGGGTCTGGTGGTTTGGGGGGTCGGGTCGCAGGACAGCTACGAGGACATCGTCGCGTTCCGCGACCGCATGGGCGTGACGTTCCCGGTGCTCTACGACGAGGGGGCCCGGGTGCAGCGGCAGTATGAGCAGGTCCGGGCGCGCGCCAGCGTCTACCCGCAGGACTGGCTCATCGGGCCCGACGGCACCGTGCTCTACGTGAACAACGAGTACGACGCCGAGGCGATGATCGCTCTCATCGAGGCGCTGCTGGCGGAGTAGCGCGGAGCGCCGCGGCGATGACCACCCGCTGGATCTCGCTGGTGCCCTCGTAGATCCGCAGCGCGCGGATCTCTCGGTAGAGGCGCTCGACGACCTCGCCCCGCAGCACGCCTCTGCCGCCTTTGATCTGGACCGCGCGGTCGATGATGCGCTGCGCCGCTTCGGTGGCGTAGAGCTTGCCCATCGCGACCTCGAGGCTGACTCGGCCCTCGCGGGTGTCGCGGGCGTGCGCCCCTCGAAAGACGAGGAGGCGGGCGGCGTCGAGCTCGGTGGCGCTGTCGGCGAGGGACGCCGCGATCTGCTGGTGCTCGATGAGCGGCTTGCCGAACTGGGTGCGCGTACTCGCCCAGGCCAAGGCCTCGTCGAGGGCGCGCCGCGCCATGCCGATGGCGGCGCCGCCCACCGTGTTGCGGAAGGCTTCGAGGGTGCGCATCGCGAGCTTGAAGCCGCCGCCGATCTCGCCGAGGAGGCGCTCTTCGGGGACGCGGCACCCGTCGAGGTGGAGGGTGCCGATGGGGTGGGGGGCGATGACCTCGAGCGGCGTGATCGATAGACCCGGATCGTCCGGCTCGACGATGAAGGCGGTGATGCCTCTGCGCCCCAGCGCCGGATCGGCGGTCGCGAAGACGACGTACTGACCGGCGAGCCCCGCGTTGCTGATGAAGGTCTTCTCACCATCGAGGACCCAGCCGTCCCCGTCGCGGGTGGCGGCGCAGCTCAAGCCGGCGACGTCGCTGCCCGCCTCGGGCTCGGTGAGGGCGAAGGCGCCGAGTCGGCTGCCATCGAGGATACCGGGGAGGTAGTGGGCGCGCTGGGCGTCGGTCCCGGCGAGGCTGATCGGGAGGCTGCCGAGGCCCTGCATCGCGAGGGCGGTGTCGAGCAGGCCGTCGACCTGCCCCAACGCTTCGCGCAGCAGCGTGAGGGCGCGCACGTCGAGGCCGTCGGGCCGACCCACCGCGGCCCCGCCGTCGCGCTCGGGGACGCAGAGGTGGGTGAGCCCCGCGGCGGCGAGGCCCCGGACGGCCACGCGGGTGCGCTCGCCGCAGTCGCCGTCGGTGTGGGCAAAGCCGCGCGCGAAGTCGCGGGCGCGGTCGGCGAGGCCTGCGTGGTGCGGATCGAAGAGGAAGCCGAGGTCGTCGGTGCTGAGCTTCATCAGTCGAACTTCGGCGGGCGCTTCTCGGTCCAGGCGTCGAAGGCCTCGCGGAAGTCCGGGTGCTGCATGCAGATCGCCTGGGCCTGGGCCTCGGACTCGATGGCGGCCGTGAGGTCCAGCGTCGCCTCCTCCTCGAGCATCTGCTTGGTCATCGAGTGGGCGAAGGCCGGGCCGGAGGCGAGCTTGCGCGCCAGCGCCATCGCGTCGGCGACGACCTGCTCCCCGGGGACGACGCGGTTGGCGAGCCCAATCTTTTCGGCGCGCGCCGCGTCGATGATGTCGCCGGTGAACAGCAGCTCCGAGGCGTGGCCCAAGCCGACGACGCGCGGGAGCAGGTACGCCGCGCCCATGTCCGCGCCGCAGAGCCCCACTTGGGGGAAGACGAAGCCGAAGCGGGCCCGTTCGCTGACGATTCGGATGTCGCAGGCCAGCGCCATCACCGCGCCCGCGCCCACGGCGACCCCGTTGACCGCGGCGATGACCGGGCGGCGCAGGGTGCGGATATTGCGGATGAGGGCGCCCGTCATGCGGGTGAACTCGAGGAGCCCGCGCATGTCGCGGACGAAGAGCTCGCCGATGATGTCCTCGACGTCGCCGCCGGAGCAGAACGCGCGGCCGGCGCCGGTGAGCACCACGGCGCGCACATCGGCGCGGGTCTCCAGGTAGACCAGGAAGTCGCGGAGCTCGGCGTAGACGTCGAAGGTGAGGGCGTTGAGGCGGTCGGCGCGGTCGAGGGTGATGAGGCCCACGCCGTCTTCCAGCGCGAAGCGGAAGTGCTCGGGCGTCATTCGAGCTCCGGGAGGACGGCGAGGCCCTGGATCTCGACCAGCGCGCCGTCGTCGACCAGCCCCGCGACCCCGATCAGCGCCATCGCGGGGTAGTGGCGGCCCATGTGCTTGCGCCAGATCGGGCCCAGCTCGCGGGCGCACGCGCGGTACGCGTCGAGATCGGTGACGAACGCCGTGAGCTGGACGATGTGGCTCGGCTCGCCCCCCGCGGCGCGCACCACCGTGACGAGGTTGGCGATCGCCTGCTCGAACTGGCCGAGGAAGTCGTGGCGCTCGAAGATCTGCTCGGCGTTCCAGCCGATCTGGCCCGCGAGGGCGAGGACCCGACCCGTCGCGAGCATCCCGTTCGAGTAGCCGCGGGCCGGCGCCCAGCCCTCCGGGTGGATGACCTGACTCAATGCAGCACCTGTCCGCCATCGATGACGATGGCTTGTCCGTTGATCCCATGGGCGTCCTCGGCCACCAAGGTGCGGACGAGGAAGTAGACCTCGTCGGGCTGCATCAGGCGGCCCTGCGGGCTGAACTTCTCAAGGGCTCGGCGCGCGCCGTCGGCGTCGAGACGGCTGGTGCGCTCGATTCGGTCGATGGCGTCTCGGGCCATGTCCGTCTCGACGAAGCCGGGGCAGACGCTGTTGACGGTGACGCCGGTGGCGGCGAGCTCGTCGGCCATCGCCCGCGCCAACCCCACCACGCCGTGCTTCGACGCGCAGTAGGGGGCGGTGTAGCGCAGGCCGGTGAGCCCCGCGGTGCTGGCGATGAAGACGACGCGGCCCCAGCCCCGCTCGATCATCGAGCCCACGCAGGCGCGGGCCACGCGGAAGCAGCCCGTGAGGTTGACCGCGATCATGCGGTCCCACATCTCGTCGGTGGTGTCGACGAAGCGCGCGCTGTCGGAGACGCCAGCGTTGTTCACCAGGATGTCGATGGGGCCGACCTGGGCCAGCGCGGCGTCGAGGCTCGCCTGATCGGTGACGTCGAGGGCCACCGCCACCCCGCCGCAGGCGGTCGCGATGTCCGAGACGGCTTCGACGGAGCGCGCTGCGAACACGACGCGGTGACCGTCGCTGGCGAGCCCGCGCGCGACGGCGAGGCCGATCCCGCGCGAGGCGCCGGTGACCAGGGCGGTGCGTTGCATGGCCGCAGCCTACCACGCCGGAAGACGGCTCAGCGCTCCCGCTTCAAGCGCTCCAGCTCGGCCTCGAGCTCCGCGGTACGCCGCTCGGCGTCCGTGCGTGCTTGCTCAGCTTCGGCCCGCGCTCGCTCAGCTTCGGCCTGCGCTTGCTCAGCTTCGGCCCTCGCGGCGGCTTCTTCGGCCCGCGCTTGCTCAGCTTCGGCCCTCGCGGCGGCTTCTTCGGCCCGCGCTTGCTCCGCGTCCGAACGTGCCGCGGACTCCTGCGCCAAGCGTCGCTCTAGTGCGGCGACTGCCCCCTCCATCCGGTCCAATAGCTCGGGGGTCTCGAGGAGGGCCGCGTTCGCGGAGAAGAACCGAAGGCGGTCTTCTTCGATGCAGAGGTCGAAGCCCAGGACGCGTGAGGGGTAGCGACCGTACTGGGGGAGGATGGGCACGTAGGAGGTGGCGTTGGGATCTGGAAGGCGGAAACCGTGGATTCGTTGGGCCTTGGCGTCGTAGACGAAGTACTCGGGGATGCCCAGCTCTGCGTAGAGTCTGACGTTGCGCTCCAGATCCTTTTGGCGATTCCCTCCGTACAAGACCTCCAAGACCCAGTCGAGCCCCCGCCCTTCCGCGCTGACCACCCACTTCTGCCGGGGGCTCGGGTCGACGTCGAACACGACAAAGATGTCCGGCGCGAACCGCTGGCGGCCCGGGTAGTAGACCATCAGATCCACGCCGATGTAGACCGAGCGCTCCTTGCGGTCGAACCAGCCGCCGAGCGCGTCTCGGGTCGAGCGAATGGGGGCCGAGTGTCCGTCGCCCTCCGGGAGCGCGAACTCGCCCTCGACCGCGTAGCACGGGAGGGCACCGACGACCTCCTCGCGTTGCGCCGGGGTCATCGCATCCCATTCGGCTTGAGTCGGCGCGCGCGGGAGCGCGTCCAGATCGAGATCGCAGTCGATGTCTTCCATGGGGCCATCATCCCGGCCCGCGGGTCTCGGGTCAAACGACGAGGCCCGGGGCTCAGGGGGGTACCAGCCGGCGATTGTGTCGTCTTTCGTTTCGAAAAGCAGAGGGCGCCCCGAAGGACGCCCCCGCTCGAGAACCTCGGTGGGCTCAGCGGGCGATGATCGCCCAGGTCATGAGCTTGCCGGTGTCCATCTTGACGTGGTCGCTGACGGTCAGCGTCCACTTGCCCTTCAGGTCCTGGTCGGTGAGGTCGGTGAGGACCTTGTTGATGACCAGGTCGTCGGCGGAGCCGCCGGACTTCTCGTGGAGGATCTCGCTGAAGCCGTTCTCGTTGGTCAGCGTGACGACGAGGTCGCCGATGTAGGTGTGCTTGATGTCGACCTGAATCTCGACCTGGGCCGAGGTGATGGTCTCGTCGATGTGCACGTCGGCGGAGATGCCCGTCGGATCTTCGTCCGGGATGGCGATGGGGTCGCCAGCGTAGCCGAAGCTGCGCAGGTCGGCGTTGTCACTGTCGGCGTCGTCACCCTCGGGGGCCTTGCGGGACAGGGCGATGAGCTCCTTGACCTTGTCGTAGCCCACGTGCGGGTTGCTGCGGTAGTCGCTCGGGCCGGTGGTGATCCAGAGGAAGTCGGGCTGCTCGGAGACGCCCCACGCGGAGTGGCCGGTGCGGCCCTGGAGCCACTCGCCGCCGATGATGTTCCCGTCGGCGTCCATCTCGAGGACGTACTGGTAGTTGTCGCTGCGGGTGTAGGCCGCGATCTCGGGGATGAGGGCGTGGTCTTCCTGGTGCGACTCGGTGATGTACTGGACGGTGGTGAAGACCTCGGCGAAGCGCTTGGCCTCGTCGTTGTAGGGGTAGGCCGTCTCGGTCGTGTCCTCGCCGAGGAGCAGCTTGGTCGCCGCGGCGGCGTCGATCTCGGTGTACTGCGTGACCTCGTAGTCGAGGATCGGCTGGTTCCAGACCTGGTAGTCGTAGGTCCGGTCCTCCTGGAAGCTCATGCCGTAGCGGCCGAGCAGGTTCGCCAGCGAGAGGTGGAAGGAGCCGGCGTTGGTGTCGCGGCACTCCGGGTCCTTGATGCGGCCGTTCTCGTCGCGCTCGACCTCCTTGGTGTTGCAGCGTCCGCCGAGGATGACGCTCTTGGTGCCGTCGTACACGGTGAGGATGAGGGCCTTGATGTCGGCGGGGTAGAAGGTCGCGCCGTTGACGGTGACGGGGTAGATGGGCTCGAGCTCGAGGTTCGCGGCGGGGGCCCAGGCGTGGCAGAGGCCCCACCAGGTCTCGACCGGGTTCTCCTTGTCACAGTCGACGCCCTCGCTGGTGTAGAGCTCGCGCGACTTCCGGTTGCCCTTGTTGCGGCTCATCCACGACGCGGCCGGGCCAAGTGACGCGTAGTACGCCTCGTCGAAGCCGGCCTCGCAGTTGCTCGCGTCGTAGGGGCGCAGCTCCATGAAGCCGCTGGGGAGCTCCCAGTCGTTGAACGCAAGGTCGAACTTCTCCATCGGGGAGAGCTCGCCCTCGCGCCAACGGTGGTTGGTGCTGTCCTCCCAGGTCGGCCAGTAGGAGGCGGGCCAGGGCTTGTTGGCCGCCTCGCCGCTCTTGGGGAGCTCGGCGATGTTGTACTCGAGGTTCTTGTTGACGAAGTTCGTCAGCCGCTCCGGGTTGTTGCGGTAGTCCCAGGCGTCTTCCTTGCCCGTGCCCTTGCCGATGGTCTCGGCTTCGACGGTCGAGTTCTCCTCGACGTTGATCTCTTCCTCGGTGCCGCAGGCGTTGGCGGCGAAGGCCAGCGCGCCAGCGAGCAGGGTGTCACGAAGCTTCATCTCAGCCTCCCGTTTGAGGGGGTTCGGTGTACGATTACGGGTCGGTCTACCAGCAAAGGGTGTGCCAACGAAAGGAGGCCGCACCCTGGTGAGGGGAGTGACCACTCGCCCTGCCACTTTTGGCCTCAGCGCCGGGACTGGCGGGTTCAGTCGCCACCGACCACCCCGAGACGTCCCCGCTGCACCTTGAGGAAGCGCACCAGCGCCCGGTCCGCCGCCCGCCGTCGCCACGTCGCGAGCACCAGCGGTCGCACCGCCTCGAAGGGTCGCGCCGCGCCGGCGGTGCGGGCGACCACCGTCAGCTCGTGGTCGCCCACCTGGGTGGGTTGGTTCAGCGGCAGCGTGAGCGCGGCGTCTACCAGCGTCGGCCCCAGGTAGTCGCGGAGCTTCCCCGGCGGGACCGGCCCCTCGGGCAGCTCGACCGTCGCGCCGCGGTGTCGCGCGCGCAGGTGCAGCCGGCTCGTGATGCGAAACAGCTCGGCGTGCTCCGCGTGGAAGCCCCGCAGCGTCGCCTCGTCGGGCTCCGCGGCGTCGGCCCGGGCCGTCACCAGGGCCAGCACCGCCGCGGCGAGATCCGCCCGCACCCGCCGGTCGGCCCGCGCGAGCCCCAGCTCGAGGCCACGCTCCACCAGCACCGCCTCGTCGATCAACCGGTCGAGGACGTGACGCCGGATCCGCGCGTCCACCGTCCCGAAGCTCTGGAGCCCCCGCTGGAGATCCGCCTCCGTGATCCGCGTCCCGCCGACCACCGCGACGGCCCCCTCCGGCAGCCCCCGCGCCGGCGCCAGCCCCACCGCCGCCAGCAGCGCCCCCAGGGCCATACCCGCCAAGAGCAATCGATCGACCGGTAGGTTCACCGTTGCCGAAGGTAGATGGGTGAAGACCAGGCGCGCTCCTCGTTGGGCGCCAGGCAGTCGTCCCGCGCGTCGGTCCGCCAATCGCCGTAGCAGGGGCGGCAGTCGGCCCCTTCGCAGCGCTCGTTGGCCCCGTTCACCGCCGACGTGGCCTCCTGGACCGCGCGCACGTAGTAGGCGACATCTCGACCGCCCGCGAGGAATGCCGGATCGCGGAACTCCACCTCGCAGGGCTGTGACCGGCACTTCAGCGTTCGCCAGGGGTCGTCGACGAGCTCGACGATCGGCTCGTCGGGGGTTCGCCGAGGCCGAATCCGCACCACCTCGATCCGGTCGATTCGCCGCCGCGCGTCGCTCGGGTGGTAGCACCCCCCCGCGCAGAGCCGCTCCGTCCGCTGCGCCCCGAGCGCCCCGCCGACGTGCTCCGGGCAGCCCTCGAGTTGCTCGAAGGCCCCGTGGGCGCGCACCCGGAAGCGTGGGTTCGCGGTGAGCGTCAGGTCGGCCCCCATCGGCGCCGCCCCGCCGGGGGCGTTGATCAGGTCGAACCACAGCAGGATGCGGTCCCCCGACGTGCCGTAGACCTCGCGCCGCGACAACGCCGCCCACAGCGCGTCACGCGAGCGCCCGTCGGCGTGGGCCGCGACGAGGCCCCCGGTCAGGAAGAACGAGGCCTGGCGCTCGAGGTTGACGGCCCGGAAGGGCGGCAGGCTGGCGATCTCCGTCGCTGACAGCGCCTTCGACTCCGGCGTGGGCCCTGGCCGGTCCCCGAAGAGGCGCTCTCGCCAATCCTTGGAGATGGGCCCCGCCGCCTCCGTCAGCCTGCGCCGCGCGACCTCCTTGTAGCCGGTGCCCGGGCGCGCGCTGTGGTTGTCGCTCGACGCGATGAAGCCCATCCGCGCCCCGCGCGCGACCATCGCCTGTGCCGAGCCGCCCGGTCGGTAGTTGAACGCCGGCAGAAAGCAGTCGGTGCATTGGCCGCATCCCTGCCAGTCCTCCACCGTAGCCCCCGGGACCGTGAGGTGCCCCGCGACCCCCGCCGCGACGTGCCGGACGCGGGCCTCGCGTACGCGCCGCTCGCACTCGCTCTCCGCGGTGCCCGCCTCGCAGCGGTCCCGGATGATCTCCCCGGCCCGCCAGCAGCACGGGACGAAGCCCTCCCTCGGCGCCGGGCAGCCCCCGTCGGCGTCCACCGCGCGCCAGCCGCGGTAGCGTTCGGAGTTGCCGTGCCCCGAGAAGACCTCGACCAGGGGCTCCCGCTCGCTCGGTCGGTACTCGTAGCGCGGCGGGGTGTAGAAGCCCCAGGTCGTGCCGTGGGGGATGACCATCCGCGCGTGCCCCCAGCGGTCGAGCTTCCGATGGAGCACCTCCGGCGTCGCGGCCATCTCCGCGCAGTCGGGGGGCAGATCCTTGGTGTCGACCCCGTCTGCGCACATGTCGACCAGCGAGTTCTCGAAGGCGTAGCGTCCAAGGTTGAGGTAGCGCTGGCGCTGGCCCCACTCGCGGATGGGGACCATCGCGACCCCGAGCGCCGACGCCCCGCCGAAGCCCTTCATGGAGCGCGCCGTCAGCCCCCGGGAGCGGATCGGTCGCGGCGGCAGATCCCCCGCTCCGAGGCCGCGGTAGATGACGTTCTTGTGGCCGTAGTGGTTCTCCGGCGTGTTCCCCACCTGGGTCCACTCGAAGCCCATCAGGGCCACCAGATCGGGGTCTTCGGGATCACCCGCCAGGGCGTCGCATTGGCGGATGGACTCGACGCTCTCCTTCCAGCGGCGGGGCGTGAGCGCCTCGGCGTGGTCGGTGAGGGCGAAGAAGTCGAGGCCCGAGCAGTAGCGGGCGTAGTCGCAGGCGTCGGCGGGCGGGTGTGCGCCCTCGCCGCCCATCAGCGGGAGGCTGATGTAGTACGCGTCGGCGGAGAAGGTGGTGTGGACGTGGAGGTCGCCGAAGAGGATCTGACGACCCCGGGCGTGGCGTCGCGGGAGGCGTTCGGCGCGGGCGGCCACCACCGGCGCGGGCAGCCCGGGGCCGACGACGGCGCCGGGGCCCTCGTGCTCCGAGCCACCGTAGACGAAGTACAGCAGCGCGGCGACGCAGACGAGGGGGGCCGCCACCCACACCAGAAGTCGCTTCACCCATCGACGCATCGTCACCTCACCCGAAGACCGCGCGATGAAGCTCGCGGTCGGCGGTCAGCTCAGGGTGCCAGCTCAGGCCCCGGACCGCACCCTGGCGGACCATCACCGGCTCACCCTCGTAGGTGTCGACGACGTCGACGCCTGCGCCGACGCGGGTGATCCGCGGCGCCCGGATGAAGAGCAGCGGACGACCCCCGGCGCTCTTGGCTCGGAAGCTGTGGACCTGGCGGCCCCAGGCGTTTCGCCGCACGTCCACGTCGATCCAGCCGAAGCTTCGTTGCGAGGGCTCCGTGACTTGGGCGGCGCACAGGATGAGGCCCGCGCAGGTCGCCAGCACCGGGCGCCCGCCGCGCACGAAGGCGTCCAGCGCATCGGCGAGTCCGACGCGGGAGATGAGCAGGAGCTGCGTCGAGCTCTCGCCGCCGGGCAGGACCAGCCCACACAGGCCCTCGAGGTCCGAGGGTTCGCGGACCAGGCGGACCTCGTGGCCGATCTCCGAGAGCGCGCGGCGGTGGGCGGCGTAGCCTCCTTGCAGCGCCAGCACGCCGACCATCGGACCTACCAGCCCCGCTTCGAGAGCCGCTCGTCGGGGGCGAGCGTCGACAGCTCCATCCCGCGCATCGCGGCCCCCAGGCCGGTGCTGATCTCGGCGAGCCGAGCGGGGTCCTCCCAGTAGGTGACGGCGTCCACCACCGCCCGGGCTCGCCGCGCCGGGTCCTCGCTCAGGAAGATGCCGCTGCCCACGAAGACCGATTGGGCCCCCAGGGCCATGCACAGAGCGGCGTCGGCGGGCGTGGCGATGCCGCCGGCGGCGAAGTTCGGCACCGGAAGTCGACCCGTCTCGGCGATCTGGCAGACCAGCTCGTAGGGCGCGCCGAGCTGCTTCGCCTCGGTCATCAGCTCCTCGCGACCGAGGGTGCCCAGGCGCCGAATCTGCTTGCCGACCGTGCGCAGGTGCCTGACGCCCTCGACGATGTTGCCGGTCCCCGCCTCTCCCTTGGTGCGCAGGAGGGCAGCCCCTTCGCCGATGCGCCGGAGGGCCTCGCCCAGATCCGTGCAACCGCAGACGAAGGGGACCGAGAAGGGGTGCTTGTCGATGTGGAAGGCGTCGTCCGCCGGCGTCAGCACCTCGCTCTCGTCGATGTAGTCGACCTCCAGCGCCTCCAGGATGCGCGCCTCCATGAAGTGGCCGATGCGGCACTTCGCCATCACCGGGATGTCCACCGCCTCCTGGATCGAGCGGATCATCATAGGATCGCTCGCGCGCGCGACCCCGCCGTCCTTGCGGATCTGAGCGGGCACCCGCTCCAGGGCCATCACCGCGCAGGCCCCCGCGTCCTCCGCGATGCGCGCTTGCTCGGCGTCGACGACGTCCATGATGGCGCCGCCCTCCAACATCTGCGCGAGGCCGACCTTGGCCTCGAACGTCGACTTCTCCATCGCTCACCTCCTGCGATCGCCCCGCCCTGGAATGGAGCGGAGCCGCGTTCTAACACGCCTCCATCGCCGGTGGAGTGGACACCTGCTCAGGTGGCGTCTGCGGCGTAGCGTCGACGTTGTGCCGCACCGTCCTTGGCTCAACGGGCGAGCGTCTCGCGCTGGAGCCGCTGCCACGAGGCGGCCAGGAAGAGGGCGCCCATCGTCAAGAGGAGGAGGGCGTCGAAGCGGGCCCTCCCGGGGGAGAGGCCGCGGCAGACCATGTGGCGGCGGCGCCAGCCGAGGCCGTCGGTGAGGGCCGGCAGGAGATGGCGCATGGGCTCGCACATCTCGCAGCGGCTCGTCTGGCAGACCTCGTCGGGGGCGCAGCCGGTGTCGGTGCCCGGGTCGCAGCGCGCGCCACCGCGGGGGACGTCCCAGACCTCGAGGGCGCTTCGCTCGACCTCGTAGAGCGCCTCGACCGACCACCGGGTGGGCATCGCGGCGGCGAGGGCCTGCACGACGGGGCCGCGATCGATGCCGATGAGCACCCCCGCGAGGAGCATCTGCGGGATGAGCAGCACGGGGACGATGGCGAGGGCCGCCTCCTGGGATCTGGCCACGCTCGACACGAGGAGTCCCAAGGCGCTGGCGGCGGCGACCGTCGCCCAGAGGAGGCCCAGGATCGCGGGGAGCGAGCCCTCGAACCCCACGGTGCTGTACGTGAGCCCCAACAACACGACGACCTGAGCTGCCCCGATGCCGCATAGCAGCGTGAAGCGCGCGAGCAAGTAGGCCCACAGCGAGAGGCCGACGGCGAGCTCGCGGCGTAGCAGCGGGCGCTCGCCGACGACGTCGCGGGCGGCGTTGAAGCATCCGAAGAAAACCGTCGAGACGACCAGGACGAAGATCGGGACGTTGCGCCGCAGGGGCTCGGCCTGCCAGAAGAGCGCCGCGACGAGGCCGCCGACGACCGGCGCCTGGGCGGCCATCAGCGTGAGGTTGGCGCGGTCCCGCACCCGGACCAGCGCCGCTCGGGTGAGCACCGCGGCGAACTGGGCCGCGGTGGGCACCTTTGGCTCGGCGGCGCGGGTGGTGGGCGTCGTCCACGCCGTCGCGTCGTCGCCATTGCCCTCGCGGGGTCCCGGGTAGGCACGCTCGACGAGCATCCCGGGGCTGCGCGGGTCGACGTCGAAGGCGGCATAGGCCTCGGCGGGGGGGCCGAACCAGGCGACCCGGCCCTCGCGCAGGATCAGCAGCACGTCGAAGCGGGCGAGCAACTCGGCGTCGGGCTGGTGGATCGTCGCCAGGACCGTCCGGCCCGTGTCGGCGAGGCCGCGCAGGTGGCCGACGAGGGACGCGGCGTCCCCCGAGGAGAGCCCCGAGGTGGGCTCGTCCAGCAACAGCAACGGTGGCTCTGCCAACAGCTCGCTGGCGACGGCCAGCCGCTTGCGTTGGCCGCCGGAGAGCACCGGGTCGCGCACGCTGCCGACCCGCCGGCGCCGCTCCGCCGTGAGGTCCACCGCCGCGAGGGCCCGCTGAAGCCTCGCCTCGACCTCCGGGATGGGGAGGGCGCCGGTGCGCACCTTCAGCGCGAAGCGCAGCGCCTCCTCCACCGTGAGCTCGCCGTGGACGAGCTCGTCCTGGGGCACGTAGCCGATGCGGGCCCGCCAACGCAGGCCGCCGGCGTGCAGATCGTCACCGTCGAGGCGGACGGAGCCGGCGCTGGGGCTCAGATCCCCCGCGATGCACCGCAGCAAGGTGCTCTTGCCGGATCCCGACGGGCCCATGATCGCGACCATCTGTCCGGGCTCCACGCGGAAGTCGACGCCGTCGAGGAGCGCGCGGCGCTGGGCCATACGGGAGAGGCGCCGGACCTCGAGGGACGGGCCTCGACCCAGAATCGAGGCCAGCGAGCGCGGGCGCCCCGCGAGGAAGAGGGTCTGCGAGGGCTCGATGGGGACCACGCCCCTCACCGAGCGGTCGGCGGCGCCGATGGCCACCGAGCCGTCGAGGCGCATCGCCACCATCCCCGCGCGCTCGGGGCGGCGCATGACCATCGCCCGCGCCCCCGGGGCTTCGATCAGCCACGCGTCCTGGGCCGACACGGCGGCGTCCTCGAAGTGCCGCGCGCCGATGGGCGTCTCGCCGAGGTGAAGCGCCGTGCCCGAGGCGAGCCGGCGGACGCCCCGCACCTCGCGTCCGCCGACCTTGACGGCCCCGTCGAGGGCCGCGACGTAGATCCCGTCGGGCGCCCGCCACATCACGGCGTGGTAGGGCGCCCCCGCGGCCACCGTGAGCTCGCAGTCGGGGGCCGCGCCGCAGAGGACCGCGCGGACTCGCGTCGTCATCGGCGGCGCAGCCGCTCGAGCAGGGTGGCGAGGTAGCGCTGACGCGCGGCGGCGGGCGGGTGGGTGGCGACGATGTCGTAGGCGAGGCGCGACACGCCGACGGGGGCGGGCCTGGTGCCGTCGGAGAGGCGCGGCACAGCCGAGGCCACGCGGAGCGGATCGAAGCCGGCGCGGGTGGCGAGGCAGAGGGCGTAGCGGTCGGCGGCGAACTCACGGCGCTGGTCGTAGAGCATCATCGGGAGGCGGGCCGCGGCGGCGCCGAGCTGGGTGCCGACGTCGTCGGGGACCCCGGCGTTTGCCCCGAGCTCGCGGCCGGCGATGGCGGCGCGCACGATCTCCTCGTCGTGGCCGAGCTCGGCGTGGGCGATCTCGTGGCCGAGCACGAAGGCGAGACGGGCGTCGTCGGCCATGTGGTCGATGAGCCCGCGCAGCACGAAGCCGCGGGCGCCGGGGGCCATGAAGGCGTTGCGCGACGGGGTGTTGAGCACCGCGAAGGTCGGCTGTGCGCCGCGGGACCGGGGCAGCGCTTCGTTGAGCCTGGCTTCGACACGCCGCACGCTGGCGAGGGCCTCTCCGGCGCGCAGCGGCGAATAGCGGGCGACGATGGTGGCCTCGATGTCGTCGGCTACGCTGGCGCGCTCGTCGTCGGTGGGCGTGGGCATCAGGTGGCCGGCGGCCTCTCGGACGGCGCCTTCGGAGAGGGAGGCGGCGCGGTCGAAGATGCGTCCCTCGCGGCTGTCGTCGGTGGGGGGCAGGGGTGGCAGTGAGCCGTAGCACCAATCGTAGAGGGCGCGCGTGTCCGCGAGGCGGGCGGCCCCGGCGTCGGGCCAGTAGCGCCACGCGAGGGCGCCGCCCAGCGTGAGGGCGGAGAGGGTGACTGCGAGGACCGGCCCACGGCGCATCGCAGGTGAGCATACACGCGGCGCCACGACGTGTATCGTTGGCCTGGGGTGAAAGCGGCTGACCTCCAGACCGAATGCAGCGCGTGCCGCCGGGCGCGAGCCCTCGACGGCGCGGGCTGCCAGCGCTGCGGGGCCGCGACCACCGTGCTGGTCAAGGTCCAAGGGCCACCCCAGGCGGTGGCCGACCGTCTGGCGCGGGGGCTCGCGACCCGGGGCTACGACGAGCAGGCGGTCCGTGACGTGCTGGTGCACGACGTCGATGGGGTGTCGTTGCCCGCGGCGGGTGAGCGCCTCGACGTGCTGCTCGCCTTCCTCGATGGGATGGAGGCGCGCTACACCGCCTGGCCGCTGGGGCCCGACGGGCAGCCTGGGCGGGCCGCGACGGCGAGGAAGCCCACCCTGGCGCCGCTGTGGGCGGTGGTCTCGGTGGTCCTCTTCGGGCTCGCGGCCGTCACGGTGCTGTGGCCGAAGGAGGAGGCGGAGACGCGGGCCGTCGTGCCCGATCTGGGCGTGCTGGCGGTGGTCGACGCGGCGCCGCCCGCCCCCGACGTCGATCCGCTCCAGGTGCTGGGGGAGGCGAAGGGCATCGCGCGGGCGGCGATGGAGAAGGCGCTGGCGGTGGCGGTCCGCATCGAGACGGGGGATGGCCGCATGGGGGCGGGCGTGGTGGTCTCGACGACGGGGCTGGTGCTGACGACCGCCGAGCTGCTGCGCAACGATCGGCGCGCCAGCGTTCGCTTCGCCGACGGCCGTTTCGAGCCCGCGCGACGCGCCGACACCCCGCCCCAGGATGGCTTCGCGTTGCTCCTGGTGAGCGAGAAGGCGACCCAGACCGTCGCCGAGCTGGGCCGGGGGCTCGGCCGGACTCAGGACGAGGCGATGTTCGTGGTGGGCTCGATCGGGGCGGACTTCGCGGTCCGAACGGGGCGGATCACCCGACCGCTGGTGTGGAACCAGTACCGGCCCTACCTCACGACCAGCGCGGGTCTGGGCCCCTTCCACGAAGGGGCGCCCGTCTTCGACGCGGAGGGACGCGTGCTGGGCATCACGACCGGTGGGGTCCACCGCGGAGAGCGGCTGGTGGCCTTCGTCGAGACGGTGGCCGAGGGGGACTCGATGCTCACGTCGGCCGGCGTCGGGCGGGGCCTGAGCGATCCGTACACGGAGCTGCGGGCGAACGCCGAGCGGGGTGAGATCGAGCCGTTGAAGAGGGCCCGAGCCCGGCCGGATCTGATCGGCAGCGCTTCCCTGGTGTTCGCGCGGCGCTTTCGCCGCAACTGCCCGCGCCTACGGAACCGCGGTTCACGCATCTGCCGGCGGGATTTGAAGGTCCGGCTGCTCCAGATCCTGCCCACCGGGGCGCGGCGGCTCGAGTCGGGGGACGCCCAGGTTCGGATGCTCGCCCTCGGCTCCAAGGGGGGGAGCCACGTCCAGGGCCGAGTCGATGGCTGGAAGCCCACCTCCAGGCGAAACGCCCGCGGGCTGCTGTTGGGGATGGGGCGCAAGACCTGGCTCCCCGACGATCCCGAGCGCATCCTCCAGGGCACGGCGGTCTTCAGCGGATTCGACCTCTACCGCGTCCTGAGTCGCTCGCCGAAGACGGACGGGCGCTTCGTGGTGCGGATCGATGGGGTGGAGTCGAACCAGATGACGCTGACCTATTGATGCGGTCATTGCTGCTCGTGGCGCTGCTCGGCTGTGGAGATGGGGTCGGGACGCCCATCGAGCGAGGGCGCCACACGCTGGAAGGCAGCCACGCCACCATCGGCGTCCCCGCCGGTTGGAGCCTCGATCCGGAGGCGGTCCCGGTGGCCACGATGCGCAACGAAGGCGAGCTGTCGATGGTCTACCTGGGCGACGTCTCGAAGCCGCGCGCTGTGCTGATGGTGGGGCGCCTCGAGTCGCTGGATCCGCGGCTCGACTGCGACGAGGCCGAGCGCCTGGCCGCTCGCGCCTTCGAGCAGGTGACGGACTCCGCGGCGTCGGTGCAGGTCACGTGCAACGGCCCCGGTATGGGTTATGTGGTGGAGGGGACGCTGCGATGGGGCCGTCTCCGGTGGCGCATCGCGGCCCGGTTCCGCAAGCGACGCAGCGGGCGCGACCACCTCCTGCACATGTCCGCCGCCGCCGCCCGAGACTCGGAGTCGGCGAGCCGGCGCACCCTCGCGCTGCTGGCCGGCGTGCGCTTCGAGCGGCCATCACAGGCCGCCGACCAACCCGAACCGCGCCGCCGTGATCGGACGCGTTCCCGACCCCAGCGTCGGCGCAGACGCGGGCGCCGCCCGATTCGGGCCGACGATGACAAGTGGTGGGAGCACCGCGACCGCCAGCGCAGGCGGAGGCCCAAGGGCCCACAGACGGTGCCCGGCTTCTGATGCCGGGGGACCGACGGGCACGGTGATGCCCAAGGCCGACTCTTCGGGTTTCGTCACCGATCACGCATGATTCGTGAAACTGCGGACGGATGGCTGACGATGCCCGAAGACAAGATGCCGCTCTTCTACGACCCCACCCGCCTTCACGAGGTTTGCATCCTCGCCGACCGGGCGCCCGAGGGCCGGCGGCCGGAGCCGGGTGAGGCCGTGCTCGTGGCCACGTTCCCTTTCGTCCCTGGCACCGCCGAGGTCGAGATCAGCGGCGTGAACGCCGAGGTGGGGCCAGACGACGGGCACCGGTACGGTCCACCGCTGCGGTGGGTCGGGTCTGCGGCTCCGACCGAAGGGCAACTTCGGAGGATGCGAGAGGTGCGTGGGAGGTTCCTCGACGCCGAGCGTCGCCTCGCCTTCGCGCGGAGCGGAGCGGAGATCGAGGTGGGGTTGGGGGCCACCGGGTGGAGGTCGGGCGATCTCGCCGAGTGGTTGGTGCTCGAGCCGACCTCGGCGCCCCCGCTCATCGCCGGGCCGGACGGGACGCTCTTCTCCGCGCGCGATCGCTACTGCATCGCGCCAACCTGCCCCTGCGCGGACATCGCCGTCGAGTTCCTGAAGGTGCGGACGGTGGGCGCCTCCCTCGCCCACACGGTGTTCGTCGACGTGCGCGCCGACCGGGTGAAGGATCCCCCCACGGGTGAAGCGGCGGCGCTCATCGAGGCGTTTCGCGAGCAGGTCGATGTCGACACGCTGCGGGCGCGGCACGAGCGAGCCCAAGCGGCGGGCCGGATCGTGTTCGCGGAGAAGAAGCCACGGGTCGCCAACAAGGACCGCAACAAGCCATGCCCCTGCGGGAGCGGGAAGAAGGCCAAGAAGTGCTGCTCGAGGCCCGGCGCGGCCCGACACAAGCCGCTGCCGAAGGCCCCCGGCCGGATCGCCGCGGAGGCAGCACGCGCGTTGACGGAGTTCATCAACCCCGCCCTTGGCCTGACGACTTGGGACGACGCGAGGGCGGAGTTCTGCGAGCGGTTCCCGGTGCCGTTCCAGCCGGGGGGGCCCGACGGGCAGCTCTTTCTGGGATGGCTCCTCTACGACTGGAGCACCGATGATGGCCGCACCGTCGCCGAGCGCTACCTGGACGCGGATCCCGACCCCGCGCTGGAGTCCTTCATCCGCGCGGCCGTCGGCGCGCCCTTCTCGGTGCATCGCGTCGTCGGCAAGTCGGGCCACGAAGTGGAGGTTCTGGATCTGTTCCGCCCCGAATGGTCGATCCCGGTCGACGACCCGGAGGGCGCCCGCGCGCTGAGCCGAGGCGATCTCGTGCTCGCGAAGGTCGTCCTCTTTCGCGAGGGCGTGGTCTTCGAGGGTGCATACGAGATGCCGCTCGCCGCCGCCTTCGAGCCCGCGCTCCTCGCTCGGCTCAAGCCCGCCGCCGGCCACCTGACGCTGGAGCGGCTGGTGTGCGCCGACGCGGTGATTCACGCTTGGCTGGAACAGGTCCGGGCGGTCGCTGCCTCTTGACACAGGGGCGTGTGTCTCGTGGGCGTTCGGTCAGCCGTCGCGCAGTCTGGCCCGCTGGGCGCCGTACACACCCGCTAGCGTGAGGGCTACGCCTGCGGCGCCGACCCAGCCGACGGGCTCCGCGAAGAAGAGGACGCCCCAGAGGGTGGCGAGCACCGGCTGGAGCAGGAGCAGCACCGAGCTGCTGGTCGCGGGGAGGTGGGGCATCCCGCGGGAGATGAGGAGCCAGCCGCCGACGTGGACCCCCAGGCCGAGGGCGATGAGCAGCGCGAGGTCGGGTCCGCCGGGCCACTCGACGGGCTCGGCCGTGAGCACCGCGGCGAGCCCCAGGAGCGCGGCGCAGGTTGCGCTGCTCACGGCGAGGTTGGGGGCCAGGCCGACGACCCCCTCACCGGTGCGGCTCTGTCGCAGCGCGAGGATGTAGCCGCAGTAGAAGACGCCGGTCATCAGGCCCAGGACGACGCCCTCGAGGTGCAGCTCGTTGACGCCGATGCCGGGCAGGCTCACCAGCACGACGCCGACCATCGCCGCCAGCACCGCGCCGGCGAACTCGGCGCCCAGGCGTTCGCCGAGCAGCACCGACGAGACGACGGCGACCCAGAAGACCTGGGTGTGGGCCAGAAGCGTCGCGATGCCGCTGCCGGCCATGGCGATAGATCGATGCCAGACGAAGAGGTCTGCGGCGAAGAAGGCGCCGGACGCCGCCGCCCACGCGAGGCCACGGGCGCGGCTGCCGCCGGCGACGCCGAGGGCCTCGGTGCCGCTGGCGGGGGTGAGGGCCATCAGGGCGAGGGCGGCGATGGCCGTTCGATAGAGCCCGATGCTGGCCGGGCCCAGGGAGATCGACTTCACCAGGACGGCGGCGAAGGACAGGCCGAGGGCGCCGGTCGCGATGGAGGCCAGGGCGCGGGCGGGGGTCAATCCGTGGAGCGCTGCCGCCAGCGGACTCGGACGGTGACCGGGGCGTGGTCGGAGAGGGGCTCGCCGGCGGCGTCGTCGAAGCCGGGCGGCACCGCCCAACTCGTGGGCTCGAGCTCGACGGTGTCGGATCCGCGCAGGAAGACCCGGTCGATGTTCGGGTGGCCGCACCCGAGGGCCCAACAGGCGTCGCGCAGTCCGGCCTCGCCTTCGAGCCGGCGGAGCTGGGCGCGCTCGGCCTCGTCCTCCTCGTGGAGGTTGAAGTCGCCGGCCATCAAGACCGCGACGCCGGCCGAGGTGGTGCCGAGGGACTCGAGCAGTTGATCGACGCCGGCCGCCCGGATCTCGTGGTCCTCGGCGCAGCCCCCCGCCTCCTTGTGGAGGTTGTAGACGTCGACCTCGACGCCCGGCGCCAGCGTGTGGCGCGCGACGGAGAAGCCCTTGTTGGCGAGGCAGTCGCTGGCGCAGTCGAAGCGGCCGTTGCAACCGGACCACGGGATGCGCCGGATGGTCCCGAACGCGAAGGCCGAGAAGCGGTTGAGGCCGTCTCCCATCCCGGGGCGCGCCCCCTCGCGGTGCTCCTCGGAGATGTGGGCGTGCCGAGCGGCAGCGCGCAGCTCCGCCTGGTACCAGAAGTCCTCCTGCACCAGAGCGATGTCGAAGGCGTTGAGCCGGGGGCCGATGAGCGGGATGTTCGTCTCGGGGTTCGAGCTCGAGATCCCCTGGGGGAGGCCCGCCACGTTGTAGGTGAGGAGGCTCAGCTCACCCGCCGCGGGGGGCGGCCCGTCGTCCTCGTCACAGGCGCCGAGCATGAGCAGGAGCAGACAGGTGACACCGCGTGTTCTCACTCGGCTCTACTCCGCGCCGGCGAGGGCCGCTTCGAGGGCGGCCACGAGCCGGTCGGAGTCGGCGGGGCGGCCGATGGAGATGCGCAAATGCTCGCGCAGCTCCGGCTTGGGCCACCAGCGCACGAGGATGTCCCGCTCGGCGAGGGCGCGGTAGACGGCCTCGGCCTCCGGGCCGACGTGGCAGAGCAGGAAGTTGGCGCGCGGTTCGGGGCAGGTCCAACCGAAACGATCCTCGAGGCGCCGGCGGAGGCGCCCCCGCTCGGTGACGACGCGATCCACCATCTCGGCGTGGTGGGCGGTGTCCTCGAGGGCGGCGACGCCCGCGCGCAAGGCGAGGCGGTCGACGTTGTAGCTGTCTTTGACCTTGGCGTACTCGGTGATCAGCGCCGGGTGGGCGAAGAGCAGCCCGAGGCGGACGCCGGCGAGGCCGAAGCTCTTCGAGAAGCTGCGCAGGACGACGAGGTTGGGGTGCTCGCTCAGCCATGGCAACAGCGAGGCGCCCTCACCGGCGAAGTCGACGTAGGCCTCGTCGACCACGACGACGCCGGCGGTGCGGTCGGCGAGGGCGCGCACCTCGTCGGGCGGGGCGATGGTGCCCGAGGGGTTGTTGGGCTGGACCACCAGGTTGAGCCGCGCGCCGACGGTGGCGAGGTCGGGCAGCGCCCAGCCTTCGCCGTAGGGGATCGTCTCGATGCGGGCGCCCTGGATCGCGGCGAGGGTGCTGTAGAGCCCGTAGGTGGGCGCGGGGCAGGCGACGACGTCCCCCGGCTCGAGGTGCGCGCGGAACAGCATCGTGAGGCAGTCGTCGGAGCCGTTGCCCGCGAGGATGTGGTCCTCGGGGACGCCGTAGCGGGCCCGAGCGGCGCAGAGCAGCGGCGTCGCGCGCGGATCGGGGTAGATCGGGAGGCGGGGGAGCTCGGCGGCGATCGCGTCGGCGACGCGGGGGGAGGGGGGCCACGGCGACTCGTTGGTGTTGAGCTTGAGACAGCCGGGGCGCTGCTCGCCGGGGGTGTATCCGCGCATCGCACGGATCGCCGGGCGTACGTAGGCGGTGGCGTCCCTCACAAGAGGGCGCGGATCTCGGCTTCGCTGAGCACCGAGCTACACGCCTGCGCCTTCTGGAGGACGCGCTGGACCGTCGCGTCGTCGTATGCCTCCACGCCGTGGTCCTCGAACCACGCGCGGACGCACCACGCGCCGCTGAGGCGCCCCACCTCGATCTCCTGGCGACGCCCGATGAGGCTGGCGGGGACCGCGGAGTAGATCAGGTCGACGATGTTGGCGTCGCCGTGGCGGCGCGCCTTCGCGATGGCCGCCGCGTGGACCCCGGTCATGGTGCGAAACGCGTCGCGCCCGAACATCGGGTACAGCTCCGAGATGCCTACGCCGGTGGCCTCGCTGACGAGGTGCACGTACTCGTCGAGGACCGCCAGCGGGCGGTCCCACAGGCCGAGGAGGTGGAGGTTGACGAGGAGCTGGTCGAGCTGGGCGTTCCCGCTGCGCTCACCGATGCCGAGGATGGTGCCGTGGACCACCTCGGCGCCGCCCTCGATGGCGGCCAGGCAGTTGGCGAGGGCCACGCCGCGGTCGCTGTGGCCGTGCCAGTTGAGCTTCACGCCGCCGTGCCCCGCTGCCTCCAAGGCCGCCTTGACGTGGGCGACGATGGCCCGCGCGCCCCAGGGCAGCGCGTGGCCGCAGGTGTCCGCCACGCAGACCTCCGCCGCGCCGGACTCCGCCGCGCGAACGTAGAGCGCCTCGATGTCGTCGGGGTGGCTGCGGGTCGTGTCCTCGGTGACGAACATCACCGGGACGCCGTGGGAGGTGGCCCAACCGATGGCGATGGCGGTGCGGTCCAGGACGGTCTCCCAGGACCAGCCCTCGACCCAGAGCCGGATGCGCGAGCTGCCGAGGAAGGCGCTGGCCTTGAGATCGACCTCGGGGAACTCGTCGCGGAACATCGCCACCGTCTCGAGATCCGAGACCACCGTGCGCACGGCGAGGCCGGGCTTGATCGGGAGCGACTCGTCGCGGATCGTCTCGAGGAGGCCGCGGATGTCCGCCTGCTGCGCCGACATCGGGAGGCCGAGATCGACTCGCTGGATGCCGAGCTCGCAGGCGAGGCGCAGGCATTGGCGCTTCTGCTCGAGGGAGGGCGAACGCACCGACGGGTTCTGCAGGCCGTCGCGCAACGTCTCGTCGTCGATCTCGACGGCGTGCAGGGACGGGCCCTCGCACTTCTGATTCCAGTCGTAGAGCAGCTCGCTCATGAGTCGGCCTCCACCGAGAGCACGTGGTAGGTCTTCTTGCCGCGCTTCAGAACGATGCACGCGCCATCGAGGACGTCGCTGGTGCCGAGGGCGCGCTCGATGTTGGTGTCGCGGAAGTGGTTGATGGACACCGCGCCGCTCTTGACCATGCGCCGCGCCTCACCCTTGGAAGCGCACAGGCCGCTGCGCGCGAGGATGTCCACGAGGCCCACCCCCGAGGCGAGCTCCGCGGGGGTGATGGCGGTGGCGGGCGTGTTGCGGAAGGCGCCCTTGAGCTCGGCGGCGTCGAGCTCGCTGAGGTCGCCGCCGCCGAAGAGCACGCGGGTGGCGCGCTCGGCCCGCTCGACGGCGGTCTGCCCGTGCACCAGGCGGGTCATCTCGGCGGCAAGGCGCCGCTGCCCCGCGCGAGCCGACGGGTTGGCCGTCACCTCGCGCTCCACCTCCTCGATGTGGGCGAGCTCGACGAAGGTGAACCGTCGCAGCAGCTTGCCGACGTCGGCGTCGGGGACGTTGATGAAGTATTGGTAGAACTCGTAGGGCGTCGTGAGGTCGGGATCGATCCAGATGTTGCCCGCTTCGGACTTGCCGAACTTCTTGCCGTCGGATCGCATGAGCAACGGGAAGGTGAGCCCGTGCACCTCCGCGCCGCGCGCGCGGCGGACCAGATCGCAGCCGGCGACGATGTTGCCCCACTGGTCGCTGCCGCCGCATTGCAGGGTGCAGCCGTAGCGGTCGTAGACCTCCTGAAAATCGTAGGCCTGGAGCAGCATGTAGCTGAACTCGGTGTAGGAGATGCCGTGCTCGCGCTCCTCGAGCCGACGTCGCACTGACTCGCGGGCGATCATCGTGTTGACCGAGGCGTGCTTGCCGACGTCGCGGAGGAAGTCGATGAGCGTGACGCGGCCGAGCCACTCACGGTTGTCGATCAGGGAGGCGGCGTTCTTCCCGCCGAAGTCGAGGTAACCTTCGAGCTGGGCGCGCAGGCCGGCGACGTTCTCGGCGAGCCGGGCGTCGTCGAGGAATGAACGCTCCGAAGACCGGCCGCTGGGGTCGCCGATCATCCCGGTGCCCCCCCCGACGATGGCGATGGGCGTGTGGCCCGCGCGCTGGAGGCGCATCAACATCGTCACCGGCAACAGGCTGCCCACGTGCAGGCTCGTCGCGGTGGGATCGAAGCCGATGTAGGCCGTCAGCGGCTTGGACAGGGCCTCTGCGAGACCGGACTCGGTGGCCTGGAAGACGAGGCCACGGGCTTTCAGATCGTCGTATAGGTTCACGCGCGAAGAGTCCGTCACGGGTTGCGGGGGGTCAAGCAGCGAATAAAGGCGATGCGCTGGCCGATTCACCCGGGTATGCATCCCAAAGGAGGTGGAAAGATGCGTGCGATCGCCGTGCTCGCGCTGCTGTGCGCTCCCGCGCTGGCTGGGCCCTTCGACAACCTGGCTGCGCCCCCCCAAGCGCTGCCGAGCCTGCCGGACATCGCCGAGCGGGCGGTGAAGAGCGTGGTGAACATCGCGGTGACGCATGGACGCACGGGAACCCGCCGGCCGGTCGACCCCCAGATGTTCGAGTTCTTCTTCGGGCCCCAGGGGCGTCGAGCGCCGGCCCGGCAGAGCGCGGGCTCCGGGGTGATCGTCAGCGCCGAGGGGCTCGTGCTCACGAACAACCACGTCGTCCAGGGCGCCAGCGAGCTGAAGGTCACGCTCGCCGATGGGACGGAGCTGATGGCAGAGGTCGTGGGCACCGATCCCAAGACCGACATCGCGCTCATCCGAGTCCGTGACGGCGAGGGCCTCGTGCCCATCGAGCTGGGGGACTCTCAGGCCCTCCGCCTCGGCGAGACGGTGCTGGCCATCGGCAACCCCTTCGGCCTGGGGCACACCGTGACCCGCGGCATCGTCTCTGCCAAGGGGCGCGCGGGCATGGGGATCGTCGACTACGAGGACTTCATCCAGACCGACGCGGCCATCAACCCGGGCAACTCAGGGGGCGCGCTGCTCGACGCCCGTGGACGACTGGTCGGGATCAACACCGCGATCCTGAGCCGGAGCGGCGGCCACCAGGGCATCGGCCTCGCCGTCCCCACGCACCTGGCGCGGAAGGTGATGGACGCCATCGTCGCCCATGGGCGGGTTCGCCGCGCCTGGCTGGGGGTCGGCATCCAGGACCTCGACGCCGAGCTCGCCGCGCGGCTGAAGGTAGGCACCTCGAAGGGCGTGTTGGTCACCCAGATCGAGCCCGGCACGCCGGCGGCGAAGGCGGGGCTGCGCGAGCGCGATGTCATCGTCGGAATGGACGGCCGCAAGGTGCGCAGCTCGAGCGAGCTGCGCAACACCATCTCGCTTTCGGGACCGGGCAAGCGGGTCCGGCTCGAGCTGGTCCGCGACGGCGAGACCACGACGCGCGATGTCGAGCTGGGCGAGATGCCCGGTCAGGAGCCGGTGGCGCGGCGCCAGGGAGGACGGACGCCGGAGGCCCTCGACGGCCTGGCCCTGTCGGACCTCGACCGCAACGCGCGACGGCGGTTCAAGATCCCCCGGGGCACCGACGGGGCGCTGGTGACATCAGTCGATCCGGGCAGCGCCGCGGCCCGCGCGGGCCTGCGGGTGGGGGACCTGGTCGTCGAGATCAACAGGCGTCGCGTCAAGTCCGCCGCCGACGCCTCGAAGCGGCTGCGGCGGGGCAAGGCGCTGGTGGTCCTCAACCGCCAGGGTCGCAACTTCTACCTGGTGCTCGACGTGAGCTGATCAGGGCGAGAACCGACGCGCCATCAAGCGGCCGAGCGTGGCCGTCATGCCGGGGAGCGCGCGCTTCAGACCGTAGAGCGCCCAGGACTCGGGCGTCACCGGGACCACCGCCCGGTCCTTGCGGATCGCCCGGACCACCGCGACCCCCACCCGCTCGGGTCCGTAGTTGCGGCGGGCGTAGAGCGAGCCGACGGCGTCTCGCTGCTGTTCACCGAGAGGGTCGCTGAAGCGCGTCTCCCGCACGATGTTGGTTCGCACGATCCCCGGGCAGATGGTCGACACGCCGACGCCGTGGGGCCCCAACTCACCGCGCAACGACTCGGAGAGGCCAAAGACGGCGAACTTGCTGGTGACGTAGCCGATCGCGCCCGGCTGCCCGACGTAGCCGAGCATCGACGAGACGTTGACCACATGGCCCCGTCCCCGCTCGACCATCGCCGGCGTGAAGAGACGGCAACCGTGGATCACGCCCCAGAGGTTGACGGAGAGCACCCACTCCCAGTCCCCGTGGGACGTGTCGAGCATCCCGCCCACGAGGCCCACCCCAGCGTTGTTCACCAGCACGTCCACGGCGTCGCAGCGCTGGTGGACGCGGTCGGCCAGCGCCTGCATCTCGCCTTGGTCGGAGACGTCGACGACCTCGGCCATCAAGCAACGCCCGCGGGGCAGCTCGGCCTCGACGCCGGCCAGCCCGGCCTCGTCGACATCGCAGAGGACCAGCCGCGCGCCGGCGTTCGCGAGCCTCAGCGCGATGGCCCGGCCGATACCGCTGCCCGCCCCCGTGACCAGCGCCGTGACGTCTCGTAGATCCCGCATGGCCGAAGTCTCCCGCTCAGGCTGCGTCCCCGCAACCCGGGTGGCGAGGTCCCCCGGGTTGATGCGACCCTCCGGGCACTTCGCCTCCCGGGGGACCTCTGTGAATCGAATTCCCTGCTTGCTGATCGCCCTCGCGCTCCCCGCTGGCGCCCAGGACGCCTTCCTGCGGACCTGCTTCGAGCCCGGCGACACCGGCTTCGGGCTCTCCCTCGCCGTGGGCCCGGCGGGGGACGTGCACCTCGCCCGGATCGCCCGCATCGATGGGCACCTCATCCACACCCGCGTCGACGCCGCCGGCGAAGCCGTGGACACCGAGGTCGCGCGACGCGTGAGCCGCCTCGCCATCGACGAGGTCGAGGACACCGATCTCCTGCTCGTCGATGGCACGCCCTACATCTGCTTCTACGACGCGGGTGAGCGCCGCCTGCAAGTCGCCTTCGAGGGGGACGAGGGCTGGGTGCGCGAGACGGTGGCCCTCGGCCAGCGGACGGGGGGCTTCTGCGCCCTCGACCGGCTCGACGGGGACGTCGTCGTCGCCTACCACCACCAGGAGTCGCTCTGGCTCGGCCGGCGCCGCGGGGCCGATGACTGGGTGACCTCGCGCATCGACAACCTCGCGGGGAGCGACGTGGGGCTGGAGGTCGATCTCGCCACCGTCGCCGGCCGGCTCGTCGCCGCCCACCACGACGATCGCGGCGGGCTGCGCGTGAGCTGGCGCGTGGGCGATGAGTGGCAGACGGAGGCGCCCCCCCTCGACGTCCCCGGCGGCGTGAACCCCTCGGTGGTCGACGACGGCGACGGCGGCGTCTGGATCGTCCACGGCGTCCGCGGCAATCAGGGCACCGACGCGGGCCTCTTGCTCACCTCCGGCCGGCGCGGCGCCCTCGAGTCGGGCTTCCTGGACGGCGCCGAGATCGGCGGTAGCCTCGGCGCCACCCGCATCGAGGGGCGCCTCGCCGTCGCCACCCGCCTGCTCCTCCGCAGCGCGCTCTTCCCCCCCGCCGACGGCCTGCGCTACTACGGCGCCCTCCCCGCGGGGGGGGGCCACATCTCCGTCGAGTCGTACAGCGCCGCCGAGCAGCGCCACGTCTACCGGTTCGTCGGCCTCGCGGCCGATCCCTTCGAACTCCCGGTCATCGCCGCCTTCGACGAGGCCGGACCCTTCGGCGCCGATCCCGGCTCCGGCCACGCTTGCATCTGGCGCGCGCCGGACCGCGACGCCGATCGCATCCCGGATCCCGTCGAGGCGCGCCTGGGCACGGATCCCGACGACGACGACACCGACGACGACGGTCGCACGGACGGCGAGGAGTGGCTCATCGACGGCACCGATCCGACCGGCGATGGCCCCGGTCCACCGGACCCCGACGCCGGCGCCCCGCCGCCCCAGGACGCGGGCCCCGAGCCAGACGCGGCGATCGTGCCCGACGCCTCCCCGGAGGTGGACGCGGCCCTCGCCGATGACGCCGCGGTGGCGCCGGACGACGGCCCAGAGCCAGACGCGGGCGGTGAACCAGACGCCGGCCCCACCCCCGACGTCCCCGCGCGCCCCGTGGACGGCGCGAGCCCCGACGCCCTCGTCGTGCCGGACGTCGGGCTCATCGATGGCGCCGCCGCGGACGAGGGGTCGATCCCCGATGACATGGCGTCCGGGCAGGAGGACCAGGGCGCCGACGCGGGCGGTGGCGGTGGGGGCTCCGGCGGCTGCGTCGCCATCCCCGGAGCCGCGGCGCTGTGGTGGCTCCCGCTGGTCGGGAGGGCCCGGCGCAGGCGGCGCTACAGGTCGTAGTGCAGCGTCAGCCCACCCTGCCAGCCCCTGGAGAGGCTGTCGTCGCGCTGGGCCGTCCCGATCCGTAGCGCCACCGTCCAGCGGTCCGTCATCTCCCAACCCAGGTCGTAGGAGAGGTTCGCCGCGGCTCCGCTGTCCTCGCCAGCGGGCCAGTCGCTGAACTCGACGCCGAGGGCCATCGGGAAGCTCGGCACGGTGCTCCAGTGGAAGCGCAGATCGGCCACGTAGCCGACGCCGCCGATGCCGTCGACGCTGGTGGCGAGGTGGGTCCCCGTGAAGTCGCCGAGGCGCAGCGCCGCGCCCGCGCCGAGCACGAAGCCGTCGGCGTTGACCCCGACGATGGGCCGGGCGCCCGCCGTGATCCAGCGGTGCAGCTCGAAGTTGACCTCGCCGTGGGCGTAGTTGAGCCCGGGTGAGCGCCCGCGGCCCGGGGCCTCGCCGTCGATCTCCGACCACTCGCCGCGCAGCACGTGGAAGCCGAGGCGGAAGTCGTGGACCACGTTGAGCGGGCGGTAGGTGAACTCGAGGTCGGCCCGCCAGTAGCGGTCGCTGTAGGCGTCGCTCTCGACGATCTGCCCCTCGGCGTCTCCTTGGAGGCGCCGGCCGTAGGCGACCATCGAGGTCGCCGCCGTGAAGCGGGCCCGATGACCGCCGTAGCGCGCGAGCTGCTGGGCCTCGATCTCGGCGGCGGCGCGCCCGTGGACGACCACCGAGTGTGGCGCGTCCGGTGTCGCAAAATGGTGACGCACCGTGCCGTCGGGGCCCTCCGAGACGATCGCGTAGAACAGACCGCTCGACCGCACGATGGAGGCCGGCAGCACCGCCATGTAGCCACCCTCCGGGGCGCGCGCGAAGGGCACGCGCTCGAACTCCGGCTGGTCGCCGCCGCGGGCGAGGGCCACCAGCCCGCGGACCCTCGAGGCGCCCCCAATCCGCGCGGACAGCTCCAGGGGGCGCCCGGCCTTCGCTCGGTTGCGCGGCGTGTGGTGCACCGAGGGCTCGACCGACGTGTCCTCCGCGAAGACCGGTCCGGCGAGGGCGGTGAGCAGGAGCGTGATTCCGATGGTACGCATCGCGATTCCCCTACCAGTCCAGAGTGAGGCCACCACCGACGGTGACGCCGTGGTGGTTGATGGTGCGAGCGTTCCAGCCGAGCACCGCGTCGATGGCGACCAGATCCGTGACCCGCCAACTGGTGCGCGTGCGCAGCCGCAGCCCGAAGCCGTCCCTCGCGTTGAGCGGCAGGTTCGTGACGCTGGCGCCGGCGACGATCGGGAAGCGGTCGAAGACGGCGATGTGCATGTCGGCGAAGAAGCGGTCCCCCACGTCACCGATGAACCCGCCGCCGAGCACCAGTCGGCTCCCACCGCGGCGCCCGACGCGCACCCGCCCCTCGATCCCGCCGACCCCCTCCCGCGTGGCGTCCCGGGTGGCGTGGTGGTTGCCCCCCATGACCCGCGCCGCGAGGCCCGTCCACTCGTTCAAGTCCACCTCGCCCTCCGCGAAGGCGTAGCTCAGCGTGAGCTCGCGCACCTCCGCGACCTCATCGTCGTCGTCGACGTAGCGATGACCGTCCTCGCTGACGAGGGAGGAGCCGTTGATGCTGCCCACCCCGACGCGCACGGTGTGTAGGACGCCAAACTCCAGGTCGTAGCCGAAGGTCGCCTCCGTCTGGAGGTACTGGTCCGCCGCGCCGCCGTTGTGAAAGTTGACGAGCTCGGTGCTCAACATCGCCTGGCTGTGGCCCGGCGGCTGGCGGCCGGGCGGGAGCGGCGTCACCTCGAAGGCCTTGGGCCGCCTCGGCGTGCCCACCAACGGCTGCACCTTGCCGCCCTTGCGGACCGCCTCGATGGCGTAGTCGATCCGCCCCGGGCTGGTCAGCGCTCGCTCCGGGAGGTGCGCGCGCCAGCTATTCTCGCCGCTGCGGGACATCGACCGGGTGGAGTAAAGCCGCTCCCCCCGGCGGCGCACGAGCAGCCGCATCTGCTCCACCTCGTCGGGCGCCCCCACCGCCACCGCGAGCTCGACGGGCTGTCCGAAGACGGCCCGCTTCGGCCGCTCGTAGGTCGGCACGAGCGGCGGCGGCGTGGCGGGCTTCTCCGGCTTCTCCGGAGGCTGCTCGAAGGCGACCCTCTCCCGCGACACGATCACCCGCAGCGCCTCGATCTCACGCCCGATCGACGCGGCGAACTGCCCCTCGGGATACGACGTGAGGATGCCCTCCCAGCGGGCGATCCGGTCCTCGAGGGGCGCCCCGAAGAGGTCCACCATCGCTCGCCGCACGGCCGCCGTCTCGGGATCGGCCTGCGCCGGCTTCGGTGAGACCGACCCTGGCTTGGGTTCGGGCTTGGGCCCCGCCCCGAGCACGACGAAGTCGCCGGGCTTCGGGGGGCGCTTCAGCCCGGCGACGTCCCGGGCGATGCTCAGCAGCTCGCCCACCTCGGCGGGCTGGACCTCGCCGATCGGGAAGCGGTCCACCATCTCCCTGCCGTTGATCGGGTGCTTGACCGTCAACCGGCGGTAGAAGCGGACGGTGCCGCCGGGCTTCAAGCCCGCCTTCCTCCCCAGATCGAAGACGACCTCACCATCGGCGACCTGGACCACGACGCCTTCGCGCGGCGGGCCGGCCAACGCCAGCGAGCTCGACACCAGGCACACGAGCGCGATGCGCATGGACTGCTCCTTCCCCTTGTCGGGGACCCAAGCACGGCCCGTGCCGAGGTGGCGCGCCGCGGGCCACGCGGCGGGGGCCCTCTGTGGGTGGAGCACCCGTACTCCGATGTCGTGAGGCTGTAGCCGGCACCTCTGGAACTACGATACGGTCGCCGCGGACCCGAAGAGGGGGAGGGGAATCGGATGATCGAGCGCCGTCGAGCGTTCCTCGCCGCGATCGCCGTGCTGCTCTGGGCCACCGCGGCGCCGGCTCAGGATCTGCAGAACTTCCGGCCCGCCGCGGGGACCTGGAACTACATGTCGGTAGAAGGCGCGCGGGTGGCCAAGCACCTCGAGTTCGTGCCCTCGCTGGTCGTCAACTACGCCAACCAGCCCCTCGTCGTCCTCGACGAGGACGGCGGCGTGAAGGAGCGGATCGTGGAGCACCTGCTCTACGGCGACCTGGTCCTCACGCTGGGGCTCGGTGACTACTTCGAGCTCAGCGTCGACGGCGCGGGGGCCCAGGTGTCGGGCGATGGAGTCGAGGCCGCCGGCAACGACGGTTTCAAGCCCGCGGATCTACGAGTCGTGCCCAAGCTTCGGCTCTTCGGGCTCGAGGACGATCACGGCTTCGGCATGGCGCTCGTGGTGCCCGTGACGGTCCCGGTGGGCGACCAGGACGCCTTCGTCGGCGCCAACAGCGTCACGCCTACGCCCAAGCTGGTGCTCGAGGGCCGCGGCGACGGCTTCGGCTTCGCCGTCAACCTGGGCGTGAAGGTGCGCGTCGACGACGACCAGGTCGAGAACCTGAAGCTCGCCCACGAGGCGGTCTACGGCGTGGCCGGTGGCTTCGATCTGGGCTCCGAGGACGTGGTGCTCATCACCGAGCTCTTCGGGGCCGCCGCGATCACCGACGTCGGCGACATCGGGACGCACGCCAACCCGATGGAGGCGCTCCTCGGTCTCCGCATCTACACCGATCCGGGGCCGGTCATCACGCTCGGGGCGGGGGCCGGCCTCATCAACGGCTACGGCTCGCCCAAGTACCGGCTGCTCTTCGGGTTTGCGTTCCACGACCGTCGGTACGACCGGGACGAGGACGGCATCCTCGACCGTTTCGACTCGTGCAAGGACATCCCTGAAGACAAGGACGACTACGAGGATCGCGACGGCTGCCCCGATCCCGACAACGACCGGGACGAGGTGCTCGACACCGAGGACCGCTGCCCGCTGGATCCGGAGGATATCGACGGCTTCGAGGACGCCGACGGCTGCCCCGATCCCGACAACGACGCCGACGGCTTCAAGGACAAGGCCGACAAGTGCCCGAACGAGCCGGAGACGATCAACGAGTGGCTCGACGAGGACGGCTGCCCCGACGAGATCCCCGACACCGATGGTGATGGCTTCAAGGACCCCAACGACCAGTGCCCCCAGGAACCCGAGGACAAGGACGGCTTCGAGGACGACGACGGCTGCCCGGATCCCGATAACGACAAGGACGGCATCCCGGACGTGACGGACAAGTGCCCGATGGGGCCCGAGACCTTCAACCAGTTCGAGGACGAAGACGGCTGCCCGGACACCAGGCCGGAGCCATCCAAGCCGGTGCTCGTGAAAGTGACGAAGAAGAAGATCGAGATCCTCGAGAAGGTCTTCTTCAAGACCAACAGGGCGGTGATCAAGCCCGAGAGCTACGAGGTCCTCAACCAGGTGGCGGAGGTCATGGTCCGCTACGCCTACATCAAGCAGGTGCGCGTGGAGGGCCACACCGACGACCGCGGGCGCGACAGCTACAACCTGAAGCTGTCGCAGAAGCGAGCCGACGCCGTGCGTGAGTACCTCGTCAACCAGGGCGTCGAGCCGGAGCGCCTGGAGTCGATGGGCTACGGCGAGACCACGCCCATCGACGACAACAAGACGCGGGACGGTCGGGCCAACAACCGCCGCGTCGACTTCACGATCGTCGAGCAGTAGCCCTGGTTTGAGCCGTCCTTGGCAGGTTTCGTAGTCTCGCTGACGTGACGCGATCTCACCTCATCGGGTTGGCCTGCCTCGCCGCCTGGGCGTGCGACGACGCCGGAGGCTCGCCCGAGACCCAGGAGGCGATGCCCGACGCGGTGGCCGGTGAGCCCGACATGGCCCCAGCGGTCCAGCCGGGCGACGCAGCCCTGCCCGCCCCGGATGGCACGGTGGACGGTGAGGTCCTCCCGCCGGACGCCGCCGCCCTCGTCGCCTGTGAGCGTGACGCCGACTGCGGAGAGCTCGCCTGGTGCGACGCCGACGGCGCCTGCCAGCCCGAGGTGCCCGTGCCCTTCGTGGAGCTGCTCGGCGACGGGGTGACCCGCGCGGGGGCAGCCTCCTTCGACATCACGCCCGGCGCGCTGGAGCGTTGGGTCGACCACGCGGGGCCCGACTGCCCGGAGAACCGGCCGGGGCGCTTCGACGGACGGCTCGACATACCGACGCCCGCCGATCCGTGCGCGGACGCCTTCGAGGACGACGACGGCGACGGGCGCTTCGACGCGGTGTGGGTCGGCGGCGACGGGCTCGATCGGCCGGCGCTCCACGTCGACAACGAGAACCCTCCCCAGGGTCGCGTGCTGGTGCTCGCGCGCGACGAGACGCTGTACGTGTTGGTGACGCTGGACGTCCACGCCGTCGACGCCGCGCGGATCCGCACCTTCGTTCGTCGGCTGCGACGTCGGCTCGGGGTGCCCGCGGGATCGATCGCGGTCCACGCCACGGGGGTCCGCAGCGGGCCCGACGCCGTCGGCCTCTCGGGCCCATCGCTGGCTCGCAGCCCCGCCTTCGATGCCCTCAACAATCGCCTCGCCGGGGCCGGCGGCCTGCTCGAGGAGCTCCCCGCGACGTCCGGCACCGACGAGCGTTGGTGGGACGAGGTCGTGCGCCGCTGCACCGCCGCTGCCCGTCAGGCCGGGGCGCAGCTCGTCCCCGTCGAGGTCCGGTCCGGGACCATCGCGCTCCCGGTGGACGCCGATCCCGACTTCGAGGGGGCCGTCGTCGTGGACGACGCCGACGCCGATGAGGTCAGAAACGACCGGCATGACCTCCGCGCCTGGCACGCCCGCACTCGGCTCCTCTCCCGTGACACCCACCTGCCGGCCCATCGTGACCGCACGCTGCGATCCCTCGTGCTGCAATCGATCATCGGCGGTGAGCCCGTCGCCTTCTTGTTCACGTGGGGCGCGGCACCGGCCGCCACGCCCCTCGAGCGGCCGAGCCTCTCGGGGGACTTCGCGGGGGTCGCCCGCGGCCTGCTGGAGGCGGCCCATCCCGGCGCGGTGGCCGTGTGGCTGGCGGGCGCCGCTGGCGACACCGTGCTCGCCGGCCGTGGGGCGCGCGTGCCCCGCGTCGATGAGCGGGGACGACTGCTGGGCCCCAACGGCGTGGTGGTCGCGACGGTGGAGGAGGCGGCGGACGCGGAGCGGCCCGCGGTGGCCCTCGGCCGACTGGTCGCGGCCCACGCGTTGACCGCGGTCGATGGCGCGTCGCCAGCGCCCGCGGAGCTCGAGATCAGCGGGCGCTTCGCGTGGGTGCCCCTCACCAACCCCCGCTTCGGGCTCGCGGCGCGGCTGGGGATCATGGCGCCGCTGGGGGCGTGGATCTCGCGGCGAGCGGCCACCAACGCCTGGTCGAGCGGTGAGACCACCCCGGCCTGCGGTGGGCTGGGCTGCGTGCGCTACCGTGTCGACCGAATCGATCTGGGCGGGGTCACGCTGCTCGCGCTCCCGGGGGCACCTGACGACGCCTACGTGCGCGGTCGCGATCCGGGCAGCCTCGACTTCGGTGACGAACGGAACCTGCGTGACCTTGACGGGGACGGGCTGGCCGACGGCGAAGACCCGGAGATTCGGGCGCAGACGCGAGGGCACGGGCGGGAGGCCATGGTGTCGGTCTCCGGGCCCGCGAATCCGCAGCTCTTCGACGCCGTGCGTGGCCTCGGCGGGGAGCGCGTATGGCTGCTGGGGCGCACCAACGGTGGCGTCGGTAGCCTCCGCGGCGCGCGCGCGCACGTGAACGTCTTCGAGGGGCAGCTCGCGCCGCTGAGCGAGTTCGTCTCGGCCCCCGTCAACGCGGCGGTCGCCGCGTGCCCCATCTGGCCGTGTGCGGGGGAGACTACGCTGGGGGCCCTCGCCGAGGGGGCGATCGACGCGCAGCCCGGGGTGCTGGCGGATCTCGAGGGCGCCCACGAGCTGTGGCTGCGCGATGTCGACTTCGAGGAGGGCGAGGTCGTCGAGCATTGGTGGCTCGCCGACGAGGAGGACGTGCTCCGGGTGGGGGGACAGGGGCCGCTGGTGCTCGGCCCGGGCAACCGGGTCCACGCCCCGGAGGTGAACTTCGTGGCCGCGGGGGTCGAGCCGGGCGACCACCTGGTGATCGACGGCGAGGACCTCCCCTCCTACCAGATCGGAGGGGTCGTGCCGGTCGTGCTGCGCGATCATCCCAACAGCGGCGGCGCCTGGCACGCGGCGAGCCCCGAGGGCGGGGACCTGGTCTACAACACGGCCTGCGAGCTACTTTTCGACGGGCCGTGTCCACATGGGCGACCGAGCGACGCCGATCCGAACCAGTCCCTCCCGCGGGCGCCGTGACGAATCGGTAACAGGGGATTACGATTTTGCGGCAAATTGCCGCATCTGCCATTGGGCAGATGCGGCAATTCTGCACCCGCCGCTCATTGTGGTTCGCTGGACTTGATCCCCCGGCTTGCCGGTCCTACAACGCCTCCATGCTGGGTCAATCAGGGACGCAGATGGTCCGCGCAAGAAACCTGTTGTCGCTCTTGGGTGCCGGCCTGCTGGGGGTTGGCTGTACGCCGCCGTCCGGCGGACCCGCCGAGGGCAAAGTGCTCTACGAGAACTGCACGCCCTGTCACGGGGAAGACGGTGCCGGGAACGCCTCGATCGAGGTGCCCGCCATCGCCGGACAGGAGGCGGTCTACGTGGCCACGCAGCTCACCAACTTCAAGCAGCAGATCCGCGGCGCACACGCCTCGGACAAGGGCGGCTTGAAGATGCAGCCGATGGCCAAGACGCTGCCGGACGAGGCCGCCGTCAAGGCGGTTTCGGCCTACGTCGCGGGCATGAAGCCGGTGGTGACCGAGGTGACCGTCAAGGGGAACGCCGAACGCGGCGCTTCGCTCTTCGGCGCCTGCGCTGCGTGCCACAAGGTCGATGGGTCGGGGAACCCGGCGCTCAAGGCGCCGTCGCTCACAGAGACCCACGACTGGTACATCCTCGCGCAGCTCCGCAACTTCAAGTCGGGCGCGCGGGGGGCCAACCCCAAAGACATCGGCGGGCAGCAGATGCGCCCGATGGCGATGACGCTCGCCGATGACCAGGCGATGCACGACGTGGTGGCGCACATCGCGCGCCTCGCACGAAAGGGGAGTCGCTGATGGCCGGCCCAGACCTGGCGCCGAACGACGAGGCGAAGCGTTGGTTCAAATGGACGATGATCGGTGTCGTGCTCTACGTGGGCGCCGTCTTCGTTTTCATCCTGTAGGGGCGCTCGATGATCTCCTCCCTTATTGAGTCGCTGTCGACGTACTCCGAGAGCGTCGACAATGTCATCCTGCTGATCGCTGTGCTGGTGGGCTTTTGGTTCCTCGCCTGCGAAGCGGTCTTCTTCTGGTTCATCTGGAAGTTCCGCGATCGTGGCCAGAAGGCCATGTACATCGAGGGCACCAAGAAGGAAGAGAAGAAGTTCATCAACATCCCCCACATGCTGGTGCTGGTGTGCGACATCGTCATCATCATCATGGCGATCCGGGTGTGGGTGGACGTGAAGCAGACGCTGCCGCCGGCGGACGCCACCATCGGCGTCCACGGACAGCAGTGGTCCTGGACCTTCAAGCACCCGGGCCCCGACTCGAAGTTGGGCACGGCCGATGACATCGACACCGCCCACGACCTTCACGTCGAGGTGGGCAAGACGTACCACTTCAAGCTCACCTCCGAAGACGTGATGCACAGCTTCTCGGTGCCCGTCTTCCGGTTGAAGCAGGACGCCGTCCCCGGCCGCGAGATCACCGGCTGGTTCAAGGCCACCGCGCCCGGCGAGTACGACATCCAATGCGCCGAGATGTGTGGCATCGGCCACGGCATCATGGGGGGGCGCATTCACATCGAGACCGCGGCGCAGCACGCATCCTGGATGGCGAAGCAGGCGAGCAGCATCGCCGCGACGGGCGACGCGCCGCCGGTCGTCGCCCTGGAGGGGAAGTAGCCATGGCGCAGCCCGCTACCGAGCACGTCGACGACGCGTCGGCGCACGCGCAGCACGACGACCACGCCCACGGCAAGCAGAGCGCGTGGACCAAATACATGTGGTCCACCGACCACAAAGTCATCTGCATGCAGTACCTGATCACCGGCGCCATCATGGCGGTCATCGGTGGTTACTTCGCGTACGCCTTCCGCATGCAGCTCGCGTTCCCGGCCCAGTCGGTCCCCGGCTTCGGGCTGGTCACGCCGCACATGTACAACTCGTTGGTCACCAACCACGGCACGATCATGATCTTCTGGGTCGCGATGCCGGTGCTCATCGCGGCCTTCGGGAACTACCTGATCCCGCTCATGTGCGGCTGCGACGACATGGTCTTCCCGCGGCTCAACCGGCTCAGCTTCCAGATCTTCTTGCTCAGCGCGGTGGTCCTCATGGCCGCCTTCTTCGTCGAGAACGGCGCCTTCGGTGGCGCCTGGACGGCCTATCCGCCGCTGTCGGCCAACAGCGCCTACAACCTCACGCCCAGCGGTCAGACGCTCTGGGTGGTCGCAGTCGCGCTGGAGTTCGTCGCCTTCCTGCTCGGCGGTATCAACTTCGTGACCACCGCCATGAACTCCCGGGCCCCCGGGTTGACGATGTGGCGGCTCCCGCTGGTCGTGTGGATGATCGTGTTGGCGAGCATCATGTTCATGGCTTCGGTGGGCCCGCTGGTCGCCGGCGCCGTGATGCTGCTCTTCGACCAGCTCGCCGGCACCGGCTTCTACGACCCCGCGCGGGGCGGCGACCCGGTCCTGTGGCAGCACCTCTTCTGGTTCTTCGGTCACCCCGAGGTCTACGTGGTGCTGTTGCCCGCGATGGGCATCATCGGTGAGATCATCCCGGTCTTCGCGCGCAAGAAGTTCTTCGCCTACAAGGTCGTCGTCTACACCGCGATCGCCACCGGCCTGTTGAGCTTCTTCGTCTGGGCCCACCACCAGTTCATCTCCGGCATCGACCCCCGGATGGCGAACGTCTTCACGGTGACGACGGTCATCATCTCGGTGCCCCTCGCGGAGATGTGCTTCCTCTACATCGCCACCCTCTACGGCGGGAAGATCACGCTCCCCACCCCGATGCTGTGGGCGCTGGCTTTCATGGCCGAGTTCCTCATCGGCGGCGTGACGGGCATCTTCTGCGGCGCGAGCGGCTCGGACCTCTACTTCCACGACACGTACTTCGTGCTCGCCCACTTCCACTACACCTTCTTCCCCATCGCGGTGATCGCGGTCTTCGCCGGGATTACCTATTGGTTCCCGAAGATGACCGGGAAGTTCATGAGCGAGCGCCTCGGCAAGATCCACTTCTGGGGCACGATCATCAGCTACAACGTCATCTTCCTCCCGCTCTTCGTGCTGGGCGCCGCGGGCCAGCATCGCCGGATCTACAACTACAACCACTTCCCCGACCTCGCGGTGCCCTGGATGCAGAACCTGCGCATCCTGGCGACCGTCGCGTTCCTGGTGTTGCTCGCGTTCCAGCTCGTCTTCATCTGGAATCTGGTGCAGAGCCTCAGCAAGGGGAAGCCCGCCGGGAAGAACCCCTACAACGCCAACACGCTCGAGTGGGCCACCGAGTCGCCCCCCGGACACGGCAACTTCGCCACCATGCCCACCGTCTACCGGGGGCCCTACGAGTACAGCCACCCGGACCGCGAGGACGACTGGTGGCCCCAGCACGAGCCGCCCGCCGAGAACGCAGGCGACGGGGAGGACGCATGACCGGCAAGCCCCTCGCAACGACCCGCAGCGCGACGGGGATCCCCACGGGACGCCTCGCCATCTGGTGGGTGGTCGCCTCCGAGATCGTCATCTTCGGCGGGCTCCTGGCCTCCTACATCGTGCATCGGCTCGGGCACCCCGAGTTCGGCGACTACGCCGCCCACACCAACGTGGTCGCCGGTGGCTTCAACACCTTCGTGCTGCTCACCTCGAGCCTCTTCGCGGTCCTCGCCCACGCGGCGGCGGAGGCGGGGGACGGACGCAAGGCCCGCAAGTTCCTTTGGATGACCATCGCTGGCGGCGGGATCTTCCTGGTCGTGAAGTCCATCGAGTGGACCTACGAGATCACCCATGGGCTGGTGCTGACGACCAACGCCTTCTGGTCCTTCTACTACACGGCGGCGGGGCTCCACGCCGCCCACGTCATCGCGGGCATGGTCGCCATGGCCGTGGTCGCGGAGCAGGCCAAGAAGGGCCGCGAGCTAGGGCGCGTCGAGTTGGTGGGCCTCTACTGGCACTTCGTCGACGCCGTCTGGATCTTCCTCTTCCCGCTCCTCTACATCGCGAAGTAGGTGACCGACATGGCTGACCACGCACACGCGGAAGACGGACACCACGGCTCCTTCGAGGAGCACGCCAAGCACTACGTCAAGATCTGGGCGATCCTCCTGGTCTTGCTGGCGGTCTCGATCATCGGCCCGATGTTCGAGATCCAGGCGCTCACCCTCGTCACCGCCTTCGGCATCGCCTTGGTGAAGGCCTTCTTGGTGGCGAAGGAGTTCATGCACCTCAACGTCGAGCCCAAGTTCGTCTTGTACCTGCTCGGCACCGCCCTGGCGTTCATGCTCCTCCTCTGGGTCGGCATCGCCCCGGACGTGATGAAGCACGAGGGGCAGAACTGGTCGAACGACGCGGCCAAGGCCGAGGTCCAGCGGGCCCTCGAGGCGGCCAAGCACCCCGCCAAGCCCCATTGACCACCACGCCTCCCAACGTCGTCCCGTTCCCGGCGCGGAGGCAGATCGCCCCGGCGGCGGTCATCGGGACCGTCCTGTTCTGCATGACCGAGCTCATGCTCTTCGCCGGCATGGTGAGCGCTTTCACCATCTTCCGCGCTGGCCAGGGCGTGTGGCCGCCCCCCACCCAGCCGCGGCTGCCCGCGGGCGTCACGGCCGGCAACAGCGTCGTGCTCTTTCTGAGCGGGGTGGCGCTCTACTTCGCCCATCGCCGCTTCAAGGCGTCGCCGGAGTCCGCCCGTGGGGCCCTCAAGGCCGCGCTGGTCCTCGGTGGGCTCTTCGTGGCGGTCCAGGGTGCCGAATGGATCGCGCTCATCGGCCAGGGGCTCACCCTGAGCTCCAGCAACCTGGGCGCCTTCTTCTATCTGATCATCGGCTGCCACGCGCTCCACGCCCTGGGCGCGATCATCGCGCTGGGCCTCGTGTACCGGCAGCTCGTCCGCGGCCATCTGCGCCCCTCCACCTTCTTCGCGACGCAGGTCTTCTGGTACTTTGTGGTGGGCGTCTGGCCCATGCTGTACTGGCGCGTCTACCTGTGAAGCTCCTGGTCGCCACCGCCGCCCTCATCCTGCCAACGGTGGCCCAGGCGTGCGCCGTGTGCGGCGCGGCGACCGAGAACAACCAGATGGCATTCCTGGCCATGACCCTCTTCATGAGCTTGATGCCGTTGGCCGCGATCGGTGGCATCGCGTGGTGGGTCTGGCGGCGCACGAAGGCCCTCGACGCCGAGGCCCCCGACTACTGATCGAGCTCGCCGTCGACGACGACGGTGATGCGCTGCTCCGTTCGGTCCGTCCCCCGCTCATCCATCGCTCTGGTCCTGCCCCGTTTCTCCAGACAGTTAAGTTAAGCGGCCAGGGCCGCTTCCT
>CAYOBQ010000066.1:0-42564 GCA_964402225.1 uncultured Nannocystaceae bacterium | reverse complement strand
CTCCAAGTGTGGCGCAGAGCACACGAGCTGGTGGTCGACGTGTACGAGGCCACACGATCGTTTCCTCGTGAGGAACTCTACGGGCTGACAAGCCAGCTCCGGCGCAGCGCCGTGTCGATACCGTCGAATATCGCCGAGGGATGTGGACGAAACACCGACGCCGACTTCGCTCGATTCCTCGATATCGCGATGGGCTCGGCCAGCGAACTTGAGTACCAGCTACTACTCTCCGCGCAACTCCAGATGCTGGGCAGTCCCATTCACCAACGTCTCGACGCGGCCACCACGGAAGTCAAGCGCATGCTGGCGTCGTTGCTTGCGCGGCTGAGAGCTGACCGCTGAGTGCTGAAAGCCCTCCACACTCCCTCCGTCAGAATCGGGATATGCACCCGAAAAGTGTCAGCGCCGCTGCTCGAGGGTCTTGGCGCGGTACCGTGCGAGGCTGTCCTCGGCGTCCTCGACCAGCCCGAGTGCCCGCTGGGCGCGGGCCAGGCCGCGCCACGAGACGACCTGCGTCGGGTCGTCTGTGAGGGCCTTCTCGAAACGGGCCGCCGCCTTCGAATGCTCACCGCGCTTCGCCAATCGCGCGCCGAGCAAGTGGTGGGCGCGGGCGGCTGGGGCGCCGATACGGGTGGCCGTGAGCAGCGCCTCCTGCGCCGCCTTCGGCTTCCCCGCGGCGGTGAGCGCCTGGCCGAGGTCGGTCCACGCTTCGGCGTCTTCCGAGTTGAGGCGCACCGCCTGGCGCAGCGCGGTGACGGCGGCCTCTGGGTCACCGCCGTTGAGCGCCGTGACGCCGAGCCGCCACCAGGTGAGGGCGTCGCCGCCCGAAGCGACCGCCTCGCGGAACGCGGCGAGGGCGTCGCCCTTCGCCTGCGCGCGGCTTCGCGAGATCGCCAGGCCGACGTGGTCCTGGGCCGCCGGCGCTACCTCGAGCCCGGCCACGCTCGCCCGGAGCTCCGCGGCATCGATCTCGCGGAAGAAGGAGCGGGAGAGGCGTCCGCGCGCGTCGAAGACGAAGGTCGCAGGCAACGTGACCTCGCCGCCTTCCCCGAAGAAGGACGCCATGATCGCGTCGTTGGCCCGGACCATCGGGTACCGGAGCCCGTGACGCTCGACGAAGGCGTCCGCGCCCTCGCCGGGCAAGGTGACGCCCGTCAGCCCGACATCGTCCGCCCATTCGGCGTTCAGCTTCGCCAGGGCGGGGAGCTCCCGCTCGCAGGCGGTGCACCACGGCGCCCAGAAGTTCACCACCGTCGGCCGGCCCGTGGCGGGGGTCACGAGCTCGAGGGCGAAGTCCCGACCGGCGCGTGGCCGGGCGGACTTCGGCCAACTCGGGAGGGGCTGGGCTCGGGGGGCGGGCTGTCCCTCGATGATCAGGTAGCGTCGGCCGACCTCGAGGTCGGCGAAGCGCTGGACCGCACCCGATGGCCAGCGCACCTCGACCTCGTCGACGCGCGCCGCCTCCGCGGTTCCGAAGTGCAGCTCGGGGGAGAGCTGCGTGTGGAACCCCGCCGTCAGTCGGACGCGTTCGAGCTGACGGTGGGTGCCCGCGCGCACCAGGACCGTCGCCCCCAGGGCGTGGGCCTCGCTCCGCGTCGCGCGGAGCCGCAGGCGAACGAAGCCGCCTCCGACCCCCGGCGGTGGGTCGTTGAGCAGGAGCTTCAACCCCTGGAGCGTCAGCAGGGCGAGGTCGAGGCGTCCGTCGCCGTCGATGTCGATGGGGGCGGCGGCCCGCCCGTCGTGATCGAAGTCCAGGCCCGCGGGGAAGCCCGCCTCGACGTAACCCGCCGCCCCAACCCCGACCTGCGTGTTGACGAAGAACGCGTTGTGCTCGTAGCCGCTGAAGCTGCCGACGAAGGCGCTGGCCTCGGCTTTGTCCTCGGGGTTGGCGAAGCCCGTCCGCAACCGCTTCGCGTCGTGGGCCTTGGCGTTGGCGACCAACTGCCGCCAGAAATACGTTCAGTAGTCCGGCGCGCGGGCGTCGGCGTGGCTCGTCATGCCGTTGGTGACGTAGAGGTCCCGGTCGCCATCGTTGTCTGCGTCGAAGAAGGCCTGCCCCCAGGCCCACCCTGCCTTGGCGACGCCCAGCTCGCCCGCGGTGTCCGTAAAGCGCCCCTCGGCGTCGCGCGCGAACAGTGAGTTGCCGCGGGCCAGGCCCTCGAGGGCGCGGTAGGTCTCCGGCCGGATCTGCCCCTCGACGAGGGGCACGATGCGGTGCCCCGCCTTGGAGAACATGTTCGAGACGTACACGTCGAGGTCGAGGTCCCCGTCGAAGTCGCCCACCGTCACGCCCATCGATTGACCGTTCGCCGTGAGCGGGCCCTCGGGGGTGCGGGCGAAGCGCCCCGCGCCGTCGTTGGTGAACAGCTCGTTGGGTCCGTAGTCGTTGACCACGTAGAGGTCGTCGTCGCCGTCGCCGTCGGCGTCGAAGAAGGTAGCCGCGTAGCTGAAGGTGTGGCCGTCGATGCCGCGGGCCCTCGCCTCCTCGCTGAAGCGCAGGCCGCCGCGGCCCATGAAGAGGAGGTTGGGCTCGCCGTCATCGGAGTTGAAGAGGTTGTGGCGGTCGCCCTTGGAGCGCCGGTTGCTGAAGCCGCTCGCGAAGAGGTCGAGGTGCCCGTCCCGGTCCACGTCGGCGACGGCGAGGTGCTGGTACTTGAGCATCTCGAAGCCGCCGCAATCGTGGGCGAAGGACAGCCCGCCAGGGACCGCCTTGAGGGTATCGCCTCTGCGCCGGAACAAGCCGAGGCGAGCGCGGCCGTCCTTGCAGGCCACCACCTCGCTCGAGACCAGCTCGTCGGCCCCGTCGCCGTCCAGATCGACCCACAGGTGGAAGAGCCCGGTCGCCGCCGGGGGGATGGGGTTGACCCGCTTGGTGAAGCCACCCCGTCCGTCGTTGAGGAAGAGCTGAAAGGTCCGGCGGCGGTTCCAGGCGCACAGGTCGTCGCGCCCGTCACCGTCGAAGTCGATGACGGCGAGCCCCCCGATCGTCTCCAGATCCCGGTCGTTGGTGCGGGCGCGCACGCTCTCTTCTGTCTTCTGCGAACGGCCCAGCCCGAACCCGACCTGCCGCGACACGTCGCGAAAGAGGCGACCGCCGGTGGCGACGACCTCGAGCGGCCCCGTCTCGAGTCGTCGGAAGCGCCACTCGTCGTCGGCCTCCTTCACGGCGTGGGCGCGGATCGTGCCGCGCACTGTCAGCCGTCGCCCGTCCGGGCTCTGGCCGTCGATGTGGGCGAGCATCGCGGTGTAGGCGTGGTGGTGGTCGGAGGCGAGCCGGAATCGGTAGGGCTTGATGGCGCAGGCGCGAACCGCGGCGAAGCGGGAGCGCGTGAGCTCGAGGAGCCGTGCGGAGAGCCCCGCTCGGTCAAGGACCGTCGGATCCGCCGGCAGCGTCTCCTGGGTGATCGGTTCGTTCCGGGTCGCCCTCCGCTGGCCCTCGAGCCGCACGGCGCGGGCTCGCAGGTCCGCGGTGAACTGTCGCGCCACGCCGTCTGGGTCTCCCGTGCGGAGCGCGGCGCACAGCGCCTTGGCGACCTTGCCCACCTTCCCGGCCATCTGCTCGGAGGCGCGGACGTCACGGACGAAGCGGTCCGGCGCCTCGACCAGCGGGCCCTCGGCGGAGGCGGGCGGAGCGGGCTCGGGTTGGGGCGGCTGAGGGTCTGGCCGGCACGCGGCGGCGAGTAGCGAGATCAGCGTGAGGTGCGCGGCGACCCCTGTTCTACTCATCTCGGCTCCCCGCGAGACCCCGCCCTCATCCAGCATGACCCGTGCGGCCATCGCGGGGACACTCTATGTGGGAGATCCGTCGACCGCAAACGCGATGTCCGCCGCCCTACCGAGCGACCGACCCAGGACGGTGCGCGCCCTTTCGTGGCGGCCGACTCCGGCGTACCTTCCAGCGAATGCCCCGCGCCGCGCTGTACACCCTCGTGCTCGCCAGCGGCCTCGCCGGGCTGACCTGGGAGGTCCTCTGGCAGCACCACGCCTCCCTGGCGCTGGGCGTCTCCGCCGGGGGCACCGCGATCACCCTGGCCTGCACGATGGGCGGGCTGGCCATCGGCTCCTGGGGCATGGGCGCGTGGCTTCGACGGCGGCGCGTCCGGGCGCTGCGGGCCTACGCCGTCCTCGAGGTCGTGGTCGGGCTCGCAGGCGCCCTCCTCGCGGCGGGCTTCGGCCTCGTCTCCACCATCGACACGGCGGTGTGGCGTCAGTCGCCGGCGTTGGCCCCCGCGGTTCAGGTGCTCTGCGTTGCCCTGGCCCTGGGGCCACCCACCATCGCGATGGGGGCCACCGTCCCCCTCTTCCGCGTGCTCGCGCCGGCCCACCGGACATCCGTCGCCCGGCTCTACGCGCTCAACACCGCCGGCGCGGCCCTCGGCGTCCTCGGTGCGGCGTTTCTGCTCCTGCCCGCCCTGGGCGTCGACCTCACGGCCGCGCTGGCGTCGGTCTTGAACCTCGCCGTCGCGGTGGTCGCGTGGCTCGCCGCCGGTCCCGTCTCGACGGGCGCGGGCGAAGGCGACACCGCGGCCCCGGGTTGGGCACGGGCCGTCGCCTTCGCCACGGGCTTCGCGACCTTCGCCCTCGAGGTCGCCTGGTTCCGCTCGCTGCGAGCGGCCTTCCAGAGCACCACCGACAGCTTCGCCCTGATCCTCTTCGCGGTCCTGCTCCCCCTCGCCATCGGCGCCCGCCTCGCGGTCGCGCTGGGCACGGAGCGCCGGACCCTCGCCCGCACGCTCCTGGTCGCGGGCGTCGCGGTCTTGCTCGCGGCGCCGTTGGTCGAGCGCTTCGACGCGGTGGCGCTGTGGGGCCAGGGCTACTGGTCGCGGACGGGGCTGCGCGCGGGGCTCTCGCTCCTCGTGCTCGGGCCGCCGGTCCTGGTCATCGGGGTGGCGCTGCCCTGGTTGCTCGAGCGCCAGCCTGACGCGCGGGCCGTCGGCCAGCTCTATGCCTTCAACACCCTCGGGGCCGTCGCCGGCAGCCTGCTGGCGGCCTGGGTCGTCCTGCCGGGCCTCGGGGCGACGCGCACGGCGTGGCTGGTGGGCGTCGGCCTTGGGGCGACGGCGCTCTTCGTCGGTGCCCCCGTGCGTCGCGCGGTCCCGGCGCTGGTGGTCGCGTTGGCCGTGGCCTTTGTCACCGAGAGCGGCGTCGGCCGACTGCGCGTGCAGGGCGCCCACCTCGCCGACCACACCGTCCTCGCGTCCCGCGAGGGCCCGGACGCGACGGTCTCCGTCATCGCCCACCAAGGCGGAGTCCGCGAGCTCGTAATCGACGGCTTCCAGACCTCCGGGGAAGCCCAGACGGGCCACTACATGCGCTGGATGGGCCACCTCCCGCCGCTGCTGCACCCCAACCCCAGAGACGGCCTCGTCATCTGCTTCGGCACCGGCCAGACCGCGAACGCCGTGCGCCGTGAGGGCCTCGGCCACGTGGACATCGTCGACGTGAGCGAGGCGGTCCTCGGCCTCGCGCCGCTCTTTCCGTCGAACGAAGGGGTCCTCGACGCTCCGGGGGTCGAGACCCACGTGATGGATGGCCGCGCGTGGCTCCGGCGAACGCAGCGCCGCTACGACGTGGTCACCCTCGAGCCGATGGCGCCCACCTTCGCCGGGACCAACGCCCTCTACAGCCGCCGCTTCTACGAGCTGATGGCCGCCCGCCTGCGTCCCGGCGCGGTGGTCGCACAGTGGCTCCCCTTCCACATCGTGACGCTCGAGGAGTCCGTCGCCATCGCCGCCACCTTCACCGCCGTCTTCCCCGACGCCGCGCTGTGGATCGATCCCCACGACCACACCGGCATCCTCCTCGGCCGCCACGGCCTGCCCCCCGACACGCCCTGGCGATGGCCGGGCCTCGCCCGGCCCGGCGTTCGCGACCTGGCCCCCGCCGCGGTGCGGAGCGCCCTGCGCCTCACCGGCGACGCGATGACCCGCTACGCCACCCTGGGAGAGGTCGTGACCGACGACAACCAGCTCCTCGCCTACGGCTCCGGCCGCCGCGACATCTGGCGTTACGGCAGCAACGACACAGCCCACGAGGCAAACCTCCACCTCGTGAGCCGCGTCGCGAATCAACGCGCCGGTCGTGGGATTCCTGGACGAGGGGGCCGGCCAGGCTCCAGGTGAGGTCAGCGGGGCGCCACCTCTATCCACGCCGTGCCGTCGTCGACCCGCGCGGGGCCGACGACGGGGTCGTCGGGGCGCGTGGGGAGTGATGTGTCGACGCGGCGGCGGCCGGTGACTTGGGCCTCCACCAGGGTCGGGAGGTGCGAGACCTTCAGCGTGAGCCGGTGCGGCCGGGCGTTGTCGAGGGGCGCTTCGAGGAGCAGCAGCGTCTCCACGCCTCGTCGCGCTCCCGCCGAGAGGTCGCGGAACCTCACGTCGGCCGTGGTCGGCTCGAGGGGCCTCCCGTCCGCGAGCAAGGTCAAGCCCTGGCGGGCTCTGGGGACCAGGAGCTGCGCGCGAGCGAGCTTCTCGGTGGGGCGGGAGACGCGCCCGTCGTGATCGGCGTCGAGGGCGGCGAAGAGGCGCTCGGTGGCCGCCGTCGGGCGCATCACGAAGCGGACGACGAGCTGCACCTTGGTCGCCTCAACGCTCAGGAGGGCGTGGCGCTCGGGCTTGGAGTCGTGGGCGTGGGCGACCGTGGCGACGAGCAGCAGGCCGAGGAGGCTCCCAGGACGGCGCGGCCTAATGCCCATGCCCCGCGTAGGCGCCGAAGATGTGGCGGATGTCGTAGATGTTGTTGCGATCGCGCTGGAAGGGGAGCACCTCCGGGACCTCGCGCAGCGGCTCGACGCGCCCGATGCGCCGGACCGCGCGGGGGCCTCGCTCGGCGGACTTCTCGTGGTGGTGGGGGAAGCCCGAGGGCTGGTCGGGGCTGTCGAGGTCGGCGACGGGCACCACCCCGGGGGGGGTCCAGTCGCCAGCGGTGGTCTTGACCCACACCGGGTTGGTGATGGCGTAGGCCGTGACCGGGAAGATCTGCTCCGGCTGAAGGGACTTGTAGTCTCCGCCGCCCAGACCGATGGGGCCGGCGACGGCCTCGAGGGCCGCCGAGAGCTGCAGGGGTGGCACCTCGTTGGGGCGCACCACGGGGAACATGTTGCGGTAGCCGATGCCCTCGACGACGAACCACGTGTCCGCCATGCCCGCGTCGTTCGATGCGACGGGGATCTCGATCGTCTCGTCGAAGCCCGCCTGCGGATCCTCCACCGGCCAGGTGAAGACGAGCACGCCGTTGCGGTAGAGGTTCAGCCGGTCCAGTCCCACCCAGTCGGCGGCCTGGGCACGCACGCGCACCGCGACGCGGCCATCCTCGTCGGTCACCTCGGAGCCCATCGGCTCGTCGTTGACCCACAGATCGAGGAGCGGGCCGTTGGTGGCGACGATCCGGCCCGAGCGCATCCCGTCGACGAAGGCGCGCTCCGTGACCTGCCGCGGGGTGTCGGTGCCGGTGTGGATCATCGTGCGGAAGTAGCCCGCCTCGTCGTCGCCGGAGTGGGTGTCGCTGGTGCCCGTCCCCAGGTAGCGGTGCCCGAGGTTGAGCAGGTTGAACCAGTCGTCGATGACCCCCGGGAAGGCGACATCCGGTGGCGTGTCCGCGTTGACGAGGATGGTGCCGGCTGGGGGGATCTCATCGGGCAACGGACCGTCGGGGAGCGCATCGGGGACGCGATAGTGGCGGATCTGCCAGAAGAGCTTCCCGTTGAGCAGCTCGATGGCGTCGAAGTCGAAGGAGAAGGTGGTGTCGCACTTCCGCGGCGGCGAGTCGGGACGGCAGAAGGCGGCGTTTTGCGGGGCGAGGAAGCCGCCGATGAAGTCCAGGGCGTTCTCGTCGAAGGTCAGGCCATTTCGGTTGTACTGCTGGAAGTACCCCAGCAGCGTGTCCCGCGGGTGGTTGACTTGGACGATCGTGTCCTCGGGGCCGAAGCGCCCAAGCGCTCGGATCTCGGCGAAGATCTCGTCCGGGGGCCGCTCGGGCCAATCGAAGGAGCCGTGGGTGACGTTGGCGATGTCGTAGCGCAGCGGGTAGCCGTTGAAGTGTCCCGACTCGAGGGTCGTCGCCTCCAGGCCAATGGAGCTCTGCAACCAGTCCGAGAGCCCTTGCCGCTCGATGGCCGGAGCGAAGTCCGTCACGTAGTTGTGATCGGTGGAGACCGCGTATTCGACGCCCTCTGCGGCCACCGCGACCACCCGGTCGTCGATGGACATGCCGGAGTCGATGCTGCCGACGGAGTGCAGGTGCAGATCGGCGGCGATCCAGCCGGTGCTGTCGATCACCCGGGCGGGAGCATGGGCGAGGGCCACCGTCTGCCCGGCGCGAACGACGACCACCTCCTCGACGGTCCCGAACTCGGGGCCACGGCTGCTGACGATGGTGTAGGTGCCCGGCCGCACGTGCAGCGAGGTCAGGCCGTCACCGCCCGCGTGCCCCCAAGCCTCGAGGTAACGCCGCGTCTTCGGATCGGCGGGGTCGTCCGGTATCTGGTCGGTCGCCATGTGGTGCTGCCCGGCGGCGAGGTCGTAGAGGAAGTCCCGGGGGTTCTGGCCCGAGAACTCCGCGCCGTAGGTGCCGACGGCGCTGGCCTTGCCCGGCACACGGGCGCCGTGCTCGTCGACCAGCGTCACCACGATGGTGGCGCCGGTCGCCGCGACGAGCTGCACCGCCGTGTCCCCGTCCTCTTGAATCTCGAAGTCGACGAGGGGCCCCAACGGGCGGCCCTCGCCGGCGGCGCGGGCGCTGTACTTGCCGGGGGGCAGTCGCCCCTGGAAATAGCCGCCGGGGCGCACGTCGTACTGCGAGTAGATGCGCTGGATATCCGCGCCCAGGCGTTGGTAGACGAGGACGTAGGCGTCGTCGGGGGTGGCCGCGTGCCCGGTGCTGTCGTCGAAGACCTGGCCCCCGAAGGCGCCCGCGGGGTCGCCGCGAATCTCGAGCATCTCGTCCACCAGGCTGCCGACGTCGCCGGTGCCCAAGACGAAGTACTTCTCGACCGCGAAGGTCGCGCCCGCCCGCAGGAGGGCGGGGGCCTCGGCGTGGAAGACGCCCAAGAAGCCGCTGGCGATGAAGGGCACCAGAAGCGACGACCTGGTGATCGGCTGGTCGGGGCGCTCGTACGAGGCGCGCTTGTTGTAGACGTAGCTGTTCTCGATGTTGTCGACCATCAGCCCGTAGCTGATGTGCTCGCCCCGGGAGGCGATGAAGTCCGTGACGACGCCGGGGAAGGCCGGCAGCCCGGGGCTCTTCTTGTACGCGTCGTCGATGCCGAAGCGCAGGTTGAAGCCGATGCCGGGCAAGAAGACCTTGTTGGTCTTTCCGTAGAGGGCGACGTCCCCGATGGGCAGCGTGAAGCCGTCGGTGGGGATGCCCAGCCCGCCCAGGATGCCGGCCCCGGCGGCGCTGGGGAACTCGAGGTGGCTCTGGCTGATGTTGGTGACCTCAAAGGTGAGCTTCACGTGTCGGCTGCCCGGCGCGATCTCATAGGTCGTGGCGTAGGCGATGCGCTGCTCGGTGCTTCCGTCGAGGAAGTTGTGGTGGGAGCCGATGGCCGCGCGGTTGAAGGTGGCGAGCATCTCGAGGAAGCTGCCGACGGTCCCGCTGGCGCGGACCTTCGCGGGTCCGCCATCGGATCCATCGGCGATGATCTTCACCTCGTCCACCGCCGTCGCCTGGAAGAAGAAGGCGGGGAAGAGCTCCGCGAAGCCGTCGTGGCCGACCCCTTCGAGCGTGTCACCGAAGTCGTCCGTCCGCCGCAAGTCGGCGTCGATCAGGCTGCCTCCGTACACCCCGAAGCCGCGGGAGAACTCGGGGCCCTGGATGACGACGCGGATGGCGTCGTTCTCCATCACGATGTCGCCGACCTCGCCGAGGGCGCGCTGGCCTCCCACGAGGTCGCCGCGGGTGGCCGCGACGTGGGCGCTGGCCACCGCGTCGGGGTCGGAGCTGCACGCCGTGAGCGCGATCAGGCCGGCGAGTAGGGTGAAACGCATCAGAACACCATCTGTGCAATCGCCTCGAGGCGGTCGTTGTCGAGCTCGCGGCCCGACTCCTCACCCGTGAGCGTGTAGTTGAGGTGCAAGCTCAGGGCGGTGTCGGGGTGGTCCGCGCGAAGTCCGACCGTATGGTAGCGGACCGTGCGGCTCGTGAGGTCGGCGACCCCATCGCCATCGGAGTATGGCTCGAGCTGGGCGAAGCGGTAGCCGGGGGTGAGCGCGACCGGGAGCGCCTCGATTCGGTAGCTGAGCTGCCCCGAGAGGGCGCGCGCCTTCTGCTCGGGGTTCTGCGTGATCGTGTCGTGGGCGGTGGTGACCTGGGCGAACTGGGCGAAGACCTCGAGGCCCGCGTATCGCGCGTGGAGATCGCCTGCGAGGCCCGTCTGGGTGGTCTCGGTGGCGACGGGCGAGTTCTCGGGGAGCTCGGAGCGCTCGTTTTGGTACCACGCGCCGCCCACCGTGAGCAGCTCGCCCCAGGAGAGCTCAAGCCGCGCGTAGTAGGCGGGCTTGCCGTTGTCGTCGAGGGCTTGGTTCGCGCCGTTGCCGGAGGCCGCCATCAGGTAGTAGCCCACCCCCACCTCGCCGAAGCGGATGTGCTCGGCGGGGGAGAGCATCGCGCCGATCTGGCGGTCCACCCCGAGGCCCGACTCCTCGTGCCCGCGCCCCACGGCCACCCCGTCGATCCCGACCGAGCGCCCCACGAAGGCGAGGCCTGCGGTGCTGAAGAGCTCCTCGGCGGCGAACGGGGCCTTGAACTGCCCGACCTGGAGGCCGCCCCACTCCGTCGGGTCCCAGCGCAGCCAGCCATCCCGCAGCCGGGCGCCGAGCTCGCTCTGTGGGTTGTTGAGCTCATTGCCGAGATCCGCGGCCCCCTCCACACCGACCCGAAAGGAGACGCCGGACTTCGCGTGCTCCCCGCCGAAGTTGAGCCGGGCGTTGTTCAGGATGAAGCCGTCGTTGTTGCCCACGAAGGTCTCGTCGGCGTCGGCTTGGACGTGCTCGTAGCCGGCCCGGACGTAGCCCGACCAGCCGGTCTCCCAGCCGTCGGCGAGGCTCGTGGCGGGCACCAGCATTGTCGCGATGAGCAGCGAGCGGGAGCAAAGGCTGTACATGGGGTCTCCGAAGCGGTGGCGGGGCGGAGTCTATTACAGGGTCCAAACCATGAGCCACCCCGACGCAGTCGAGGAGTTCGGGCCGCACCGTCCGCCCCGCCGTCCTAGTCCTCGGGAACGGGGGGGACGGCCGCGTGCCCGCCGGTGGCCTGCCGGTGGAGTCTGAGCTGGCGCTTCTCGACACGGGCGTCGAGCTCGCGGAAGCGCTCGGCGAGCGCCTTTACGAAGCGGCCCACCCAGGAGTCGAGCCCGATGGCCTCGCTGAGGGTGTCCCGGGTGACCACCATCAGCTCCACCTCGGTCACCGCGTCGACGTGGGCGCTGCGCGGCTTCTGCGTCAGGATCGCCAGCTCGCCGAAGACCTCACCCGGGCCGAGCTCGCGCACCACGCGGCGGGTGCCGTCGAGGTAGCGCACGACGGCGCACGTCCCCGACCGGATGATGAACGCCTCGTGGCCCTCGTCCCCCTGGTTGATGATGCGCTCGCCGGCATGGACGCGACGCGTCGGCAGGTGCCACGCGCCGCGCAGGAAGGCCTCGAGGTCGCGCTGCATCTCGACCACCGTCGCGTAGCGCTCGGCCTTGTCGCGCGCCAGCGCCTTCGCCGCGATGCGCGAGAGGCCCTGTGGCACCGCGTGGTCGACCGTGTCCGCGGGGGCGACGTCGGCCTTCGTCGCCTGCACGAGGACCATGTAGTAGCTCGTCGCGTCGTGGGGCGGTCGACCCGTGAGCACGTGGTAGAGCGTGCCGCCCAGGGCGAAGACGTCGGTCTGCTGGTCGATGAGGTCGTGGCGACCCTCGGCTTGCTCCGGCGCCATGTAGCGGGGCGTGCCCACGATGGTATCCGTCGGCGCCTCGTCCGAGGGGGGATCGGTGTTCTCGCGGTGGAGCTGGACGCCATCAGGCACGTTACCGGTGTCGATGCGCGCGATGCCCCAGTCCATGAGGTACACCTGCCCGAACTCGCCGACCATGATGTTGGAGGGCTTGAGATCGCGGTGGATGACGCCCTTCGAGTGGGCGAAGGAGACGGCCTCGCAGACCTTCACGAGCACCTGGAGGAAGTGAGCGAGCACGTCCGGCTCGAGCCGACGCACGCCAGCGGCGGCGATCTGCTGCTCGAGGGTGTCCCCCTCGACGAGCTTCATCGAGAAGTAGAGGACGCCTTCGTCGTCGGTCCCGAGCTCGTGGACCGGGACGATGTTGGGGTGCTCGAGCTGCCCCGTGACGCGGGCCTCTTCGAGGAAGCGCCAGGTGCGGTAGTCGGCGCTCGAGATCGCCGGGTCGAGCACCTTCAGCGCGGTGTCGCGCAGCAGGTACTTGTCGAAGACGCGTCGCACGGTGTTCATCCCGCCGCGGCCGATCTCGCCGAGGTCGTCGAAGCGCTCCGTCACGCAGCTCTGGCCCGCCGGAGGGGGCCGCAGCTCCCCATCGACGGTGGTGCGGATGGTCTCCAGCGGGTCGGCGGGGGGCCGCCGCTCACCGGAGTCACTCGTCAGCCATCCCGAGAGGCCACCCTTCGGGTCCTGACTCATCCGCTCACCAGCCACGCGAGGACGCCGGCCAGGGCACCCAACGCGGCGAAGGCGGCCAACACGAGGTAGGGGTTCGGCCCGCTCCGCGCCGGTGGCTTCGGGCGCAGCGCCGGCATCTGCGTGCTCGACACGATGACCGAGCGAGTCGAGACGACGACCACGTGCACCGTGATGTTGTCGCCCCCGCCGCGTCCATTGGCCAGATCGACCAGCTCCGCGGCGGCCGCATCCGGTCGGGCGCCGTCGACCTTGGCGAGGATCTCGTCGTCGCTGGCGGCGCCCGTGAGGCCATCCGAGCACAGCACAAGGCGGTCCTGGTCGGCCAACTCCACGGGGGCCTCGCTCACGTCGACCTTCACCTCGGCGCGCGGGCCGATGCACCGCAACAGCACGCCGCGTTGGGGGTGACGGGCGGCCATCTCGCGGGTGAGCACGCCCCGCCGGACGAGCTCGCCGACGTGGCTGTGGTCGCGGGTGAGCTGGTCGATGCCGCCCTCGTGGATCAGGTAGGCGCGGCTATCGCCCACATGGGCGAGCCAGACCTGCCCGCCGACGATGGCCGCCGCGGTGCAAGTAGAGCCCATGCCCTTCAGCGTGGGATCGGCTCGCGCGGCGGCGTGTACGACCTCGTTTGCGCGGATGATCGCGGCCTCGAGCGCGTCCGGGATCTCCCGGCGGGTGTCGGCGTAGTAGGCCTCCTTGACGGTCTCGACCACGAGGTGGCTGGCGGTCGCGCCACCCACCGCGCCGCCCATCCCGTCGGCCACCACCACCAGCATCCCGCGACGGGCGCGGAGCGCGGGATCGACGGGGTCCTCCACGACATAATCGTCTTCGTTGGCTTCGCGCACACGCCCGGTATCGGTCCGAGATGCGACCCGAACGAAGAGGTCACCGGCCGCGCCGATCAAGGTAGTCCCCGCAGGCGCGCGCGAGAGTCAAACGCCACCACGGCAAGATCGTAGCACCGAATAGGCCCGGCCTGCGACACTTGGGGCGTGCGGCGCGCCCTCATCTTCGCTCTGTTGACGGTCATCGGGTGCGGTGAAGGCGTCCTCGATCTGACGCCCCGGAGGGGCTTGGACGCAGGCTCCATTGCCGACGCGCTTCCCCCGGGATGCGTCGCCGATGTACAGGATCCAAGCGACGCCCACGAGTGCGGCTCGTGCCACCACGTGGGGCAGGTCGCCGGGGGCTTTCGGTTCCAGCCGCGCGCTCGAGACGAGGCCCGGCTGCGCGCCAACTACGAGGCGGTGCTCGCGCGCATCGAGCCCGGGGGCCGCATCGCCATGGAGCCTCGACGCGATGCAACGTTGGGGTAGAGTCACGTCCGTGAACGACCGACGACCGACCATTCTCCTCTCGGTGCTTCTCGTCAGCGGTTGCATCGAGGACGCAAACCCGCTGCTCGACGGCGAGGACGCAGGCCCCGACGCGGTGGCGACCAGCGACGGCGTCGCGCCCGACCGACCCCTGCCGGAGGGACCGCATCCGCGGATCGAGTTTGTCCCCCCGTCGCTGCTCTTCGTGGCCGAGGGCACCGAGACGCTGCGGGTCAACAACGTCGGCGACGCCGATCTCGACGTGCGCGCGCTCCGGCTCGACGGCGACGCGCGCGCCTTCACGCTGCTGCGGGACGGGCGAAACGCCCTCGCCGGGGCCATCGGACGCATCGAGCCGGGGTCGGGCGTCGAGATCGAGGTGAGCTGGCGCGACTCCGGCGAACGCGACGAGGCCGATCTGGTGGTGGACAGCGACGATCCGCGCCGGCCATCGGTGCGCGTGCCCCTGACGGGCGGCGTCGGCGGTCGCTGCTTCGCGGCGACGCCGGGGACGCTCGAGCTCGGGCAGATCCGGGTGGCGGCGCCGGTGGACGCCGAGCTCGTCCTGCGCAACTGCGGGGAGGTGGACGTCACCGTGACCGGCGTGGCCTTCGCCCCCGACGTCCTCGGCTTCTCCGTCGCGACGCCTCCGCTGCCGTTCGAGGTCGCGGCGGGCGAAGAGACCACGGTCATGGTGACCGTGCGCCTCGAGGCGCCCGGTGGCGTCTCGGCGGCGCTGCGGATCGAGACGGACGGCGAGCCCCTGGAGGTGCAGGTGCTGGCCCTCGGCGTGGAGAACGCCTGCCCCCAGGCGCGGGTGACGCAGGAGCTCTACGTCGTCGATCCAGGCGCCGGCGAGGTGGTCACGCTCGACGCCTCGCCGTCGATCGATCCTGACGGTGAGATCGCCCGCTACGAGTGGCTGGTCGTCGAGCAGCCGGAGGGCGGTCACGCGGTGCTGCTGGAGCGCGTCGAGGGGGTCGACTGCGAGGGGCTGCCCGACGACCCCGCGACGCCGCGCGCCCACCTGTGTCCGCGCGTCGCTGGCCGCTATGTCCTCGAGCTGCGGGTCACGGATGTCGAGGGCTGCACGGGGAGCCCCGCCCGGGTCGTCGTCGACGCCACGGGGGGGCGAAGCGGGCTGCGCTTGGAGTTGGTCTGGGACGCCGAGGTCGATCTCGATCTGCACCTCCTGCACCCCGACGGAGGCGCCTGGTTCCTCGCGCCCTTTGACTGCTACTTCCAAAACGCAGCGCCGGATTGGGGACAGCTCGGAGATCCGGGGGACGACCCGGAGGTGCTCACGGACTCGAACGCGTTCGGCCCGGAGATCATCCGTCTCGGGCGCCCCGAGGGGGAGGGGGCCTACATCGTGGGGGTGCATGCTTTTGGCGGCGACGCGTTCCCCACCGAGGCCACCGTGCGCACCCTCATCAACGGCGTGGTCGCCCGGGAGGACCGGCGCGTGATGGAGGCGAGCGATCACTTCTGGGAGCCCGTGCAGGTCGCGTGGCCGGAGGTGGTGGTCCGGGATCGATACACGCCGGGCCGACCCTGATGGCGAGCTGGGACGAGGCGATCGCGGCGGGGCGCGCGGCCCTCGCCGTGGGGGACCTCACGGTGGCGCGGGCGCGCTTCGAGGCGGCGATATCGGCGGCGCGCGAGGGCGCGGCCCTCGGGCCCGAGGCGTCGGCGTGCGGTTTCCTCGCCCAGACATTGCTCCAGGCGGACGAGGCTCAGGAGGCCGCCGAGCAAGCCCGGCGCGCCCACGAGATCGCCACCCGGTTGGGGGACGAGAGCGCGATCGGGCACTTCGCCAGCATCCGCGACGCGGCGGAGCGCCACGCGCGACCGGAGGCGGAGCGGATGCGGGCGCTGTTCGGGGAAGGGGGCGCCGAGCTCGCGCGCGGCGAGCCGGCGGGGGCGGCGGTGAAGCTCGAAGAGGCGGCAGATCTCGCGCGAAGCCTCGGCGAGGCGCGCTACGAGGCCCACGCCCGGGCCATGCTGGCGCAGTCGCGGTTGCTTCTGGGGTTGGCGACGACGGCGCTCCCCGAGGCCGAGCGGGCCGCGGCGCTGGCGCGCGGGCTGGGCGAGGCGGCGCTGGTCGAGCAGATCGAGCACGTGGCCGAGCAGGCGCGGGCGCCGGGGATCGAGCTGTCACTCGCCAAGGCCGCCGCGGCGATCGAGGCGGGGCGGGCGCGCGACGCGGTCGGCATCCTGCGCCCGCTGTTGGTGCGGGGGGCGAAGGCGAAGATCGACGAGGCGTGGATCCACGGACTGGTCGCGAAGGCCCACCTCATGCTCGAGGAGCTGTCTTTGGCGGCGGTCCACGCCGAGCGCGCCGTCGACATCGCCAACGAGGCCGGCGACGCCGACGCCGCTCGTGCCTTCGGCAAGCTGCTGGGGCGCGCCGACGGTGACGTGAGTTGAAGAGATCCTCTTGACGCCAACATTGCGCCCACTGTCAAGCGAGCTTGTCAGCGCGGACGGCTGGTTTATCGCGTCGAGCATCGGCGTGGCAGTTGCAGGGCAGCTCGGCGTCTTCCCCACTTCGGATCCCGTTCGTTGACGCGAATCGCGTGCGCCCTCCTCCTGCTGGCCTCGGGTTGCGCCGACTCGGGCGCGTCTCCGTCAGCGGACGCTGGGGGGCCCGATGTCGCCACGGAGTGGTCCTGCGCGCTTGGCGAGGAGGCGGTCGACTTCCTGCCCCGCTTGGGTTGTCTGACGGACTTCGAGGCCCTCGCTTCTCCGCCCCTCGACGCGACCATCCCCGGCGCCCGTTCGCTCAAGACGATCGTCGACCGCCTGGACGACTCGCTCTACTTCCAAAACACGCACCTCTACCCGATCCACTGGGCCTTCGCGCAGGCGCGCTTGTCGGGGGCGGGCAAGCCCCTGGTGCCGATGCTCGCGGCGTTCAACGGCACCGAGTACTCGTCTCCTTCGCGCCGCTTCGTGCTGGGGGCGGTGACGCACTACGAGGCGTCCGACGTCTTCTGCTACGAGATCGCGCCCTACGACAGCGCGTCGGCGGAGATGATCGAGGCGGCCTTCACCCTGATCGCGGCCCGCTCGTACTTCGGCGCCGAGCTCTACTTCCACCCCACCTCCGACGCCGTGGCGCGCGAGGCTGAGTCGTTGCCCCCGACCGTGCCTGTCATCACCACCGACGCGCTGTTCGCGGACGTCGCCTACTTCCCGCTGAACATCGCCGAGAGCTACGGGCGTCTCCGCTTCGTGGCGGCCGACGAGTTGGACACCACCCACCTCTCGTTTCGCGACGTCGTGGTGCTCGAGGCGGTGCCGAACGACATCTCCGTCGTGAGCGGCATCATCACCGAGGCTTTCCAGACGCCGCTGTCCCACATCAACGTGCTCTCGAAGAACCGAGGGACCCCCAATATGTCGTTGCGCGGGGCCTTCGACGACGCGACGTTGCGCGCCCAGGACGGGGCGTGGGTGCGCCTGCGCGTCGGCCCCCAGGACTACGAGGTGGAGCGCGTCGAGCGCGCCGCGGCGGACGCGTGGTGGGAGGCCAACAGGCCCGGCGAGGTCCAGATCCCCGGGGCCGACACCGAGCGGACCGAGCTGGCCGACATCTCGACGCTGGTCGACGTTGGGGCCGAGGATCTGAAGGCCGCGATCAAGACCGCCACGCGAGCCTACGGAGGCAAGGCCGCTCACTACAGCGTGCTGGCGCAGATCGAGGGCGTCCCGAGCCCGCGGGCCTTCGCGATCCCCATCGGCTACTACTTCCGCTTCGTGGAGCGGCACGGCTTCGATGGGTCGGTCTCGGAGATGCTCGCGGATCCGGCCTTCGCCGACGACCCCGCCGTGCGGGCGCGCCGGCTCCGCGAGCTGCGGGACGCGATGAAGGCCGCTCCCCTCGATCCGGAGTTCGAGCGCGCCGTCCTCGACAAGCTCGCCGCGGACTACCCCGGCACCCGCATGCGCTTCCGTTCGAGCACCAACGCGGAGGATCTCGACGGGTTCACGGGCGCAGGGCTCTACACTTCCAAGAGCGGTCAGCCCGGCGACCCGGATCGGCCGGTGGTCGACGCCATCCGCAAGGTCTGGGCCAGCGTGTGGTCGCTGCGGGCCTTCGAGGAGCGGAGCTACCGCAGCATCGAGCACGGCGCGGTGGGCATGGCGCTGTTGGTACATCGCAGCTTCCCCGACGAGGAGGCCAACGGAGTCGCGCTCACCAACAACCCCTACAGCCCCGATGGGCTCGAGCCGGCCTTCTACATCAACGTGCAGGCGGGGGAGACCTCCGTCGTTCAACCCCCGGAGGGGATCCGCAGCGACGAGCTCCTCTATTTCTTCGACCGGCCCGGACAGCCGACCACGTTCATCTCGCGCTCCACCGAGGTGCCCGAGGGGGAGACGGTCCTCGATGCCGCGCAGACCTTCGAGCTGGGGGTCGCCCTCGACCGGATCAGGACCGCCTTCGCCCGGGCCTATGGCGGCGCCTCCTGGTGGGCGATGGACGTCGAGTTCAAGTTCGACGGGCCGCCCGGGGCGTCACCAGCGCTGTTCGTGAAGCAGGCGAGGCCGTACCAATGAGGTGGATCTGCGCACTGCTGCTCGTCGGCTGTGGCCCCGACGCTGCCGGCGAGGGAGACGTCGCTGTCGAGCCCTCCCCCGACGCGGCGGACGTCGACGTCGATGCCGGCGCGCCACCTGCGCTTCCCTACGCGCCCTGCCCCACCGGTGAGCGCGTGGGACGCTTCGCGGTGGAGTTGGGCGATGGGTTCACCGGCGTGCAGGGACAGGTCGCCGACGGCGTCGATCCGGCGGTCGTGCCCGCCGAGGCCGCCGTCGACGGCGCCTGCCGATTGCTGCGGCCACGGAGCCTGTTCTGCGAGCCGGTCTGCGACGCGGCGACAACCTGCGGTGACGACGGCTGCGTCGCGCGCCCCACCAACGTCGACGTGGGGACCGTGACGGTGACCGGCCTGAAGGCGCCGGTCTCGATGACGGCGCGGGCGCCGGTCTTCTTCTACACGAACACCGATCCGCTGGAGCACCCGGGCTTCGAGGCCGGCGCCGAGCTGGGCCTCGAGGCGAACGGAGCCGAGCCCTTCGCCCTCCGCGGATGGGGGATCACGGCGTTGGAGGTCCGCACGCCCTCGTTGCCCCTCGCGCGCGGCACCCCAGCGCGGCTCGAGTGGGGGGTACCCGACGACGCCGGTCCGGCTCGGGTGCACCTGAACCTCAACATCGCGAATCACGGCGGGACACCAGCGTGGATCGAGTGCGAGGTGCCCGACACCGGCGCCTTCGAGATCCCCGCGGAGCTCGTCGAGGGTCTCCTGGACCTCGGCTTCTCCGGCTTCCCCTCGGTGGCGCTCACGCGGCGCACGGCGGACTCGGTGTCGCTTGGCGCGGGCTGCGTGGATCTCCTGGTCCGCTCCACCGTGGTCCTCGATGTCGAGATCCAGGGGCTCGTCTCCTGTGACGCCGCCGACCAGTGCCCCGAGGGCGAGACCTGCCGAGTAGATCTGACCTGTGGACCCATGGAGTGACGATGCGCAGCTCGATCCTGGCACTTGGTCGCTTGGTTTGCCGCAGCCTCCTGGTGTGGCCCCTCGTATTCGGCTGTGTGGAAGACCCGTCGGCGGCGGAGCGCGACGACGACGCCAGGCTCGAGGGCGACGCCGTGGTCGCCGCCGACGACGGGCGGGTCTCCATCGACGGCGCGATGGCTCTCGGAGACGCGGCGGAGGACGGAGCTCGAGACGGTGTGGCCCTCGATCCCGATGCCGCGGTGCCGCCGCCGCCGGACGCAGCACCGCCGCCCCCCGACGTCGCGCCTCTGCCGCCGGACGCCGCTCCTGAGGAGGAACCCTTCAGCTTCTTCGTCACCAGCCTCGAGGCCATGCGGGAGCTCTCCCAGAGTGAGGACGGCTTCGGGGGCAACTTCGGCGGTCTGGCGGGAGCCGACGGTATCTGCCAGGTCATCGCGGAGGGGGTTGGGGTGGGGCACAAGGAGTGGCGGGCCTTCCTCAGCGCCACCGAGGGCCGCGACGGCGAGCCGGTGCACGCCATCGAGCGCATTGGCGCGGGGCCCTGGTACGATGCCAACGGGCGGCTGGTCGCGGAGAACATCGAGGGCTTGCTCCATGATCGACCCGACGGTGACCTCCAGTCGGTGCTCGATCTGCCGACGGAGCACGGGATGCCGGTGTCGGAGTACGGCGACGCCCACGACGTCCCGACGGGGTCCAATCGCCAGGGACGACTCGATCGCGACAACCTCGCGAGCACCTGCAACGACTGGACGAGCGACGACGCCATCGGTCAGAACCAGGTCAAGTGCGGTCACACCTTCCCGCGACGCCGCCCCACGGGACGGGGCGCCCACTGGATCTCCGACCATCCGCTGCGGGGCTGCACGCCGGGGGTGAACCTGCTGCAGAACGGGCCGGGCCGTGGCGACTGCATCGGGTGTTCGGGCGGCTACGGCGGCCTCTACTGTTTCGCGCTGAGCCCCTGAAAGCGTCTCGTCGCATGTAGATTTGCTTGACGTAACCAACGCAGACCGATTTAGTACGCGCGTGTTGAGCGGTCCGTCTGGACCGTATGTGAGCGAGAAAGCGCGGCGGAGAGCGTCGCCAGAGAGAGAAGAAGAAAATGTCAAAGAAGCTTTTCGTTGGTGGCCTCGCGTGGGCAACAGACGACCACGGCCTCCGCTCTGCCTTCGAGCAGTATGGTGAGGTCACCGACGCCAAGGTCATCACCGACCGTGACACCGGCCGTTCCCGCGGCTTTGGTTTCGTCACCTTCGCCCAGGGCGGAGATGCCGACAACGCGATCCAGTCGATGGACGGCAACGAGCTCGACGGCCGTCGACTGAACGTCAGCGAGGCGCGCGAGCGTACCCCCCGCGGCGGTGGCGGTGGCGGTGGCGGTGGCGGCGGCGGTCGCTGGTAGACCCTCCGCTCCCCTCTGCGCGGCCCGCCCGGACCGCGCAGCTCCCAGATTCCCTACCTTCCGTTCCCCCCACACTTCGACAGCGGCCGGTCAAGGCACCTCTTCACTCGGTGAGCAGCACCGTTCGTGCGCTCTGCTGATGATCGAGGGTGATCTGCACCTTCCCACCGTTGGCGGCGTCGACCTCGCGGGTGACACGCCAGCGGTACTCGATCGTCACCACCTCGGACTCGCCGGCGAGCCAGGTGAAGGCGCTCTCTGGGACGAGCAACTCCTCGTCGGAGGCGTCGGTGCTGCAGACGACTCGGAGGCCGCTGCTCTGTGGGCGAATGGTGATGCTGACCTCGGAGCTCTCGTCGAAGAGCTCGTCGTCCTCGGGGACCGCCCAACTGAAGAGCGCCTCGCTGCGCGGGAGCTCGCTGCTGTCCGCCAGGACGAAGATGAAGGCGTCGGGGGCCAGAAACTCGCTGGTGTCGAAGGCGCCGAAGCCATCGCCCATCGCGGAGACTCGTACCGCCTGTAGCGGCGTCCAGAAGTCAGTGGTGCCTCCGGCGAAGGTCGCTCCGCCGTCGGCCATTGGTTGAAACGTGACGTCGCCCTCGGCGCGACTGAGGGTGACCTCGCCGGGGGACAACCAGCCGCCCGATGGGGGGCACCCGGCGCAGTCCGTGTTGTGCAGCGTGCAGCCGTCTTCGTCGTCGGCGAGGGGTGCTGGGTCGCGGTGGAGGGCGCCGTTTCGGAAGTCGAACAGGCTGACCTCGAGCGTCTCTGCGCCGTCGCGGCCCTTCTCGAGCAGGGTGATCGCGCCCACGAGCTCGGGCTCGGTATCGCACGCCGAAGCGGGGCAGTCCGGGGCGTCGAAGTCGCTGAGCACCACCGACTCTGCGACGGTCATGTGCTCGAGCACGATGCGAACGCGTCCGGGGGGCTCGGCGGCGGTCTCCACCTCGCGAGTCACCCGCCACAGATACTCGATGTCGACGACGTCGTTCTCGGCGGCGATCCAGCCGAAGACGTCCGAAGACAGCTCCAGCGCGCCCTCCGCCGCCGGCGCCGTGCAGACGACGCGAAGGGCGCTGTTGGCGGGGCGGATGGTGATCTCGACCTCGGCTTCGTCGCCGGTGGGAGCGTTGTTCGCGGTCGGCCAACCCAGCACGAGGCCATCCCCGCGAACGAGCGTCTCATCGTCGACGAGGATGCCCGTGATGAAGTCTCCCGGGGCCAGGACGTCCATCGCCGAGAAGGGCCCGAACTCGCCTCCGGTCGACGAGATCTGAAGCGAGTCACCGGGGCTCCAGAGCTCCGTCAGGTCCGAGGGGGAGAGCCCGTTGCCGGTGGCGCCATCGAGGACGTCGAAGGGCTCAGCGGGACCCAGCACCGTGATCGTGCCGGGCGAGACCGGGTCGCCCAGCCCAGTGCAGGCGGCGCACGCCGTGCTGTGGAGCCGGCAGCCCTGGCCGTCGTCGGCGAGGGGCGCCGCGGGTTGGGAGAGGGCGCCGGTGCGGAACTCGAACGCGCCCTGGGCGCGGCTCTCGCGGAACCTCTCCTGGACCGTGACTCGACCCCGCGGCCCAGCGTCGTCCGACTCGCAGGGACCGGCGTCCTCGCCGGCGGCGCACGCCGGCAGCACGAACGCGTCGGGTCCGACGTCCGGGACCGGCGGGAGCGCCGCGTCTGGGACGTAGACATCGGGGTAGCGGTCGGTCGTGTAGTGCCGAGCGTCGGGAAAGGCGACCAGCTCGGTGGGTTCGGCGGTGCCGCAGCCGGCGCCGAGCAGCATCAGCGGCAGGACAATCGGTGACGCCCTCAACGGTCCTTCTCCCCCACACGGGTGACCTTCACGGCGGCCATGTCGACCCCCAACTCCGTGAGGCGCGCCGCGACGCGCTCGAGGGACTCCGAGGGCGGCCGGTAGTGGCCGCTGGAGTTGCTCAGCTCGAGCAAGTCACCGTCGATGACCGTCATGTCGCCCGCGCCAGCGACCGGCGCACCCGCGACGAGGCTCGAGTGGTGGAAGCTGCCCTGGTCGTGGTCGAAGGAGACGTAGATCGTCCCGTCGCCGAGCATTACGTAGATGGCGAAGCCGCTGCGTCGCTCGTGCCCCTCGCCACCGAGCTGGGGATCGAGGGGCCTTCCCGTCTCGTCGACCAGCTTGCCATCTTCGACTCGAAGCACGTGGCGCGCGCGCTCGTCGGCGCCGAGATACTTGATCACGGTGCCGTAGTGGCCGCCGCCGTGCTCCTCCCCTTTGTACTGGTCGAGCATCGGGTAGAGCGGGAAGCGCGCACCGGCGATCTCGGTGGTGTTGGACTGGGGCTGCCCGCCTCCACAGGCGAGCAGCATCAGCGCGAGCAGCGGCGCGAGTCGGTGTACGAGACGAGGCATGAGACCGATCTGCTTCAAGGGGCGCATCTTTCGCAAGAAACTCGGCTTCGAAAAGACGAAACCCGCGCCGATAGAGGCGCGGGTTCCGCTGGAGTCGTCGCGTGCGAGCTGCTACCGGCGGAAGAAGCTCGTCCCGAAGTCGTGCGTGTCGCCGTCGCTGTAGTGCACGCGGAAGACGAGCGTGTTGCTGCCGGCCGCCGCGTAGCGGGACGGGAAGCGGTAGGCGATGCTGTCGCCAGCGTTGCTGCCGCAGAGGTCGTAGTGCTCCTGGCCCATCTCCTGGAAGACCTTGCGGCCGTTGAGGATGAACTCGACCTTCGTCAGGTTCCCGTGGGGGTCGGAGATGAAGGCGTAGACGTCGCCGGTGATCGTGACGCCGTTGAGGAGCATCGCGTTGGCGCGGTCGTTGGTGCTGCTGATCATGGCGTTGAGCATGGGGTGGTGGAGGTCGTTGCGGCGGCTACGGCAGCCGCGCGGCGCCGCGCGGCCGGAGAAGGCGAAGTTGTCGCCGTCACAGCCGTCGCTGCCGCGACCGCCACGGTAGCGGTCGTTCCCGTCGTTGCCGGTCAGCGCGTCGTCGCCCGAGCCACCCCGGAGGGTGTCGTCGCCAGCGCCGCCGTCGATGTGGTCATCGCCACGGTTCCCCCGCAGGTCGTCGTTGCCGCCGCCGCCGTTGAGGGTGTCGGCGCCGGAGCCGCCGCGGATGTTGTCGTCACCCATGCCGCCCCAGACGATGTCGTCACCGCGGCCCGCGCGGATCATGTCGTCGCCGTCGCCGCCGAGGATGATGTCGTTGCCACCGCGACCACGGATGACGTCGTCGAAGGCGCTGCCGATGATGCAGTCGGCGCCGCGGGTGCCGCGGATGAACTGCCCGCTGCTCGCGGCGGAGTGGTCGATGACATTCAGGCCCATCGCGGTGCAATCAGCCGCGCTCGGCATCATGGCACCGGCGGAGGCGATCGCCGGAATGAAGAAGGCCAAGGCGGCCAGCGTTGCGGTGAACTTCGACATCTCACGACTCCCGTCCAGCGACGTTCAAATAGGCCACACCTACGCGTGGCAAAAATAAGCAGTAGAAATGTACAGCAGATCGGCGGGCCCAGCGAGGTGATATTCCCCATGGGGCGGATGAATCCAGAAAAGCTGAACGGTGTCGCTGGGTTCGAGTTTGAAAAAATCCGGGGGGCTCAGACTTCGAGCCGTCGACGGCGGCCCAGGAAGACGACCCGGTGCCCTCGCGTGACGGGGGTGTCCGACTTGGGACACAACATGCTCTCGCCGTTAGTCATCAAGCCGATCGGGAAGACATCGCTCTTGCCGAGCCGGTCGCAGAGCTCACCGAAGGTGCCGTCGAAGCCGGTGACCTCGTCGATGTAGAGCTGGTGTTCACCGCCGCTCGAGAGGAGCTGGACGACGACGTCGTTGATACCGGGGTCTTGCATGCCCTGGACCATCAGGTGCGAGGAGATCCGCCCCGAGCCCACGATCTCCGACGCCCCTGCGCTGCGCAGCATGGGCTCGTTGGCCTCGCAGGCCACCTCGACGGCCACGAAGAGGCCAGGTTGGATGCCGTGCAGGCGCGTCAGGATCGCCAGCGTCCGGTGGTCCGCCGCGTCGTCGTGGGGGCCGGTGACGAAGATCAGGGCGGTCCGCGCCGACGGCGCACCCGCCTTGCGCAACGCCGCGTCACGGGCGGGGTTGCCGCGGACGAAGTGGACCCCCAGCCGGGTGAGGGCGGGGGGCAGCTCTTCGAGGGTGTCGGTCACAAGGACGACGGCGACGCTCCGCCACGCCTCATCGGCCCGAATCTCGGCGACCACCCGGAGGAGGTTCTCCTCTCCGGGGTACTCGCACACCAGGACGTGGTCACCGCGCGTGTACTGCATGAGTCCCTTCACGAGCCGCGTGCGTCGCTCGATCACCGCCGCGGCCAGTACGGTGATCAAGTACCCCAGCATGCCGATGCCGACGAGCATCGTCGGGAGGCCGATGAGCCAGCGACCCTGCCAGGTCTTGGGGTAGTAGTCGCCGTAGCCGACGGTGGTCATCGTGGCGAAGGACCACCAGATGCTGTCCCCCCAGCTCAGGTTCTCCTCAGCCCACGACGCGCGCTCGAAGTAGTAGAACCCGGTGGAGGAGAGCACCCCGAGGACACCGACAACGACGAAGACCCGGACGAGCCTCGAGTTTGCGATCGTCGGTCGCAGCGCGACCTCTGCGAGGCGCTTGAGAAACTGGTTGAACACGCGTCCCTTCTACCTCCGAGATCGTTCGTGAGTCACGCCGCGAGCAGCGTCCGCGCCTCTTTTCGGATGCGGTGTTGCCAGTTGTAGACCACCTGCGTCTTGACCCCCAGGGTCGCGGCGACCTCGGCCACCCCCCGTCCATCGACGTAGAGGTAGCGGAACACCAGGCGACCCCGCTCCGGCAAGGTGCTGTCGAGGTGTGCGCGCAGCGCCTCCGCCTGGCGTCGGGCGACGGTGACGGCCTCCGGGTCGCCACCCTGCCCCGCAACGCGGTCGAGGGTCTCGGAGTCGACCTGCGCGTGGTCGCCGCCGCGCTTCTTGGCGCCCTCGCGGCGAAGCCGGTCGGCGAACTCGCGCTCGGCCACCACGCCGACATAGCCCTCGAAGGAGGCGCCGCGCGCGGGGTCGAAGGCGAGTAGTCGGCGACCGCCGTCGGCCAGCAGCGCCAACCAGATGTCCTGTGTGTAGTCGTCGAGATCTCCCGCGGCCCGGCCCCCCCGACGTCGCAGTCGGTGACCCACGACCGCGCGGATCACCGGGAGCAGTCGGCGGACCAGGGCTCGCACCGCGGCTTGTTCGCCAGCGAGGGCGTCGCGGACCAGCTTCAGGTCCGGCGAGGTCGCCGCCGTGAACGAGAGCAGCCCCGAGAAGACCGAGAGGAGGAGGCTCACGGATCGCGGTAGCGCAACGAGACCTCGACCCAACGTACGCCCGGCATCGAGCGTGCCGTGGCGGCCGACTTGCCGGCGGCGTCGAGCCGAGCCTCTTCGGCCGCCAGCGCGACCCACACCCGCTTCTCGCCGGGGCTCGTGAAGAGGTCGCGGGCGTCGGCCTCGAGGCGGACCGCGCCGTCTCTAGTCGTGACGTTCATCGTCACGGCGCGCAGTGGGCTCCCCGCGGCGCTGACGAAGACCCGGACCTTCGGCGCGCTCACAGTGCCCGGTCGCTCCTCGCTTGGGACCACCGTCAGCCGAACTCGGCCGTCTGGTCCGTAGGTCTTGGAGGTCTTCAGGTCGCCGCGGGTCTCCTGGATGCCCCCCGCCGACTCCACCAGCCGGTAGGTGGGCAGATCCGCGGCGCCGGGCCACAGCGCGAACATGAGGAGCGCGGCGGCCAGGGCGACGACGCCGCCCGCATAGGCCGGCCAGCGGCGCCCGGCGGACGCGGCCGAGGGGGCGCGCGGCGCGAGCTGAGCTGCGGCCCAGTCGGCGACCGCCTCCGGCACCGGCGTCGCCAACTCCGCCAGGAGGTCGCGGGCCTTCTCTGACTCGAGCAGCAGGCGCTCGACGTCTTCTGACTCCGGCTGGCTCAGGCGCCCCTGGCGGTACGCCTGGAGCTGGCCGACGTCGACGAATCGCTGCTCGTCTACGCGACCGTGCCCGCCGCCTGCGAGCAGCGCGTCGATCTCGGCGTCGGTGGTGGACATCGTCTCTGCACTACCACTTCGTCCACAGCGGTGAAACGTCCCAGGCCTTGAACTTGCCGGACTGCTCCACCGTCACCAGGAGCTGCGCCTTGACGAAGGACGGCAGCGAGAGCCCGGTGAAGGCGACCTTCTGGCCGGGCGCGAAGTACTTCGCGTCGTTCGGGGCGGCGAGGGGGATGTACCTCTTGCTGGTGCCCGCCTTGTTCAACGTGAGCAGCAGGTAGGGGTTCTCGATCTGGGTGTTGCCGGGCATCTTGGAGTTGAACCGGGCGTGGACGGCCCACTTGGCCCCCACTTGCTCGAGCTGGCAGTCGGGGCACATCGGGTCGGTCGGCTGCGGTCCCACGCCGGCGAGCTCGCTGCGCGGGGCGCGATCGGCGTTCCCGGACGCCGCGGCGGGTCCGAAGAAGACCTCCATTGTGTTGTCGACGCAGTCGAGCCAGTGCCCGCAGGCCTCGTCGCTGGTGCCGGGCGTGGACGCGCCGCAGATCGGAGCGCCGCCAGCGCCGCCCGGCGTGTCACCGTCGGGCTCGTCGGGATCCGCCGCCACCGCCCCGATCCCGCACAGCTCGAGGAGGCCGCCGCAGTCCGTCAACAACGCCTGGTGCCCGAAGTCTGCGACCCAATCGACGCAGCTCAGGACCGCGTCGAGATCGCCGCAGCTCAAGAGCTGGTCCAGGCGGCCCGCGTGCAGCCGGCGCACTGGCACCCAGCCGTGGGTCTGGCGCCCGACGTCGACCCCAGTGAGGTAGAGCAAGGCCGGGATGTGCTTGCCGGCGATCCGCGTGAGCCAGGGGTCGGCGCTCCAGCGCTCGACGAGGCGGGCCAGGGCCCGGGCGGCGGACGCGGCCGTCAGGGCGCTCGCGACGGAGGTGCCGGTGAACATCGGTGAGGCGCCGCCGCTCGCGCCCGACGCGGCGTAGACGTGCTCGCCGGGGGCCACGAGCGCCGGCTCTGTCTCGGCTTCGGGGATCGAGACGGCGGTCGGCAGGTCCCGGTTGTCGACGGCCCCCACCGCCAGCGTCAGCGGGTCGTTGCCCGTGCAGGGCACGGTGCGGCTCCACTCCGCGGGCATCAACATCGCCGGGCGCCCGACATCCCACCATCCGGTGGTGCACGCGTCGTAGGGCGCCTGGGTCTGTACGTCGTGAAACTCCGGCTTCTCGCCGCTCAAGGGGCGGTTGCCGGCGGCGGAGACGACCAGGACAGGGCGCTGGCGATCGTCGGCCTCTCGCGCCGTCGCGAGGACGTAGCGCAGCGCCTCGCCGACGCCGTCCTCGCGGGTCTGGCAGGCGTCACCGTAGACCGTGCGGCGCCGCTCGTATTCCGGGAGCCAGCCGAGGCTGAGGTTGACGACGAGGGGGTCGGCGTCGTCGTGCACCGCGCTGTCGACGGCGCGGGCGACGTGGCCGACGACGCCCACCCCGCCGCCGTCCATCACGCGGAAGGCGCTGACGCGGGCCGCCGCCGGAGGGGCGACCTGACGGACCAGATCGGCCATCGCGGCGCCGTGGTGGTGGGTCGCCGGATCGCTCGGCTCGGGGACCTGACCGACGTAGTCCCGAGCCTGGACATCGAGGGCGGCTTCGAGGGCCGGCTCAAGGCCCGTGTCGACCAACGCCAGGTGAGGGCGGTCGGCCCAGTTGACGCCGAACGGGGCGGGCGGCGCCTTCGTGCCGATGCGCTCGGCGTGCCAATCCGTCGGCGTCGCCATGGGCTTGACGGAGCAGGCCTCGCGCCCGACTCGGACCTCGTCGACGTCCGCCGGGTGGACCCCGTAGTCGGTCAAGAGCCCCGTCACGGCGGTGCGGACGCGGTCGAGGGCCTCGCAATGCGCCCAGGGGTCGAGGGCGAGGTATCCGCCGCCACCGCGAACGAAGCGCAGGCGCCAGAACCGGAGATGCCCGTCGCCGCGTAGCCCGTTGGCAGGGCGCCGCGGCAGGACGGCGTCGACCTCGGCGTCGACACCGGCGTTGGCGAGGTCGTCGCGGCACGCTTCGCCGCACGCGCCCTCGGGGCAGAACCAGTCGGTGTCGATCTGGTAGCCGACCTCGGCCACGAGGCGGTCGGAGAGGTGGCCGCCGACGCCGGAGGTCGGGTACTCGGAAGGAGCCGGCATCCAGGTTGGGACATCGACGAAGAGGACGCGGGCCTCCCCACAGCCGTACGGCGCTCGCTGGTCATCGCCCCTCAGCAGCGTCGCCGCGGGGGGGGCGCATTGGGGCACGAGCTGAGCCGGCCCCTCGTCGTGCTGGCCACAGACCTGGGCCGTGCTGACGGTCGGGGCGGAGAGCAGTGCGAGGAGAAGTGGGGTCCGCGTCGAGTTCATCGAGTCCTCCTTGACATCGAGCTGTCGTGGCATTGGCTACGTAGGGGGAGACGGGTTTCTTTCCGGCTTTCCGAACTTTTCATCCGCGACCCCAGAGTCGGAAGGCTCTCCACACGTCGTCACCGGCTCGGATCGAGGCGCGGACGGCGGCGGTGAAGGCCGCGCCGGGGTCTTCTTCGATATTGGCCGAGGCGTAGAACCGGTCGATGAAGCGGCGCGCTTCGGCCTCTCCGATGTCGCGTCGGGTCGCCAGGACGGCCCGGGCGCCAGCGGCCAGGAAGGCCTCCGGCAGGCCCACCCGCTCGCCGCCGAGATCGGTGGCGGCGCCGGTCCGGCACCCGCTGAGCACCACCAGGCCCACCCGGGGGCGTGCGAGGAGGACATCCTCCAGGGTCAGCCGCTCGCCACCGGCCAGCGCGAGGTGGGCGTCCCACGGATCTCCCGGGCGGAGGGCGCCATGGCCCGCGAAGTGGAACCGTCGCGCACCAGCCAGGCCGCCGAGCAGCGCCTCGCGGGTGACCTTGTCCCCCAACAGCAGCGTGTCACCAGCGCCGGAGAAGCGGCGAGCCTCTGCCCGTGCCCCGGGGAGGTCCCGGGTCGGATCGCCGGCGACCAGCGCGGGCCCTGGTGTGGGGACCCCATCGCGTAGCAAGAAGGAAGCGTCCGGCAAGTGCCTCGCCTCTCCGAGGGCCGCGGCGTCGCCAGAATTGGTCTGATAATCAAACAAAGTGGTCTGTTTATCTGACCAATCGCCGTCGAAGCCCACGAGGTAGAGCAGGCCGAGGGGGGGCGAGCCGGGTGGGCGGAGTGGCGGCGGATGCGTGTGCCAGGTGATGCCTGTGCTTCGCACGGCGAAGATCCCGGCGGGCGTGGCGGCGAGGAGCAGGTCCCGCTCTCCGAGCGCCGACATCACGGCGCCGGAGGTCGCCCGCGGCGGTCGTGGTACCTGCTCGGCGAGCCAGGCGTAGGCGGCGTCGAAGGACCGTGCGCGCGCCGCCTGGAGCCTCTCGCGGTCCCGGCCAAGCCGCGCGCGGTCCTCACTGCGCCACGTCATGGCGTCGTCGTCCTCGAGGGCCTCGAGGGCGACGCGTGCGCGCGTGAAGGTGGCGACGTGGCGTCGCCATGTCACTCGTTGAGCATCGCTCAGTCGCTCGACGGCGAGGCGGCGTTCCAGGGAGTTCAGGACGCGCGCGCGGCCTCGCTCGGCGACCTCGAAGGCGCGGCTCGTCAGCCTCCGCTCGATCAACATCGCCACGGCCTCGTCGACCAGCGCCCGGCGGTCGGCGAAGAACGGCGCAGCGTCGGCGCGAACGCCCAGGCTCCGCGCGGCGCGTTCGACGGCGTCGAGGCCAGCCAGATAGTCGGCGATCGCGGCGGCGGAGTCGGGTTGGCTCCTCGCCCGTCCGAGCAGCGCCCGCCAGATGTACTCCCGTGCATCCTCGGCCAGCGCGGCCTCGAGCAGCGTGGTGTAGCGAGCCTTGGCTTCGGCCTCTCGGTGGTCGGCGGCGGCCAACTCCGCCTTGATCAGGAGTCGAAGCAGGCGCGCGAGGCCGCGCTGGTCCGAAGCCTCCGCCGCGCGAGCCGCGGCGGCGCTCGGGTCGCCGCGGAGCAGCGCGGCCCAGGCTCGGTTCACCGCCACGTTGTCGGCGCGCGGCTGGTCGCCCTGGGCGATGTAGGTCCGGTAGGCCGACTCCAGCATCCGCTCGGCCCGCCCGAGGACACTGCGGCAGGCCGAGCGACCAAGCGATGTGGGTGCCCGCGCAGCGCGCCGCGTCGCGACTCTGCCGCAGTGTCCCAGGTCTCCGCCGTCGCGGCGTGCGGCTTCGACGAGCAGCACCCAGGCGTGGGCCGTCAGCCAGATGGCGCGCCTCGAGTCGCCCTCGGGCAGGTACCTCGCGAGCGGGCCTTCGACCAGCCGCCGGGCCTCCGCGTGACGCCCGACGGTCCCCAACACGGACGTGAGCACGACCCCGGGCACGCGGGCTTCGTCGGCCAACCCGTACGATTCGGCCGTCTTCATCGCGTCGGTCAGCGTCAGGCGAGCCTGCCGCAGGGCCCCCAGCTTCCAGGCGTGGACCCCGCGCAAGTAGTTGACGCGGAGCGTGCCCACGACGTCTGACAGCGCTCGGCTACGGGCCGCGGCGCGGTCCAGATAGGGGACCATCTCGTCGAGATCGCCTCGCCAGAACAGGATGAAGGCGATGGCGCGCCAGCGGGACGCGGCCTCGCTCGCGACGCCGAGGGCGTCGGCGGTCTCGGCGGCCCGCTTCCATGCGACGATGGCTTCGTCGAGGTCGCCCTTGCGGTGATGGACGCGCCCCACCTCGACCTCGCCCCAGAGGCGCGCTTCGCCCCCGACCCCCTCGAGTCGGAGACTCGCGAGGGCTTCATCCAGTCGGCCGGCTTTGCGCGCGGCGACAGCCGCCGGGTGGAAGCTGTCCGGGGCAGGGGCGACCCGAACCTGCCAGCCGGCGACCTCGCCGTCCGGCCCGCGCAACGTCAGCCGCCCCCCCTGGGCGGGCGCCGAGAGCACGACGGCGCCCGCCCGCTCTTCGCGCCGGCTCCCGATGGGTTGGCCGTCGATCTCCAACCGCCACCGACCTGCCTCGGCCACGTGCACCCGCAGCGTCGCGCCGGGGTCGAAGCGGTGATGGGCGCCGTGGATCGCCCGCTGTCCGAGGAGCGTCGTGGCGGGCGGAGGCTTCGGCGGTCGCTGGGGGGTCGTGCACGCGAGCGCGAGACAGAGCGGTAGCGAGACGCGGAGACCCATGGCCCTTGTAATCGTCGCTTTGGCACCGGACTGGAGCGAATTATGCGGCGAGCTCAGTTTCGATAGGGTCGACCCGGGGTGCCGTCGCCGCCGGGGCCGTACTCGCGTCGCGCCAGGCTCCAGTTGCGGCCGTCTCGGTTGTCGGCGACAAGCTCGACCAACTCGATGGCCACCCCGGTCCGGCGGCGCGGCCAGCCGTCGTCGCCGGGGGCGTAGCGCACCTGGTCGACCAGGGCGGCGTGCTCGTCGAAGACCAGAACCGAGCCGAAGCCGTTGGGTAGGAAGAGATCACCCATGTCCGCGTCGGCGTCGACGCCTCCGTTCTCGCGTCGGTCGAGATCGGCGGCCAGCACGTAGTAGGTGCGGGCCGGGATGGAACCGGTGAGGGGCGCGCGATGACCGGCACAGTCCTGGAGCCACCAGCCGTCGACATCCAGCGGATCGGCGCTGGCGTTGTAAATCTCGATGTACTCCGCCAGGCGGTCGTCGCCCCGTGGGTTGATCTGAAGCTCCGAGACGACGAGCGCGCCGGACTCGGGCTCGTCGATGGGCACCGGGCACTCTTCTGCCTCGCATTTGTCCGGCACCCCGCCGCACCAAACGCTCTCGAGGTCCTCGGGGCCGCGGGGATAGAGCTTGAAGTGCTCGAAGCTGAAGTGCAGCACGCCCACCAGACGTGGCAGCACGTCCCCTCGCTTCGCCTCGTATCCGTGCTCCGCCTCGTCGCCGACGCGCAGGTCGCCGGTGGCGGTGAACATCCCGAAGTCCGACGGGCAATCCGGCGCCGTCTCGGCGACCTGGAGATCGCGCAGCTCGAGCAGCGCAGACTCCAGCGGCTCGGCGAGGTCCCCGCCGTCGGCGATGCGGGTCGGATCGGCGACCAGGATCGGGGTGGGTGGATCGCCCTGGCGAATGATCTCGATGCCGTCGGGGCGCTGGGGGACGAGCTCGGTGAGCGTGAAGAACTCGATGACCTCCCCGCGCAGCCGCACGCGGGTCCCGGGCCGGAGCTGCTCGACGTCGAGGAACGGCTGGTTGAAGACCCACATCGACGCCCAGGCTCCGCCCTCCGGGTCCTGAACCACGAAGTTGTTCTCGAAGACGGCGGTCACGACGGCCTCTTGGAGGAAGACCTCCCGTCCGCCCGGGACGCGGTCCGGGAGCGGTTCGTAGTCTGGGCAGCGCTGGTCGCGGATGTCCCGGATCCGCAAGGGGCCCCCGTTCCGGCATCGGGGCTCGAGATCCAACGGTGCCTGCTCGCCGGGGTCGCGCACCACACCGCACCGGGGGTCTCGAGGGGCCCCGTCGACCTCGGGCAGAAAGTCCGCGGGGCCTTCGCCGGCGTCGGCTCCGACGTCTGGGAGCGGACCCTGATCGAGGATGCGGAGGTCGGCGCCGACATCGGCGGCTTCGCCGTCGCGCACCTGGCGCCCCGCGTCGGCGGGGGGGACGTCGCGCGGCTCCGAGGCGCCCCCCGTGTCGTCACACGCGACGAGGAGCAGGGGCAACGCGGCAAGACAGTTCAATCGCATGGGCGGGAAGATAGGGATTGGGTGGGTCGCTTTCAACTCGCGCGATCTCCGTGCTAGAACGTGTTCTATCTTGCGTGAGTACGACTACATCGTCGTGGGCGCTGGCTCCGCCGGTTGTGTGGTCGCGAGCCGGCTCTCGGAGGACCCCGACGTGTCGGTGCTCTTGTTGGAGGCGGGTCGAAGCGACGCGTCCGCGTTCTGTCGGCGGCCGGGGATGGTCTCGATCATCCACACCGTCCCGCAGGTGAAGAAGAAGTTCGACTGGGGGTACTACACGGCGCCACGAGGCGAGACGTTGGCGCGGCGCATTCCCTACGCGCGCGGAAAGGCGCTGGGTGGGTCGAGCGCCATCAACGGGATGGTCTTCGTCCGCGGCAACCGCAAGAACTACGACGACTGGGCCGCCGAGGGCTGCGCCGGGTGGTCCTTCGACGAGCTGCTGCCGCTGTTCAAGCGCCTCGAGGACTACGATGGGGGCGCCTCCGAGCTGCGCGGGACGGGGGGACCAATCCGCGTGACGACCCAGGCGGAGTGCTCCCCCGCCTCCGTCGCGTTCAGGGAGGCGGTGGCCGATGTCTGCCGCTGCCCGCTCACCGACGACTACAACGGCGCTGAGCAGCACGGCTCGGGCTGGACCCAGATGTCCGCCGCCGGAGGCCTGCGCTACAGCACCTCCGAGGGCTACATCCGCCCCGCCGCGGCTCGCGAGAACCTCTCCCTCGAGCTCAACGTTCACGTGCGCCGTGTCGTCATCTCCGGCCGCCGGGCCACCGGTGTCGAGCTCAGCCGTGGGGGTCGCGGGGAGACGGTGCGGGCGCGGCGTGAGGTCGTCCTCTGCGGCGGGGTGGTCGGCTCCGCCCAGACACTACTCCTCTCCGGCGTCGGTCCCCCAGGCGAGCTGCGGGCGTTGGGCATCGATGTCGTCGCCGAGCTGCCGGTGGGGCGGAACCTGCATGACCATCTCTTCTTCCCGTTGGTCTTCCTCGCCCCGAACGGCGGACATCGCGGCACCGCGGCCCACTTTCTGGGCGGGATGCTCAAGGAGCTGCTGCGTGGGGGGACCTGGTTCGGCAAGACGGTCTTCGAGGCGATGGCCTTCGTGAAGACCAACGCCTCGGAGCCGGTCCCCGATCTCCAACTGCACAGCCTCCCGTGGGCCTACCCCGCGCCCAACCAGGACGCTGGCGGACGCCCCGCCGTCGACACCCGCCCGGCGCTGACCGTGCTCCCCACGTTGATCTATCCCAAGAGCCGAGGGGCGCTTCACCTCGCGTCGGCTGATCCGGAGGACCACCCGATCATCGATCCGCACTTCCTGGAGGACCCCGCCGACACCGAGCTCCTGGTCCGCGGCATAGAGCTGGTGCGCGAGGTCATGGCCAGCCCGTTGCTCGCCCGGGAGCTGTCGGGGGAGCTCGAGCCGGGCCCCGGCTTCTTCTCGAAGGCGGCCCTGCTCGAGGAGCTGCCCAACCGGGTCCACACGGTGTACCACCCGGTCGGCACCTGCCGGATGGGGGTCGACGACCGCGCGGTGGTCGACCCCAGGCTGCGGGTTCGCGGGATCGAGGGCCTGCGCGTAGCAGACGCGTCGATCATGCCCTCGGTGCCGGGCGGCAACACCAACGCCGCGGCCATCATGATCGGGGAGAAGGCCGCCGATCTGCTCAGCGCCGCTACTTGAACTCGATGTCCACCACGTGGGCCCGATTCACGAGCCGCGTCCGTCCCTGCACCTCGAGGCGAATCCAGTCACCGCGAACATCGGTCACTCGACCCGTCGCGACCCAGGTGTGGACCATGCGGATCGACACATCGCGGCCGACGACCTCGTCCAACAGGTTCGCCAGGCCCATCGCCTGTCCGTAGCTGCTGCTCGCGGCGGCGCCGCGCGCCCACTGGCCGCGTCCGTCGGCGCCCACCAACTCGACCGCGTCGATCTCGTTCCACCCGGCGACCTTGCGGGTGTCGAGGTAGACCCGCACCCGATCGCTCTTCACCGAGGCCGAGGGCTTGATCTCGAGGAAAGCGGGGGCCTTGCGCGTGCGGTCTCGTCCCTCCCAGACCGTCACCTCTCCGCCGTCGACGAACGCGGTGACGCGGGTCACGGCGCCGGGGTTGTACGTCTCACGGATGCGGACCTTGGCGATCTTCACCGCCTTGGCGTAGCTCAGATCGAGCCACTCGATTCCGCCGTTGGCCGCCTGCGAGGCCCAGGCGCTGACGTGATCCCCCGCCCGCGGGACGTTGGGCGCCCCGGTCGCCTGCGCCGCCGACCAGCTCGCGGCGGGGCGGATCGGTGAGCGCGCGAGGGCGGGGGACACGAGCAGCGCCGCGGCGAGCAGGGGCTTGAGCATGGCGCGAGGATACGCGATCAGGCGTTGGCGCGCGCCACCCGTGCGAGCTTTCCGGTCCGCCGGCGCCCGACCAACGTGTGACGCGGGACGACGACCAGCCCGACCGTCGGGTCGAAGACCGGGACGCGCTCCGGGTCCGGCAGCACGCGGTCGTTCGGCACGTCGAGCTCCACGTGCCAACGATCCTCCGGCGCGGGGGTCGGTCTGGGGGGCACGATTCGTGGAAGCGGGAGGGTGTTGCGGGCGAAGTTCGGGGGGGGCGCAGGCGGGGCGGCGGGTCGCTCCACGACGGAGGCGCACTCGTGTCGTCCGGTCACGTGGGCGGTCTCGTCGATGACCCCGACCTCGTGCCAGCGGCCGTCCCCCGGGATGGTGCAGAAGCCCACCAGCACCAGATGGCGGTCGCCGGCGACGATCGAGACCGCCGCGGGCAGGCGGGCGCACGCCAGCTTCAGGGCGGCGTTCTTCACCCTCCGCCGCTTCGGATCCGGCGTGGTCGGCCGGGGCGCCGTGAAGGCCCAGGGATCGTGCGGCGCGTCGGCGGGGAAGGCGGCAAACTGCGGCTCGTGCCGGGAGGGGCTGTTGCGCGCAGTTCGTAGCTCCGGGGGGCGATCGACGCTCACCGCCCGAAGCTGGGCGGCGCTCCAGTCCTCACCGGTGGCCTGGGCGACCAGCAGGGCGTCTCCGACAATCGTCGGGGCCCAGCGCACCGCCTCCACGAAATACTCGACCTCGAAGTCCACCGGTCGATCGACCTCAGAGAGCTCGAAGGCGAGCCCCGAGCCATCGACGTCGCGCAGCGCCCCCACGCGGCCGGCGACCGATTGCACCCGGAGCGACTCGCGGTCGTAGATAGGCGGCAGATCGTCTACCTCGACGGCGCCCGCCGGAGCCCGCCCGCGCCGCACCACGAGGGCGCCGTTGCGGAACATCGTCACTCGGTTGATCCGGGTCTTCGCGCGCATCGCCTCACCTGGCAAGTAGACAGCGCTACAAAGATAACTATTGGAGCAAAGAGAAGCAAACGAAGGTGCTGAAACGAGCGTGCCGCGGAACCGCTCCAGAAGGTATGATGCGCGGGCAAGACTCGGGGTCTCGATGTCGTCTCGAAGCTCGTGGTTTCTGGCGCTCTTCTTCGTCGTTGGCTGTGAGAAGGAGTCGACCGCGCCCGCCCCGCCGCCGGACGCGGGGGCGGCCGTCGATGTCGGTGAGCCCTCCGACCAGGCAGTCGCCCCCGACGCCGTGGAGGCTGACGCGGCGATCGAGTCGTCGGACGCCGCCCCCGACGCCGAGGCGCCGTGGGAGGCGCCGCCCACCGCGGCGCCCGTCGAGCCCACGCCGCTGGTGTCCGATTGGCTCGTCGGCTGGGCCAACGGGGCCGACGGTGACCCGATCCAGTACGCGATCGAGCACGGCCGCTTCGGGCCGCCCACCGAGGGGCTCGACCTCAACGGCGTCAACTGGGAAGCCCGCGAGCAGGACGAGAACGGCCAGTGGGGCGCCTACCGGTCGGGGCTCGTGTGGGCCGTCACGCAGCCCACCGTCGAGGCGGGCGTCCACCTCTTCGCCCGCACCGAGACCACCGCCGGCGTGTACACCAACGGCTGGCTCCAGCCCGGCGACGTCTACCACTCCCGCCGCCACCTGGTGCCCCTGGCGGTCCAGCCGGGAGCGAACCTGGTCGCCGTCCGCGGCGTGGGTGGGCGCCGGAGTCCGCCGGAGGCGCGCATCTGGTCGACGACCGACGAGGTGCTCTTCAACTTCGGCGACATCTCGCGTCCCGACCTGCGCGTCGGTGAGGGAGAGCCGCAGCACCTCGGGGTGCCGATCTCGAACCTGACGGGGGGCGCGCTGCGCGAGCTCACCGCCAAGGTGGTCGACAGCGAGCACTTCCGCGAGACGGCCGTGACGTACCCATCCCTGGGACCCTTCAGTACGACTCAGATCGGGTTCGTCCTCGAGCCCAAGGCGGCCTTCCTCGAGGCGGAGCAGGTCGTCCCCGTGCGGCTCCGTGTCGAGGCCCGCGGCCTGGAGTGGAGCTACGAGCGAACGCACGAACTCACGGTCGTGGCGGCGGAGGTGCCCTACATGCGCAGCTACCGCTCACCGGTGGACCACTCCGTTCAGGTCTACGGCGTGCAGGCGCCCGCCGACGTCGAACCGCAGCGCGACTACGGCCTGGTCCTCTCGCTCCACGGCGCCGGCGTCTTCGCGCTCGGCCAGGCGCGCGCCTACTCGAAGCACGACTGGGCCTATGTCATCGCCCCGACGAATCGGCGCCGCTTCGGCTTCGACTGGGAGGTCTGGGGCCAGCTCCAGGGGCTCAATAGCCTCGACGACGCGACGAACGCCTTCCGCATCGATCCGACGCGCGTCTACGTCACGGGGCACTCGATGGGTGGCCACGGCACCTGGCAGTTCGGGGCGCTGCACCCGGGTCGGTTCGCGACCGCGGGGCCGAGCGCCGGCTGGATGAGCTTCTACAGCTACACCGGCGCGAGGCGCCCGTCCGGCGTCTTCGCACGGGCCGCGGCATCGAGCGACACCATCAACTACGTGGAGAACCTCGCGCGGAGGGGCGTCTACATCATCCACGGGAGCGCCGACGACAACGTCCCGGTCCGTGAGGGCCGCGACAACTTCGCCACGCTCCAGACGATCACCGACGACATCGTCTACCATGAGGAGCCCGGTGCGGGGCATTGGTGGGACGGAGATCGCGCCCTCGGGGCGGACTGCGTCGACTGGCCGGAGCTCTTCGAGTTCATGGACGGCCACACGCTCGATCCCACCGAGCTCGAGTTCGACTTCCGCTCCCCGGGCGTGCAGGTCAGCGCCCGCCACTCCTATGTGAGCCTGCGGTCTGCGCACACGCCCCTCGAGGACCTCTACCTCCACTCGATGCCGATGGAGGACGCGGTGGTCCTCGACACCGAGAACGTGCGCAGCATGGTGCTCGACGGAGCGGCCCTCCGTGCGAAGGGCGTCACCCGAGCGGTGGTGGACGACGCCGAGTTCGAGTTGCCCGATGGCCCCCTCGAGATCGGTCCGGTCGACGGGAAGCGCCCGGGTCAGAACGGACCCTTCAACGAGGTCTTCTATCGTCCCTTTTGCTACGTCTACCCCGACGACGAGCCAGCGCTGGCGGCGGTGGCGGCCTACTACACCTCGCAGTGGTACATCTACGGCAACGGCCACGCGTGCGCGTTGCCGCGGTCGCACCTCACGCCCGAGCTCTCGCGGGCCTACAACCTGGTGCACCTCGGAGGCGCGTCGAGCTTGATCGCGGCGCGTGGCTGGCCCCTCGATTGGGACGACAACGAGGTGCGCGTGGGCGAGCGTCGCTTCCCGCTGTCGGCGGTGATGGTCGTCTTCCCCGAGGAGGGCGGCCTGTCGGCGGTGCTCTCTACGAGCTTCGGCGAGGAGGGGCTGCTCTACCGCGTGGTGCCGTTCTCTTCTCGCGGCGTGCTCCCCGATTTCCTCGTGTGGTCTCAACAGGGCGGCCGGGCCGCCGGCTTCTTGTCGTCGGGCTGGACCTGGGACGACGGCCTCGTCGCGCAGTGAGCGCGAGCGGACGCGATCTCGTAGGCGAGCTGCTCGACGGCCGCTACCGTATCCTCGACCACATCGGCGAGGGTGGGATGGCGGATGTCTATCTGGCCGAGCAGCTCGCCGTGCGCCGCCCCGTGGCCCTCAAGATCCTGCGTCCCCGCTTCGAGATCACCGAGGACCTGCCGCGCCGGTTCCGGCGTGAGGCCGAGGCCGCCAGCCGGCTGAACCACCCCAACATCGTCACGATCCATGACTTCGGTGAGGCCGACGGTGAGCTCTACATTGCGATGGAGTACGTGCGCGGGACCACGATAGCGAGGCTCCAAGCCGGCCGCGGGCTCGGCGTCGAGCGCGCCTGCACCCTGATCAGCCAGGTCTGCGCGGCGCTGCAAGACGCCCACGACCACGGCGTGGTCCACAACGACCTCAAGCCGGAGAACATCATCGTCGCGGGCGAGCCCCCGCGGGAGCGCGTGAAGGTGCTGGACTTCGGAATCTCCCGCATCCTCATCGAGCCGTCGGCGTCCGCCGAGGAGCCCGCCGACGCGCGCTTCGGGACGCCCCTCGTCGTCGCCCCTGAGATCCTGCTGGGCGAGGCCGCCGGTCCGGGCAGCGACATCTACTCGTTGGGCATCGTCCTCTACGAGATGCTCAGCGGCGCGCCCCCCTTCGACACCGACGACGTCAAGCGGCTGCTCGCCGACCACGTGCAGACCGCGCCGCCCCCGTTCTCACCCGCGCTGAGGGTCCCGGACGTCGTCGCCGCCGTCGTCGCCGAGATGCTCGCCAAGCGCCCCCGGGACCGGCCGGCCTCGATGCGGGAGATCGCCGAGCGGATCGCGCCTTGGACGCGCGCCCCGGACTGGCCTTCGCGTTCGACGGCGCCGCCGATGGTGCCGGCCGTCGGAGACTCGCACCCCAACCGGACGACGGGGCAGACCCAGCCGCAGGTCGAGTGGCCCGCCGCGCTGCGCACGCTCCTGGGTCGCGGCGGCGACCAGCTCGACTTCCCGGCCTTCGCCGCCCACGTCGCCCAGATCAACGCGCTGTGCGACGATGACGACGTCTCCATCGGCGACCTGGCGGCGGCGGTCCTACAGGACTTCGGCGTCAGCGACAAGCTGCTGCGCCTGGTCAACGCCTCCTTCTATCGCCGCACGCGCAAGCCGGTCGCTACGATCAGCCGCGCGATCAAGATCCTCGGCATCGAGCAGGTGCGGCGCGCCGCCCTCAGCCTCGGCTTCTGGGAGCACCTGCGCCGTGGGTCCGATCGCGAGGAGATGATGGACGCCGCGCTCACCTCGTTTGCGAGCGCGCTGGTGGCGCGGGACCTCTCCGCGTCGGTGCCCGGGGTCGAGGCCGAGGAGGCGTTCCTCTGCGGCATGTTCCGTCGCCTCGGTCGACACGTCGTGATGCATCACCTGCCCGCGGAGTACGCCAAGGTGCAGGCCCTCATGCGCGCCCGCGGCGTCGCCGAGCACGAAGCCGCCAGCGAAGTCGTCGGGCTCACCTTCGGTCAGCTCGGCGAGCAGGTCGCCGAGCACCTCGGATTCCCGGCGGCGGTCGTCGCGAGCATGGGTCCGGCCAGAGGCGAGACATGCGACACGCCGGAGGGCCGCATGCACGCGCTGTCGGTGCTCTCCAACGCGCTGGTCGACGAGTGCGCCGGTGATCCGCGGCGACGCCCGGCCATCGTGGAGGCCCTCGTCGGTCGCTACGGCGCGGCCCTCGGCCTCGCGCCGGCGCAGGCCCACGCCGCGCTGGATGCCGCCGCCGACCAGCTCGCCGAGCGGGCGCGGGATCTCGGCGTGGGCCCCGGAGACGCGCGAGTCCTGCGGGGGCTGGCGGCGCACGTGCCAGCGGGTCCGGCGCCTGCGGCCCCAGCCGAGCTCAGCAGCCTGACCCAGGCGCTCCCGGAGATCCGGGCGGCCGTCGATCGCGGCGATCCACTGGAGGAGGTGGCGGCGATGGTGCTCGAGGCGATGTATCGCGGCGCGAGCTTCACCCGGGTCCTCTTCTGTCTGCGCTCCTTTTCGAACGGGCGCATGACGGGTCGGCTCGGCTTTGGTGAGGAGGCCTCTGACGCCATCCGCGCCATGGACTTCTCGGTGGACGGCCCCGACGATCTCTTCCGCGAGGCGTTGAGCACGGGTGAGGCGCTCACGATCCCGGACGCGCGCCTGCCGTCGGTGCGCGGGCGGCTCCCGCGCTGGTATGTGGAGGGCATCGGCGCGCCGGCGATGGCGCTGTTCCCGGTCGTCGTCGGGGGCACCTCCATCGCGCTGATCTACGCCGACTGCGCCCATCAGCAGAACCACCCGGACTGGATCGACGCCCGCAAGCGGGATCACTTTGCCGGGTTGGTCGACGCGCTGGTCCGCGGCTTTCGGAAGATGAGTCAGCGACGATCGTCGTAGCCGTTTGCGTTGGTCCCCCTCCGTCGGTGATGGTGCCCGTGTGCGGTGGGCCCTCCTGGTGTTGTTGTGCGGCTGCGGGCTGACGTCCGAGCCGGGGAAGGCGGGGACCGCCCCCGACGGCGGCGTGTGGTCCGACGCCGGGGCCGGCGGAATGGGCGGGGCCGGCGGAATGGGCGGCAACGCGGCGATGGATGCCTCGGTCGAGGCGGACTTCGGTGCCATGGAGCCGGACGCCGCGCCGGCGCCCGACGGAGCGGTCGAGCCGGACGCGGCGGTCTCCGACGCGGGGCTCCTCGACGCGGGGGGCCTCGACGCGGGGGGCCTCGACGCGGGGGGCCTCGACGCGGGGGGCTCCGACGCGGGGTTCCTCGACGCTGGGCTCCTCGACGCTGGCGGGGACGCCGCCGACGCGGACGCCGATGTCTCGGATGGCGGCGGGGCCTCGGATGCGGGTGACGCCGGTGATACCAGCGGCGACAGCGAGTAGCCCGGGGCGGTAGGGTTCCTACCGTGCAGGGAGGGGATCACAGCTTTGACCGCATCGAGGGCCTGCTGCGGTTCGCTACGCCACCATGGCCCAGGGGAGGCGTTGGTCGGGGTCCCGCGGCAGAGTCGCGACGCGGCGCGCTGCACGCGCCCGCCAACCGATTTCGGCG
>CAYOBQ010000065.1:0-42955 GCA_964402225.1 uncultured Nannocystaceae bacterium | reverse complement strand
GTTCAACCAGGAAGCGGCCCTGGCCGCTTAACTCAACTGTCTGGAGAAACGGGGCGGGACCAACCGCGGGAAGCCGCTCGGCGGCCTGGACGAGCGGGGGGGCGGGTGGTGGGGAGGAGGTGCTACCAGCCGCAGCGGGCGCCGGTGAAGCGGGTGGTGTAGCCCTCGCCTACGTCGACCTTGGAGGTGAAGCGGTGGGTGACGGTCTCGACGAAGTACTTCCCGGAGTAGCGCTTGCCGATCATCTTCAGCTCGACGTTGGAGCCGGGGTGGACCTTGGGGTGGCCCTGGATCTCGACGTCGGCGCGGATGAAGGTGCGGGTGTACTCGTTGAGCTTGGTGCGGGCGATTCGGTCGGCCTCTTCCTGGCTGAAGACCTTGTAGTCGACGAGCTGGCGGTCGGGCTCGCCCCACTTCTCGGTGACCTCGTCGATGCCGGAGGCGGTGTCGCCCATGGCGTCGTAGAGTTGGGCCGCCGACGCCGTGCCGATGATCTCGCGCTTCTGGGTGGGGTCCCAGCCGCGGACGATGACCTCGCTGACGACGCGGGCCATCGACTGCCGGCCATCGAACTTGCGCAGATAGCTCTCCTTGGGGACGTCGGGCTTCTCGTAGGCCGCCACGACCACCGGGTCGCTGGCGACGTCGGGGGCGCGGAAGCGGAGCTTCTTGCCGTCCTCGAGGTGGCGGATGTGGAGATCGAAGTCGAGCCATCCGGCGATGCCCCGGGCGAAGTCGAGATCGGTCTGGTTGTGCTGGATCACATAGTCGCGCAGAAACGCCGTGTCCTCGGGATCGACCGTCAGGCCCCAGTCGCGGCCGACGGTGGTGACGATGTCTGAGAACTTCTGGTCGAGGAAGGTGCGGGTCTTTCGCCCCCGCGTGAGCCGGTGCAGGAAGTCGAAGGCGTGGACCACGAAGCTGCGGGGGCCGTCCTCGACGATGCGCTGGGCGGTGCCGACGATCTCGCCCTCGAAGATCTTGGTCTTCCCCTCGCCCTCGGACTCGTAGCCCAAGTGGACCTCGACCAGGCTGCCGAGCTCGAGCATGTCGTGGGTGTCGTAGCGGCCGCGGCGCTTGCCCTGCTCATCGGCGTTGGCGTTGTTGTTGAACTGAAGCTGCGCGCTGCCGGGGGCGTTTCGGCGCAGATCGACGGTGATCGACTGGAGCGCGGCGCTGTCTTCGGGCGCGAGCTCGGCGCCGTTGACCTTGACGAGATATTGCGGGACCCGGTTCGACATCGATCAGCCCAGGATCGGGGGGATGACGAGCTTGCGCCCGGGATCGAGGCGAAACGGGTCGTCGATTCCGTTGGCGTCGGCGATGCGGCGCCACTCGGCGGGATCCTCGTACTCGGCGGCGGCGATGCTCTGGAGGGTCTCGCCGCGTCGGATCGCGTGGAGCTTCGCGTGGTCGGGGCTCTGCTGCTTCTTCCTCTCAGCCTGCTCGTGCGCGGTCTTGGCCTCGCGCAGCGAGAGGGTGCAGGTGGCACGCACCGGCGTTCCGTCCTCGAGGAACATCGTGAACCGGTGGTTGAGGGACTCGACGACGCCCTGGAAAGTGAGCTGTCCCCAACTCACCATCACCATCGGCGGCCGATGGAGGGTGGCGTCGATGAGCGCGAGCGTGTGCAGCTTGTCGGTGTGGGCGCGCACGTTCGACTTGTCCTCGTAGGTGTCGAAGAAGAGCTCGAGCGCGAGCGTCTCGCCCTGTCCCGTGGTGAACTGCATCTCGGGGGCGTCGAGCCCCGAGCTCGCGTGGGGGTTCCACGGCACGCTCTTCGAGATGGTGTACTCCTTGGGGTTGAACAGCGCGGTGATCGAGTGGCTGGGCCCCGTTTTGGCACCGTCCATCGCTTCTAGCGTCAGCTTGCTCAGTCCCATTCGTCTTCTCCTACGCGCTGGGCGTCGAACTCGAGCCATCGCCCGAGCTGGTCGATTACGTCTCGCGCCACCCGGTCGACCTCCTCGGTGCTCATGCTCGAGTCGATCTGACTGGCGAGGCGGTGGCGCGCCTCCTCCCCGGTCTCGGCCTTGCGCGCCGGCCGTTGTCCCGGTGTCGAGCGCATCGCCTGCCCGGAGGCGGGTCGGTTGCCGACCTCGACGAGCAACCGCGAAGCCTTGGTCCGGGGCGCGCTGACCGACGCCGGGCCACGATCGCCGAAGAGCCGGCCCGAGCTGGCGGGGGCGGGGCGGCTCGAAGCGCCGTCTGCGCCCTGCATCTCGATGAGCTCGCGCGACGCCTCCGACGGGCTTCGCGGTCGTGCGCCCGGCGACGCCTGAGCCGCGGTCGCGAGGGCGCGCCTCACGTTGGCCGGCGCCTGCCTGCGGCTCGGCCGCGGGCGAAGCAGCTCGGCCGCCTGTGCGCTGGCCTGCGACACCTCGCGCATCGCCGCCGCCTCGACGGTCGCCGCGGCTCGCCCCCGACCCTCGGGCTCGACGGGCACCATCTCCGCGGACCCACCCTCGAAGCGCTGGACCCCTTCAGGCCCCCGCGGCGCCGCGCCCTCGATCGGGTCGGCAGCGCGCGCCTCGACTTGTCGCACCAGGTGTTCGGCGGCGACGCCGGTGCGGCCCGGCGCGTGGGGTGAGCCGCTCCCGGGCCCGCGGGTCGAGGCCGGCAGCCAGCGCGGCTCGATGAGCTGCATCGCTTGGCTCGCGGGGGCCGTTCGGGGCGTTCGTGGGGCCGTCGCCGGTTTCGCCCGGGGGTCCACGCTCGTTGGCGCCGAGTCGGCTCGCGCCCGGCCCCAGGGTTGGACCAGCGTCGCGCTCGTCTGGAACCGCTGCGCCCCCGGGGCGCGCTCGGCGAGGCGCGGCGCGGCGAACCCGCGCACGTCCGCGAACCGCTCGGCGCCGATGGCCGCGCTCGCGAGCGACGCGGGGCCACGGCTCGCGGCCGTCCGGGGCACGGAGCCCGCGTGGGCGGCTGTCGCGGGCGCAGAGCCGAGGTCGAGGTGCGCGGTCATCGCTGGCGCGGAGCCAAAGGGGGCGGCCGTCGTTGGCGTGGCGCGCGGGGCCGGCGTCGAGGGCGCCGCAGAGCGGGCGGATGGCGCCAGCCCGAGGGCGCGCAGCAAGACGCCCGCGGGCGCGGTGCTCGCGAGCATCGCCACCGTCGGCGACGTCATGTGGGCCGTGGGGAAACGGGTCGCCAGCGTCGCGCGCCCGCCAATGGCGTCCGGCGCTGCGCCCTGGTGGAGTCGTGGACCGCGCCACGGCGTGGTTTGCAGCCGGCGGTCGGCGACGAACGCGCCCGGCTGGTCGCCGCGAGGCCCTGGGCCCCCGCGAATCGATCGCGGCTCGACCGACGAGGTTCGTGCTGCGCTCGGAGCTCGTTCGTGAAGGCCAGGCGAAGCGTAGCGGGTCGCCGCGGAGATCGGCTCGACGAGCGCTCCCGGCGCGCCGCCGGGCCTCCAGGGCGTCGGGCCCCCCGGCCGGGCGAGGTGGGTCGATGGCGCCGCGAGCGACCCGGGGCCAGCGGACCGGTCCGTGGGGGGCGCAGTCGAGGGCCTCCCCATCGTGAGGGGTCGCGGCGGGGTCAGTAGAGGGCGCAGCGCGCTCGGGGCGAGGCGAGGCGAGGCGCGGCGCGGATCGGTGGGCGGTGTCGAGGCCGCCAGCCGCATCGTCTCCTCGAAACGAGCGGCGATCGTCTCGGCGAAACGAGGCGCGACCCCCATGGCGACGAGCGCTCGGTTCGCCTCCCCTCGGGCCGCCGCTTCGCGCCGCGCACCCAGGCTCGGAGCCGTGGTCGGGGGCGTCTGCAGGGTCGCGCGCGAGCGGCCGGCGGCGAGGCCCGCGCGCGATACGACGAGCGCTCGATCGATTGAGGCGTAGGCCCCCCGCGCCGCGGGCTCGATGGCGCCGGGTCCGGGCCGCGCGCCGGCACTGATCGTTGGAGCCTCGAATCTACCGCCGATCAGGGGGCGCTGGCGCGGAACGCTGAGCCGACCGCCGATCGCCGGTGCGCCCGGGGACGCGCCGGGGGGTACAGCGAGTCCGCCGAGCATCGGGCGTCGACCGCCAAGGGTCGGCGGCCCGGTGCGCGCGCCGCGCGCGAGCGTGGGAGAGGCAGGCGAGCCGTGGGGGATCGGGGCAGCGCCACCGATGGTGGGCTGACGTGGTGCGCCGCGGTGGGCGTTGGAGGTGGGGCCGCCGCCGAGGGGGGCGCGTGGAGTGTCGGCGACCCGGTCACGACGAGTCGCTTGCGCCGGACGGGTCGGCCCAGGCGTCGGTCGTCCCTTGGGCGACGCCGGGCGCACGAGGGGGAGCGCGTGCCGCTGGGCTGGCGCGGTGGGGCGTCGGGACAGCCCCCGCGTCGACTCCAGCGCGTGGGTCGAGCTGGCGAGGGAGCGCGGCGTGCGCACCCAAGCGGCCCGGGGGTCGACCACGGCACCTCGGGTGAGGACCGCGCGGGCGCGGGCTGGCTCCCACGTTGGCGCGAAGCCCGCCCCTGTCGTGGCCGCAGCTTGGCGGCTGGCCCCGGCCGAAGAGGGGGCTTGCTCTTGCTGCCTGGCCGTGGCTCTGGCGGAGGACGGCGCGCTGACGGGCGAGGTCGGCGCGGAGAGCCCCGCCGTGGCGGCGGTGGTCGGGGGGGCGCCGGCCGGCTCTGCCGCGCGCACGCGCCTGCGGCGAGCGTCGAGCAAGACCGGGACCATCGGCACCTCGCCGCTGCGATGCCAACTCGCCGGACGACGGGTCCGCGCGCCGAAGACGGCGCTGGGGGCGGTCGCCCGCGCAGGCGCCCCGCCGCCGAGTTGGGCGCCCTCGGGCCGGGCTCCCCGGGGCCACGACGCGGGCTCCGCGGGGCCTGGTCCCTCGCCGGGCCGACGCGCGGCAGGGCGGGCGGTGGCTGTGCCCGCGGTGGCTGTGCCCGCGGTGGCTGTGCCCGCGGTGGCTGTGCCCGTGGTGACCGCTCGAGACATCGGCCCTTGGGCTCGTCTGGTCTGGGCCGCCACCCGCGGCATCTGGACCAGGGTCGTGTCGGGCACCAACCACACGTCCACCGGAGCCGGCGCCGCGGGATCCGTGCGCGCCTCGATGGCGTCGACCATCGCCTCGGCGCGGTCGGCGACGGGCGCCAGGCCGCCGGTGTGCCCCCAGTCGCGGCCGGGCCCCGGATCGGCGACGATCGCTCGACGCGTCCCCGCGATGACCTCGGCGCGCGCGTCCTGGAAGCGGAGCAGGTCGGGCTCGATGGCCCCGGCGTTGCCCATGGCGGCGGGGTACGGGCTGAGGCGTCGATCCTCGCGGCTCGTGCGGCGCCAGCGTTCGGTCGGCATCGGGCGCTCGTCGCGGCGCGCGCCGACGGTGACGGGCCGCGTCGCGCGGGCGCGGCGACCGCGTCCTAGCTGGTGGCCGCGCAGTCCGGTTGGGTGCGAGACCGGGTCGACGGGGTAGACGAACGGTCGCCCGGCGAGGGCGTCGAAGTCGCTGTGCTCGTAGCCTTCGACACCGCCCCACTCGTGGGTCAGGGCGCCGAGATCGGCGCCACTGAAGACGTCGATGCCGCCGTCGAGGGCGGTGGGGAGGACCCAGCGGTCGGCGACGGTGTCCGCCAGCGGGCGTGGGGCGTCGAAGCCGCCGAGACCGAAGCCGTCGTAGCGCGCACCGACTCGGCCCGCGAAGCGGTCGAGGCGTCCCCCGAGGGCGCTCGTGTGGTCGGCGACCACGTCGCGAGCGAGCGCTTCAGCCATGGGTCGACTCCGGCATCATCCTCAGGCCCGCGCGAGCCCTTCGTGGGCGATCTCTACCGACTCGACGGCGATCTCGGTGGCGCCGCCGTCGAGCTCGGGCCCCTCCCACTTCACCGGCCACGCGCGGGTGAAGTTCCAGCGCGCGAGCTCCTGCCCGTGGTCACCGAGCAGCACGATGCTGCCGTTCTTGCGACCCACCTTCTCCGGCGTGCGGGTGAAGGCGACGTGCCAGTCCTCGACGGCGTGGGTGTTGATGTAGCCCGTCTTGAGCACGATGTTCTGGTAGCTGCCCTGGGCCGGCAGCTTGTGGAAGCGGTCGTTGACGCCCCCCTCCTGATAGGTGAGGACCTCGATCTCGTGGCTCAGCCCGCCCACCGACTGGAAGTGGGCCACCGCGAGTCCATCGATCTCGACCATGAATCGAAACTTGCCGAAGGGTCGGGTGTCGGCCACAGCTACTCCTCGTCGACCTGTGCCTGGTCTTCCAGGCGCTGGGACAGGCGGAACACGATGAATTCGACCGGGCGCGCCACGGCGAGTCCGATGCGGGTGACCAGCATACCGCGGTCGACGTCTTCGGGGGGATTGGTCTCTGCATCGCACTGCACGAAGAAGGCATCTTCGGGGGCTTCGCCCACCAGCATGCCGCGTTCGCGGAGGGTCGCGAGGAAGCCGACGACGAGGCGCGTGACCCGCTTCCAGAGCTTGGCGTCGTTGGCCTCGAAGATCGTCCACTGGGTGCCCGCCTCGATCGCGGCGGCGATGCTGCTGACCACGCGGCGCACGTTCAGGAAGCGCCACTCCGGGTCGCTCGAGCAGGTGCGTGCGCCCCACACCCGGAGCCCCCGGGCGCCGAAGGGGCGAGTGCAGTTGACCCCGGCGTCGTTGAGCAACGCCAGGTGCGCGTCCTGGAGCAGGACGTCGAGATCGACGATGCCCTCGACGACCTCGTTGGCCGGCGCCTTGTGGACGCCGTGCTCCCGGTCGCTCTTGGCGATGATCCCCGCCACGTGTCCGGCGGGCGGGACCGATCGACGGCGCCCGCGATCGAGGATGACGAGCCATGGGAAGTAGAGCGCGGCGTGGGCGGAGTCGAACTGCCGGCGCCAGCGCAGCGTCTTGTCAAAGGGCGACAGCCCGCCCCGCAGCTCGCTCTCAGTGAGCCGGGGCGCGTCGAGGAGCGCGAGGCGGCCCGATCGCTCGCCGACCGAGATCGCGGCGTCCTGGACGAGCTCGAGATCCCGCTCACCGCGGAAGCGGGCGCTGTGCTCGTAGGCCCACATCAGGTCGGGCGTCACCAGGAGGTCGCCCTCCTCGTGGCTCGCCAGACCGAGGAGCCCGCGGCGGTCCCCGGGGCCTCGGTCGTGCCCGATGAAGTCGTCGGGCCCCAGGTCCGTCAACCCGTCGCCGCCGCCCGTGAGCGCGGCCTCCGTCACCTCCATCGGCCGCGCCAGGTCGGGATCGGTGGCCGGCCGCAGCGCCGTGACGCGCACCAGCCGGCTCCGCTCGGCGACGACGCGCTCGACGAAGTGCGGGCTGGCGCCGTCGAGGGAGAGGCCCGTGAAGCGCTCCTGACTGTCGGGATCGGTGACCGTGAGCGTGAAGGCGTGGGCGACGACGAAGCTCGGCGCCGCGGAGGCGAAGTCGAAGCGGAGCGGGTGGCGCAGCGTGAGGGTCTTGCGGTCCACGCCGCGCACCAGCGTCCACTGCTCGTTGGTGCCGTCGCGGATGTGGATTCGCGTCCCGGGTCCGAGCCCGTGGGTGCTCTTGACCTGGAGGGTGCGCTCCCCGGCCGTCGCGTCGCGCGTCAGCAGGGTGCGGGCTGCGTCGCTCGCCTCCGCGGCGACGCGGATGTCATCTCCCCAGGTGCCGGCGTCCTGGGCGCTGATCCGCAACGTGGCGGCGCCGCTCCGGTCCAGCAGGTCGAGGGCCGCCGGACGCGCGACGTCCTCGGCGTCCGAGCCCTCGAGGCGCGCCACGCGCAAGACGAAGCAGGAGTCACCGCCGTTGTCGAAGAAGCCGCGGAGCGCAGCGCCGAGGTAGCTCCCCTCGACCCACTCACCGAAGAGCTCGACGAAGCGCCGCTCGTTGTGGATGCGGACGGGTCGGTCGAGGGGCCCTCGCCGGGTGACGCCCAGGAAGATGGGGACCCCCGTGGGGGCCAGCGCCAGTGGCGGAATACGCTGCTCGGCCGGCTCGAAATAGACGCCGGGCGCGCGAACCTCGGGCATTGGGACCCTCAGGAGCACCGGCTGCACCCGCCGCATCGCGGGGCAGCGTGCGGATCAACGCCGGGACTCGTTGATCTCCTTGTTGATGGACGAGATCTCCTTGATCCAGAGCTGCCGCTCGCGGTGCTCCATCGAGAGGATGTCGTCCTGCGACCAATGGAAGTGGTAGGCGATGTAGGCTACCTCCTGGAAGATGCGCTCCAGGGGGTAGCTTACGATTCCCCCAGGTCCACCCCCAGGTCCAACTCGTAGTCGTGACCGCAGGCCGGGCAACTGGTCTTCACCTTCGCCGAGCCCTCTTCGTTGATGCGCCGGTAGAACTCCTGCAGATACGCGAGATCCGAGGAGAACAGGCCCTCGATGATGCTGGGGTTGATGCTCCCGAGCGAACCCAGCTTCGAGATGACCCGCGACAGCAGGATGATGACGAGGTACGCCCGGTTCTGCTGGACGCGGTAGTCCTGCAGCGGGGCGATCTCGTCTTTGGCCGTCGCGAGGCGCATGACGCCGTCACGGTGGAGGTTGCCGTCTTTGTCGACGAACCCCTTCGGCAGAGTGAAGGGGAACTCCGTCTGGAACGCCATTGGGACCTACCTTCGGATCAGGCCGCGCCCGGCACGCGCTCCCAGCGCTCGACGACGAACTCGAGCTCTTCGACGGCCACGTCGGCGCCCTTGCCGTCGAGGGAGAAGCCCTTCCACTTGCAGGGCCAGGCCTCGAAGAAGTTGTAGCGCATCACCTCGTCGCCGTTGTCGTTGAGGAGGATGATCGATCCGCTCTTGCGCTCGACCTTCCCCTCCATGACGTGCTTGCGCCACTGCCAGAGATCCTCGGTGTTCACGTAGCCGCGCTTCAGCGTGATGTTGCTGAACTTGGTGCGACCGGGGCGCTTGCGAAGGAAGAGGTCGTCACCGTCCTGGTACTCGATGACCTCGGTCTCGCTGTCGAGGCCCTCGACCGCCTTGAAGGCGCCCTGGGTGACGCCGTCGACCTCGACCTTGAAGTTGAACTGACCGATGTGGTCGTGGCGCCGGCGGTTGTCTCCGAAACCCATGGTTCGCTCCTATGAGGCGCCGGCAATGAAGCCGACGCGGGTTGGTGTGTACTGCCTTACTCCGAGACGTCGCCGCCGGTCGGCATCTGGCCAATCCGGAATATAACGAACTCTGCGGGTTTCGTCGGGCACATCCCGATTTCGATGATGAGTTGGCCGGCGTCGATGACCTCCGGCGGGTTGGTCTCGGAGTCGCAGCGGACGTAGAACGCCTGCTCCGGCGTCTCCCCGAACAACGCCCCGTCACGCCACACGCGCAGCAGGAAAGCGGTGATGTTCCTGGAGACGCGCTTCCACAGCGTCTGGTCGTTGGGCTCGAAGACGACCCACTGGGTGCCGCCCTCGATCGACTGCTCGACCATGTTGAAGAGCCGCCGCACGTTCAGGTAGCGCCACTCGGGATCGCTGCTGATCGTCCGCGCCCCCCAAACCCGGATGCCCCGGTTGGGGAACTCGCGGATACAGTTGATGCCCCGGGGGTTGAGCAGGTCCTGCTCACCCTTGGTGATGTTGTACTTCAGGCCGAGGGCCCCGCGGACGATCTCGTTGGCCGGCGCCTTGTGGACCCCGCGCTCCGCGTCGCTGCGGGCGTAGATCCCCGCCATGTGCCCCGAGGGCGGCACGAAGATGTTGCCCTCCTCCGGGTCGTAGACCTCGATCCACGGGAAGTAGTAGGCCCCGTACTTCGAGTCGCGCGGCTTGGGCAGCTTGTCGACGCCGCCGGTCTCGATGGTCTCCGGCGCGTCGAGGATGGCGAACCGGTAGCGCATCTTCTCGCAGTGCGTGAGGACGGCGTCTTGGATGGCCGGAGCGGTCTGGCCGGGGGCGCAGACGATGTTGATCTGCTCGACCTCCTCGAAGGCGTGCAGGCCCGCGCGGGCGCCGGGGCCCTTGTCGTATCCGATGAACCGGGCGGCCTTCTTGTCCGCCGCGCCCGTCCCCACGTTGAGCACGAAGCAACGGGCGCCGCCGTTGTTGAAGAACCCGTAGACCGCGTGGGCCAGGTGGCCGGAGTCCGCGAAGTCGCCGAAGTTCTTCGTGAACGTGGTCCAGTTCGGACAGAAGACCGGCTGGTTGACCGGACCCTTCTTGCACTCGCCGACGAAACCGACGGTGCTGGTCCCGACCGCCTCGATGGGCTTGCTGGAACCTGGGACCTCTTCGACGTAGACGCCAGGCGAAAGATACTCGGGCATGCCTGCTCCTAAGTGAGACCGACTTCAAGGCTGCGCTCGTCCACCTGCCGGAGGTCGGGCGTGCGCCTGGGTGATTCGAGACGGAGGCGGGCGGTATAGCCGACCGCGGGGCGAAGGTGCTCTCCGAAGCCGCGCCACATCGACATCAGGAACTCGACGGAGAGCTCCTCGACGGGGCGAAGCGGGATGCGCTCCTCAGGATCGAAGGCGTCCCCATCGAGGTGGTCGCCTTCCAGAATCGGGTAGTTGAGCAGCGCGCGCATCGCGGCGCCGAGGAGCTCCTGTTGCTCGGCGTCCTCGTCGGCCCAACTGCTGATCAGGTAGTCGAGGTTCACCAGCACCGGGGGGTCCTGATAGTACTCGCGGACGGGCTCTCCGGGCCGGGTCGTGCACACCAGCGTCGGCAGCTCCTCGCGCCGCCGCGTGCGGACCGCGACTCGGTACAGGTAGACGCCGAGGGCCGGCAGCCGGGTGAACTTCTCGCGGAGTGGAGGCCCCGTCACGACCTGAATGCCGCGGCCAACAATCTCACGCACGCCGTCTTCGAGGGCCGTCGCGACGGCCTCCGAGGTCTGCCGGAAGATGCGATGCTGTGCGTTGCGCAAGGTCCGGCCAGCATGCCAGCACGTTCCCGCGGTCGGCAATGGGGAATCCGACCCACGCTTGACGCTCGCACGGCGGCTTTGCTACGGCGGTGTTCGTGAACCGCAACACGCTCATCGTCGGCGCTCTGCTCGCCACCGCCTGCAACGTCGAGGACAAGCCCGACAGCGCGTCGGGTGAGGACTGGGAGCAGGCCGGCGCCCTCGAACTCTATCTCGACAAGCTGACGGACGATTATCTCGACTTCGAGGAAGGCGACAGCACCGACTGGAAGTACTTCAAGATCAAGAATCGCGGCCTGTTGGAGCTCACCGTCTACTGGGACAACAAGCACGTCAGCTCGACCATCAACGTGCGCGACCGGTTCAGGGTCCTCCAGCAGTCCCGCGCCCACTCGTCGGAGCTCGAGAAGGACAGGATCGACATGCGGGTCGAGCCGGGGACCTATTTCGTCGAGTTCAGCACCACCAAGGGCGCGAGCGTCTACACCGTCGAGGCCGCGTTCCAGGCCTTTGACTACGCACCCAGCGACGACGTCGCACCCGAGGCGATCCCCCTCGGCGGTGACCTCCTCGGCGAGCCGTTGCCTGATCCCGAGCCCATCGCGGAGCGTCCGCGCCGACGCGCCCGCCGGGGGACGAAGCGGCGCGCGCCCAAGGCCCGGTCGCGGAAGTCCGTCGGGGCGACGATCACCCGCATCGTGAAGAAGAAGCGGGGCAGCGTGATCTACCTCAACCGTGGGAAGGACGACGGGCTCTACGTCGAACAGAAGGGGCAGATCATGGCCGGCGGCAAACACCTGCGCGACGGGCAGGTCATCATCCGGCGCGTGCGCGCTCGCTCAGCCGAGGCGGTGACCAACGCGTCTCCGGGACGCATCGCCGACAACCGGCGGGTCCTGCTGTGGGTGCAGTGATGCGCGGCATCTTGGCGCTCTCGGCCCTCTCCCTCGTCGCCTGCGGCGGGGTCGGCGGCGCCGTCGATGGCAACAGCGGAGGCGACGACGCCCGCGACCGCGCCAACGGATTCTTCGTCGATCGCGGCACCGTCACCGATCGCCTCGACGGGGACGACGGCGACAACACGGACTGGAAGTACGTCGACATCAATGACGCCGGTCGCCTCACGATCAAGGTCGTCGTCGATTCGCCGGAGCGGCTCAAGGGCGCTCGGATCACCCTCCACGACCGCTATGGCGAGCGCCTCGACCAGCGGGTGATCAGCGCCACGACCGGCAGCGGCTACACCTTCGACGCCGAGGTGGAGAAGCTCCCGGCCAAGTTCTTCGTGCGCGTCTACACCCGCGAGGGCACCTCCGCCTACTCGATCGGCGCGCGCCTCGCCTACGCGCCTCGCGCGGCGCCGCCGCAGCCCGTCGCCTCGCCGTCGCCGCCCCCGGAGCCGGTCGTCGAGCGCAAGAGGCCCCGCAAGCGACGTCGAGCGAAGCGCCGGGCGAAGCCGAAGCCCAAGCCGGCGCCGGTCGTGAAGCCGACCCGCGTGAAGGGCAAGATCGTCCGCATGGTCCCCGGCTCCGGCTACGTGAAGCTCACCATCCGGCTGCCCGCCGGCTCGACCCTCACCAAGGCCGCGCGTGGTCGCGTGATCAAGAACGGCGAACGTCAACCGTGGCGCGTCTCGATCCTGAAGGTGAGCGGCAACAAGGTGACCGCGAAGGTCAACCAGAGCGCCGGGTCCTTCACCGGCAACCTCGCGGTGGTCTTCGACGTCCGTCAGTAGCAACGAGCCCGGCTGGACGCTGCACGTCGATCCGGGCAGCGACGGACAGCGCCTCGACCGCTTCATCGCGGCGCGCGTCCCCCGTCTCTCGCGTGCGCGCGCCGCGCGGCTGGAGGTCATCGACCTCGCCGAGCCCGAGCGGACCCTGCGAAAGTCGACCCGCGTGCGCGCAGGCCAGCGTCTCTTCGCGCGGCGCCCCGTCCCCGACGCCGGCGTCGCGGTGGCCGCGCCGACGGTGCTGTTCGAGGACCCCGATCTGCTGGTCCTCGACAAGCCCCCAGGCCTCGCCGTCCACCCGACGGCGACCCGCTATCTGACGACCGTCACCCATTGGCTGGCGGGCCGCGCCCACCCGGTGCATCGGCTGGATGTGGAGACCTCCGGGGTCCTCGTCTGCGCGAAGACCCGCGAGACGGAGCGGGCGTTGATCGACGCCTTCTTCACCCGCGACGTGCGCAAGACCTACCTCGCCGTCGTCCGGGGCGTCCCGTCGGAGCGCTGGACCGACGACACCGCCCTCGGCTTCGATCCCGACGCGGAGATCCACTTCCGCATGGGCCGCGGCGATCTACCGGCGAAGACCCACTTCGAGCGCGTCCGCGTCCACGGCGAGCGGGCCCTCGTCCGCGCGACACCGCTGACCGGGCGGCAGCACCAGATCCGCGTGCACCTGGCCATGGCCGGCCACCCCCTCGTCGGCGACAAGCTCTACATCGACGAGGCGTTCTTTCTGGCCCACACCGGCGAGGGGCTCACCGACGCGCAGTGGGCGCGCCTCGAGCATCCTCGCCACGCGCTCCACGCCGCGCGGATCGAGATCGGCGACCGCGCCTTCGAGGCGCCGCTGCCGCGGGACTTGGAGGCGCTGCTCGGGTGATCAGGGGGGCGCGACGGCGCCTCCCGTGGGGTCCGCGGCGCCGGCGCCTTGCTTGGCGGCCTCGTCGGCTTTTATCTGCTTCATGAGCTTCATCATGCGCAGATCATCCTGCATCTTGGCGGCTTCGGCCTCATCGGCCTCCTTCTTCTTGCGGGCCGCCTCCTCCTCCTTCTTCTTCTTGTCGGCGTCCTTGTTCTTGGCCGCCTTCTCCGCCTCGTCGTCGATCCACTCGGTCTTCTTGGGGACGCCGTGGACCACGACGATGTCGTACTGACTGGGCCAGGAGATGGTGCGCGCGTGGGTGCGCCCGAGCCGGAGCAGGCGGCGGATTCGCTCCCCCTGCGGCTCGTAGCCGGGCTTCGTGTAGATGTAGTTGTTGGTGCGCGGCGTGCGGTCGTTGGCCACCGTGGCGTTGATCCCCGCGTCGGCGAGCTCTGCCTTGTACCGCGTGATGTTGGCGAGCCCCTTGGCGCCAGCGCCGTTGAGGAGCTGAACCGTGGCGGTGCCCGTGAGATCCTTGAACGCGTCGAGCCGGCGCAGCCGACGAAAGGCGCGGTCCTTCACGGCCTTGTGCACGAGCTGGCGCGCGAGGTCGCTGTTGATCGCGCGCATCCGCGCGAGCATCTCCACCGCCTCCCGTGGGCGCTTCATCTTCGTGTAGCAGCGGGCCGCGGTGTACAGCGGGGGCGCCCAGGTGGGATCGGCGTCTGCGGCGATGAGGAACTCGCTCACGGCCACCGCGTACTGGCCCTTCGCCTCGTAGCGACGCCCTTCCTTGTAGGCACGCTGCGCCTCCCGGTGGTCGGGGGCGCGCTCGGCGGCCTCGCTGGGACCGGGCACCGGCGGCTCGTCCGGCCCGAAGGAGAGCCCCTCTTCGCGCGGCGTCTCGCGGCGGGCGCGTCGCGGCTCGATGACCGGGACCGCCTCCCGCGCGGGGCCCTCCGGCACCGCCCCGGTCCCGGCCCGCAGCTTGCGAGGGCGAACGCCCAGCCGCTTCATCGCCGAGAGCGCCATCGTGGCGTCGCGTTTGTCGCCCTCTCGGTAGAGCTTGTCGAGGGCCTCGTGGACCACCGCGCGCTCGTCGTCGTCGACCTCCGTCACGTCGCGGTACATCTCGAAGCTCATCACGCAGTCGCGGATCCGCTCGACGGCGGTCGTGCGCCAGCCGCGGAAGACGCCGTCGCAGTCGCCCTTGTGGCGATCCCAGCGTTCGTTGGCCGTCGCCGCGGCCGTGAGCAGCAGCACGAGAGAGACGATTCGCATACCAGAGTCGGTAGCACTCGGCATCCGTGCTTGGCAACCGAGGGCGCGTTCTGCTAACAGGGCGGCCCGTGGTCGAGTACGACGCGGACGGCGCCCCTGACTCCCCCGCGCGAGTGGTCGCCGTGATCCCTGCTCGCGCCGACTCGCGCCGCCTCCCCGACAAGCCGCTGAAGCTCCTGGGCGGCGAGCCGCTGGTGTGCCGCGTGCTGCGGCGCGTGGCCGAGTGCCGCGGAATCGACGAGGTGCTCGTGGTGACCGACGACGTTCGCGTGGCCCGCGCGGTCCGTGAGTGTGGCGGCCGCGTGGTCTTCGACGACGCGACGCGCACCTGCGGGACCGAGCGGGTGGCCCACGCCGTCGCGGAGATCGAGGCCGACTACGTGCTCAACGTGCAGGTCGACCAGGCCTTCGTCGAGCCGGAGGCGTTGACCGCGTTGGTCGCTTGTCTCGAGGAGGGGGCGCCCATCGCGACGCTCGCAGCACCCCTCGGCGCCGGCGACTCTCCCCACGTCGTCAAGGTCTCCTGCGAAGGCGGCCGCGCCACGCGCTTCACCCGCCAGGCGACCTGCCATCACGTAGGCGTCTACGGCTTCAGCCGCGCCGCCCTCGACGCCGTCGCCCGCCTCCCCCGGAGCCCCCGCGCCGAGGCCAACGACCTCGAGCAGCTCACGTGGATGGACGCCGGCTGGCCCATCCACGTGGTCCACGGCTCCCTACCCTCGCTCTCGATAGACACCCCCGAAGACCTCGCCGCCGCCCAGGAGCGCCTCAGTTGAAGCAACGGAAAACCAAGCACATCTTCGTCACCGGCGGCGTCGCCTCATCCATCGGGAAGGGCATCGTCGCGGCTTCGATCGGGGCCTTGCTCGAAGCCCGCGGCCTGACCGTCACCCACATCAAGCTCGACCCATACGTGAACGTCGATCCGGGGACGATGAATCCGTTCCAACACGGTGAGGTCTTCGTCACCGACGACGGCGCCGAGACCGATCTCGACCTCGGTCACTATGAGCGCTTCACGTCGGCGACGATGTCGCAGGGCAACAACGTCACCACCGGGCGTATCTACGCGACGGTCATCGAGAAGGAGCGCCGCGGCGACTACCTCGGCGGCACCGTGCAGGTCATTCCGCACATCACCGACGAGATCAAGTCCTTCGTGCTGCGCGGTGCCCACGACGTGGACGTCTGTATCACCGAGATCGGCGGCACCGTCGGCGACATCGAGTCGCTGCCGTTTCTCGAGGCCCTACGACAGCTCAAGATCGAGCTCGGCCGGTGCAACGCCATCAACGTCTTCGTCACCCTGGTGCCCTTCATCCCCGCCGCCGGCGAGCTCAAGACCAAGCCCACCCAGCACGCCGTCGCTCGGATGCGTGAGATCGGGATGCAGCCCGAGGTCATCGTCGCCCGCTGCGATCGTCCCATCGCGAAGGAGCTGAAGGCCAAGATCGGCCTCTTTTGCAACGTCGATCCCAGCGCCGTGATCACCGGCCAGGATATGCGCAGCATCTACGAGGTCCCCCTCGCCTTTCATCGCCAGGGCGTCGACGAGCTCATCATCGACTACCTCGACATGTGGGCGCCAAAGGCCCAACTCGGCCGCTGGGAGGAGATCGTCCGCAAGGTCGAGGGGGCGAAGCGACGCGTGACCATCGCCGTCGTCGGCAAGTACGTCGACCTCGTCGACGCCTACAAGTCGCTGCACGAGGCGCTGCTGCACGGAGGGATGGCCCATGGGGCCAAGGTGAGCCTGCGCTACATCGACAGCGAGGAGATCGAGGAGAAGGGGGCCGCACCGCTGCTCGATGGAGTCGACGGCGTGCTGGTCCCCGGTGGCTTCGGCAGCCGCGGCATCGAGGGCAAGATCGCCGCCGTCCGCTACGCCCGCGAGACGGGGCTGCCCTTCTTCGGCATCTGCCTCGGGCTCCAGGTCGCCGTCATCGAGTACGCGCGACACGTCTGCGGGCTCGAGGGCGCCAACTCCGTCGAGTTCGACGAGGAGTCGCCCGACCCGGTCATCCACCTGATGGCCCACCAGCACGGGGTCACGCGCAAGGGCGGCTCCATGCGCCTCGGCGCCTACCCGTGCAAGCTGGAGGAGGGGAGCCTCTCGGCGGAGGTCTACGGCGAGCAGGAGATCAGCGAGCGCCACCGCCACCGCTACGAGGTCAACAACGCCTACCGCGAGCAGATGACCGAAGGCGGGCTGCGCTTCCCCGGCCGATCCCCCGACGGCGAGCTCGTCGAGATGATCGAGCTGCCGGGCCACCCCTGGTTCGTGGGCTGTCAGTTCCACCCGGAGTTCAAGTCCCGGCCCTACGCCGCCCACCCGCTCTTCGCCGCGTTTGTCGCCGCCGCCCTCGAGGGCCGCGATTCGTGACCCTCTTCGTCGCGGGGCCCTGCGTGATCGAGGACGAGGCCACCACCCTGAGCGTGGCCGCCTCCCTGGCCGAGATCGCCCACGACACCGGTATCGAGCTCATCTTCAAGGCCAGCTTCGACAAGGCCAATCGCAGCAGCCTTCACGCCTTCCGTGGCCCCGGTCTCGAGGAGGGGTTGAGCGTGCTGGCCGAGGTCAAACGCCGCTTCGGCCTCCGGCTCCTCACCGACGTCCACCACCCCGAGCAATGCGCCCCCGCCGCGGAGGTCTGCGATGTCCTCCAGGTCCCCGCCTTCCTTTGCCGTCAGACGGATCTCGTCTGCGCCGCCGCCGCCACCGGCCGCCCGGTGAACATCAAGCGCGGGCAGTTCCTCGACCCCCGCCGTGCCCACCTGCTCGTCGAGAAGGCCGGCGGCCAGGCGTGGCTCACGGAGCGCGGCACCGCCTTTGGCCACGGCGACCTCGTCCTCGATCCACGCAGCCTCGTCTGGATGCGCGCCGCCGGCGTGCCCGTGCTCTACGACTGCACCCACACCGTCCAGTGGCCCGGCGCCCCGGGGGACGCGACGGGCGGGCATCGGTCGCTGGTGCTCCCCCTCGCCCGAGCCGCGGCGGCGGTCGGCGTCGATGGGTACTACGCCGAGGTCCACCCCGATCCACCCAACGCCCGCTGCGACGCCGCGACCCAGTTGGCGCCCGGCGACTTCCGAGCGCTGGTCGAGCAGGTCACGGCGATCGAGGCGGTCACTCCGTGAGCCACTCACAGAGAAACCAGAGCCGACGCAGGTACTTCGAGCCGGGCTGCGCGCGCAGTAGATGTTGCGGATGAAGCGGGGCTCGATGAAAGCTCCGAAGACAGAGCTCGTCAACAAGCTCTGCCACAGGCCGACCACAATCAGATCAAATGGCACGGGGCGCTAAGTTTCGAGTTCAGGTCCGGCACGCGACCCGCCCCGCGCGCCACGCTTTCGCGCACCTGCTCCTCCGCGCGGGGGTCGGCGCTGCCCGGACGCTCCCCCTCGGCCTCTCGCTGCGCCTCGGCGAGGTCGTCGCCCGTCTCCTGGGGCCGCTGTTCCGTGCGGACGCCCGAACCATGCGGCGCCAGTTGGCGCTGCTCTCCAAGCCCCCCCCCGCCGGGGCCTGCTGGGCCGATCTCGGTCGGCGGGTGGTCGAGCTCGCCTGCGCCGGCCAACTGTTGGATTCGGTGGTCGTCCACGGTGAAGCGCTGGGCGAGGTCGAGCGCCCGCGCGGTCTCATCGTGGCGACCGCGCACCTCGGAAACTGGGAGCTCATGGCCGCCGCCCTCGCGGCCCGCGGGCACCCCGTGCGCGCCATCGCCGCCCGTCGACAGTCGGGCCCGATCTTCCGCTGGCTGGCGGATCAGCGGCGGGCCCTGGGGGTGCACACGCTCCCCCCCGGCGGCGGCGCACGGGCCGCGACGCGCATCCTCCGTGAGGGTGGCACGGTGGCGCTCTTCGTCGATCTCGCGACCCGCGAGCGCAGCCGGGAGGTCACCCTCCTCGGCCAACCGACGCCGATGCCTCGTACCCTCGAGCGCCTGCGCGCCCTCACCGGCGCCGACGTCGTATTCGCTTGGACCCACCGTGAGCCCGACGGTCGTCACCACGTCCACCTCGAGGAGATGCCAGAGCCGACGCTCCAAGGCCTCGCCGACCGAGTCGACGTCATCGTTCGCGCCCATCCCGCGCAGTGGGTCTGGCTCCACGACCGCTGGCCGGCTCGAGACGTCGGCGTGTCGTAGATCCAGATCTCGACCCCGGGCGGGGTTCGTCTGGGAGGCGAGGCTCTGGCGGTGAGCGCACGAACGGACTCGCCTGGTCGCTGGGCCGCACCGTCCTAGAAGGCTTCGAATCTCGGGACTTCTCACGGTCTGAGCCGTAACGTTGCTCCGTGCGCCTCTGCCTGCTGCCCCTCGCCCTCCTGCTCGTCGCCGCCGACGACGCACCCCTCGACGTGCGGGCCGACCGGATGGAGCTTCTGCAAAAGACTGGTCTCGTGCGCTTCGAGGGCCACGTCGAGGCGACTCAGGAGCAGCTCACGCTGCGCTGTGAGACGCTGGTCGCGCGCACCCGGAAGGACGGTGAGGTGGCCCGGCTGTCTGCGGAGGGCGGCGTCACGGTGATCGCCGATGGCCTGCGCGCCACCGCGGCGAAGGCGGTGTGGGAGCGGGGGGCCGGCACGCTGGTCTTTACGGGCGATCCCCGGGTGGTGCGGGGCGAGGACGTGCTCTCGGGGACGCGCATCGTGCTGTTCCCAGAGGAGGGTCGGTTGGTGGTGACCAAGGCCCGCGGACGTCTTGGCAAGGTGCCCCGCATCGCCGATCTGGCGCCCCCTCGATGACGGGGCTGAGCGCCGTCGGCCTGCACCGTCGCTTCGGACGCCGCGTGGTGGTCCACGACCTGTCGATCCGCGTCGCGCCGGGTGAGGTCGTCGGTCTGCTCGGACCCAACGGCGCCGGGAAGACCACCGCGTTTCGGATGCTCGCGGGCCTCCTGCGTCCCCACGCGGGTCGAGTCGAGCTCGGCGGCGCCGACGTCACCCGCTGGCCGCTGTGGCGGCGGGCGCGGGCGGGGATGGGCTACTTGCCTCAGCGCCCCACCGTCTTCCGGCGCTTGTCGGTGGCGGACAACATCGGGGTGGCCACTGACGACCCGAGCCGGCGTGCAGCTTTGCTGGAAGATTTCGGCCTCAACGACGTCGCGAGCCACCGGGGCGCGACGCTGAGCGGGGGGGAGCGCCGACGGGTGGAGATCGCCCGGGCCCTCGCCGCGGAGCCCTCCGTGCTGCTCGTCGACGAGCCCTTCGCCGCTCTCGATCCGAAGGCCGCCTCCGCCGTCGCCGAGCGCTTGCGCTACCTGGCCTCGGTGGGCGTCGGCGTGTTGCTGACCGACCACGACGCGCGCCAGACCTTGGTTGCTTGCGACCGCGTCTATATAGTGGACAGCGGTGTACTGCTCTCGAGCGGCACGCCCGACGAGGTCGCCGCTGACCCCCGCGTTCGAAGCGCGTATCTGGGCGACGACTTCGCCGACCTCGAGAAGGGAGCCTGACAGCCGCATGGCGCTCGAAATGAGACTCGACCTCAAGATGAGCCAGCAGCTGGTGATGACTCCCCAGTTGCAACAGGCGATCAAGCTCCTCCAGCTCTCCCGAACCGACCTGATCGACGCGGTGCGCGACGAGCTGATGGAGAACCCGCTCCTCGAAGAGCAGTCCGAGATCGCGGCGACCGAGGTGCAGGTCCAGACCGTCGAGGATCTCCGCAAGAAGGAGAAGGAGCAGGAGACGAAGGACGTCTCTGGGGACAGCGACGCCCAGGAGGCAAGGAAGGAGATCGACTGGGAGTCCTACTTCGAGAACTACTCCTCACCGACGCCGGGGACAGGCCCGCAGCGGCTCCGCGACGATGACATGCCGGGCTTCGAGGCGACGCTCACCCGCAGTGAGACCCTCTTTGACCACCTCATGTGGCAGCTCCAGGTCAGCGACTTCACCGAACAGGAGGAGCGCGTCGCCGCCGCGATCATCGGCAACATCGACGACGCCGGGTACATGCGGGGCGTCACCGTCGAGGGCCTCGCCGAGCAGCTCGACCAGGACGCGGAGTACGTCGAAGAGGTGCTCGAGATGGTGCAGAAGCTCGACCCGATGAGCGTCGGCTCCCGAGATCTTCGGGAGTGCCTGCTCATCCAAGCGCGTTTCCACGAGCTCGGCGCGATCGTCGAGGACATCATCACCGACCACATCTCGAACCTGGAGAAGAAGAACTACCAGGCGATCGCCCGCGACATGGACATCGAGCTCGAGGAGGTCATCGAGGCCGCCAAGCTCATCAGTCAGCTCGAGCCGCGCCCCGGGCGCCCCTTCTCCGGCGATGAGCCGCGCTACATCACGCCCGACATCTACATCAAGAAGGTTGACGGCGAGCTGCGGGCGATGCTCAACGAAGACGGGATGCCGAGGCTGCGCATCAGCAACTTCTACCGCAACGCGCTGGCGGGCAACGCGAGCTCCGAGACCAAGAAGTACGTGACCGAGCGGCTCAACTCCGCCGCCTGGCTCATTCGCAGCATCCAGCAGCGGCAGAAGACGATCGTGAAGGTCACGGAGAGCATCATCAAATTCCAGGGGGCCTTTTTCCAGAAGGGCGTCGAGCATCTCAAGCCGCTGATCCTCCGCGACGTCGCGGAAGACATCGGGATGCACGAGTCCACCGTCAGCCGGGTCACGACCAACAAGTACGTCCACACGCCCCAGGGCATCTACGAGTTGAAGTACTTCTTCAACTCCTCGATCCAGGGTGCCGGCGGCGACAACCTCGCGAGTGAGGCCGTGAAGTCGAAGATCCGCGTCCTGGTCGGCAAGGAGGATCCGAAGAAGCCGTGCAGCGACCAGAAGCTCGTGGAGCTGCTGAAGTCGGACGGCGTGAAGATCGCGCGCCGCACCGTCGCCAAATACCGGGAAGCGATGGGCATCCTGCCCAGCTCCAAGCGCAAGCGCCTCTTCTGAAGACGCCCTAGGGACCCCTCTTTGCGTATCTCCGAACTCCTGAGCCCCGCCGCCATCGATGCCGACCTCGGCGCCTCGAACAAGCCCGGCGTCCTGCGCGAGCTGGTCGGCCTGGTCCTCAAGGTCCAGCCCGATCTCGACCCGAACGAGCTCGTCGAGACGCTCCTGCGGCGCGAGAAGCTGCAGAGCACCGGGATCGGCGACGGGGTGGCCATCCCCCACGGCAAGACCAGCGCGGTCCCGAAGATCGTCGCCTGCGTCGGTCGAAGCGCGCGCGGTGTCGACTTCCAGAGCCTCGACGGCCTGCCCACCCATATCTTCTTCACCTTGCTCGTCCCCGACGCCCAACACGGCCTGCATCTCAAGGCGCTGGCGCGCGTCTCGCGCTTGCTCAAGGAGGCCACCGTGCGGCAGGCGCTGCTCGACGCCGACGACGCCGACGCGATGTACAAGGTCTTGATGGACGAGGACGCGAAGCTCTAGCGCTTCGTGGACCACCCCGAGGTCAGCGTCGGCGAGCTCCTCCTGCACCTCTGTGCGGACGGCCGCTTCCAGCAGGTCGCGGGGGTCGGTGCCTTCTCCCGGATCATCCGGCAACGCACGGTGCAGCGGCTCGGCGTCGACGTCGTGGGGTACGTCGAACACCTCGAGAGCGACCGCGTTCAGCTCCTCGGCAACTCCGAGGCCGGCTACCTCGACACCCTCTCCTCCGAGATCCGAACGGCCCGCCTCGCCGAGATCACTCGGCTCGGGCTCCCGGTGCTGGTGCTGACGGCCGGGCGGACCCCGCCCCCGGAGCTCGTGGACCTGTCGGAGAGCCACCGCTTCGCGCTGGTCACCACCGAGCTAGGCTCCACCGAGGCGACGGCGCTGATCAACCGCGAACTCCACCGATACCTGGCGGTCCGAGAGACACGCCACGGGGTGCTGGTGGACGTCCACGGCGTCGGCCTGCTGCTGATCGGCAAGGCGGGCATGGGCAAGAGCGAGATCGGGCTCGAGCTCATCTCCCGCGGGCATCGGCTCATCGCCGATGATCTGGTCCTGTTGGAGCAGCGGGCCCCCGACCGTGTGGTGGGCGCCTGCCCCGAGATCACCCGCCACCACATGGAGATCCGCGGCCTCGGCATCATCAACATCAAGGACCTCTTCGGCGCCGCGGCCGTGCGTGATCGGAAGCGCATCGAGATCGCCATCGAGCTCGTCCCGTGGGATCCCTCGGAGGACTTCGACCGGCTGGGGCTGGAGCACAAGCACGTCGTCTTGGCGGGGGTGCCAGTGACGCATATTCGCCTGCCCGTCCGCCCGGGGAAGTCCTTGGCGTTGATCATCGAGGTCGCGGCGCGCAACTCTTTGCTACAAGTTCAGGGGACGCACTCGGCGCAAGCGTTCGTCGAGCGCGTGGGGCGCCACATCGCGGCGCAGGGCGCGCCGGAGGGAGAGTTCGTTGGTCTCGACGAGTGAGCCACTGCAGCTCGAGGTCGTCACCGGCTTGAGCGGGTCCGGCATCTCCACCGCCATCGACGCGCTCGAGGATCTCGGTCGCTTCTGCGTGGACAACCTGCCGCCGCCGCTGCTCTCCAAGCTCATCGATCTCGCCCGCGACTCGCGACGCTTCGACCAGCTCGCGATCGGCCTCGACGCCCGCAACGTGCGCAGCGCCGAGCGGGTCCTCACGTTGCTCGACGAGATCGCGGAGCTCGGGGATGTGCAGGTGCGCATCATCTTCCTCGAGGCGAGCGAGGCCGTGCTGCTGCGCCGCTTCAGCGTGTCGCGGCGCCGCCACCCGCTGGCCAAGGACGGCCTGCCGTTGCCCGACGCGATCCTCCTCGAGCGCCAGGTCATGCGCCCGTTCCGAGAGCGCGCTCATCGCCTCGTGGACACCTCTGACCTCAACGTGCACGAGGCCAAGCGCGCGGTGCGCGACTTCGCGGTGGGCACCACTCCGGTGCCCGGCCTGGAGCTCACGGTGACCAGCTTCGGCTTTCGACACGGCGTGCCGACCCACGCCGACATCGTCTGGGACGTCCGCTTCCTACCGAATCCTCACTTCGTGGAGCATCTACGCCCGCACTCGGGTCGTGAGGGGCCGGTGCGCGACTTCGTGCTCGAGAACGCCGCGACGCGCACTTTTCTGGACCACTTCCTGCCGCTGCTCGACGAGGTGCTGCCGGCGTATCAACGCGAGGGGAAGAGCTACCTCACGGTGGCCATCGGCTGCACCGGTGGGCGGCACCGATCGGTCGCCATCGCCGAGCGCGTGGGAGAGCACCTGCGCCAGGTCGGCAGGGATGCGAAGGTGCGACATCGGGACGTGGAGCGAAACGAATGATCGGCGTCGTCGTCTGTACGCACCACACCCTCGCCGCGGCGCTCGTCGAGACCGTGAAGGGCATCGTGGGTGAGTTCGAGGGCCTCGTGGCGGTCGGCGTGGAGTACGGCGACGCACCCGAAGGGACCCACGAGCGGCTGGGAGAGGCCATCCGTGAGGTGGACATGGGGGACGGCGTCGTGCTGTTGTGCGACATGTTCGGCGGTACTCCGTCGAACCTGAGCCTCTCGTTTCTGAGTGACGAACTCGAGGTGGTGACGGGCGTGAATCTGCCCATGCTGCTGAAGCTCTTCACGGCGCGCGAGCGCACTCCCCTCGCCGACGTCGCGACCACGATCCGCGACGACGCGCGGGAGAACATCATGGTCGCAGGCGAGCTGCTCCGGGGTCGCAAATGACGCCGCTATACCGCGTGGACAACCGCCTCGTTCATGGGCAGATCATGGCCACCTGGGTGCCGCATCTGCACGCCCGGCGGATCGTCATCGCCAGCGACGTTGTGCCGTCGAACGACCTTCAGATTCAGATCTTTCGGATGGCGATCCCCAACGACATCGAGTTCGACGCGATGCCGATTCAGGAGGCCGGGCGCTGGCTGGAGTCCAAACGCTACGGACGCGATCCGTGCATCGTCCTGCTTGAGACGATCCGCGACGCCGCGGCGCTCTTCGACGCCGGTCACGTCTTCCACAGCCTCAACATCGGGAACGTGCACCACGCCCCCGGCCGCGAGGCGTACACCAACGCCGTCTATCTCGGCCCCGACGACCTCGCCACCTTGCGGGCGCTGTGTGAGCGTGGCGTCCACGCGGAGATCCGCAGCCTGCCGACGGAGACGCCGATCGATCTGCGAGCGGCGCTCCTCGGGGGCGGCTGACGATGGATCCGGCGGCCCTCGCCGCCGACGTGGGCGCCGTGGCGGCCATCGGCGGGATCCTGGCCCTCGAGCGTCGCGGGGCGTTCCAGTTCATGGTGTCCCAGCCGATCGTGGGCGTGCCGCTCCTGGGGTTGGTGCTGGGCGACGTGACGACCGGCGTGTGGCTCGGCTCGTTGTTGCAGATGCTCTGGATGTCCGCCGTCCTGTTTGGGGCGAACGTGCCGCCGAACGAGACCCTGGGCTCGGTGGCGATCGGGGGCATGGTCCTTGTCTACGGTCGCTACATCGGGCCGGCCGAGCCGGCGGTCTGGTCGGTGGCGATCCTCTTGGGGGTCCCCCTCGGCGTGCTGGGGCGGAGCCTCGAGATTCGGTTGGATCGCGCCAACCGGGCGTTGGCCGTACGCGCCGACGAGGCGGCCAAGGCGATCTCGCCCGCGGGCCTCGACCAGCTCCCGCCCATGGCGCTGCTGCGGTCGCTGCTCGTCAACGCCGCCGTGATCTTCGTGGCGGTCGGCGCGGGCGTGGCGGTCCTGATGGTGGTCTTCGAGAGCATGGGTGAGACGCTGAGCTATGCGCTGGAGTTGGTGGCGTTCTACGTCGTGCCGGCGGTGGGGCTCGCGGTGGCGCTCACGACCGTCCGGCGGCGCCGCGCGCTGGTGCTCGCCGCGCTGTCGTACCTGTGCCTGGTGGTCGTGCTGCACCCGGAGTGGACCTAGTGGCCACCTCGCTGAGCCATGGCGCCGTGGCGGGCGCGAGCCCGATCACCGGGTGGACGCTCCTCCGTGTGCTGTGGCGCAGCTTCTTCTTCCTCGCGGCGCAGAACTACGAGCGCATGCAGAACGTCGGCTTCGGCTACGCGATGCTCCCGGCGCTCACCCGGCTCTACGAGGGCGACCGCCTCCGCGAGGCGATGAACCGCCACCTCGAGTTCTTCAACAGCCACCCGTACATGGCCGGCGCGCTGCTCGGCGCGAGCGTGAAGCTCGAGGAGGAGGTCGCGGCCGGGCGGCTGCCCCCGGAGCGCGTGAGTAGCTTCAAGCGTTGTCTGATGGGGCCGCTCGCGGCGATCGGGGACAACTTCTTCTGGGCCAGCCTCCGGCCCTTCGGCGCGGCCTGGGCCATCGCCGGGGCGCTCAGCGGCATCCTCTGGGCGCCGCTGGCCTTTCTGCTGCTCTACAACGTCTTCCACCTGACGATTCGTGCCTACGGGGTCTTCGCCGGCTACCAGCATGGCGAGCGGGTCTTCGAGCGGGTCCGGCAGCTCGAGTTGGTGCGCTTCGCCGATCGCAGCCACTACCTCTCCGGTGCGTTTCTCGGGGTCGGCGCGGCGCTGTTCGCCGAGGAGGCGCGGTCCGCCAGCGTCACCCTGGGCGGCGGGCTCGGAGCGTTGCTGTTGCTGGTGCTGACGGTGATCGCCTTGCTCTGCCTGAAGCGAAAGATGTCCATGCCGGTGGTCTTGTTCAGCCTCGCGGGCGGCTGCGTGGCGCTGGTGTTGGGTCTCGACTCCATGTTCCCGCTTGTCCAATGAGCGAAATCGGAGCGCGACGCGATGTACCGTGGTTGTAGAATGGCGAATGGAAGGGTCCGGCGATGAGTGACGGCGTCACGCGCGAGTTCGTCATCACGAACAAGCTCGGCTTGCACGCGCGGGCGTCGGCGACGCTGGTGCGCATCGCCAGCAAGTTCGAGGCCGAGGTGACGGTCGCCAAAGAGGGTCATGGGGTCAATGGCAAGTCGATCCTCGGGATGATGACCCTCGCCGCGGCGATGGGCTCGACGGTGAGCGTGACCTGTCGCGGACCGGACGAAGCGGAGGCGCTCGAAGCGGTCGGCGCCTGCATCGAGAACAAGTTCGGCGAAGAGTAGGAGGAGTCGAGGTGGCCGAGACCGAGGGAGAAGCGCGCGTCCTGCGGGGTGTCGCGGTCTCACCGGGGTTTGCCATCGGGCACGCGCACCTGCTCGACCGCCGTCGCCTGCGGGTGCCGAAGTATCACGTCTCCGAGGACCAGATAGAGCGCGAGGTCGAGCGTTTCGAGCGGGCGTTGACCGCCTCCGACCAGCAGATCGCCGACATCCGTAGCAAGCTTCAGAGCGCCGGTGAGGAGCACGTCCTGATCCTCGAGGCGCACCAGATGATGCTCAAGGACGAGATGCTCGTGGAGGGCACCCTCCAGCTCATCCGCGACCAGAGCATCAACGCCGAGTGGGCGCTGAAGAAGGTCGTGCGCAGCATCAAGCAGATCTTCGACAACATCGACGACGAGTACTTCCGCGAGCGACGCTCCGACGTCGACTTCGTCGGCGACCGGGTGATGCGCAACCTGATGGGCACCGCCCACCCGTCGCTGAGCCAGGTTCAGCAGGGCAGCATCGTCGTCGCCCACGACCTATCGCCCGCCGACACCGCCTTCATGATGCGCACCACCGTGCTCGGGTTCGCCACCGACGTCGGCGGGAAGACGAGCCACACCGCGATCATGGCGCGCTCCCTGGAGTTGCCGGCGGTAGTGGCGCTCGAGAGCGTGACAGAGCTCGTCGGCAGCGGCGACCTGCTCATCGTCGACGGCTCCGCCGGCGAGGTCCACGTCAACCCACCGGTCGAGCTCCTGCGGCGCTACCAGAAGCTCCAGCTCGCCTACACCGCTCAGCGCGCCGAGCTCGCTCGCACCCAGCACCTGCCCGCCGAGACCACCGACGGGACGGTGGTGCGCATCGCCGGCAACATCGAGCTACCCGAGGAAGCCGAAGTGGTGCTCGAGCACGGCGCGGAGGGGGTCGGGCTCTACCGCACCGAGTACCTCTACATGAACCGCGAGACGCTGCCCGACGAGGACGAGCAGTACGAGCAATACCGGCGGGTCGTCGAGGCGTGCGCGCCCCACGGGGCCACCATCCGCACCCTCGATCTCGGCGGTGACAAGTTCATCACCCCGCTCAAGCTCACCCGCGAGCTCAACCCCGCGATGGGCCTGCGCGCCATCCGCTTCTGCCTGCGCGAAGAGGGCATCTTCCGAACCCAGCTCCGCGCGCTCCTGCGGGCCAGCGCCCACGGGGATCTCCGCATCATGGTGCCGCTCATCAGCGGCCTCTCGGAGGTCGAGGCGGTCAAGCGGATCGTCGCCGAGTGCCGCGCCGAGATCGAGGCCGAGGGCCACCTCCCCGGCCACGTCCCCCTCGGCATCATGGTCGAGCTCCCCAGCGCGGCGGTCATCGCCGACCTGCTCGCCAAGCAGGTCGACTTCTTCGCCATCGGCACCAACGACCTCATCCAGTACACCCTCGCCATCGACCGCGGGAACGAGCACGTCGCCCACCTCTACCGACCCCTGCACCCCGCGGTCCTGCGCATGCTCACCGGCATCGTGCAGGCCGCCGCCACGGAGGGGATCCGCGTCAGCATCTGCGGCGAGATGGCCGGCGAGGCGCTCTACACCCCGGTGCTGCTGGGCTTGGGCCTCCGCGAGCTCTCGATGAACGCCGTCGCGGTGCCGCTCGTGAAGTCGGTCATCCGCGCGGTCCCGGTGGCCGAGTGCGAGGCGCTCTTCGACGAGATCCGGCGGATGGACTGCACCCGCACCATCGACGCCCGGGTCCGCGAGCGCGTGGCCGAGCTCGTCAGCGGCGCCATCCCACGAGAGGTCTTCAACCCCTCTCGCTAGGGCCTGTCCAACAGCTAGCAGATCTCCGCGACGAGGTCGTAGTCCGTCGCCTGGGTGATGACCGCGTCGAGGATTCGGCCCGGCTCGACGCCGTCGGCGTTGCCCAGGTAGACGACCCCGTCGATCTCCGGTGCCTGCTGCGCGGTGCGGCCCACCCACACGAGATCCGACTCTTCGCTGCGACGCTCCACCAGGACCTGAGCCGTCTGGCCCACCGCCGCCTCGTTGTGCGCTCGGGAGATGTCGCGCTGGGCGTACATGAGGCGCTCGAGGCGGATCTGCTTGACCTCGGCGGGGAGCTGGTCGGGCAGGTCGTAGCTCGGCGTGCCTTCCTCGCGGCTGTAGGCGAACGCGCCCAGGCGCTCGAAGCGGGCCTCTGCCGTGAAGTCGAGCAGCGCCTCGAAGTCGGCCTCCGTCTCGCCGGGGTAGCCGACGAGCAGCGTGGTGCGCAGCGCCAGATTGGGGACGCGCTCCCGCAGCTCGTTGACCCGCCGCCGGATGGTGTCGCCGGTGGTGCCCCGGCCCATGGCCTTCAGGACGGGATCGGCGATGTGCTGGAGGGGGAGATCCAGGTAGGGGACGATCTTCTCCTCGCTGGCGATGAGGTCGACCAGACCCTTGGGGAAGCTGCGCGGATAGGCGTAGAGCAGCCGAATCCAGCGCACGCCGTCGACCTGGGCCAACGCCTCGAGCAGGGCCGTGAGGTTGGTGCGGGGCTCCGCGTCGTAGCCGTAGGCCGTCAGATCCTGGGCGACGAGGTTGAGCTCCAGAACCCCGGCGGCGGCGAGGCGCGTCGCTTCGGCCACGCAGCTCTCGATGGAGCGGCTGCGCTGGGGGCCGCGGAGCGTGGGGATGATGCAGAAGGCGCAGGTATTGGAGCAGCCTTCGGCGACCTTGAGGTAGGCGGTGTGGCTCGCCTCCATCGAGTTGTACCGCGGGGCCTCCCAATCGAAGTCGCGGCGATCGGGGGCGCCGACGAGGACCCGGGTCTGGGTGCGGCCGTCGAGGATGTCGGTGACCAGTGGAAGGTCGTTGGTGCCCAGGAAGTGGTCGACCTCGGGCAGGTCGCGTGCGAGGGCTTCGGGGTAGCGTTGGGAGAGGCAGCCGGTGACGACGAGCTGGCTGATCTCGCCGGCCTCTTTGCGGGCCGCCTGTTCGAGGATGGCGTCGATGCTCTCCACCTTGGCGTCCTCGACGAAGGCGCAGGTGTTGATCACCACCGCGTCCGCTTCGCTGGCGTCGGCCACGACCCGGAACCGCTCGGCGCCCAGGCTCGCGAGCATGGTCTCGGTGTCGATGCGGTTCTTCGGACAGCCGAGGCTGATGAAGTGGACGCGCCGCGTCGATGGCTTGGTGGGCCCCTCCTCAGGGCTCATCGACGTGGGCCGGTGATGACGCGAACCCCCTCGGGAGGGCGGAACTTGAAGCCGGCGTCGGGCAGGCCGACGTTGGTCTTCATGTCGGCGAAGACGAGCTCGTTGGTGTTGCCCACCGGATCCACCACCGTGCTGGTCTTGACCGCGTAGCTCTTCGCGTCGACCGTCAGCCGCAAGGACTTGTAGTCGCCGGCGTGGCGCTTGGGCACGAGCTCGACGGCGAGGGAGCTCGCGTCGGGCGCCTCGACCAACTTGGCGTCGAACTCGTCTGTGAGCTTGCCCTGACCGCTCATGAAGGTCAGCGCCACCGGGAGCTGGCTGCTGTCGAGCTTGCGCTTGAACGCCTGGTTCTCCGCCGGCTCGTAGACCCACAACGTCTGCCCGTCGGCCACGAAGACCTTGGGCTCCGGCTTCTGGTAGTCCCAGCGCATCATCCCCGGCTTCTTGAAGTAGACCACCCCGCTGGAGATCTGGACGCGGTCGTAGACCAGGTAGGTGTAGCGCTGCGTGAAGTTGGCCTGGAGGTCCTGCGCGTCGGCGTAGAACTTCTGGATGCCATCGACCACCTGGCCGACCTCGGGGGCGGCCCCGGCGAATCCGGTGAGCAACAGCAGGTAGAGGAGCCTGAACGGGAATCGGTGCACGGTCGCCTCCTTCGAGGGCGCGGAAGATCGTCGTTGTGACGACCGGTCGTCAAGCGGGATTCATTTCCGTGCGGCTCTCCTCCCCTGTCGATCGCCGCGCTGAAATGACTCGGTCTGCCTGACACGCTAGTCTGATTCGGTGGTTTTGGAGCGGTCGAATGGCGCGTGATCCGTGGGCCGGGATGGGCTCCGTCGATTGCGATCTGTGGGAGGAGCGGACGCGCCGCCGCATGAACCAGCGCTCGCCCCGCAAGCGAGCCCGGCGGAGGGAGGCGGAGCGCGAGGCCGTCGCCGCGCAGGAGGCGGAGCCGCCGCCGGACGAGGAAGCCAAGCCGCCCGAGCCCGAGCCCGAGGGCCCTCGCTACGGCCTACGCTGGCTGAGCCCGCCGTCGGCCGACGACTGAGCTTTAGCCGCGCCCTTCGGACAGGCGGAGCCCGGCGGGGAGCGCGTCGCCGAAGACGCGCCGGGCGTCGCCGGAGCCCAGGGCGGCGGCGCCGGTGGTGAGGTCGACCCAGCGCGAGGGTGCCTCTATCTCGCCCAAGCGGGCGATGACTTGCTCGCGGAAGCGCGGATCGACGTCATGCCCGGCGTCGCCCGTGGGGCGCGCGATCAACACGGCCGCGAAGGCCGCGCCGTCCTCGGCGGCCCAGTCGCGCGCTAGCAGCGTCTCGAGCCAGCCCTCGGCGACCGCTCGTTCGACGGCCTCGCGCGCGTCACCGTGAAACGGAAGGCGGGCCCCGAGTCGACCCAGCGGCCACCAGGTGCCGAGCTTCTTGCGGCGCTCGACGACCCACGCCCCGGCCACCTCCTTGTGCTTGGGGGAGAGCCGCTCGAGGGTCGACACCATGCGCAGCATCTCGGGTTGGCCGTGGAAGTGGGGCCCGGCGGGGCGCTTGCCACCGCCGAGCCAAGGGCGCGCCGCGTCGAAGAGCGCCTGCTGGCGAACGGCGCTGAGGCCGGGGGCGATCCGGCGCCACAGGATCCACCACTCTGACCAGAGCCCCTTGTCGGTGGCGTTGACCAGCCCGCCGCCCTCGCGGCCCGGTGCAAGAGCCCACAGCGCGTCGACGCGTGGGGCGTCTCCGGGCGCGCCGAAGCCGGGGCGCAGGCACCACCCGAGGAGCCGGATCCACGCCAGCTCATGGGCCCGCGTGCGACCGCGGCTCTCCCGCCGGCCCATCAGCGCGTCCGCCAGCGCGCGGCACACCGTCGATGACCACTCGCCGCGCGGACCCAGCCGCTGCTCCAGCGCTCGGCGCAGGCCCTTGGCCACCTTGGGATCCTCTCCCTGCCGGCCCTTGCCGAAGGCCTCGTGCACGAGCCGGACGACGCGTCCAAAGCCTGCTGGCAATGGGGCGGCTGGCTCGGCGACCTCCGCGGGTGGCTCTGCCGGCCCCGTGTCGCCTCCCAGCTCGAGCCGGAACCGGCGCGGCGGGAGCTCGAGCGTCACCAGGTGCAGCGCGAGCGTGCCGCTCTCCGTCAGACGCGCGGTGATCGTCACGGGGACCCGCTCGTCGGCCTTGGCCGCTTCTCCGCGTAGCTGCGTCTCGAGCGGGGGCAACGTGGCCAGCTCGTCGTCCACCGGCACCAGCGCGCCCGGCGGGTCGTGGCGGTCGCCGTCGTAGCTGTAGAGCGGGAAGGAGACCGGTCGCCCCACCATCAGCTCGAACGTGCGGTGCGGCAGCTTGACCTCGTCGCCCTCCTCGGTGCCCTTCGGCACCGCGCACAACGCACAGCGCCGCCCGCCCTCGCCCTCGACACCCACATACCAGGCGCGGGCGCTGCCGCCCGTGATGAGGCGCCCGATGCCGCGCAAGCCCAAGGCGTAGCGGGTGGCGCCGCGCGCGACGGCGGTGTCGAGGGAGGTGTGCGGCAGCCGCGGCACAGGCGCGTCGAACCACCCCTCGAGCACGCTCGCGAAGCGTTCGACGATCACCGGCGCGTTGAAGACGCCGCCGTTGAGCAGCAGCAGGTCGGGGCGCGGGAGGCCGTCTTGCACGGTGGCGCCCGCCTCCGCCGCGGCGCGCGCGTGGCGTCGGAGGAAGGCGCAGACGTGGCGCGAGATCGCGGGGTCGGTCGCGTAGGGCAGCCCGAGGGTGGTGAGCCCGGCCCGCGCGGTGCGCTCCGCGACAGCGTCGGGGGCGGTCCGCGGGAGGAAGCCGTCGAGGAGCAGCGTGTGCACGAGCTCGCGCGTGAGGGGCACGCTCCGGGTGCCGCCGATGAGCCTCGAGCCGCGCCGCTGCACCGCCACGACCACCTCGTCGGGGGCGTCGGCCGCCAGCAGCCGCTCCTTGGCCGCCCGCGCCGCCTGCACCAACGCCGCCCACTCGGTGGGATCGGTGCGCTTGATGCCGGCGGCCTCGCGCACGTGGTGGGCCAGGGCGGCGTCCATGTTGTCGCCGCCGAGGACGAGGTGGCCTCCGACGGCGATGCGCTCCACCTCGGGCTCGTCGCCGTCGTCGTGCACGACGCGCAGGAGCGTCAGATCGGTGGTGCCGCCGCCCACGTCGACCACCAGGATCAGCCGCGCGTCACCGATGAGCCCGGCGAGCCCCTCCTCGTGGGTGCCGATGAAGTCGTAGAAGGCCGCCTGCGGCTCCTCGAGCACGCGCACCGTGGGCAGCCCGGCCTCGCGGGCCGCGTCGACCGTCAGCTCGCGAGCGTCGTCGTCGAAGGAGGCGGGGACGGTGACGACCACCTCCTGCTGGTCGAGGGGCGCGTCGGGGCGCTCCGCGTCCCAGGCGGCGCGGAGGTGCGCGAGGTAGCGCGTCTGGGCCTCGAAGGGCGACACCCTGCGGGCGTCGTCGTCGGCCTGCCACGGGAGGACGGGGGCGCGGCGGTTGATCCCGCCGTGGCAGATCCAGCTCTTCGCGGACGCCACGAGCCCGGCGGGGGATCGGGCGCCCAGGGTGCGCGCGAGCTCGCCGGCGACGTCGGGCGGCGTGCCCCACGGCAGCGCGCGGTCATGCTCGGCGAGCTCCCCGTCACCGGCGAGGTAGAGGAAGGATGGCAAGAGCGGCCGCGTGGCGATCTCGCCGGGGGCGATGAGCTGCGGGATGGGGAAGACGTCGATCTCGGCTGTTCCCGACGTGACGGCGCACGAGGCCATCGCGCAGTGGGTCGTACCGAGATCGATGCCGACGACGTAGCGGGCTGACACGATGCTGACTACTCCACCCGCACGTCGAAGCTCAGCTTCCAGCGCGGGCCGGACTCCGCGACCGCGGAGAGCTCGAGCGTGCCGACCTCCGTGACCCGGGCGTGGAGTCGCACCGTGACCACCCGGCCCACGTCGCCCGACTCGGCCTCGAGCGCCGTCTCGATGGGTACGAGCTCGGTGATCTGGGCGGGGGAGACGACCGCGCCGACCTGGTCGCCGCGGCGCTCGGAGGAGCAGAAGAAGCGGAATGAGGTGGGCTCGCCGACCACCAGCCCGAAGGGGGCCGACAGCTCGACCTCGGCGCCCTCCTCCATCCCGAAGGGGGCGATGCACACGGCGTCGAGCTGCGGCGGCATGCCCGGCACGGCGAGCCCGGCGTGCTCGACGCCCACGTAGTAGGCCCGCGCGGTGCCACCGCGGATGCGGACGCCGCCGGTGAGTCGGGCGTGGGCGTAGTAGGCGGCGCCGCGGCACACGGCGAGATCGGGGTGGACGCCCTCGAGGACCTTGGGCGCGGCGCCGCCCTCGGCGGTGGTCCAGGCGCCCACGATCGACTCGAGCCGCTCGCGGACGACGGCGGAGCGGGTGACGCCGCCGTTGAAGAGGAGCGCCGTCGGGTGGACCAGGGCGCGCCCCTCGGGCCGCGGGAGGCTGTCGCGTCCCAGAAACGCCGCGAGGTGCCGGGTCACGCCAGCGTCGCTGGCGTAGGGCAGCCCGAGCGTCGTGAGGCCGGCGCGCCGCGGGGCGTGGGGGCGGGCCGCGGCGTCGACGACCGGGAAGAAGCCCTCGAGCAGCGTGCGCTCGAGCTCCTCGCGTCCGAGGGCGGTGCGGATCGTGCCGCCGATGAGCTGGCTGCCGCGCTTCACGATGGCCAGCGGGTAGGATTCGAGCTCCGGATCGCCGAGCAGGGCTTCCTTGGCGGCTCGGCAGCCGTGCCAGAGGCCGCGCATCTGCCAGTCGTCGATGCGCTTGCCCTCGGCCTCGAGGCGCTGGCGCACGGCCCACGCCAGGGCGAGGTCCATGTTGTCGCCGCCCAGCAGGATGTGGTCGCCGACGGCCACGCGCTCGAGGTGCAGGACCCCGCCCTCCTCGCGGACCTCGATCAACGAGAAGTCCGTCGTGCCGCCCCCGATGTCGCACACCAGGATCACGTCGCCGACCGAGACGTCGTCGCGCCACTTCGGGCCGCGGTCGGCCAGCCAGGCGTAGAGCGCGGCCTGCGGCTCCTCGAGCAGTCGCAGGCCGTCGCCGAGCCCGGCGCGCTGGGCGGCCTCCGCGGTCAACTCGCGGGCGACGGCGTCGAAGGAGGCCGGCACCGTGAGGACCACGTCCTGCCGGTGGAGGGGCGCGTCGGGGTGGGCCGCGTCCCACGCGGCGCGCAGGTGGGACAAGTAGTCGGCCGACACCCGGAGCGGCGAGCGTTGCGCCACCTCGTCGGGCGCCTCCCACGGGAGGATGGGTGCCCGGCGGTCGACCCCGGCGTAGGAGAGCCAGCTCTTGGCGGAGGACACGAGTCGCCCGGGGACCTTGGCGCCGTGCTCGCGGGCGAAGGTGCCCACCGCGGACGTGGACTGTGCGTCCCAGGGCAGCCCCAGCGAGCCCGCGGGGAACTCCACCGCGGACGGGAGGTAGACAAACGACGGCAACAGCGGCTTGCCCTGGACCTCGCCGGGGCGGATGACCTGCGGGACCTCGAGCGGCGTCGGCGCCGGGTGCTCCGCCGAGCTCGGGGCGGAGGCCAGCGCGCAGTTCGTGGTGCCCAGGTCGATGCCGATGGCGTAGGCGCTCACGGGAGCTCGACCTCCGCCGGCGCCACCACGCGGGCGTCGTGCCCCTCCGTCAGCGTGGGCAGCGTGATGTCGGTGACCCGCCAGCCGTGGTGCGCGAGGTGACCGCGGAACGGCGGCTCACCGACCACGTTGCCGGTGAGGCGAACCTCCCCGGCGTCGAAGCCCGCCGCCACCGTGACCGGGTCGCCCTCACCTTCGGTCCGCACAGGCGCGATCGACAGGTACTCGTCGAGGACCTTGCGGCACCCCTGGTGAACCACGCGCGCCGCCGCCCCGATGTCGGCGTCGGGGAAGTCGGCGACGTCCTGGCGGAGGAAGTCGACGAGGCGTCCCTCGCGCTGGAACAGCGTCAATAGCTGAAGGGCCGCGGTTGGCGAGGGCGGCTCGGGCTCGGGCTCGGGCTCGGGCTCGGGCGGTGGGAGGGCGGCGGCTTCGAGGGCGCTGACGGCGCGGCCCGCGAGGGCCCCGTCGAGGAGCAGCCTGAAAGCGAGCGCGAGGCGCGCGAAGAACCCCATGGAACGCGTCTCCACGTTGACTCCTGACCAGATATCTCTCGGCGCCTGTGATGCCACCTTTGTCGCCCGCGCTCAATCTCCTCATGGACAGCGACCGCGGAAGATGTCACAGCGGCTGAGGTGACGAAGGGGAAACAGGTGGAGGCGACCGGGTTTTTGAAGCGGGTCATCGAGCGCGTCCCGACGCGCCCGGTGACGGAGTACACCTTCTCCCAGTGGAACGCAGGCGGCGCGACCAACGAGGGCTTCGGCCTCCTGCCCGTGTCGGGGGCCGATCCCGAGCGCGTGCTCGGGTGCGTGATGGACGTCGACCACTACGTGCCCAACGTGCGCTTCGTCGAGGCCTGCCGGTCCATCCCCGACGCGCGCTTCGAGGTCCCGCGCCAGGTTCGCTTCTACCAGCGCGTGAAGATCCCGCTGCTGGGGGCGGTGCACCACGAGCTGGTGCTCGAGCGCGTCGGCGCGCACCTGGACTACGAGATCGCAGTGTGGCACCTGCTCGATGCGGAGACCGATGCCCTCGACGGTCGGAGCGGGATTCGCAGCGCCGTGAACGAGGGCGCGTGGCTGGTGGCGCCCGGCGTCGTCGGCTACGCCTTGTGCTCCACCCCGCGTAAGGAGGACGTCGGCTTCCTCAAGTGGAAGGCGATGACGAAGGGCGCAAACGCCGGCGCGTCTGCGGTCCTCAAAGACGCGATCACGGGCATGGCGAGCTGGGCCGCCCGCGTGGGCTGAGCGCTGGGAGGAGCCGTGGAGTCGATGCTGAGCGATCTGGTTGCGATGCTCGCGCTGGAGCGGATCGAGGAGAACATCTTCCGGGGCCGGAGCCAGGACCTCGGGTGGGGGCGGCTCTTCGGCGGACAGGTGCTGGGCCAGGCGTTGTCGGCGGCGCAACAGACGGTGCCGAGCGAGCGATCGGTGCACTCGCTGCACGCCTACTTCCTTCGGTCGGGGGCGGTCGACAAGCCGGTCGTCTACAGCGTCGACTGCATCCGCGACGGGCGCAGCTTCACCACGCGCCGGGTGGTCGCCATCCAGGACGGGCGCGCCATCTTCAACCTCTCGGCCTCCTACCAGGTCGCCGAGTCGGGGCTCAGCCACCAGCGCGAGCAGATGCCCGACGCCCCCGACCCCGACGGGCTGCGCTCGGAGCAGGCGTTGGCCAGGCGCTACTTCGCGCGGCTCCCGCCGGCGGCGGTGCAAGCCATCCCGACGGCGCTGCGGGAGCGCGCGGTGGCCGAGCGCCCCATCGAGATCCGCCCCGTCGATCCCGTCGATCCGGTGCACCCGCCGATCAGGCCACCGCGCCGCCAGGTCTGGTTCCGCGCCAACGGCGCGCTGCCCGACGACCACTCGGTCCACCAGCGCTTGCTCGCCTACGCCTCGGACTTCCACTTCCTGGTGACGGCGATGCAGCCCCACGGCGTCTCGTGGCTCACACCCGGCATCCAGGTGGCGAGCCTCGACCACGCGATGTGGTTCCACCGCCCATTTCGCGTCGACGACTGGCTGCTCTACGACGTCGACAGCCCCACCTCGGGCCACGCGCGGGGCCTCGCGCGCGGCCGTTTCTACAGTCGCGACGGCCGGCTCGTGGCCAGCACCGCCCAGGAGGGGCTGATGCGTGACCGGCGCCCTCGGACCGGGGCCCGATGACCGGGCGTGCGCTATTGGATGAGGCCCAATTCTCCCACCCGTGGACACGGCCGGAGCATCGTCTGCGTCGGACCGTGCTCCGCGAGACCATCGATGTCCTCGGCGATCCAGAGCGCTTGCGGCGGTACCACCAACGAGCGCACGCGAACCTGGCGCGGTGGAGGTCCGCGGCGACCGCGGGCGAGCGGAGAGGCGTGTCGGTGCATCCCGGGGACTGGGGTGAGGTCACGGCGGCCCACACCCGCGCGTGCGGAGAGATCTTCGCCGTATTGAACATGGCCAACGCCATCGGTCCCGGCGGGGCCTACGTGGAGGGCGCGCCGGCACAAGAGGAGAACATGTTCCGGCGCACGGACTGCCACTTCCATCTCACCGACGCCGAGATGGACCCCAGCTCGGAGCGCTACCGCCCGGAGATGACCGCGCTGCTGAACGCCGACGACGGCCGGGTCTACCTGGACACGGTCAACCCCAGGGTCTGTGTCCGCGGCCCGGAGGATCGCGACGCCGAGGATCTGGGCTACCGCTGGCTTTCGCAGGACGAGGTCTTCCCGTTCCATGAGCTTCGCGCGGCGGCGACTGACCTCCGCGGCGGGGCCCCCTTCGACCCGGTCGAGGCCCGGCGCCGCATCTCGGCCCAGCTCGACACCCTGATCGACGCGGGCGTGCGACACGCGGTGTTGAGCGCCTTCGGCTGCGGCGCGTTTCGCAACCCGGCCGCCGAGGTCGCGCGCTCGTATCGCGCAGCCTTGTCCGAACGCGCGGGGGCCTTTGAGCGCGTGGCCTTCGCGGTCTTCTACCCCGGGTACGGGCCGGACAACTACACGCCCTTCGCTGCTGCCTTCGCCGGCCAGCGGAGACTACTTGCGTGACCTGATTGACACACCGTGACCCGCCCCATACCTTGACAGGCATGTCACACCCCTACCAGCCGGGTATATCGAGCCTCCCGCCGGAGAGCCGACCCGAAGAGGATGACCGCCTCCACACCGTCGAGGTCAGCCTCAGCGAGATGCCGGAGCCCATCCAGATCGAGAAGTGCAAGCTGGTCGTGGTGGATGGGCCCGATGTGGGCACCGAGCACGTGCTGGCGAAGCCCATCGTCCGCATCGGGACGAACGAGCGCAACGATCTGGTCCTCGACGACAACACCGTCAGCCGCTTTCACTCGGAGATCCGGCGGGTGGGTGACGACTGGCTCCTCGTCGACCGCGACTCGACCAACGGCACCTACGTAGGGAACCTGCGGGTGCGCGAGGCGTTCCTCTACCCCAACGTCGAGCTGCTCATCGGCAACTCGTTGGTGCGCTTCGCGCCGTTGGTGGAGGAGCTGCAGATCTACCCCATCGCCCGCAACCGCTACGGCGAGCTCGTCGGATCGGCGCCGCGTATGCGCGAGGTCTATGGGGTCATCGACAAGGTGGCGCCCAGCGAGCTCTCGATCGTGGTCGAGGGGGAGACGGGCACGGGCAAGGAGCTCGTGGCGAGCGCGATCCACGAGCGCTCCCGCCGCGCGCGCGCCCCGATGGTCATCTTCGACTGCTCGGCCTTCCCCGAGAACCTGCTGGAGAGCGAGCTCTTCGGTCACGAGAAGGGCGCCTTCTCCGGCGCCATCCGTACCCATCGGGGTGTCTTCGAGCGCGCGGACGGCGGCACGATCTTCCTCGACGAGCTGGGCGAGATGCCGCTGCGGCTCCAGCCCAAGTTCCTACGCGCCCTGGAGAGCGGAGAGATCCGCCGCGTGGGCGGGGAGCGCACGATCAAGGTCGATGTGCGAGTGGTCGCGGCCACGAACCGGGATCTGTCGACGATGGTGGAGGAGGGCAAGTTCCGCCGCGACCTCTTCTACCGGCTCGCGAAGGTGCGCCTTCGCCTGCCGCCGCTCCGTGATCGGCTGGAGGATCTGGATCTCCTCTGCGAGCACTTCCTGGCGCAGCTCGGGGCCGGCCGCCCCGAGGGCAGCGTCCGCGCGCGCAGCTTCTCCGCCGAAGCCCTCGGGTTGATGACCCGGTACGACTGGCCGGGGAACATCCGTGAGCTGCGCAACGTCGTCGAGCGCGCGGTGGCCTTCTGCGAACACGAGGCCGTGGGCGTCGACGATCTGCCGCCGGATGTGCAGGCGCGGATGGGGCGCCCCACAAACCACGGGGTCCTCCTCCAGCATGAGGTCGATCCCGGCGCCGGGCTGAAGGAGGCCAAGGAGGTGATGGTCGCTCGCTTCGAGCGCGACTACCTTCAGAGCTTGCTGGAGCGCCACAACCTCAACATCAGCCGGGTGGCGCGGGAGGCGGGCATCGACCGCCGGCACGTCTATCGGCTGATGAAGAAGCACGGGATCGAGCTGCCGGACCGCTGATCGGTGCTGCCCCTCATCGTCCTCCTTCTCCAGCCGATGACGCTGGCCGAGACCCCCGCCGACATCCGCCTCGACGCGCGCTTCGAGGACTGGGCCGGGCGGCGGGCGCGCGCCATCGACCGAGTGGTCGCGGGCGTGCCGCTCAGGCGCCCCGACGACCTGCGCGCGTCGGCCCGCTTCGCGTTCACGGGCCGGCACCTCCTCATCGGCGTCGAGGTCGTGGACGACGTCTTTCAGCCCGGGCCCGCGCGTCGGGGCGATCGACTCGAGATCCGCGCCGGGGGGCGCGTATTCGAAGTCGTGCTCAACGATCTGGAGCGCAAACCGCCCTTCGTGGTCCGCGGCGAGCGGAGGGTGCGGGGGGCGATGGCGGTGGGTACGACCCGAATCGACGGATGGGCGGTGGAGGTCTCGCTCCCGCTCACGGCGCTCCCGCCGGCGCGCGACGCCGCGATCCCATTCGCGGTGCGCGTCCTCGACGCCGACGATTGGAAGGTGAAGGCAGATACGACCCTCGAGACGGCGTTGCCGACGCTGCGCCTCGACCCCAGCGCGGGGCTGTACGAGGCCTACACCACCGAGCAGGGCATGCACGACACCTGGCGCACGGTCCGTGGGGATCTCGCCGGGGATGGGCGTGTCGAGGAGGTCGTCATCAACGACCGGGATCTCGTGGTCTTTGGTCCGGGGCTCCCCGGAGGCGGAGGCTACCTCTACTTTACCCACGGCTGGGGGGAGGGCGCCGAGCTCACGGGGCTCTCGTTGCGAGAGCTCGATGGTCGCACCGGGCTGGAGCTCGTCGTCGAGCATCGCGAATGGGAGGTGCCCGAGGAGGTGCAGTTCGAGGCCGTCGAGGTCTTCGGCGTCAAACGCGGGCTGCTTCGGAAGATGTTCGCCCAGCGCACAGCGGAGCGCTTCCCGCGAATGAAGGCCGAGGCCACCAGCGTGTGGTCCTTCCTTCCGGGCCGGGGTGCGCGGGCGATTCGAGTGAAGGCGGCGGTGGTCCGGGGGCTCAACCGGGGCAACTACGTGGAGGCCGACACCGGCGAGGCGCACCCGCTGCCGATGCCCTGGCGAGTCCGTCGAGCGTTGACCTATCGATTGCGCGGCGAGGTGTGGACCCTCGGAAACTGAAGAGGTGTTGTGGTAGTTCTCTGGGGAGCCAGGAGGGGACCGTGGACGCCAACGAAGCGCTCGACAAGCTCGCGAAGTACCTGACGAAGAAGGGCCTCAAGTCCACTTCCCAGCGTCGCCTCATCACCCAGGTCTTCTTCGCGCCCGAGCATCGAGCGACCCACCCGACGGTGGAGGAGCTCTACATGCGCGTGCGCGATATCGATTCGCGCGTGGGTTACGCGACGGTCTATCGCACGCTCAAGCTGCTGGTCGACTCGGGGCTGGCCGAGCCCAACCGCCTCGGCGACAACCAGACGCGCTACGAGCCGGAGGAGCCCGGCGCCCACCACGACCACCTGGTCTGCACCGAGTGCGGGGCCATTCTCGAGTTCGAGGAGGCGGAAATCGAGTCCCTCCAGGCCGAGGTATGCGAACGCCTCGGCTTCTCTCTCAGCGATCATCGCATGGTGCTCCACGGCACGCCGGCGGCGGACTGCGAGGTCCCCGGCTGTCGGCGTGAAGCGAGCCCTTGAACGCACCCAGCTCGCAGCCCGTCGCGGCGATCGACGTCGGCTCGAACTCGGTGTACCTCACGCTCGCGCGCCTCGAAGGTCACCGTGTCGTCTATCTCGAGCGCGTCAAGGACCCCGCGCGCCTGGCGGGGGAGATCGGCCCCGACGGCCGCTTGAGCGAAGCCGCGATCGAGCGCGTCGTGGGCACGCTGGGTCGCTTCGCGAGGTTGGCCGCAGAGCATGGCGCCGAGATCCGCGCCACCGCCACCGCGGCGATTCGCGCGGCCCGAAACTCCGATGACTTCCTGCGCCGGGCGCGGGAGGAGGCGGGGATCCCGGTCGAGCTGATCTCCGGGGCGGAGGAGGCGCGCCTCACGTATCTGGGCGTCCTGCAGGGTCTGCCCGAGCTGCGCGACACGCGGATGCTGTGCGTCGACATCGGCGGCGGCTCGACGGAGGTGCTGTGTGGCCGGGGCGGTCAACCCCTGCTGTCGACCAGCGTGGGCGTCGGTTCGTTGGTCGTGACACGGCGGCTGCTGGGGCCTGATCCCGTCTCTCGCGCCGTCGTGCGTCGAGCGAAGACGGCGCTGCGCGCACGCGTTGAGGTCGACGACTTCCGCCGGCTGGGCTTCGAGCGGGCGGTCGCCACTTCCGGGAGCGTGCAACGGCTCGTGCGCCTCGCGAAGGGTCTCGCGGGGGCGCCGCTGGCCAACCACGGGGTGCATCGCCAGTCGCTGACGGCGGCGGAGGTCCGCGGGACCGTCACCGCCCTCGCCCGCGCTCGGACCCAGGCGGCGCGGCTGCGGCTCCCGTCCATCGACCCCGAGCGCGCCGACACGCTGTTGGGGGGCGCGCTGATCCTCGAGGTGCTGACGGAGGCGCTCGGGGTGCCGGTGTGGACCGTCTCCCAGTCCGCGCTGCGCACGGGCCTGCTGGTCGACACGGTGAGGCGACGTCGATGTTGAAGCGATACATCCGCTGGCTCCACACGGGGTGGCCGGCGGGCAAGGTCGAGAAGCTGCCGGAGGTCGACGAGCTCGGCAACACGGCGGTCCCCGGCGTGAAGGTCGTCGGCGACCTGACCGGCATCCCGCTCCTGAAGTTCTCGGCGGACAGCGGCGCGCGCGCGGTGCAGCGCTTCGCCGAGGAGGCCAGCTTCGAGAAGGGCCGGGGCACCGACGGCGTCTTCGATCTCGCCATCGTTGGTGCCGGTGTCTCCGGCGCGGCGGCGGCCGTCGAGGCGAAGAAGCTGGGCCTCGACTTCGCGTGGTTCGAGGCGACCCAGACCTTCAATACGGTGAAGAACTTCCCCCGGGGGAAGCCCATCTTCACGTATCCGACGGAGATGACGCCCGCCGGCGACCTGCAATTCCACCATGAGGTGAAGGAGCCGCTAGT
>CAYOBQ010000064.1:0-43117 GCA_964402225.1 uncultured Nannocystaceae bacterium | reverse complement strand
CGGCCTTGCAGACACACTCATCGCGGCCACTTGTCTCGTCTCGAAGGTGCCCCTACCCACAGGGAATGGACGCCACTTCTCTACACGGTGGACGGCCTCGAGCTGGCCTCGCTGCGTTGATCACGGCACTTCGGGCTGCAATCCCGCTCTTCCACGCAGGAGCAGGAAGCCGGCTCAGCCGCAACAATCCACGAGCGAACCCGCGCGGCCGAGGCGACGTCCTCCGGCGGACGTCTGGTCGGCGCGCTCCGCGTCCGAGGGCCTGCCCAACAATGAATAGGCGCCTCGCATCCACGAGCGCAGGCCATCTTCGCCCGCAGCTCGGTCGCCCAATCCTCAACGTACCTCCGGTACGCCTGCGGTTGAGCTCGGTCGCCGCGAACGAATCCGACCCACGCTCGCGGCGCGAGTCTGCCTATCTATTTTTGGACAGACCCTAAACCCGACTACCAGATTCGATCGAGCCGCGAGTCCGGGCACGGTCGCGTCGATGTGTTGGTCAAGCCCCGGAGCCCGTCCACCTGCTCGCCGTGGTGTTCGACGGGAAGCGGGCGTGGGTCCGGTCCCTCGCGTGAACCCTACAACTGGAAGGCGAAGCCGACGGTGACGAGCCCGCGGCGCACCCGGACCTCCTCGAGCGCCAGGGCACCGGAGCCTCGGAGGGTCTCGCCGCTGCCCTCGGTGTCGGCGGTCTGCTCCAGGAACTCCAGGCGCAGCCGCATCCCCCCGCCGTCGCCGAAGTCCGTGAGCATGCCGATGGCGGCCCAGATGTGGTGCCCGCGGCCCTCCAGATCGTAGGCGACGCCGCCGACCGGCTCGTCCGTGCGTAGACCTAGCCACGACAAGCCGCCACCGCCGCTGACGGTGACCGCGCCGCTGTATCCGAAGGGGATGAGCAGCGTGAGCGCCAACGAGGCGTCGACCGTGTCGAGGCTGGACCTGCTGTCGAGACCGGTGGCCGAAAGGTAGACGCCTCGCAGGGATGTCATGACGTGTTGGCCGAGGGGGAGCTCGAACTCGAGCCCGCCGCCGATCGAGCTGCGCAGGGGCTCCATGGGTCCGACCCAGGTCTCGTCCCCGATCCGGGCGCGGGCTGCCCGCGTCTGCCCCATCGACTCGAATGGCGAGCCGTGGAAGAACGCGGCCACGGCCGGCTCGGCCTCGACGCGTGCCCGAGCGGGCGGTGGAGTAGCTATCCCGGCGACAAGCAGCGTCGCCAGGACGGTCGACCCGCCGGGCCTGGCCATCGTATCCTCCCGCTCGCGCGGATCGCGTCCGCGGAGCTCCGTGATGTGCACTCGCGTCTTCATTCTGCTCTGCCTGGTCCATCTGGCGAAAGGCTGCGGCGAGGGCGAGGCCGTCTGCGAGGCGGACGACGACTGCCTGCCGGGCCTCGTCTGTCGCGGGGGAGACTGCCGGTTCGAGGAGACGCCCGACGAGCCGCCGGACCCGCTGCCGCCCCCGCCCGGCGCAGTCTGCGGGGATCGACGGTGCGCGGCGGGTGAAGCACAGACCTGCCCGGTGGATTGCGGCCGCCAATGCCCGGTCGCTGACTTCTCGGCTCTGGGCGAGCGTCCCACCGGGCCTTCGCCGCTGCCGCTCGCCGATCCGCCGACGCCCAGCCCCCGGGTCGCGCAGCTCATGGGGGCGGTCAATCGCTTCTTCGGCACCGGCATCTTCGCCGCCCCCTGCGCCCACCCCGAGTGTGTCCAGAAGTCTGCGATAGCGCCGTTTCTGCCCCAAGGCCGCGGGTGGGTGCTGTATACGCCGACGATGCCCGAGACGACCGCCCGGGTCGGCGGGGACCTGCTCACGGCCCTCGTCTTCGCCCACGAGACCGGACACCGGCTGCAGTATGCGACGGGCAGCTATGACCCCCGCGCGTACAAACGCGCCGAGCTCGGCGCTGACTGCTGGGCTGGCTACTTCCTGGCGTGGCAGGCCTGCCAGGGCGCGCTGCCCACCCTCGTCGCTGACCGCGCCCTTTCGGGGCTCTGCGACCTGTACGCGGCGCGCGACGTGCAGCAATGGGCCAACATCGGCTCGTGCCGCGAGCGGACCGGGGCGATCAGGCACGGCTACAACGGGTACTTCTCGGGCTTCAACCCGCTCGCCGTGTGTCGGTGAGGCGGGCTGCGCCTGCTTGATGTTGTACAGGTCGATCTGTACAGGTTTCGGGTCATCCGACGTCCTCGGACCCTCCCTCCGGCACCTCCAACTGCGCCTCCAACTCCTCCACCGTGGGCAGCTTGTCCTTCAGCGCCTCGGGGAGGGTCTCGGTGAGTTGGTACTCGGACACGCCCATCGGCTTGCTCATGTCCCGCAGGGCGTACTCCGCCACCACCTCGTTGTTCCCCTTGCACAGGAGCAGCCCGATGGTCGGGGCGTCGTCGGTGTGTCGGAGCAGGTCGTCCACGGCCGACAGGTAGAAGTTCATTTTCGGCGAAATACGCAACCTCCGCGTCATCCTCGACCACGATGGCGAGTGGAGGAACCGGGTCGCGTTCGACACCTTCGGCCGTAGCGTCGTGATCGAGGGCGACCCTCTCAAGGACCACGACAACGTGAACCTGCGGATGCGAACGGGTGACCGCGTGGTTGTCGTCGGCCTTCGGCGCCGAGCCATCACCCATCCACGGCGCGTTCGCCCGGCGGTTCCTCGTCAGCGCGGTCGCCCGAGCGCTGGAGCCTGGATGCTAGCTGGGTCGGCGACCCTACGGCATTTCAACTCGTTCGCCGTCAGCAAGCCGTCTTTGTGGACGCTCCTCGATGTAGATGGTCCGACACCAGACGAAGACGTGACTGAAACGAACGCTGCCCTTCTACGTCCTCGACGGCGCGGGGCGCCGCGCCGTCCTCAACTCCGGGCTTCTGGCCTCTGGCGCGGACGCGAGGGGGGGGGTCCACCGGGCGGGGGTCGTCGAGCTGTTCGTCCACGGGATCAAGTACGTGTATCCCGCCGAGCTCGGCGCGCCCACGCGGGGAGTGCCGACGGCTCATTCGGATCCGAGCTTCGCGGCGTTGTTTCCGGGGGCGGAGCCTCATGTGTGGCCATACGAGCGGGGCGAAGTCTACGGGGTGGCGGTCGGTTGGCTCGGGCGACCGCCGGTCTTTGTGGCGGCGCGACGATCGGGCTGTTCCTCGACGAGTTCGGCAAGTCGCAGATGCGGCCGACGGAGGACGTCGACTGCATCTTGCCCGACGCGGTCTCGTACGCCACGTGGGGACGTATAGCGGCCGGGCTGCGGCGGCGGGTCTCCTGTGCCTGACGGTCCCATCTGCCGGTACAGCACGCCGGACGGGGACCTGGTGGACCTGATGAGCGAGGACCCGGCGGTCCTGGGCTTCGGTGGTCGCTGGTATCCAGAGGCGGTCGCGCACACAATCGAGAAGACCTTGGTCACCGGTCGCACGGTCCTTCCGGTGCGTGGTCCTGGACATGCCCTGCCTTTGGCGGGGCCGCAAGGCCCAACTGGGACGGTTGGGCGGCGTGCAACGCGCCCGCGATGTCAGTGCCGCGGGCGGCGCACCCTCAGCCAAGAGCGGCTGAGCCGGTTGAACAGACGACGCCGCGGCCGGGCGATCTCGGTCGCCAGGTTTGCGCACTCTGGACCCGCTTGGCCACGCAGCCACTGTTCCTCGCCGCTCCACATGGGCTCGTCGGCCAACGCGAGTCGGCGCAAGGCCGAGGCTCTCACGCTGTCGTAGCGGGCCTGGCCCAGGAGCTGTGCGCTGTCGCCTGCCTCGTGGACGAGGACCCGGAAGGCGCCGCTGTGGAGCGGCGACCATCGCCCCTTTGCCCCGCCGCTGACCGTCTCTTCGTAGGCCCGTCCGAAGGCGTCGGTGTGGCCCGGGTCCAGGGCTGCGCGCATGACCTGAAGATGCAGCGTCGGGTCGTCTCCGGCCCACCGCAGCGCGGGCTCGAGGAAGGCCTCGAGGAATCGCACGTAGGTCTCCGTGGGGAGCCCTCGGACCGATTCTCCCCTGTCGAGCTCGGGCGCTCTCTCCATCTGTAGGGCGAGCACCCAAGCCTGTAGACGCGGTCGGTCGGGGCGGAGAACAACGCCCAGGTCTTGGGCTGCCTTGCGCGTGGCGTCGGCGTTGCGACGATCCTCTGGAGAGATGGAGTCATCTATCGGCAGCCCAGCGGAGACGGCGTCGACCGCGCTCCGTTGGGCGGCAGACGGTAGCCGCGGCCACTCGCCGCCGACGACCCACCGAAGCTGTAGGCTTCGTCGGTCCTCGTCAGACGCGGCGTCGAGGGCGGCCGCCATCACCTGCCCACCGTGGGCGTCGGCGAACGCCGCGTGTCGGAGGACCAGCTCTCCACAGTCGTCCCAGAAATGCGCCGCGCTGTCCGCTCGCGAGAGCCGCGCGAGCCACTCGCCCAAGAGGATGGCCCGCCCAGGCTCGGTCCTGGTGAGGGCTGCCCGGGCTGCCTCGAGGGACTCCAGGGCGTCACCGTCGAAGCGTCCCGCAAAGGCAGACCCGACGGCGTCCGGGGCGCCGGTCTCGGCGCTCAGCCAGAGCGCCACAGGCACGAGATCCGCGGCGGGCACCGGGCTCATGACCGTCCGGGCGACGCGCTCGGCGCTCGCCTCCGCGGCCAGCCCGGCCTTCACGAACGCGGAGACCACGCGGTCGCCCTCGAGGGGCTCCTCCGCCGCGACCCGCAGGCGACACACCTCGGCGAGCCCATCGACCGGCGCCTGCGACTCGCCTGCGGAGGCGAGCAGATGCTCGGTGCGCTTCGACGAGAAGAACGCCCTCGACCACTCGGCGGCGGAGACATGCAGATCGCGCTGCACCACCCGAGACGCCGCACGCGTGGGTTCGAGCCCACCGGTCGCTCTCAACACACAGGCGTCAAACATCGAGAGCCACAACTCGACCGCCTGCGCGCGGCCCTCGGGGCGCCCCGAACGGACGGCGCTGGCCACGACGTAGACGATGAGACGGTGGTAGGCCTGCGCGTCTGTGGCATCACCGGCATGTCCCGCGGCGGACGCGAAGACGGCCGAAAGCTCCGACGAGGACTCCGGCCGCCCCTGCCGCTGCGCATAGGCCAGCAGGTCACCGAGGTCCCTGGTGGCGCTGTGCGGCGCGCATCCCTCGCTGGCCGCAAAGAGGCGCGCCAAGCGCCCCAGCGACGCGTCGAACTCGACGCCTGTGAAGTGCTGGGTGAAGGCCTGGAAGCGCGCGAGCCGCGTCGGCGCCTCGAGCATCCAGCGCGACACCATGTCGGCGTATGAGCCGCTGAGCTCGGCGACGCGGCTCTGCTCTTCCGCGACGGCGTCGAAGAGGTAGCTCGTGTAGTCACGGAGGTCTGTGTCGAACCGATAGTCCGTCGTCCCCGAGGTCGCGTTGACGTCCACCGCGCGCTGCGGGTCGAACTGGTAAGACGACCACCCGAGGGTGTGTGCGAGATGGGGTGGCAGCGTCTTCTGCAGACAGGCGATCCAGTACAGGCCATTCATCCTCGCGTCGCGAACGACGATGGGCCGATGGTCGTCGCGGCTGGCAAAGATGGCCCTGACCATCGCGGCCAGGGTGTCGACGCGCCCCTCTTCCTCGGCGAGGAAATCGGCCAGCTCCGCGGGATCGAACGAAGGGGCCGAGGGGATATCGGCGACCTCGACCGACGGGAGCGTTGCCCCTGACCCACCTCCGGGGGAAAGCTCTCCCTTCCAGCCCTCCCACTCGTAGAGATCTATCGGCCAGCGACCCGCGACATCGGCGGGCTCGAGCACCAGCGTGTGGGCGAAGTAGTTGCCCCAACGACCGCTGTAGTCCTGCCCGAGATACGCGGTCCTCGTCAGCGCGTAGCGTCCGGAGGAGAGCCTCTGAAACCGAAAGGCGACGGGGTACAGAGCTGCGATCTCGTCCGATGTAGGGTGCTGGGGCACGTCCTTCGGCGGATTGTAGACGCTGGCGCGCTTCACCTCCGCCAGCTCCGCCGCGCCCACCCCGTCCGAGGCCGCCGCGACCTGGTAGCCCGGCGCCCCCAGGAGCCCCTCGAGGCAGGATGTGTAATAGACCTGGAGGCCGGCCACCGGGCTACCGCCGCGTGCCGCGGAGCAGCCGATGCTGATGGAGAATCCACAGGAAGGGATCCTCTACCCGGCTGGGGAGGACGTGGGGGATCTTCGAGGTGCCGTGGGGATTGCAACCCAGCGCGCTCACGCCGAAGAAGGCGTAGCGCTCGTAGCGGCTCCTGATGAGGTTGAGCAGGTCGGCGGCGCCCCACCTCGAGACGAAGGAGTGCATCTCGTCGTTGAGGGCCTCGAAGTCATCCAGATCGAAGCCCTCCAGATGGCGGGAGGACTGCGACATCTGGAGTTGTTCCCCGACGATGGGCGCCAGCGCGTCGAACTTCGAGAACGCGACCGCGAGCGGCGTGTCGATCATGGCGTGGGACCCGAGCTTCCGACCCGACTCGATGAGCTCCGTCACCCGCTCCATGATCTCCCGCGTCTCGCGCGACTCGGGTGGCAGACCCGTGCCCTCGGGCAGTCGGTTGCGGACCGCGGGGAGCTGAAGCGGATCGAGCAGCAAGATGATGCCGTGGGCCCGATAGATGTACTTGTTGACCCGCGCCATCACATCGGACTTCTCCAGATCCTCCCCCGCCGTGTCAAAGAAGACGAGCGTGACGCCGCCTCGCACGACCGGCGCGCCGACGAGGTCGGTCCCGTGAAAGGTCACCTCGTAGACCAACGGGATTCGGGTCTTCGGATCGGCGTCCGCCGACCTGGTCAGCGGGATGATCTTCTTCTCCTTGTAGACCTGATCCCGATAGCGCTCGTTGTAGATGTCCCGGGTCTGGTCGCTGGCTGCCCGGAGGTTGAATTCCAGAGTGGGGCCCACCTCCTGGAGAAGGCGGGTCAGCAAGACCGCGATGTAGTGGCTCTTCCCGGAGTCCTTGGCGCCCACCATGGCGATGATGAGCTGGTCGGTCACGCCGATGCTTCGAGGGAGATTCTGATGGCAGTTCGGGCAGATGCGGCGGTCGCTTGAGGTCGAGCAGACGTCACACCGAGCCGCGTCACGCCCGTTGGCGCGAATGACATGGGACACCGGCTCCCGGATCTCCCACTCCCGCTCAAGGACCTCGTCCTTCTGAGGCGCGCAGGTCGACATCGCCGCCGTGCATCGGAAAGGCGCCTTGGACAGATAGAACTCGTCGAAGCAGAATGGGCAGAGGAGCGCCTCCTCTTGCTGAAAGAGCCGCCTTAGAAAGCTCATGGCAGCCTCAACTCCTCACGTCGAGGGTGGAGCAGACGAAACCGGCGCGCATCCGCGGGATCCCTGAAGAAGAGCTTCAGAAAGTGACCAGTGTAGCGAGGCTGGCTCGCGAACTTGACCTTCGTCGAGCCGCCCTGGAGCTCCACCTCGTCCAACTCGATGACGTCGCAGCCGTCGTCGATATCCGTCGGGAGCCTACGCTCGTTGATGGCCGCGACGAGCCCCCGCAGCTTGAACCCGACGGCACGGCCGCCGATGGGCTCGAGCACGATCTCCAGCCCCTCGATGCGCCGGAGGAAGGTCTTGCGTGCTCGCAAGCGGTAGCGCATGTCGATGGTCTCGCCCTGGGCGAAGACCACCGCCGTAGCGGGCTCGGAGTAGACCTCGGCGTCGACCGCCCGGTGCCGAACGACGACCTCGTACTTGCCGGTGGCGAGCCCGCGGCACACGAAGTGACCGTCTGCTTCAAAGGACGCGCGATTGATTCGGTGTGTCTGCTCCGCGCGGGCAGACTCACCGTCCCCGGCGAGGCGCAGCTCGACGATGGCCTGGGCCACGTGGGCGGGCCAGGTCCAAACGAGGTAGACGTCCCCGCGCTCGAAGCGGGCCGTCAGCGCGGTCGGAGCGGCGACCACGAGGTGCGAGCACGCGTGCCCGACGACGGCCGTGTGCCCGAGGACCGTCAGCGGCACGTACCAATGCCGGCCGTTGGTCGGCGCACTACAACGCGCCTCCTGGACTGCGGTTCGGGGGACGAGGTCGCCGACAGTGTCCAACTCCGAGACATCGAGCGTGGCGCCCGGGTCGAGGGGCGGCGCGCTGCGAGCTCGTCGAATCTGGACGTCACCGTCGGTCGGGCTCGACCACCGCAGACAGACGTGCCGCCCATCCGGCGTCAACTCAAGATCGGTGACGGCGTCAGGGGGGCGCACCGGGATCGTAGTGACCACCCGCCCCGGCGTAGAGCGCCGGTCGGTGGCGCCGCCCGGGCCCTCATAGAACGTGACGACGCGGTAGGTGACGGGCTCGAGGTTCGTCAGACCCGTGTCGTGGGCGAAGCCCTCCGAGACGCGCACGAGGGTCCCGTCGCCCGGAGCCTCGGGCGGTCGATCGGTGCCCCGCCACACCTCGACCCCGGCGCTGCCCCGCGGCCGGCTCCATCGCAGCACGACCGCACCATCGGCGGGGGTCGCCGTGAGGCCCTCGACCTCGGCCATCAGCAGGTGAGGACCCGAGGCGGCACCGCTCTCGGAGAAGACGCCACCCCGAACCGACCAGACCGAGAAGTGCCAGAACACCCCGTGCTCGGCGTCGAGGTCCTCGCACTCGGTGCCCATCACATCCCGGGTTGAACCATCGGTTGGGCTCCTGGGCGTCCCGCGCGCCTGGCGGACCACCCGATAGCTGACGTCGCCATGCGCGTCGACCCGCGGCCACGACACCGAGAAGCCGCCCGCCACGGACCGCACGGCCAGCGACGCCGGACGAGGGGGCGGCACACGCGCGAGGGCCGCCCGCGCCGCTTCGTGGTCGGAACAGACATCGAGGGCATCGAGGTAGCTGTCGACGGCCCGCTCGCCATCTCCCGCCGATCGCGCGCGCTCCCCAGTCCGGTAGTGTGCCTCCGCGGTGGCGACCGCCTCCTCGACGGAGGCCGCGAGATCGGCGGGGGGGCTGCGCATCGCGTCGAGCAAGCCACGACCATGGATGTAGCGCTTGGCGCGAATCGCCACGCGGACCGCTTCCACGGCGTCGTCGCGTTCGCCCGTGAGGCGAGCCACCTCACCACGCAGCCGCTCGGCGGCCCGATGCTCGGGCCACATGGAGAGGACCAACTCGAAGTGGCGCAGCGCCTCGTCCAGGCGCCCCTCCCCCACCGCCCCGCGCCCGCGCTCCATGTGGTCGCGGATGATGGCGGCGTCACCGGTCAGGAAGCCGCAGGCCGAGCACGCGGCTTGTTGAGTCGGGGTGGGTGTGTCGCAGCGCGGGCAACTGGCGACGAGGGCCTCCCCGCAGCCTGCGCAATGGCCCTGGTCGACGTCCGTCGCGATCGTCGCGCAGAAGCCACATCGGAGGAGCGCGACGACCGGGTAGGTGTCGGAGGTGCGGACGAGGGTCCATTTCCGTCGGGTCGCGACGCCGACGAAGTAGGCCCGCGCCCGGTCCGGCGCCACCCCGCTCGACTGAGCCAGCCGCACCATCTCGTCCAGCACGCCGGGATAGACCGCGCGATCCCCCGAGCACGCGTCGGCGAAGCGGGCGTCGAGGGAGCGCAGCCTCCCGCCGTCCCGCCAACTGTCGTAGCGCGCCCTCTCCTCCACCGTCCGAAAGACCGACATCGCCGCCCCCGCGAGCTCGCTTCGAGCCGAGCTGTCGACGTCGCTCTTGCCGATGCGTTGGACCTCCTTGTAGATGCGGTCAGCCGCGGCGACGAGCTGGTGGCACGAGGTCTGGGTCGGCAGCGCGAGGAACCCATAGAGATCGACGACCTCCAGGTGTTCCAGGTTGCGCTCGATCGTGCTCGCCAGCGCCGGATCGAGCTCCGCGAAGCTCTCTGCCGGCGCCTCCGACTCATCGAGCAGCTCGACCCCCGACGCGGTGGCCAGCTCATGGATCTTCTCCCGTGAGAAGTGCCCCGAGTACCGCTTCTCGAGCTGATCAATGTCGCGACGGCCCGCGTGCCCCTTGGCTGCGAGCAGCTTCAACGCCTGGAGCAGATCATCCTCCCGGGCCCGCTGCTCCTTGGCTTGCAGCGCCCGCGCCGCCTCGCGCTCCCTCTGGCGCGAGGTCGGATCGGCCAGGAGCCTCTCGATGTCATCCAGCAGCGCCAGGTTGCGCTCCGCCCGACGTTGATTCGCCGGCGCCCCCTGGATTCGGTCCCTGGACCACTGCCGTCGCTTCTCGAGGATACGAGCCTCGATCGCCGCCCAGTCCTCCTCCTCGGGATCCAGCTCGAGCACGACGAAGTAGTTGGGACGCGCGGCCATCGAGAGCCAGCGCTAGCATCAACCCGCCCGAGACCGCAACGGCCGAGATGACCGAGCTGTCACGCATCGGGCGACTGGGATATCGTGCCGGCATGAAGCTCGCCCTGGGCACCCTCTGCGCAACGCTGCTGTCCTCCTACGGGTGCGCCGGGGAGCCCGCGCCACCGATGCCCGACTACACCGCCCGGGAAGCGGAGCACCTGAAGCTACCCGTGCGGGATGACGGGCCACTGCCGACCTTCGAGATCACCCGCGAGGTCGCCCCGCTCCGCGACCACGCCGGGGGCCGCATCAAGACGAGCTTGACCAAGGGCGCGCGGATGAAGATCAGCGCGCGGGCGACCTGGTATCGCGTGGCCCTGGAGGCGAGGAAGAAGAGGGTGCTCGGCTGGATTCACGCCGACTCGGTGCGGGAGGAGGGTGATGATGGCGTCCTCACCGTCGACGCCGAACGCGGCACTATCTACGAGAGCGTCCGTGGGCGCCGGTCGCGACGCGTCGTGGAGAATGGCACACGGCTCACCGTCAAGGAGCGCGCGGAGTGGCTGAGGGTCGAGTCCGGCTCCATCCCCGGCTGGATCCTCGCAGCGCACGGGAGGATCACCGGCGGGCCAGCCCCGAGCGGGAGGACCCGCCAGTTCTCGGCGCCGATCCCTCAGTACGTCGCGGTCACCTTCAACTCCGCACGACAGCCAGCTCTCGTCGACAAGTGGAGGCGGCTCGGGAAGATGAAGTCAGCGCGGTTCACGTTCTTCGTTGGCGCGAGCTCGCTGATGACGGCGGATCGACTCGACGACCTGATGACCAAGGAGGGGCGACTCGATCCCCCACTCGCCAAGGACGAATGGAAGCGAGTCCTCGAGAGAGCCGCCAAGGGCAACGCCATCGCCGCAGAACGCACCGAAGCCCTGCGCTCAGCTCAAGAGGCCGGCCATGAGATCGCATCTCACGGGCTCGCCTTCGGCCTCAACGCGCTACGCGCGAAGTGGGACGAGGCGACATGGGGAAGGGCCCTGGGGGCGGTCGCGGAGATCCACCGGGCGACGGAGGTCTCGCTCCCAGCACCGGTCGGCTATCGGGCGTACGGGCTGCACTTGCTCTCGAACGGGCTACTCGCGTTGGCGGAGGGCGGCATCCAGTACGACGCGAGCACCACGAGTCGACGCCCCGCTTGGCCGAGCTGGTCGCCGCGGGGCCGGGTCTGGCGCGTCCCAGTCTCAGGCGACGGACCCAAGCTCTTCGTACACGACCAGCTCAGAGGCAAGGCGGCGGCGATCGCCGATCGACTGTCCAAGGCTGTCGAACAGGAGAAGGCCCTGCCGGACGGAGGACGTCGACCGGTCGTGGTCGTCGGCGATCTGGCGAAGCCACGGGTCGAGGAAGGTCTGCGTATCTTCGTCGAGCGTCACTGCGAGAAGGACGTCCAGTGCGTGACACTCGAAACGATCGTGGACTGGCTCAGCGACGAGGAGCATCAAGCGCGCGCGAACGTCGCGGGCCCGCTCGCCGCGGACGATCCGTCGAGCGCACGCCCGATCGAGCTCAGCCCGGTCTGTGTCGAGGGGGCGCTCGAGGTTCATCCCGCTGGCGAGCGTGGACTGACCGTTGAGTCGTTGGTCGTCACCCTCGACGGCGCTCGGCGTGAGCCCGACCCCGCGGGTCGATTCTCGCTACCGACGGGGACGACCAAGCACGCGAAGCTGACCCTGCAGGCCCTCGATGCCCGCGGCGACGCGATCCCTTCGGCCCCCAATGGCCCGCTGCTCCTCAGCCAGATACCAGGAGACTGTGGGGCCACACAATGAGGCGATGGTGGACACCCACGCGGCTCGCGCTCGCCGTGCTCACGGTCGCCGGGATCGCCGCCGGCGTCGTCTCCGGCGTCCTGCCGGGGCTCCTGCCAACGCCTGACGTCTTCGACCGGATTGACCGGACCTACCCCCCGCACCCCTATGGCCGCAAGCTCGCGTACGAGCCACTGCCGGACCGCGTCCCCGAGGTCCAGATGGCTTCCGGCCGGCATTCCGCCGGCGCGGGCCAGCACCCGTCCTTCGACTGGTGGGGTGGGTGCACTGAAGAGGCGTGGACGACACTGCAGAGGTTCTGTCAGAGCAAGCAGGACTCCAACTCCACCGGGTTGCGGGTCGAGGCCTGCCTGGTGCCGAGCCAGACCCCCGCCGCGCTGGTCAAGCCCCGAGATGCTCGGACCTACGCAGACGTTTGTTCCGCCGATTCTGCGTTGGAAGACCGGCGTGCTGGGTCGGTCTGCCTGTACTTCCGCCGCGTCGAGCCCGGCTCGACCACCGATGACAAGACGGCATGCGTGCGGCGGCACCGGCACCTCATGCAGGGTCAGCGCGGCGCCTGAGCCCCACGCTCGCGGGCGAGGCTCGCGAGCTTCCGCAGATAGGCCATCCCGAAGGCGTCGTCAGCGAGGAAGTCCAAGGCCTCGGCCGAGGTGACGTAGTGACCGGACGGTAGCCCGCCGAACCAAGCATAGGTGATGAAGCGCGACGGGGCACGCTTGCCCGCCACGGGCTTGAACTCCGTCGCCAGGAACGCCCCCACCGTCTTGAGCCTCTTCGAGTCCCGAGTGTCATCGACGACATACCGCTTCCGTTTCCGATCCCACTTCACGGAGAAGTGCTCGAACGCCCCGGACCGCGTACCGGTCTTCCCCGACAGCTTGACCGACCAGGCGCCGCTGGGAGCCCCGGGCGCGCTCTGCTCCGCCAAATGCTTCTCGAGCCTCCGCGCGAGCTTCCCGGTGCGTTTCTTCATGAGGCCGAGGCTCACGGTGTTGCGCAGGCCCTTGAGGATCCACCCCCGCTTCTGCTTCGTCCCCGGCGTCCGATCGAGGTCCTCCGGCGTAGGCATCGGCACATCGAACCACGCCCCCGGCTCGAGCTCTGGCTCGAGCTCCCAGATGCGCGCGAGGTCCTTGAACAGCGCCCTGCCGTCCTCGTCCTTGGAGAGTCGGACAGCGTTGATCAGCCGAGCGGGTCTCCGCTTCCCGGTGTAGATCTCCGCGAGCGTCTGGACCACGGCGATGTTGTTCCACTCGTTGACGCCGCCGCCCGTGGCGATGGGCTCGAGCGCATCGACACACCGGGCATCCCCCGCGTGCTCCGACGGGGCCTCCCAGCGAACGAAGTCCGGGAGGAGCCAACTGAAGCCGAGCGCCTCGCTGGCCACGTCTCCGCGGAAGGACAAGCACTCCCGACGCAGCTCGGTCTCCCCGGACGTGAAGAGATTCGTGACCCTCGGCTCGACGACTTCGGACCAACACGTCGGACCCAACGCCTCGTCGTCCTCCGCCTCGAAGGGCTCAAGGGCCATGACTCGACCCGTCAGTGCGAGAGCGCCGAGGGGCCCGAGGAATGCGAGGCGCCGACCCCGTCCGAAATAGGAGCCGCGCACCCCGGTCGCCGCATGGACCGGCAGCGCTGGAGGCGGCGCATCGGCTCCGCCGCCACGGCTCGCGTACAGCGTGAGCTTGACCGCCTTGCTCACCGCCTCGTTGACGTTCTCGCCTCGGTAGTGCCCCCGAATCAGCCGCCGCGAGGGTGGCTTGCACAGCGTCGCTGCCTTCTGTTTCTTCAGCCGTCTCAGCCGTTGACGCCCGCAGTATGCAGGCAGCTCGTAGCCTGCGATCCGGCGGTCGTCGTCCAGAGCTCCAGACAGCGCTGCATTCCGCAGCCGGGGCACATGCTCACCGACGCCCCAAGCGACGATTCGAGCCATGAGCTCGATGATGAAGAGGTTCTCGGACCAGGTGAGCGCGGCGCAGAGATCGAAGCGACCGCTGGCCTGGGGGTCACATATGTGGGCGTCGGTTCCCTTCGAGTGATGCAGTCCGTAGTTCCGCTGTAAATCATAGGACTTCTGCCCGCGGCTGCGCCCGACACTCCCTCGAACCATGCACTGCTCGAGCTGCGATCGTAGGCCGGCGCACTTGGTCGGGTCCTTGTCACCACATTGGCCTGGAAGGTCCGTCGCCTTCTTGGCAGCCTCGCGGGCGAGACCCCAGGTCCTGCGGGACTTCGACACTTTCCGGCTCTGGGAGAAGTCGAGGAGTCGCGGCTCGATCTGCGCCGCTGCCCACGCGATGATTGGCTTGAAGACGCTCCCGATCGCGTGGGGCCGGAGGTTCACGTCTCCTTCGGTCATCCGCTCGACAAGCGCCCGCTTGACCTCCGCGGCGACCGCACGGCGACGCTGAAGCCCGCGCCGGCCTCCTCGTCCGGGGCCGAGCGTCTCGAGCCTCTCCGTCATCAACGCCAGCTCGGTGGAGGTCGGGTAGGACGCCAGGGCGATGAGATCGCCGGAGTCGACGTCAATCGTGACCAAGGACGCCATGGGCGGAGGTTGTGGGTTCCCGCTGTTGTCGAACCACAGACCGTCCTTGTACGCGACCTCCGGACGCCGCACCTTCAGCTTCTTACGCAGCAGCTTGCCGGTGTAGCGCTCCATCCACCCCTGCAACACCTCGACCGCTTCCGTCTGTAGCGTCTCGTCGAGCGTGAGCCGCACATCCACCCCGGCGAGGGCACGCCGCACCGAATCGACTCGGCGCTTGTCGACTGGGGAAGCGTCGAGGCGCAGCACGTTCAGCAACCGCGTGAGTTGGTCGCTGAGGGGCCCGATGAACTGCTCCAGGCCTGAGCGGGGTTCGATGTGGCGGGAGTAGCGACCCTCCTGTCGATCCACGTGGGAGACGACCCCCGCCTGCCCGGAGCGCAGGCGCGCGGTCATGGTCGTGTCCCCATGGGTGAACGTGATGGAGTCGGACTCATCGAGGAGAAAGGCGTGCCCCTTCGTCCGCAGAGCCACCCCGTTCACCCGAATCTCGGTGCCCTTCGGATCGACGACGTCAGGCGGCTTGTAGACCACCTCGATCCTGGGCTTCCGATCATCGACCCCCTCTCTGATCGGGAGCGGGCGCAGGAAGAGCCCCCAACGCTCTCGCCCCCACTTCAGAGCGATGGACTCCCTCGGCTTCAAGGGCCGCTCATCACCCCAGCACGACTGTCCGGTGCCACGAAAGAGGGGCGCGAGATCGCAGGACCGCTCGGAGACCTCGTCGACCGCCTCGTTCTCTGTCGGCGTGGTCCAGGTGAGCCTCTGTCCGAACTCCAACGTCTCGAACGTCAGCGCGGCGCTCGGGTTGCGATAGAAGTAGCGTCCGGTGTGCACGGGCGGCGGGGCGTCTGTCGGCAGCGCCTGCACCCGGGCGTGACGCACCAGCCGCCAGCCCTCGCCGGCCGGCTCCCAGAAGTCCCTTCTCCGAAGCTCGCGGTCCAGGTTCGTCGCCTTGAGGAAGCCCTTGGCGAGCTCTCCCGCCGCGATGGTTCCCCCCCCCGCTCCGGCGCCCGAAGGCCGGCGCGCGACGAGCAGACAGAAGAATCGACCGGCGCGCTCCGCACGAACCTCCGCGGTCGCCCCCCCCGCGTCGCACCGATAGTATGTCCGCTCCGCATCCCCATCCTCGAGCGTGTCCGCGGACTGAACGGGCGCACCGCTCGACTCCACGGCGTGGCAGTACCGATCGTCGAGCCTGGAGCCGGGGATCCGATTCGCCGCAGCGTCGCTCTCGGGACAGTACCTGAGATGAGGCGCGTAGTGAGTGTTGACGTAGCGATAGAAATGGTTCGGGACAAACGCCGAGGCGATCTCTGGCTTGGCGACGCTCTCTGGGCGCCCTGACAGCTCGAGGGCTGAATAGCCGGCGACGCCGAGGGACGCGATCACCAGGAGCCACGGCACGACCCTGCGGACGACTCCCATCATGCCCGGCCCCCCGCGCGGACGTGGCGCGTGATGCGGGCGAGCCCGAAGGCGAGCAGGGAGAGGTTGACCAGATCGAGGAGCGAGGCGCCGCCGGACCGAATCGACAACAGCGGTGCCGCCTGAGCGATGTTCGGCACGGCCTCCGCCGTCGCCCCGAGGGCGATGAGCTGTCCACCCAAAAGCATCAGGCCGCCGCCGAGAATCAGCATGTTCGCGAAGCTGGTCTCCACGAAGTCCTGCGCCAGCGGGGACGGTACGCTTCGAAAGCCCACCCACAGCAATAGAAGGAGCACCAGCCCGCTGGCTCCAAGGACCACCGAGAGCGGTCTCCACCCCACCTGGGGGGCGATCAGCGTAGCCCCGATGTAGTCATCATAGAGAAACGTCCACTGCCGGCCGAAGACGCGCGGAGAGAAGCTATAAGCCTCCGGCGTCTCGCTCAGCAGATGGAGGTTGCTCAAGATATGTCGGAAGTAGCTCACCTCTTGCCCCACCCGGAGGGGGACCCGCTGAGCCGCGTCGCACCGCGAGAGGCGGCCACCGTCGTAGTACCAGTCGAGTTGCCGCACCTCGCCACGCAGGTGGGGCACGACCTCTGCCGTCACCGCCTTGTCGTCCTCGGTGGGCCCCTGCGTCAGGAGACCGACGTCCTCGAGGAGGTACAAAGGGGCGCCGGCGAGTCCCTTGGGAGGCCCTCGGCCATCGAGCTGTCCGCACTCGGAGGCGGGGGTCGTCGTCGGCCTTTGAGCGCACGTCTCGGTCGGCTCCGGCGAGCGTCCCAGGCCATCGATATCTGGTTTCCGTATCTGGTAAGCCGCCGCGGCCCCCACGAAGAGCACCAGGAGCGTCAACTGGAAGAGCCACCTTGACAGTTGCCACTCACACACCGAGAACAGCAGCACGACCATCCAGACCGAGCCCATGATGAGCCCGCCCAGGTCGTGCCGGGTCCCGGCCGCCCAGGCGAGCATGATGCTCACGTTGAGCCCGAAGGCGATCCAGCCCAAGGCCTTCCTGTCGTGGGCGACACGGACGACGCGGTGGGTCAGGAAGAGCGTCGCGGCGACGATCACGGGGGTCGCCGTGATCCACGCGACGCCCAGGATCCTCTCCGCGTAGGACATGAACAGCGCCTTTGCCACGAGCCCCGCGAGGATGAAAGCGAGACCGAAGAGATAAACGGGTGTCCAGGATCGTCGGTGGTCGACGGTCGTGGGCGCCGCCGCTGGCCATGTGAATCGCGTGGCCAGGTAGACGCTCGCCGGGAACAGAGCCACCAACGGGGCCGAGGAGTACAGCTCTTCGACACCCTCGAAGTCGAAGGGGAACAGCGCCGCCGCGGTGTGAGCGGCCATCCCCTTCAGACTGCCCCAAGCGGCGACCAGGAGGAGCAACAGCACCATCAAGACATCGGCGACGTGGAATCGCGGGCCCGAGCGTCGCAGGGACATCCCGAGGACCGCCAAGAAGACGAGGACGGCGGCGGCGGCCCCCCAGCGAGTCGCGTAGTTGATGGTCGAGGCCGGGCCCCGGTCGTAGTCCCAGAGGAAGATCGGGGCCACCTCGCCGCGCGCCGTGATCCGAGCCGGCGGCGTCGTGCGGCCATCGCCAGCGTAGTTCTCCAGGGTCAGGCACAGCGCCCTCGAAGGGCGGTCCTCTCGATCCGCGTACGCCTTCTCGCAGCGGTCAGCCCGCGTCGTCTCAAAGGTGAGCCGCCAGAAGTAGTTGTGGACGCCGCGGACTCGGAACGGCGTGTCCAACACCCGCGTGGATTCGTCCCGCTCGAGCTCGCCGCTGAGCTGCTCACGGCCGTATCGCCCCTCGCCGACCACCAGGGTCGCGACGCGGGGGAGGGTGGAGGCCGGCTGCTTCGCACCGTCCCGCCTCCTGGCGTCGTTCGGCTTGTGTGCGCCGATCAACAAGCGGCGCAGATCCGGGCTACGCCGGTCCGCGAGCACCTGCACGCCCCCAGGGGCGAAGCGGACGTGATAGCGATAGCGCTTGATGCTCGGGATCATGCGCCGGCAGTCCGGGTAGTCCCACCGGGAGAGGCAGGCTTCGCGGGTCGAGTCTCGCTCCTCCACTCGGCTCCGGCGATCGAAGAACTCGCGAGCCGCCACCACGAGGTCGAAGCCCTTCGACCGCGAGATCTTGCAATTCAGCACCGCGTAGCGCGGATCCGGGGTCTTCGCGACCGAGCACTCGGGCGAGGATTCCCCGGTGCCCGTCGTTCCGAGCGCCACAACCGGCGGCACGACCGCCGCCGGCTCCCCCGCCGCCGAGAGCGCCGCGGCATCAGGCGTGAGCCCGGGCGCCCGCAGCGCAGGCAACAACCAACCGCCATATCGGGCCTCGAAGTACGAGGTCGCGGCAAAGACCGCCTCACCGGTCGGCCCCTCGCGCCACCAGGTCTGTTCCCGGTTGCGGAGGTCTCGCTCCAGGTCCCCCGGCAGCAACGACATCGCGCAGTCGTCGGCGTCGGTCACCATGTGCAGCGTCTCGACCAGCGCGAAGGGCCGATTCGGCTCCATCTTCATCCGGGTCGCGCACCGTGTCGTGACCCGGTCCTCCGCCATCAGCCGGAGGGTCAGCTCGTCCCCGTCGGTGGGCGCCTCCAACTGCACCGTCGGGACGACGCTCGATTGGTCACCCGCCAGCGACACCTTCAGGCGCTGTCCACGCCCCAGAAACCAAGCCCCCACCAAGGCCGACGGCATCCTCGTCTTCCGCTCGGCGCTGAACACCTCCACGTGGTGATTCGCCACCGCCCCCCGACGCCACAGGAACGAGACCTGGCACGCCTCCGACCCGTCCCCTCCAGGACAGACCACCCGGACCCGAGTCCCCTGCCCCTCGCTGGCGACCCCCGGCAGCAGCAGCTCGGGGACCGCCGGCGAGTCCCCACTCCGCGTCTTCCCACCACCGTTCAGGTCAAAGGCCAGGGTACTCCAGCCCCGCTCATCCGGCTTCATCGCAAACTGGTAGCCCACCACCCCGGCGTACACCGGGAGCCGATCATCCGTCGCCTTGCTCTCCTGCAACAGCCAACCCGGCATGGCGATCCCAACGCCGAGGGCCACCGCCGCCGCCAGCCCCGCAAGCGCCAGCGCCAGCGCCGGCGGCAGACCAAAGGGCCGCCGAGGCGCCGGGAGCACCAGCAGAATGACCACCAAGACGAGCGCCAGCCCGGCGCACGCATAGAAGACCTGGGCCGTGAGCTCCACGCGGTGGGTCTACTGCGTCACGAGCGGGGGCGTCGGGAGCACGTCGGCGACGATCGCGTAGATGATATGCGCGTCCGCATCCCGCATGCAGGCCGCGAACTGCTCGGGCGTCTTCTTCTTCGCCGCCTTCCAGCAGGCGTCCATGGCCGCCTTCCGGCCCTTGGCCTTGGTGATCCACGTCACGACGTCCTCCCACTCGTCCTCGAGCTGCACCTCTTCGTAGAGTTGTGTCAGCTTGAGCTTGAAGGTCCCCGCGTCGTAGTTCCCCGTCGCCCCGTCGGAGAGTCCCAGCAGCTTCCCCTCATGAACGATGTAGTCCGGGCGGAGGCCAACCGACCGCTTGTTCGCGTTCTTTCCGCAGTAGCTCACCGGCTTGTCGTCACTCAAGACGGTGAGGCCGTCGGACTGGCAACCGTGCATCGAACCAAGCCCCTGGGCCGGCGGAGGACCCGACCGGCCCTGCTCGAGTTTCTTGATCCGATCCAATGCCTTCCGGCGCGCCTCCAGTGCGCTGGCGTGGGCGCGCTTTTCGTCCTCCAAGTCCGCCGTCAGTTGTGCAACGTCGTCTGAGATACTCCGCCCCGCGTCCCCACCCCCACCCAATCCCGAGCCAGGCGTCGCCTTCGAGTTGACGAGCACGCCCAACCACACATTCCCTCCCACGCTCAGCAGGAGTAGGAGCGCCACGATCCAGGTGGCAACAAACCAACTACTGCGCGACGCGGTCGAGCTGACCTCCGGAATCCGCGGGCCACCCAGCTCCCGGTTCAGAGTCTCTTCCGAGTCAGCGAGGTAGATGACCTTCCCGCGCACCGATGGCACGATACGAGACTTCAGTTGTCTGACATCTAGCGATCCACCGACCGTCTCGTAAACGAGGACGGCAGGGACGTCCTTGGAGAACTTCCGCCGCACGGCGGCACGAAGTCGCCCCCAATCCGGGTGTACCGGTTCCGCCCCCTCCCGATCGCCGGGGACCAGGTGGGTCACCTGGCCGCGGTCGTGCATCGCGACGACGAAAGGGCACGCACGCTTCTCACCATTCCCAGAGAGCTCGACCGCTTCGAAGACCTCACTCACGTTGCATCCTCCAGCACACGATGAACCTCGAAGAGCACGGGCTCCGGGTAGACGACAAACGACGCACCATCAGCTTGGACGCGCTCGACGGGGGCCGAGTACATGACCTGGGAGACGGTCCCGAGGACCGGTTCGAAGACCTGGCTCTTCTGGGCATCGTGATGGCGCTCCAAGTGGCCCGCCAAGGCCGTGCCCTCGACATCCGAAGGGAGGAGCCGGCCCGTGCGCTCCAACTCGACGACCAGCCCCCTCGCATACGCCGCCGGGAGCGCGATCAGCTCGGCGACCAGCGCCCGCGGAGCGTCGCCGGGACTCAAGGTCGTCGCGATAGAGCTGAGCTCGACTGACTTCAACGAGATGCTGAATCGCCCCAGGACGTCGAGCAGCACCTGGCGCAACAGGTCGTTGGGCACCAGTTCGAGCTTGCGCCGAGCAGCCACCAGCGAGAGCGCCGTCAGCACCCACTCGCGTACCGCCACCGGGGAGCTCCCCTGCAAGCTGGATTGGTTCGGGGCGGTCGCGGGCAGGTGTGAGGACAGGTAGTCGCAGACCTTCCTCTGAAGAAGGACCGAGCTCTTCGAGTCATCGCCGAGCAGCTCCTGATACTCGTCGCGCCGGTCTCGGCGCCACTCCCCCCCTCCGCTCTGCGCGGCGAGGTGGCCGACCCCCGCGTATTCCTCCCCCCAACGGAACAGCCGATAGCGGTGGACCAGAGGGTGCTCGTCCTCCCGCGACCGAGCGTACGGGGCGTCCTGAACGGTCTGCTCGAACGCGCGGTCGAGGGGCCCCTTCTCGGCGAGGCGCTGCAGGGTCGGGAGCGGAATCTGCCGACTCAGGTAGAGACTGATCGGGCAGGTCTCTGGGATGGAGGTCTTACCTCGGCTCTGCAGGAGCCCGACGGCGTGCTCGAGAAAGGCCCGCAGCCGCGGCTCGTTGCCAAACTCCGGCGCGAGCACCAGGCGGCTGAGGATCGCGAAGCACGCGTCGTTCTGCGTCGCAGAGATGAAGGCCGTCGCCAGGTCGATCGCCGCGGCCTCGAACGGAGCACGCCGTGCTTTCGGGAGCGAGAGCTGCCCGAGGTGCCGCAGCAACTCGACCCCGCTCGTCACCTTGAACCAGGCGCGGAGTCCCTCCCACAGCGGCGGGAGCTCCTCCCGGCCCACGGAGCGATGCCAGGCAGCGAGCAGCGGGTCCAGGAACTCGCCACATGCGGGCTCGAGCACCCCCTTGGGCCCGAGCTCCTGCGCATACTCCATCGCGCGTTCGAGCAGGCTCTCACCGTGGCCGGCCTCGAGTGCATCGGTCACAACCCCCTGGGCCAGCGGCGCCCACCCGTTCCCGGGCCGAGCGTCGTCGAGGAGCGTCCGCGCCACGACCTCGTGGGCCTCCTTCCCATGCTCGACCCTCTCCTGCCAGCGCAACAGCTCGGTCGCAGAGGGTCCGCCTGGAGCAGCCAGGGCTTCCACCGCGCGCCCCGCGCGCGCCCACTCCTCGTCGCCCCTCGCCGACGTCGCGGTCGCCTCAACTACCGATCGCAGGCCAGGGTCGTCCAGCCCACGTTCGTGGAACCGCAGGTAGTGCTTCGCCGCCCAGATGGCCCCCTCTCTTTGAGAGATATCCTGCGCGTGGATGAGGGCCGCCTCCGCGACCACGGCCAGGGGCGCCCCGGTCGAGAGCCCCTTCTCGACGAGCTCACGCAGCTCTTCGCCGTCCCACTCGAATCCCCAATCGGTCCCCGTGACCCCCTTGGCCCGGGCGATGACGCGCGGGAGATCAAACGGCTCCGCCTTCTTGCACCACAAGACGAAGCCTCGCCGCCCGGAGGTGAACTCCAGCCCAACATCGGGCCCGCAGCACGCCTCGAGCCACTCCAACGCCGGAGCCACCATGCCGCGCCGCCACGGGACGCGGACCGTCGCCCGCTCTCCTCGAAACGGCAGCTCACACAGGCTCCGGTTCACGGCGGAGTCGAAGTTCAGACGGATGATCGGCTCGAAGGCTGACGCCCCCCTCACATACAGCGCCCACGCGGCGAGGAGAGGCGCGTAGTCCTCGATGGTCTGGTCGTCGACGCTCCGCGCCGCCGCAGCCCCCGCTCGGATGAACCCTCGGGTCACGTTCGTCAGATCCGAAAAACGGCCCTCCAGCGCCGCTGAGAGGTGATGATCCAGGTCGGGGGACACCCAGACCTTCTCGAGGCCTCCCCTCGCCAAAGTGACGATGTCGGGGCCGATGCGCTTCGCGTCGGAGGACTTCGCCGCGCGCTCGAGTTGATCGAGCCATTCGGAGATGTCGAAGGCTCCACCGGGGCCCACCTCCCAATCTTGAAGCTGGCGCGATTGCTCGCTCGGGTTCGCCGTGCCCAGCTCGGCCAACTGGCGCGTCAGCCGACCTCGCCGACTGTTCGGCTCGAAGTGACCGCTGTAGTGAACCCTCACGGCCCGACGCGCCCAGCTCTTGACGTGGAGCGCCACTCCACGGGCCTCATAGAAGGCCGCCCCGATGGTCCTGAGCTCCGGGTACTGCTCTCGGCGCGAGAAGGGGGCGATCCCACCGATGCAGACCAACAGCCAGTCCTCGGCTTCATCTCCCGCCCCCAACCGATGCGGGGCAGCGATCAGCGCCCTCCGCTTCGACAGAGTCGCCGCTCCGAAGTTGTGCTTGGCGGCCTGGGACGCGTAGCGCCACACCGATTCGCCTAATTGGGGGTCGGGATCGATCCGGCGAGGTGGCTTGCCTTGTGTCTGGAGCACCACCCCAAGAACGCGCCGCCGGTCATCACCCACCGATTATCCCACCCACCGACGGGCAGCACGGACACACGAGAAGACCCATTGCTTGAGCAGTCGTGTTCCATGCGGGGTTGGTGTCGCGGTCTTCGGGTCGTAGCTCCTGCACGGTAGAAACGTAATCGCCTCGTGTCTCCAGTATTTCTGACGAAGGCGCTCATCCAACAGATCATCCCACACCGTTGGGCTGGAGCCGAGCAGCTCCCTGGAGGCAGTCAGCAGCCCTCGAGTCTCGGTGTCGAGGCGGTGGAGGGGGTTGGACTCCGTCCGGAGACCATCCACAGCATCGACCAACCCCTGCGTCGCCCGATTCCAGGCCGCCACCCTGTCGCAGATGCCCGCGTTACCGGAAGCCTCGGCGCCTGGATGTAACAAGAGTGGCTTACCAGCGAGGGGCTCGAATTTGGAGATCGCGACGAGGACCGGACACGGCGGCCGTATCCCGTGCCTCTGCATCGACTCGATGGTCGTCTTCCACTGTTGGATATCGTCCGCGTTGCTACCTTCCCAGCTCGCGACTCCGAGGGCGATGAGGTACTCGCCCAACGGAGTCCTAGCGCCCAGCACACTCTCGAACTCGAGAGCGGCACATAGCTCCGAGCTGGCGAAGAGCGTGTCGAACGGCTCCACGAGGATCAGGGCCGAGGCGACGGCGGGAAAGCGCCGCGCCACGATCGTCGAGACCGGCCGGCCCGGCGCCATCACTTCGCCCGGGAGGTCGAGGAGGATGAACTCCTCGCCATGGATCTCGAGCCAGTGGGCCACCAGGTGTTGGGTGGTCGAGCTTATGTGCGCGTAGATCTCGTCGGCACCGAATCCAAACCGGTATTTCTCGTAGAAATCGTAGGCGGCTCGGATCAACGCGCCGTTGTGTTCCAGCCAACCGTCAAAGTCGTCGTCCCACAGGTCATGGACCTTCTGGCCACTCTCGTACGCGTCGCAGACGATTGGCGGCAGCCGGTGGCCATCGATCGGCTTGAGCCCCGCCAACTTCTTCACGATGTCGCCGGCCTGGTGCTCCACCCCGAAGTACGTGGCGACCGGACCAAGTCGGTCTCCATCGGTCTTCATACTGAGCTTGAGCGTCCCCAAGAGCGTGGACTTCCCAACTTGGGTCGAACCCGCGATGCAGACGACGGGCAACCCCGAATCCTCTATCGCGTCGAAGAAGTCGCTCGCCCTCGCGACCCGTCTGTAGAGACCCTCGAACTCGCGGTAGGCGGCCTTGATTCTGTCCTCCCCCCAATACTCGTTCCTCGAGAAGTAGCGAGGTCGTCGCTGGTCACGCCCCTCCTTGTCATGGTCCGCGGGCGCGGAGGGGACGGCCGACGACACTCGCGGCATTGGGTCGGGCGTGTAGCGCGGAGGGACGACCGCGGGTGCTGGGCTCGCCGGCGTGGACACGACGGGGCCTGCGCTTGGTTCGGGCGTGAACGGCGCCCGAACCGTCTCGTCGTCGTCGTCGTCAACGAGGAGGTCAACGAGGAGGCCGTGAACGTTGTCGTCCGACATGGATTCAGCCTCCATCCTTGATGGTGACCCAGGCGTAGCCACGGCACCAGCCCTGCCTGCCGGGGATCCAGTGGAGTTCGGGCGAAAGGCGACGCTCGTGTGCGCTGTCGCTACAGTCGCGTTCCATCCCACCGATGCTGAACTCGACGGCTAGAACCGATCGACTCGTACCAATCTCGTGCTTCGGCAACCGCCCATCTCCTCTCTTGTCGTTGCGGCCTTCGACGATTTCACACCCGGCGGCGGCTAGGAGCGCTTCCCCCCTCAAGAGTCCAGTCGAGTCAACCGTACGGTCGCTTGGTGTCGTGAAGTCCAGGCACGTCCTGACGACTTCGCGGAGGTCGACGATGGGCTTGCCCAGCGAGCGTGCGGGGTGAATCTCTCCGACCTCACCAGTATCACTCACCGGTGCCTGAACGAGATCGAGGTCCAAGAGCATTTCCGGGGAGCGGGGTTGTATCGAGCCACTCTGGTGGCGGCTCCATTGGGTCCGGTAGCAATTCAGATCCTTGAAGAACTGAGTCGCCGAACGAATGGAAGCGCCCTGGCCGAGTTTGTCCGTCGTCGCCTTCGGGTGCCGTTTCTTCCCGTTCCGCATCTTCCCGTCGAGGCAGTCCCTCATCTTCTTCTCGAGGAATTCGGCGGTCTTCCCCGCCGGGAAGGCCCTGAACTTGCGGGGGGGTTTGAACACAACCAACATCTGGCGCACCGCCTCCGGCCGGACCGCGGGAGACGCACCCACCCTGAAGTCCTCACGAAACAGCACCGCCCGGCGCTTGAGATTCAGTCTTGGGCGTTCCTCGGCGGCGGGCCCTAGCGCCAGATTACCCACTGAGTAGACCGCCACCATTCCGCCCCGGGGGAACGTGCCTTCCAGTATTCCGCGCGCCTTCTTGGGACCTGTGGTCTTGGTGCCGGGGGTCGGGCCGCCCGGTTCGGGTGGCGACAGTAGCCGCAGGTCGCTGGGGTATCGATACCAGCTATCTCCCGGGCTGGACGCTGCCCGAGGGTCGACTGCGTCGTCCGGGTCGACAGGCGCGAGCGCCAGCAGTTGGGAGCGACCCCGGCGAAAGCCCGGGAAGCCCACCGCCACACCGCTCTTCGCGGAGCGCGGGAGGAACTGCGCCGACCACCGGTCGAGCACCTCCGTCGGCTGAAGCCAGTTCGCCGCCGAGCAGGCCAAGGTGTGCCCCAGAGCCAGGAGGAGCTGATCCCCGTAGCTGCGCTTTCCTGACGCCGTCACCTCGGGGCAATCCTGCGGCGTGTAGGCCTCGGGGTCGAGGGCGTTGCGGGCCGAGTCGGCCAGAACCTCCTTCCCCGTGAGCGCCGCGACGACCACCGGCTTCGCCTTCACGGCCAACCAGTCGTACCAGGCCACGATCTCGTCGGGAGAAGGAGACCCTTCGACGGGGAGCAAGTCCTCGTCCCCGGCCGCACGGGAGGGAGCGTCCCCTTCCACCAACAACGAACCGGGGCGCACCGCGAAGACCTCGTTCTTCGTCTTGAGCAATTCATCCCGCAGGCGCGTGAGGCTGGAGACCTCGCCACTCTCCTCGAGGTGAACGAATCGCCTGGCCTGCTCGGGCTCCTTGGCGAGCGCCTGCACCAAGGTGCTCAGCAAGCGGTCGTCGGCGATCGCCGACGTCGCCCCGACCAACGAGGGGCCGAAGAGCCCGTACTCGAGTCGTCTCGAGATCCCCGTCAAGGCGGCGTGGACGGACTTGGCGACCTCGTCGGCGTTCGACGCCGGCGTGATGCAGCGCGGCGCACACCAAACCAGCTTCGTGCCCGACCGACCCTCGCTCCCGGCGTAGACGAAGAGCGCCGACAGCAGGAACACCCCGAGTGCGGCGGCAGGTCCCAGCCACGGCCTCGGGCACACCATCCCCGTCGCGCGCACATATCGCCACTGCCGAATCCGTCGGAGTCCCAGGAGCAATGCCGGACCGGCGAGCAGCCCCCCGATCGTTATCCAGCCCGAGACGGACTGATCTCGCCGCAGGCTCGCCTCGATGTACCCGTTGGTCGTCCAAACGACGTACAAGCCACACGCGATGCCCAGCAGGCTGACGAATGGAATCGACCTCCTCTTCTCGAGGGCGAGGAACCGCCGCACGCGGTACCGACGTTCGCCCGCAAAGAACAGGACATCGCAAGCCTGGAACGCCACGACCAGCCACGCGAGACCCAGGGTCGCTTCGACGGCGCCCAGACCATAGAACCCATGCTCGCCCCCGTCGCACAGGCACGCGGGCTCTGCCCGAGCGAGCGCCAGGGCGAGGTGAGCGGCGAGTGGCGAGACGATCCCGAAGATGACCCTCTCGAGGAAGAAGGTCCGGAGGTTGACGCCGCGGAGTGGATTGCTCAAGTCAGCCATGCGCGATGTTTCGGACACGCCCATAGCGAGCCCACCTGCGAGTTGTCAATGGTCATCGGAAGACGCGGACCTCAGCACAGCGAATATCCGTCCACCGCGTCCCTCCACGCGTCGCTCCCCGGGGCAGAGTCACCCACCAAGTCACCAAAGCTCGCCGTCGGGACCGGCGTCCTCTCCGGGTCCAGGAACTGGCCCCTGATCGCCTTGCGGCCCCTCGCGATCTCGACGGCTTCCAAGCAGTCGGCGCGATCTCCGCCGGCCTCGGCGGCGATGTCCCCGAGGCTCACCGCCGACAGCGGACCGAACCCCGCCTGCGCCCGCATGGTCTTCTCGATCTCCCGCGCGATCAGGATCGCCTTCGACTCCGGCGCGGGCCCGCCTGCCTCGCCTGCTGGCGGAGGCTGGTCGCAAGCCGCCTGGTCCGTGGACTCCTCGACGTCGAGCACCTCGAGGTCGCCGCACAGCGCCCTTCTGAGGTGCTCATGCTGGACCTGCTCCGCAATCTCGAGCGCCAACTGCGCGTTGTGGCGGGCTGCTTTCGAATCGCCGTGCTCTCTCCGAGCGAGGCCCAGGCGGCGCAGCACCTCGGCTTCGATCCACCGATCGTCAAGTTGCCTGGCGAGCGCGAGCGCGTGATTCAGGTGTTCGTCCGCGCTCTTCGTGTCGGCTGGAGGGCACAGCTCAGCGAGGTTGCGCCGTCGTGCGATCTGTCCACGCACATCCTCGTGCTTCGTCGAGTACTCCAGTCCCGTCTCCAGGAGCTCGCGGCCAGCCTCGATATCCCCCGCCTCGCTGAGCACCGCTCCAAGGGTCCCGACGCGTCTTCCATACGCCTTCCTGTTCCCGGTGTTCTTCGCGATCTCGATGGCGGACCGGCAGCATTCCTCGGCGTCGTCGAAGGCGCGCTGCTGGAGATACAGTCCGCCGAGTGAGTGGAGCCGATAGCCAACGCTCCACTCGTCCTCCAGCCGACCTGCCGCCGCGCGCGCGACCTCGAACCAGGCGATCTGGTCGTCGAGATCCAACCGCCGACTCAACACGTGCACACCGACATCCGGGTACTGACTGCACAACGTGGCCGCGCGGTCATCCTGGTCGGCGTGTTGCGCCGCCCACCGCTGGCCGGCCTCGATGTTGGCACGATCGAGTTCGAAGTCCTCGAGGGCTCGTAGTTGAGAGTCTCCGCCCTTCTCGAATTCCTTGTCGAGGAGCTCGAGCTCGTCGAGGTAGTGGCTGGCGTGCCGGTGATTCAACTCGACGGGGTCGACATCGTGGTCTCCCAACCACTCCCGGGCGATGTCCCGCGCCATGTTGTGCATGCGGTATCGCCCCTCCTCCGTGGCCACCATGATCAGCCGGAGGAGCCTGTCCACGTGCTTGTCGACGTCGGCCTCACCGAGGGCCCACACCTTCGCCAGCGCCGGGAAGTCGAAGGTGGACGGAAACACCGAGAGCATGCACCAGCGCTTCTGGTCGTCAGGCTCAAGGTAGTCGTACGACAGGCGAAACGAGTTGTGAATCCGGCCAAACTCGTCGTGGCGTGTCGCCCACTTATCGAGTCGATCGAGCCAACAGGAGCGCCCGCTTCTCCGTCGAGTGATCGCGATTGGAATGTCATGACGCGCTTCAATGAGGTCGCCGATCACCCGCAGCGCCAGCGGTAGGTAGTCACACCGCTCCGCGATCTGCGCTGCGTGCTTCTTGATCTCTCGCTGACGTCCCTTCACCCGCCTCACGAGGAACGTCTTCGCCTCATGGGGCGTCATCGCCGGCAAGGGGGAGGCCTGTACGCCATCGTCGAGAGCGAGCTGGGACCTCGACGCCACGACCAGCAGACACGTGGCCGGTGGGATGAGCTTCTCGACTTGCGCAGGACAGGTCACGTTGTCGAGCCAAAGAAGAACGGCCTTCTCCCGCAGTGCCTCGAGGTACCGAGTCCTCAAATCGTCGATGGACGCAGCAGCGTCGGCGGCGCAGCCACACCACGCGAGGACCGAGCTCAGGACCAGGCGCGCCGACTCGGCCGAGGCCTACATCTCGCGCATGTCCAGATATAGCCGGCCATCGCGGTAGTCGTCTGTGACCTCTTCTAGCACCTTGGCCAGCAGCGCGGTCTTCCCATGCCCGCCGGAGGCGTACAGCGCCAGGACCCGCTTGGAACTCCGAGCATGCTTCACGAGGGCGTTTCGAAGCGCAACGCGGCCCACGAAGTCGTCCGGTGGGTGTGGTGGCGAGTGCAAGGGGACGGTCGGCGCCGGCTGGGAGATGACCGGAAGGGCGGGGTCTCCGAGGACGGGGTCGCCCCCAGGAGGCGCGATCGCCCCCACCTCTATCGCCCCCCCCCCTTTTGACTCACCAACCAGGCTGCCCGAGTCCCCGCTCACCCCCACTTCTTGTCCCATCCCAGCGTCGTCAGGCCTGCCCGCTTCAGCGGGCCGCCCGGGGATCGTCAAGAAGATGAAGAGCGCGCCGACACCGGACCCAAGCCCGATGGCCAGGGTCCCAAGGCGGCTCGTCGCATCGCCAGGGATGAGATAGACCGCGGTCGCTCCGACCAGGACGGCGGCGGCGATCGCGAGCTGCTCTGGGAACCCGATGCGCACCGCGGCAGGCTACCAGCGTTCCCTACGGCGTAACAGGGTGTGAGGTTATTCCTTCCAGACTGGATTCCAGGCCGTTTTTCGGAGGGGGCTACCGGTTGATCTGCCCCTGGGTCTCGCGGCCGTCGCCGGTGATTGGGTGGGGGGGGCCCTTGGTCTCGGCCTCCTCGCCGAGGAGGTAGGTGTCGAGGAGGGCGAGGCCGGTGGCGAAGACCTCTCGGCGTCGGGTCTTGGGGCTGGTGGCGGTGGTGCCGGCGACTAGGCCGTGGGCGTTGATTCCGGCGGATACGGCGAGGAAGAGCGCTCGGGGTAGGTGGTAGGCCTGGGTGCAGATGGTGGCGTCCTGGACTTTGAAGACCTGGGCGGCTCTGTGCATCGTGTCGAAGGTTCTAAAGCCGCCATAGTCGAGAAACACATCGCTGGGATGGACGCCGTGGCGGATGAGCCAGCGGCCCATGGCCTCGGTCTCGTCGTACTCGTTGCGGCGGTGGTCGCCGGAGGCGAGGAGCTTCTGGACTCGGCCGGAGCGGTAGAGGGAGAGGCCACAGTCGAGGCGGGCTCGGAGCGCTGGGGAGGGGTGGCCGCGACGCCGGACGGAGGCGCCGGGGATGATGGCGACCGTGGCGGGCGGGACGGTGGCCTCGGCGCGGTGCACGCGGTCGCTGGCCCAACGCTTCAGGGCCCAGCTCGTGACCCAGGGGCTGGCCACCAGAGCGACGAGCGCGAGGGCCGGCCAACGGAATCGGCGCAGGCGACTGGCGCTCATTCGGGGAGGGCGTTGGTCACTGGCCCGGTGAGCCCGCCCCTCTCCGTGAGCACCTGGGCGATCGAGGTGAAGGTGTCCACGATGCCTTCCTGGTCGGTGAAGAAGCTGGCCTCGTCGGACGACGAGAGCTGCCGGAGGAAGTCGTCGTCGGCCCCGCCAAATCCAATCGTGATGCTCTCTATCCCGTCGCGAATGCAGCGCTGCGCGGAGGTGATGGCTCGCTCCGGCGCGCTCCACACGCCGTCGGCCAGGGTGATCACGTACCGGAGCCCCTCCTCGGGGAACATCGGCCCGACGGCGTCGAATGGGTGGGTGTCGTTGGTGTAGCCGACCTCGCCGACCTCCAGGGCGTCGATGGCCGCGTGAACGGCGCCGGAGTCGTGGCTGGCGTGGGTCTTGATGACCACCTGGTCGGCGAACCCTACGATGCCGATCGCGCACCTGCGCAGGTCGGTGCCCCTCACGAAGCTGTGGGCGGCCTCCTGGGCGCGCTCGATGGGCTTGCCGTACATCGAGCCGGAGAGGTCGAAGCACAGGTATGCGGTCGTTCGCTCACCCTTCGGAGCCTCGACGGCTTCCGTGAAACGCCGTGGCACATCCGCCGGGAGCGCCTCGATCGTCAGGGGGAGCGGCTCGCCGCGCCCGCGGACACGGCCACTGACTTGGACCGTCCCGCTCACGTCGTAGGCGTACTCGATATCGACGATCGTGGTGGCCGGATCCGATGGGAGATCGTGGAGCACGTAGCGGCCCAGATAGGTCACGTCGCCGGGACGCTCGCTCTCCCCCTGCGTCATGAAGACCTCGAGCTCCCTCCCCGAGTGCTGGAAGGAGCTGCTTCGGACACACGGGATCTCGGTGTTCTTCTCGATGATCGTCGCGTTCACGTAGCTCGTAGCGTCCTCGTCGAGGGCGATCATGCCGAGGCTGTGGTTGGTCACGTCCTTGGCGCGCGGCCCCGCTAGCGCCACCTGTCCGCCCAGGTCCGACGCGACGAGCGCGGCGCCTAGCGCTACGACCTCATCCACGTTGACCCCCCCGAGGGGTGGCCCTCCGAAGGTGTCTCGGACGTAGTCGTGCACCATGGGCATCCGGGTCGAGCCGCCGACGAGGAGAACCCCATCGATCTGCTCTGGGCCTAGACCGACGTCCTCCAACGCCGACGCGGTCAACGCGGCCGTTCGCTCGAGCAGAGGGCGAGTGAGATCCTCGAACACGGCTCGCTCGAGCGTGTATCGCCCCTCGTCTCCTTCGTGGCGGGCCCTGAGTACGACGCTCTGCCGATTCGAGAGCTGGACCTTCGCGTCCTCGGCCTGGAGCCAGAGCTCCGCGAGCGTCTCGGCGTCCGCGAGCGGATCTACGCCGTGCTCGCGCTCGAATCGCGACGCGAGGAACTGAACCGCCGCCGCGTCCCAGTCTCGACCCCCGAGTTCGTGGTCGCCCACCGAGGTGAGCACCCTGATCTCGTCCGCCGAGGCCCGTAGAACGGTGACGTCGAAGGTCCCGCCTCCCAAATCGTAGACGACCAGCGTGCGCTCGGCGCCGACACAGGACATGCCGTAGGCCACCGCCGCGGCGGTGGGCTCGTTGATCACCTGGAGTACCTCGAACCCCGCCGCCTCCCCGGCGGCGATCGTCGCCGCGCGCTGGGGATCCTTGAAGTAGGCCGGGACGGTGATCACGGCGCCAACGACGGGGGCGCCGAGGTGTGCCTCCGCCTCGCGCTTGAGCCGCGCCAACACGTGGGTCGCTAGCTCCGTCGGGGTGTGGTCCCGGCCTCCAGCAAAGAAGGCGCACGCCGGATCGGCCATGTGCCGCTTGAAGTAGGCGACCGCGTCCTCGTCGCCGAGCCGGAGCCTCTCCCGCGCGGCGACGCCGACGAGGGGCGTCGTCCCCTGCCCAAAACACACCACCGATGGGATCGTCGGCGAGCCGTCGCCCGTTGGGATGATCTGCGGCGCCCCCGTCCCTCCAACGGTGGCGATGGCCGAGTTCGTCGTCCCCAGATCGATCCCGACGACCCGCCCCATCGCCTCAGCTCACGTTCATCGACAGCGCTCGGCCCTTCGCCGCCTCGAGCTCGTCGGCGGAGAGGACGCCACGCGTCTGGTACTCCATCTCCGCTTCCTGGCCCGTCGTCGTGTCTCGGCCGAAGACCTTCAGCAGCCCGTCGGGGGAGAGGTCGAAGGTGACCTCGATCTGAGAGCCGCGGGGCAGCGGCTTGCTAAAGAGGACCTCGACGCTGGCGAGCTCGACGCACTCATCGAGGGACACCCGCCGCGTGGCCCCGTCGGCCTGGTTCTCCATGAGCCGCAGCTCGGCGCCAGACTGGCCATCGAGGTGTGTCGGAAAGCTCTGCGTCACCGTCGCTGGGACGGGGTCGTTCATCACGATGACGTTCTGTACGACGTTCTCGTCGTCGGGCGTGCGGACCACGAGCCCGAAGCTCTTCGAGCTGACGTTGCGGACGCGGTGCGCGTTGAGATCCCGCACCGCCTTGGGCGCCAACCCGAACTCCTGAGCCACGTCGTTCTGGGCCTCGAGCCGGACCTCCTCGTCGACGTCCTCGATGACGATCTCCTCGAAGTCGACGCCCATCTTCTCGGCGATCTTCTCCTGGACACCGTCGTCGACATCGCACTTGAAGCCAAAGAGGGCGGCGCCCTTCGCCACGGCCTGATTGGGCTCGTACTGACTGACGTCGTAGGGAAAACGCGCGCTCACGCCCTCGATGATCTGAGGCATGTAGGTGGAGCCGCCCACGAGGAGGAGCTTGTCGATCTTCTCGCAGCCTCGCTCCCTGGCCTTCTCGATGAGGTCCTCCGTGAGGCTGAGGGTCGGCTCGAGCAGGTGCTCGGTCATCTTGTCGAACTGCTCTCGCGTGAGCTCGAGCTTCACCTTCTCGGCGTCGTAGTAGACGCGCCCTTCCCAGGAGACGCGGCTCGAGAGGGCCATCTTCGCCTCCTCGGCCAGCTTGAGCAGATCCTGGTAGTGCTCCTCGTCCGCCGACTGTTCCTCGGCCGTCGCCCCCGTCGCGTCCTCGATCTGGCGCATCAGGTGCTCGACGAGGGCCTGGTCCCAGTTCTTCCCACCCAGCTTGTCGTCGCCACCGGTGCAGACCACGGTCGTGGCGCCCTTGGAGACATCGATGACCGTGATGTCGAAGGTGCCACCGCCCAGGTCGTAGACGAGGATGACCTGGTCCTCCTCGACGTCCATCCCATAGGCGATCGCCGCCGCCGTCGGCTCGGGGATCACGTACCGGACGTTGAGTCCCGCGAGCTCGCCGGCCTGCCGTGTCGCCTCCTTCTGGTTGATCTGGAAGCGCGCCGGCACCGTGATGACGACGTCCTCGATCTTGCGGCCGGTCTGCTGCTCCGCGTCGGCGACGACCTTGCGCAGGATGTAGGAGGCGATGTGCTGCGCGGTGTAGTCGATGCCGAAGGCGTTGAACCGCCACCCCTCTTCACCCATCACGCGCTTGACGGTAGAGGCGACCTTCGACGCATAGATGGCGGCGACCTCCTTGGCGGGCTCGCCGACGACCACGTTGTCCTCGGTCTCGAAGTAGACCACCGAGGGCGTCGTATTCTGGTTCTCGCTGTTGGGGACGACGACGGGCTTCCCGTGCTCGTCGACATACGAGACGCATGTATAGGTTGTCCCCAGATCGATCCCGAATACCCGTCGCTCCGTCATCCTTCTTCTCCAATCGCCTGGTGCACGTAGACTGCGACCCTCTCCTTCTGGAGCACCGTGTCCCCGCGCTGGAAGCCCGGCCGAAGACGCTCGGCCACCAGCCCCCCTGCGTCGGGATCCGACGTGGGGACCCGCTTCATCGCGGTCTGCACCGACGGCTCAAACGCCGCCGCCGGGTGCTCGAAACGCTCGACTCCGTTGGCCTCGAGCAGCATCTCGAGCTCCTCGCGCACGCCGTCGATCTGCCCGAGAAACCGCGCCCTTGAGAACCAGTCATCGGGCTTCGCCGGCAACTTGGTCGACTGCTTGGCCAGGTTGTCGTGCATGCGAATCACTCCGCTGACGAAGGGCCGAAGCGCTTGGTTCAGCAGGTCTCGCCGGTGCTGCTGGACCTCGTCGTGGAGCCGGTCGATCTGCTTCTCTTTGGTCGCGTCGTAGGCCAGCTTCGCGTCGAAGGCCGTGAGGATCTTCCCGAGGACGTCTTCGAGGGAGAGCCCGCTCGACGCCTCCTCCGGTGCGATGGGGCTCCCGACTATCTCGGGGATGGGGCGCTCGCTAGCAGCCACGTCAGCGACGTCGTCTGCCCCCTCGGGCTGGGCGTCTTCGGCGACCTCGGGGCCTTGCTCTTCCTCTTCCATCAACCTCATCCGAGCCCGCTATGGCGTCCACACGTAACCGTCGATTCGCCCGAAGTCAACGGGGCGCCCCCTCGATGACGAGCCGCTCTCGGCGGCACTGAGCGACGAACTCCCGCTCGACCAATGCCAGCGCCACTCGCTGTTCGCGCTCCGACGACGCCACCGTCGTGAAGTACCCCTTCACGACCTTGCCGCCGGCCGACGCGCGGAACAGGAGCCGGCTGACATCGGCGTCGAGGCCGAGCTTGCAGGTGTCGGTCGCGCCGTCGTTGCGATAGGTCGTCGCCATGCGCCGGACCAGCCCCACCGTCCCGCCGGCCCGCTTCGCGGTCCTCACGAGGACCTTCCGGATCTCGCGCGGGACCGCGTCCTTGACGCCCTTCTCCCAGATCAGGTCGGGCCCGACCGTCGGATCGACGCGGGCCATCAAGTCGCGGTAGGCGCCGGGGCACAGGAATCGTCCCCCGAGCGCCTCGCGGACGCAGCGATAGCGCCGAGGGGAACCGTCTCCGGTCTCAACGAGCGCCTCCCCGGCGCCCGGCTCCACGCAGGAACGGCCTGCATCGACGACCAACAGCGGCGTCGACTCCTCGCCACGCTCCCGCGCAACGGCCGCGGCGAGGAGGTCGCGCCACGCCATCCAGAGCTCGTCGTCGTCGTAGGGTGGGTTCGTCGCGATCCACCCGCGGCCGAGGGTGATCGTGTCCTCTCGCCCCTCCCACTCGGCCATGGGTCGCACCGCGTGACGGTCGGCGATCAACAGCGCCCGGCGGGTGAGCGTGGCCCACTCCCGGCCCCCGGATGCCAGCACCTCCCAGGGGAAGAGGCGCTGGACCGCGTCGTACATCTCCCGGGAGAACGGGAAGCTCGCGCCGTTGAGCGTCAGAAACGACGCGAGCCACTCGAGTCCGCTCGCGAACCGCCGCAGCTTGGACGCCCGATCCCCCGCGTCGCGACCCCCGGCGAGGACGAGCCATGACGGCTCGATGGTGATCTCAGCCATCGTCGAGCCTCGCCGTCACCAGCTCCGAGAGCACCCGCTCCGACTCATCGAAGAACCCGGCGGGCCACATCGGGATCCGGCCGTCACGCTCGACGGTGATCGGGACGACGCTCGACCCGAACTCGTCGCGCTCGATGTAATGGATTCGGAGCTCCTCCTCTGCATCCATATCCCCCCTGGCGACGAGGACGCGCAGCCCGTTGACGATGTGTTCGGAGTGCGTCTCGAGCAGCACTTGCCGACCCGCCCGGACGCAGTGATAGAAGAAGGTGGCGAGCCTGGTCTGTACGGCCGGATGAAGGTGCAGCTCGGGCTGCTCGATCAACACGGCGGCGTTAACGGGCGCCGCGAGACACAGGACCAGGATCGGCAAGAGCTGCGAGACCCCCACGCCCACGTTCGTCAGGTCGGAGGGGGGGGCCTCGTCGTCGGCCACGATGCGGACGCGCACCTGCGTGCCGAACTTGCTGTTGGCGCTGAGGTCCAGATTGTCGAGGACGCCCAGCCAGCGCGCCCACTCGTGGACCGCTTCGACGAGGGTGGTCGCGACCTGCCGGGGCGCGCCTCCGGGCTTGGGGGCATCGATCGTTCGGTCCCCATAGCTGCGGAGCACGGCGATGGACCGCTCTCCCTTGGCACCGATGTCCGTCGGGCTCTCCGGGTTGATGGTGGGATAGAGATTGCGCGGGTCCTCCCGCAAGGGTCCGAGGTGGAGCATGGAGTCGGCGAAGTAGCGCTGCAGAGCACCGATCCCAGACTCCCGGTGCAGCCCGTAGTCGGTGCTGGACGAGGCGGGGAGGCTCCAGGTAGAGAACGGCTCGACGACCTGGGTTCGCACGGGGCTCCCCGACTCCTCGAATGCAGCGGCGACGAGGGCCTCGAGCTCCGGGTGGTTCCCCGTGCCGAGGGCCGCGCCCAGCACCGACGCGATGGGGCCGTTGACCGCAGACAGCGCGTCGATCTGCTCGACTGCCTCAGCGGAGAGGCTCGTCTCGAGCCCAGCCGCGGTGCGTTGGCCCAGGGCGAGGATGCGATCGATGTAGGCCGCGCATAGCTTCTCGGCGGCGGGGCCGCCGTGGGAGATCTGCCCCGGCTGGTAGTGAAGGTGTTGGGTGAGCAGGAGGACCACGGGGCCGAGGGCCTGGAGGTGCTCGGCGAAGGTGGGGTCGGTCGCCTCGTCGACGAAGCGGTTGCCGCGGCCGATGTCACGCGGTCGCATCTTCACGATCTGAAAGCGTGGCTTGTGGCGGCCGGCGGCCTCCGCGCGAATCTCGCTGAGCTCGAGAGCACGCTCGCCGAGGACTCGGACCGCCAGCGTGACCGCCGCCCTGAGCGTGGAGAAGACCCTGCGCTCGCTCTTCTCGACCAACACCGAATCGGGCATCAGACCACCCAACCGGAGCGGGACGGCTTCGCGGGTGCCCGAGCCTCGCTCGGCGTGGCTCGTCGCACGGTACTCCAGCTCGTGCTCGAAGGAGGCGGTGGCGTCGCCGGGATCGGTGACGTCCGCCCGCGACTCGCGGACCGTCATCTCGGTCTCGACGCTCTCCACGCCCTGCATCTTCTCCGACTCGAACCGATACCCGGCGACCCGAGCCAGCCCGGCGTCGGCGTCGGCGACACGGAGCGTGAGTGAGAAATCGATGGACGTAGAGACGGACTGCCCGAGGGCCAATAGCGCGGTGCCGCGTGGGATACCCTGCCCCGGCGCCCCGCGTGGCGTGCTCTGGAGCTTCACGCCGAGCCCGATCGGAGCGCACGCGCCGCCGCTGGAGATGTCTCGGTAGGAGCCGAGCGACAGGCCCCGTCCGTTGAGCAGCACCTCGCCGGTTCCACGGGACGAATCCGAGAAGGCATGCCGGAGCAAGAGGAGCGCCTGGAAGAGCGTGCTCTTGCCGGAGCTGTTGGTCCCCGTGATCACCGTCAGCGGTGCGCAGGGGATCCCGGTCGCCTCGATGAATGGCTTGAAGCCCTCGACCACGAACTCGCGCAGCAACTCCGAGCCCCCCCTCACCCATCCTCGTCCGCGGGAGCCTACCAGCGCCGGAGCGGTGCCGTCGATCCCTCGATCAGCGACGCCCCCTCGAAGCACCCGGTCGCCTCTTGGGCGTGGGTCCATCAAGCTGGTAACGCGTAGTGCGACGGGTCCTTGGCGTGCTCCCCTTGGCCGGGAGGACCCACGTCGCGAGCTCACAGCGATCACCAGAAGGGTCGTAGCGCTGGACGAGCCAGACGCCGCACGTCTCCCCCTCTTGCAGCCGGATGGGCGGTGCCCACCTGGCCCCGGAGTCGGACGACAACATCATGAGGTGACACCGCTCGGGCTCCATCGAGACGGTGGCCAGCCACCACCTCCGAGACGAAGCGTCGTACCACGACTTCATCCGCCGGAGTCGACCCGGAAGCTCGAACCGCTGCGCCCGCGGCCAGCTCCTCGACTTGCTGATCTCGAGCACGACCGGTGACTCCGCCGAGCCATCCCCCTCGACGCTGATCGCGGTGGGCCAGCCATCGTCGGCCCCGAGGCTCAGCGCCTGCCCTCGAGCCCGTTTGACCTTCTGGCTCCAATCGCAGCGCAGAGCGGGCGCCACATTCCCCGCTGTCTCGACGCCTTGCGCGTGGCCGACGAGCTCCATGAACACGTCGCGCGAGACCCGCCCATCTACGCCCTTGTAGGCAAGGTGCTCCCAGACCTTGCCCAGCACCGGATGGACCAGGAACCGGGTGGCGACGCTGCGGCGTTTGATGGAGCGCTGCCCGACCCAGTACGTCAGCGGCGTGGCGCCGAGCCGCAACGCGTCGCTCGGCGACCAACCGGGACGCTCGGCGCCGGCGGGGGCCGGCCGCACCGCGACCGTGACTCCGCGATCGGCCCTCCCCTTCACCGGCCGCGTGCCGATCATCGACCGGGCGTAGCACTCCTGGAATCGAATGACCGCCGTCTTCCCGTCCCCGCCGGTCTGCCTGAACTCGGCGCAACGCCATGAGACGCCGCCTTCCTCGAGCTCGTCGAGACGCATGACCTCACGCTCGACCGTGTAGTCCTTGGCCCTTGTCGCGGATGAGCGCGGGACGTTGCGCCACCTGAACCAGAGCCGGTCTCCGACCGCGAGCCGCGGCGGCAGGGGCTCTGTTTCCGGGGGCGGAGGGGGATAGCGCGGGGGGTCGGGATCGCCCCGATACCAACTCGTGACCGCGCCGATGCCCACCGCGGCCAGCACCACGAGGCCGGTGACGATGCGCCAACGACGGGTCTTCGCTTTGGTGATGGGGGGCATGCCCGCCGGGGCCGGCGGGACGGGCGGCGCCGGCCGTTCGGTCTCCGCGTCCTCCGTGCCACCGCGGCTCTCGACCGCCGCGAGCTCCTCCGTTTTCCGCGTGGTCCGCCGCCGCATCAAGTCCGCCACCGCAAGGGCGAGGGCGACGGCGAGAACCAGACCGATGACGGTCACCCCGATCAGCATGGACCTGACTCGCCCCGATGCGATGGCCCCCTGGGCACGGGGGCGTTGTGGCAACTCCCGCGACCCGGCGCACCGCCATCCCCCCTTCGCCGGCCATCGTTCATCGGCCTTCGCCCCGGCGCGTGGTGTCTCGCTTCATCGGCCGCGGACCGCTGAGCACAAATCGGTCGCCGCGCCGGGGGCCGCCCTTGCCTGCCACCGCCCAGGTCGCGAGCTCACAGGTGTCCCCCGCGGGGTCGAATCTCTGGAGGAGGTAGAAGCCACAGCGTTCACCACCTTGGTAGTGGAAGCGCCGCGTCCACTTGCTCTCCGCGTCGGAGGCGATGACCGTCACCCGGCAGTGCTCCGGCTCCCGCGAGAGCACCGCCACCCACCACCTGTTGGCGGACGCGTCGAACCAGGACTTGAGGCTGTCGACGGCCCCCGGGACCTCCACCCGGACCGCCGTGGGCCAGGCCGCAGACGATCCGATGCGGATCGCGTCGACCGCCCCCGATCGGCCCCGCTCCATCGTCACCGCCGCGGGCCAGCCGCCGCCGGCCCGCAGATCGCCCTCGGGGCTGGCCTCAGCGTCCCAGTTGCAGGACCGAACGAGTCGCCCCTCGCGGGTGCCCTCACGAGCCCTCTCGCGCCCAATGAACTCGGCGCGGTACTCGAAGCCCAGCTTCGTGTCGCGCTCCACGATCTTGCCCAAGAGCGGGTCGATGATGAGGCGTAGGTTGCCATCGTCCCCGCTCCAGTACGTGAGGCTCGCGGGGTCCCCCCGCCACTCGGGACGGGGCGCCCCGTGACGGTCGGCGTCAGCGCCCGGAGCCCGGGTCGCGAGGGTCTTTACCCGGCCGTCCGACCCGAGCGAGCCGTACCGCCTGGCCGAGTAGCACTCGGTGAACGGGGGCGGTGGCCGGGGCGCGTCCCCGCCGCTCTGCCGGAGCTCCAGACAGACCCACTCAGCGCCGTCCTCCCGAACCTCCGTGCGCCTCGTGACCTCTCGCGAGACCGTGTAGTCCCGATCGAAGACCGCGTCCTTCTTGTTCCTCTCCGAGGTGCCGATCCTGCGCCACCGGAACCTCAGTCGGTCCCCAGGGTGGAGCATCGGCGGCAGGACCCGTGGCGTGACCGCCGCGTCTGGTGGCCTCGGCTCCTCGCCGTCTCCCGATGAACACGCCACCGTGCCGGCACAACCCAAGACAAGGGCCATCGTCCCAGCGAACGAACGCGACGCGAGGACCCAGGTCCCGAAGCGCATTGACCCCACCTCGACCATCCCGCCCCACTGTCGCACCTCCGGCGCCGGGGCACGAGACCGTTGCGATGTTGGCCACGCCCGCGCCGCGTAGAGCTCCGCGCCTTTCGATGCTCATCTGTCATCCTCGACACGGTGGTCCCCATCGACACGTGTGCGCCGGTAGACGAGGGCGGGGGGCTCCGTTACGGTTCGCGCATGAATCGATTCATCGTGTTGGTGGGCCTCTTGGCCCTGGGTTGTGGCGGCAAGGACAACGCGGCGGCTTCTTCTTCGGCGCCGGCGAAGGCTTCTACCCCTGCCGTGAAGAACGACCTCGCTACGCTGCTGGCGGCGAAGGACGTGCTGCTCTTGGATGTGAGGACGCCCGCGGAGTTTGCGGGGGGGCATGTGCCGGGGGCGGTGAACGTGCCGTTGTCGGACCTGGCGCGGGCGCCGGGGGTGATCGGGGCGAAGGACCGGCCGGTGGTGGTGTACTGCTTGAGCGGGGGTCGCAGCGGACGCGCGGAGTCTCAGCTTCGGTCGCAGGGGTTCACGCGGTTGGTGAACGGCGGTGGGGTGGAGGGGCTGGCGAAGAAGATGGGCGTCAAGCTGGAGAAGTAGGCTGGCTGGGCCAGTCTCGCCGAAGCAGGTAGATCAACAGACCGAGGGAACCTCCGGCGACCATCAGTACGGTGTAGGGGACCGGGTTGCGGCCCTGACTTCGGGCGTCGCGCCAGACCCGGATGATGGCGAGCCCGATGGCCGTGCAGAGGTCGAGGCTGACTTGCAGACCCCAGGGGGCGGAGAGGACGCTCTGAACGCCCTCCCAGGTGCCGGCGTAGACGGCGTAGGCGCTGACGGCGGCCAGGCCGGTGGGTGCTGCGGGACGACACGCTTGGATCGGGGCTGGCTATCGGGGCCTTCGATTACCTCACGTTCTTGCTGTTGGGGGTGTCGATGGACCTGGCCGGGCGCGACGTGACGGCCTGGGTGAGCGGGACGCCGGCGGTCTCGTACGGCGCGGTCGGCTACCTCGGGGGGCCGCTGCTGGCGTCTCGACGGGAGACGGCCGCGGCGAACCGTGGGGGCTTCTCCTTCGATGTGGAGACGGCCGACGGGACGGTGGGCGCCGACGAGGACCTGCTGGCGCGAGCGCTGTTCACGCTGGTGGTCAACGCGGGTGAGGCCGTGGCGCCGGGGGGGGGCGGGTGGCGCTTCGCGCGCGAATCGGGGACGGCGTGCGCTTCGAGGTGGCCGACGACGGCCCGGGGCTCACTTCGGAGCGCGCCGCGCAGGTCTTCGAGCCGCTCTTCACGACGAAGGCCCGCGGGACCGGTCTGGGCCTCCCGATGGCCGCCCGCATCGCCGAGGCACATGGCGGCGCCCTGGAGTGGGTCCCGCGCGGGGGGCTCGGCCCCGACGGGCGCGGCGCGTGCTTCCGACTGAGCCTCCCGGCCGCACCATGACGGCGCTCGGGCGCCGACCCTGTTGCGAGAGCCTCATCCGATGAAGGCGCGGCTCGCCGTCCTCGACGACGAGCCTCGGATGGCCGAGGTGCTGGCGATGGTCCTTCGGCGCGATGGGCACGAGGTCACCACCTTCGGCCGCCCCGCCGACTGCCTGGAGGCCCTCGAGACGATGGGCACAGACCTCCTCTTGACCGATCTGAAGATGCCGGAGATGGACGGGGTCACGGTCCTGCGGCGCGCGCGGGCCCTGGTGCCGGATCTCCCGGTCGTGCTGATCACCGCCCACGCCACGGTGCAGACCGCCATCGAGGCGATGCGCGAGGGCGCCTTCGACTACGTGCGCAAGCCCTTCGACAACGACGCCTGCCGGGCCCTGGTGGCCCGCGCGCTGGAGGTCACTCGGATCTCGCGGGAGAACCGCTATCTCCGCGGCGAGCTGTGGTGGAGTCGGAGCCGTTCGGACACGAGCGGGGCACCTTCGCCGGAGCGGACCGGGCACGCGCGGGGCTCTTCGAGCGGGCCCAGGGCGGCACCCTCTTCCTGGACGAGGTGGCCGAGGTCGCAGACGACTTCCAGGCGGAGCTGCTCCGCGTCCTCCAGGAACGCGAGGTGGTGCGCGTCGGCGGCGAGCACCCTCGGCCCGTCGATGTCCGGGTCGTGTGCGCGACCCACCGAGACCTCCAGGCGCGTATCGCGGAGGGCGCATTCCGCGAGGATCTCTATTTCCGGCTGGCCGTGATCCCGGTGCACGTCCCGCCGCTGCGGGACCGCCGTGACGATGTCCTGCCGCTGTGCCGACACTTCCTGACGCGGATGAACGCCGAGCAGGGCCGCGCGCTGACGGGGTGGACGCCCGAATCCGAGCGCTGGCTCGAGTCCCACGACTGGCCGGGCAACGTGCGCGAACTCGAGAACACCATGGAGCGCGGCGTCGTCCTCGCACGCGGCGAGGTCCTGGGGCTCTCCGATCTGCGCTTCGGACCGCCGCGCGCGTCGGCGGGGCCCTCCGACGGGACCCTCCAGGGCCACCTCGACGCGGCGGCGGCGGCCCCCCTCCGCGCGACGCTCCGCGCGAGCGGGGGCCCGCGGGTCGCGGCCGCGCGCCGCCTGGGCGTCGAGCGCACCACCCTCTACCGGCTGATGCGGAAGTACGGAATCGACTGATCCGTAGCGCCAGCGCCACGCGCGGCGTAGTTAGCCACATGCGCACAGCCCTCCTCCTCTCGGCCCTCGCGCTGCTCGGTGGCTG
>CAYOBQ010000063.1:29850-43682 GCA_964402225.1 uncultured Nannocystaceae bacterium | reverse complement strand
CGCACACGTCGCGAGCGGGCAGCCCTGGATCCCCATGGCCGCCGATCATTGCTGCCGGGGGCGGAAGACCGCTTCTTCGAAAGGACCGCAGCGGGTAGGATGGCCACTCGACCATCCACCCCGGCGAGGCACCATGGATCCCAGCAGCATTCCCGAGGACGCGGCGCTCAAGACGATCTTCGTCGGGAACCGCCCCACGGCGAAGCGGCTGCGCAAGAGCAAGCTCGTGGTGCTCGAGGGGGCTGACGCGGGGGCGTCATTCGTCGTCGCGAAGGAGTACGTGACGGTGGGCCGGAGCCCGGTCTGCGACGTGACGTTGACGGACGGGTCGGTGAGCAGCCAGCACTTCGAGATCCGCGCGGTGGACAACGGCTATCTGCTGGTCGACTCGGGGAGCACCAACGGCACCTTCTACGGTGAGATTCGCGTCAAGGAGATCTATCTGAAGCCGGGGACGGCGTTCCGAGCGGGGAACACGCTGCTGCGGTTCGAGCCGACCCGGGAGGTGGTCACCATCGAGTTGAGCGCGGAGGACCGCTTCGACGAGCTCATCGGCGCGAGCGTCCCGATGCGGGAGATCTTCGCCAACCTGGCGCGGGTGGCGCCGAGTGAGCTGACGGTGATGATCCAGGGGGAGACGGGCACCGGCAAGGAGCTGGTCGCCAAGGCGGTCCACAACCACAGCACGCGCGCGCGAAAACCGTTCGTCGTCCTCGACTGCTCGGCCATCCCGCGGGAGCTCATCGAGAGCACCATCTTCGGGCACGAGAAGGGCTCCTTCACCGGGGCGATCTCGCAGCACAAGGGGGTCTTCGAGCAAGCCGATGGCGGGACCATCTTCCTCGACGAGATCGGCGAGCTGGGGGTCAACCTCCAACCCAAGCTGCTTCGGGTGCTCGAGAACCGCGAGCTCAAGCGGGTGGGGGGGGACCGGACGATCCAGGTCGACTGCCGGGTCGTCGCCGCCACCAATCGGAACCTGCGGGACATGGTCACGGAGGGGGGCTTCCGGGAGGACCTCTACTTCCGGCTCTCGGTGATGCAGGTCCAGCTCCCACCGCTGCGGATGCGTCGCGACGACATCGCGTTGCTGGTCGAGCACTTCCTCGACCGCACGAACGCACGCCGGGCGCAGACCGGGCTCACGCCCCTGGAGGTCAGCCCGGAGGCGATGCGGGCGCTGCGCGAGCGGCAGTGGGCGGGCAATATTCGTGAGCTGAAGAACGTCGTTGAGCGTGCGACGAGCCTGGGCGACGGCCCGGTGCTGACGAAGCGGGACTTCATGCTGGGCAACGAGCCCTTCGCGGTGCCCGGCGGCCACTCGGGCAGGGCCGCGGGGGAAGACGACGTGGTCTACCCGGTCGATGTCGCCCTGGAGTTCAAGGACGCCAAGCAGACGCTGCTCGACGAGTTCGAGTCGATCTACCTGAAGAAGCTGGTGCAGAAGTTCTCCGGCAACATCTCCCAGTCCGCCAAGGCCGCCGGCCTCACCCGCTACCACCTGCGGGAGCTCCTCAAGAAGCACGACATCCACAAGGGTGGGTAGAGCCCTCGCCTGCGTGCTCCTCGCCGTCGGCTGCGACGGTGGCGGAAGCGTCGACCCCGCCCCTGACTCGGACACGATGGCTGCCGACCTCGCGATCGTGGATGGCTTGCCCCCCGACGACTCCAGTGTGGATGCCGCCCCCGCCGATGTCGTGGTCCCCTCCGACGCCGCTCTTCCCGACGGCGCCCTCCCCGACGCCGCCCTCCCCGACGGCGCCGCCCCGGAATGCGGGGACGACTGGGAGGCGATCCGCGAGGGGCTCGCCGCCTACGCCGACCTCTTGCCCACTCGCCCCGAGGTCCCGCTCCGCGCGGACTTCGAGGCGCCGGTCCCGGCGCTCCGCTACGACCGCATCGCCCCCGTCGATCCCGGCGCCGACTGGGCCCTCGACGACTCGACCTGTGAGGTCCAGGGCGGCTGGCCGGCGGAACGCGTACAGGTCGGCCCGCTGGTCGAGCGCGACGGCGAGCCCCACTGCCGGGTCCTCGCGAGCCCCACGCCCAACCGCGGCGATGGCGACCTGGTCTTCAGCGCCCGCTGGCCGTGGAACAACATCCACGCCCCCGCGGGGGACGAGCCCGCGTGGGTGCGCGCGCGCTTCCCGATCCCCCCGGGACATCGGGCCTCCAGGCTGGTCTACGTGGCGCGCTGGGCGCGCCTCTTCGGGTACCCGATCGACGCCTGCGCCGACCAGGAGCGAGACGACGCCGGCGACTGCGCGCCCTTCGTCGATCCCCCGTGGGCCGGCGGGAGCGCGCCCCCGGGTCTGCTCTTGTTGTGGGGCGTCCCCGGCGGCTGCGGCTGGCACACGACCGGACCCCACGCCCCCGCGGCGGAGACCACCTACTCGGGATCCGTCAGCTACTCGGTGGAGGTCCCCGAGGCGCTCCGCGACGCCCCGGAGCTCGTCGTCGCGCTGGTGGTCTACCGGCAATACAACGGTGGCTGCGACGCCGACGGGCGCTGCGTCAACGGCCTGGGCTACGCTAGCAACCTCAACCTCCGCGCCCTCACGCTCGAGACCCGCGCGGCCTTCGAGCCCCCGCGCACGCCGCCCCTCGAGCACCCCCGACTCCACGGCGACGCGGCGCACTGGGCCGCCCGCAACGCGGCGTTCGACGCGCTCCCCTGCGAGGCGGGCCCCGGCGTCCCAAGCGGAGCGGGGTGGGGCGAGATCCCCAACCTGCGCAACCTGTGGGATCTCGCCAGCCTCGGCACGACGCGCTGCGAAGACGACGCCGTCGATGTGGAGGACAACCGCCTCGTCGCCTACCTGGCGCAGGGCGGCGACCGCAACCGCGCGCGCGCGCTCCAAGCGCTCCACCTCCTCCGCCGCGCCGCCGCCTGTGTCGACGCCGGCGGGCCCGATTGCCCGCTGCTCCCCCACCGGCTCGACGCCCTGCGCGACACCTTCATCGAGCACGAGCTCGCCGCCTTCGACGGTTGGTCCTGGGGCGGCAACCTCGGCTTCGACCTGCACACGACGCCGACCATCCGGTTCTGGAGCCTCTTCGCCGACGTCCTGTGGGCGCACCTCACGCCGGAGGAGCGGGCGCGCATTCAGGACACCGCCCGCCCGCACATCGAGGCCTTCCTCGATCACGTACACAACGGACGTTGGCCGACGCACAACGGCAACAACTGGACCCCGGTCCTCGGGGAGGGCGCGCTGCACTGGGCGATCGCCTTCTGGCACGAGGAGCCCCTCGCCCCCGAGGTCGCCCGCGCGGCGCTGGAGATTCAGTGGCTCCACCGGGGCTTCTACCTCCCCGACGGCGCCTACCAGGAGGGCTTGCTCGAGTACACCCAGGTCTCCTTCGGTGGCTTGGAGTCGATCCGGGCGCTCGCGGAGGCGTCCTTCGGCCTGCGGACCGCCTCCCCCCGGCGCGCGCGCTGGCCGCTTACGGCCCGGTGGATGATCGACTTCATGGCCCCCGACGGCCGGACGGTCGACTTCGCCGATAGCTGGTCCAAGCGGGGCTGGGGCACCCTCGCGCCGCTCCTGCTGGCGCTGGGGGAAGACGGCGACCGACCGGGCGCCTGCCTCGCGAGGGACTATTTCGCCAACAAGTGGTTCGACCACGGCTACCGAGATCCCTGGCGCCTCGATCCCCGGCTCGCCCTGGATTGGCGGGCCCACGTCGCGGCGTGCGAGGGAGGCCCCGCGGTCGGGACCGCCGTGCACCACTATCCCGCCGGGGGCTGGGGTGGGCTCCGCTCGACGGTCCCCGGGGCGACGGCCGCGGCCCGGGAGTTGGCGTCCGCTCGCGCCGCCCAGGCGGACCAGACCTTCGTCGCCATCAGCGCCATCCCCAACGCGCGCCCGCACACCGAGCTCGACTTCGGCGCGGTGGTGTGGTCGGCCCACGGCAACCGCCTGCTCTCCGACTTCGGCTACGGCGATCTGGGACAGGACCGCTACGACTTCGCGCGCTTCCCCGACCAGAACCCGACCGGGCACAACACGTTGGTCATCGAGGGCGCCCGCCGCGACGACGAACCCGGCACGAACACCAGCCAGATCGACGGCGCCGCGGGCACGATCGACACCTGGGACCTCGAGATCGCCGGCGCCCCCACCGCGTCGGTGCTTCACGTCGAGGGCGCCGCCGTCTACGGGCGCGACGATCCGGAGCTCGGCTGGTTGTCGCGCTTCGACCGGTGGGTCGTCTCCCTGCCCGGGGGCGCCTTCGCGGTGGCCGACGCCTTCGCCCTCCGAGACGATCGGCCCGACGCCAGGGTCGTCGAGCATTGGCACTGGGAGGAAGCCGACGCGCCCCCCGACGAGGCCGGCTGCGACATGCAGCACACCCACGTCGACGCCCAACTCGACGCCGCCGGGCGGCTGACGCTCGAGCCACGCTGTCACGGGCTCCGGCGCGGCGCCCCGGCCGAGTCCGTGGGCCACCTCGTCGGCGCCGCGCAGGCCGCCGGCCACCTCGAGCTGGCGCCGTCCGTCCGCTACCCGAACCGCCTCGGCCACGAGGAGCGCCGCGGTCGCGCCCGCTGGATCCCGGACGCCCCGCAGCGCAGCGACCTGCGCGTCTTCGTCCTGGCCGCGGGGACCCGCGCGAGCCCCCCGAGCGCGACGGTCGAGCGTGCGGATTGCGAGGGCGCCGTCTGCTTCGATGTGCGGCTACCGGGGATCCCCGACGGTGACCGACGCCTCCACTTCGTCGATGACCGCCTCGTCGACGTGACGCGGCGGTGATCTACGGTGCGATCCCGGGCCTCGGCTTCAGCGCTGGGGGGTCGACCAGCAGGGGCGGCGGCGCTCGAGTGCCTGGGACCTGCTTCACCAGGCGATAGACGCCGGCGAGTGGAGCGGTCTGCAGCCACACCTCGTGGGGCGCGTCGTCGATGGTGTACTCCACCGGGAGGAAGGTCGCCTCGGACGCGAACTCCAGGCGCCCTTTGGCGATGCGCCAGCGTCCGAGCCTGACCCGCAGCGCGCCGTGGTGGCCGCCGTCCCAGGCCTCGCGCTCGGTCTCGTAGACGAGGCCCCTGGCGTCGAAGCTCAAGACCCGCAGGCCGCCCAGAAGATGGTGCCCACGCAGGATCCGCTCCAGGCCGATGGCCAACCACTTCGCGTGCGCCTCGCGCGCTGCCGCGGCGTCGGCGAGGGGCAGCATCCGGCCATCCAGCCACAGGGAGACCGGACCCAGCGCCGGGCGCGCCTTCCCCGGCTCGAGCTCGCGGATCACGAAGGTGAGCCCATCGATCTCGAGGGGCGTCGGAATCTCGTAGGCGTCGAGCCCCGCCGCCTCGCGCCGCGCGCGGAAGCCCTCGTCGTCCAGGAGGTTCGGGTTCCACTCGAGGGGACCACGGAGGCGCGCCTCCCCCCCGTCCGGGCCGATGTTCACCTCCCGGAAGTAGATCGGGATCCGGCGCGAGAGGCGGTGGTCGTGGAAGTGGACCTCCACCCTGCGGGCCGACCGACTCGGTGGCCGCGAGAGGCGCAGTCGATCGATCCGAACCGGCGCGGCGAGGCGAACCTCCAGGGCGTAGTCACGCTCCAGGCTCGCGCGCTCGCACAGCGTCCACCACCGCTGGCTGTCGAAGAGATCGATGGGGCTGTTGGCCACCGGGTCGCGCCATTGGCCGTCGGCGAGACAATGGGACGGGTGCGGCGCGCGCATCGACTCGATCCGAACGGAGGTGGGCGGTGCCCAGAGCGCGACCGCGAGGAGGGCGATCAAGGTGGGTCGGCGACGGGCGCTTTACCGCGGTTCTTCTCCCGTCGTCGTCGCTTCGAGACCGCCTCGACCAGCAGGCTGTGGGCCGCGCGGTAGGTGACGTCGATCTTGAGGATCGCGTGCATGATCTCCTCGCACTCGGCGTAGCGGCCACGCCCGCATGCCTGCCGACCGCGCTTCATCAGGGCGTCGACCTTGGCCCGGATCTCCTCGCGCGTGGGGCCGGTGTCGCGTGCCGCGTCGGGCACCGCGGCGTCTACGATGACCGCGAGGGGAGCCGGCGCGGGCTCCGGTGGCAGCGCGGCGGTGTGAGCGGCCATGCGCTGCCAGAGGAAGACCCCGAGCACGATCCCGAAGACGATCGCCAGGTTCAGCGTCAGGTGGCTGCGCATCGCGCCGGCGCGGGCGGTGTTCTCAGGCGGGCGCCGAGCCCCCCTGTTGATCGCCTGGGCGACCGAGATGGCGTCGACGACACCCCACAGCCACGGCACGATGAGCACCGCGCCGATGGCGAACCAGACGGCGCGCTCGCGCTCCCCGTTGTAGACCTGCCCCATGCCCGGGAGCACCAGGCTCAGGAACCCGGCCGTCGTCGCGCTGTGGACGCCCACCGCGGGCTGAGGTTCGACGGCCTGCGCTCGCTGGCCGGGGGCGAGGTACGATTGGACGCCCCCGGAGCCGACGACCTGGAAGGAGCCGCTGCCGGCCTCGGGGGAAGCGGGGCTCCCCGCGCCGGGCGTGAAGGCCGGCATCTGCCCCGTCGGGGGCGGGGAGATCGAGACGACGCGCGAGCTCGGACCGGTGCCGCCGAGGCGATACACGTCGGGGCGCGGCGTGGACAGCTCCGCGTTGAGGTCGAAGACCGGCAGCGCGCCGCTCGGCCGGTGCTCGCTGCGCGACTCCGCCGGGACCCGCGGGACCTCCCCGGTGACGTCACCGAGCCGCACGGCCCGCGGGACGCTCCCCGTCTCCGTCGGCTGCGGCGGCGGCGCCTCCAGCTTGAAGATCAACGGGCCCGCCGAGACCGATCCCATGTCGCTCGTCGCGTGGAGGGGATCGGCGATCTTCCGCGAGAACTTGGCCGTCGTCGCCTGGGTGGTCGTGTTCGAGGGTGACCCCTCACCGCGGGCGAGGCCATGGGCGCCGCCGGCCATCTCACGGGTCGAGACGAGGGCGTCGAGGGCCCGCGGTCGAGTCTGGGCCTGGGTGATCGAGCGCGGGTGCGTCACCGGCTCGATGTCGAGGCGCTCGGTGGGGCGGGCCTCGACCGGCGGCTCGGTGCCCGGATCGAACGGATCGGTGGACTGGTTGCCAGCGCCCCACTTCACCGTCGAGATCTCCTCGACCACCTTGGGCGGGGGTCCGATGAGCGCCTCCCGCTCGAAGGGGGCGGTGGGCACGTCGGGCATCTCCGCGGTGCCGGCCGTCGCCGCCAGCGCCTCGCGCAGCACGCTCCCGTCGAACGGTTGCGTCTGGACGACGGAGGCCTCGGCCTCATCCACGGCCTTTCGAAGCGTCTCGGCGTCGATCCGCTGGGTCGCGGCGTAGTGCTCGGCGCCGGGCAGCGGCTCGATGTGGGCACCCAGGTCGCCCATCTCGAGGGGCTGGGTGGCCGCCGCCTCGGCGCCCTCGACGACGGACTTGATCAGCGATGCGTCGAAGGGCTGAGTCTGCTTGATGCCCGGAACCTGCTCCTCGTCGATGGTGTCGATCGCCGGCTTGTTGGTGAGCGCCGCGCGCATGTTGGCGACGTCGAAGGGCAGCGTGGAGGGTGGCTCGGAGCCGCCCTCGGTCTTGATCGTACGCCACGCGTCGTCGACCACCTCGTCCTCGGAGAAGAGCTGACGTCCGCCGGGCTCGGTGTCGGGCTCGACCAACTCGGCGTTTGCCCCGAGGCTGCCGAAGACCGCGACGAGCTGGCGGGCCTCGGCGAGGGCGAGGGACTGCGCCACCACCACCGCGCCGCGGGCGAGCTCGGTCTCGAGGTCCGTCGCCGACTGACCGGTGATGGGCGCGATCATCAGCGCGAGCTCACCAATGCCGTCGGGCGTGAGTCCGTCCGGCGGACGGATCCGCACCCCGTAGCGATCGGCCGTCTCCGACATCGCCCGGAACTTAACACTCTTGGGCCGGATGCCCCACAATCCCCCCGGTTCTCCCCACGACGGCTTCCCACGATGAACCCATCCGCGTACTGCGCCGTCGTGCCATGCCTCGATGGCGAGGCGAGCGTGGGATCCGTCGTGCGGGCGCTGGCGGCGCACCTGCCGGTCATCGTGGTCGACGACGGGAGCCGGGACGAGACGGCGCGCGTGGCGTCTGTGGCGGGGGCGCGGGTGATCTCCCACGCGACCAACCTCGGGAAGGGCGCCGCGTTGCTCACCGGGTTGGCCGCGGCCCGTGAAGCGGGCTTCACCCACCTCGTCAGCGTGGACGCCGACGGCCAGCACTCCGCCGACGATCTCCCCGCGCTGCTCGACGCTTCCCGCGCCCAGCCCGAGGCGATCGTCGTCGGCGCCCGCGACTTCGAGGTGCCCAACGTTCCGGGCTCCAGCCGCTTCGGGCGCCGCTTCAGCAACCTCTGGGTGCGACTCGAGACCGGAGAGGACCTCTCCGACACCCAGAGCGGATACCGGATCTACCCGGTCGAGGCGACGCTGGGCCTCGAGGTGCCGGCCTCGCGCTTCGAGTGGGAGGTCTGCGTGCTCGTGTTCGCGGCGTGGGCCGGGGTGCCGCTGGTGGACGTGCCAATCGGGGTCTTCTACCCGCCACCCGACCAGCGGGTGAGCCACTACCGCGGGTTCGTCGACTCCGCGCGGATCTCCTGGCTGCACACACGCCTCGTCACCCGTGGGCTTCTCCGGCCGATCCGCAGGCTCGCGCGGGCGCACAGCTCCGCGCCACGGCTGGCGGCGGCGGTCGCCCTCGGCGTGTTCGTGGGGAGCAGCCCCTTCTACGGCCTCCACGCGGTGATCGGCCTGGCCCTCGGCAAGCTGCTGCGCCTCAACCTGCTGGCGGTGGTCGCGGGCACCAACATCTCGGTCCCCTTCGTCGCCCCGTTCCTGGTCTTCGGCAGCGTACAGAGCGGCCACCGGCTGCTCTATGGCGAGTGGCTCTCCCTGGACGTCGCCTCGCTCTCACTGGAGGTCGCCCGGCGCACCTTCGGCGCATGGCTCCTAGGCTCCGCCTTGGTCGGCGCCGCGCTCGGGGTGTTCGCGGGCGGGCTGACCTACGCGATCGTACGCAAGATCCGAGAGAAACGAGTAGAGTCCGCGCCATGAGGACACTGCTGCTCTTGCTGCTCGCCCTGCCCGCCGCCGCCCGCGACCAGGTCGCCGCCACGGTGGGCACCCGCACTATCGGTGTCGCCGAGATTGACGCCAAGATCGCGACGGCCCTCGAGGCGGCCGAGCGCGACCATCACCAGAAGGTCTACACGCTGCGCCGGGAGCAGCTCGACGAGCTCGTCGAGGCCGCGCTGCTCGAGGCCGAGGCCAAGCGGCGGGGCGTCGAGGTGGCCGCGCTGCTCGAGGCGGAGGTCACGGCGAAGGCGGAGAAGCCCACCGAGGCCGAGACGAAGGCGGTCTTCGAGCAGTTCAAGGAGCGCGTCGGTGACGCGAGCTTCGAGCAGGTCCGCGGGGAGATCGAGGCCTGGCTCGGGCAGCGCGCCCGGGACGAGCGCCACCAGGCCTTCGTCGCGGATCTCCGCAAGCGGGGCCAGGTCCGGGTCGCCCTCGAGCCGATTCGGGTGAAGGTCTCGGCCGACGGCGCCGGGTCCTGGGGCGCCAAGGAGCCCAAGGTGACGATCGTGGTCTTCGCCGACTACGAGTGCCCCTATTGCGCGCGCGGGGCGGGGTCGCTCGAGGAGGTGATGAAGACCTACGGCGACCGCGTCCGGGTCGTCTATCGAGACTTCCCCCTCGACTTCCACAAGGCCGCCGTCCCCGCCGCGATCGCCGCGCGCTGCGCGGGGGCCCAGGGCAAGTACCGCCAGATGCACGACGCGCTCTACGCGACCCAACAGGATCTGAGCGAACGCAGCATCGCCGCCGCGATGGCCCGGCTGAAGCTCGACGCAGAGGCCTTCGCCGCGTGCCAGGCCGACGACAAGACCGCCGAGGCGGTCGCCGCCGACCAGCGCGCCGGCGCCGCGGCGGGGGTCGAGGGCACGCCCGCCTTCTTCATCAACGGCATCCTGCTCAGCGGCGCCCAGCCCGCCGAGGCCTTCGCCGAGATCATCGAAGACGAGCTGATGCGTTGATCGAGCGATGAGCGGAGCAACACCCTCACCCGGGCGGTGGCGCTCCTCACCCGAACTCGACGGAGAGAACGTGGCGCCAGGCCACGCGTTGGACCTTGCTGCGTCCCGCGGGGCGGAACACGATCTCGGCGTCGGGGTCGCAGGGCACCTCCGTGCGCGCGCCATCGCGCCCGACGACGAAGCTGCGGACTCGGGGCGGGCGAAGCAGGGCGCCGAGCACCCCGCGATCAGCCCGGACCTCGACGGAGGCGTGGAGCGCGCGGTCGCCGACCGGCGTGTGGCGGACGTCGCCGAAGACCGTGCGCCCGCCGTGGAGCGCGACGACGTCCCAGCCGCCGATCTCGTCGAGGCTCTCGCGCAGCGCGGCGATCCCCGGTGAGGGGGGCTGTGCGTCGCGGCCGGGCAGCTCGTCGGTGAGCTGGGCGTAAGTCGTGACGTCGTCGCGGGCGCGGAGGGCGGCGGGCATCTGGAGGCGGTGGTCGTAGAAGACGACGAGCGGTTGTAGCTCGGCGGCCGGACGGCCGCGCTCCGCGTGGAAGGCCGCGAGCAGGTCGAGCTTGTGGGCCAGATCGGCAAAGACGGGCCCGTGGTCGACGGGGGCCTTCGGCGGTCGGCGGTGTTGGACGAGGCGGCCCCCCTCGAGCTCGATGGCGCCGGCCCAGTTCTTGAGCTCGACCACCACGCCCACCTCCGGGGTGGTGATGACGAAGTCCACCTCGCGGCGACCCCGAGGGCCGGGGATGCGGAGCCCGTGGTGGACCCGCCAGCCGGTCCCTCGCAGCCGCGCGCGGAGGCCGAAGGCCACGTCGTACTCGGCCTCGCGGCCCACGTAGGCGCGCGGATCCGAAGGGAAGCGGACCGCGTTCGCGCGCGCCGCCGCCAGCCGTTCACTCAGGCTCGCCATGTCGAATTCTAACCGAGCCCGCGCCCCGCGCGTGTAGAACTCACGCGACGTGCGCGACCGTTTCCTCCGAGCCATCGCCGAGACCTCCGCGCGGCGCCCGGGGCGAACGCTGGCGGTCGCCCTCGGTTTGACGCTGGCCGTTGGCGCGTTGGTCCCCGGTCTGGACATCGACGCCAGCCACTCGGGGCTCTATGACCCGTCGGCGACGTACGTGCGGGACAACGACGTCTTCCTGAAGCGGTACGGCTCGCCGAACCAGCTCGTGGTGATGGTCGAGGGGGGGGACGAGGCGGGGCGGCGGCGGGTGATCGACGCGGCCCTTGAAGCGCTCCCGGCGAACGGCGATGGGGTCTGCGTCGCGGATGGGCCGCCGGGACAGCCGGGCTGCGTCGCCGAGGTGGTCGGTCGCATCGACGCCGACCGGCTCGGGGAGCGAGCGCTGCTGTACCTCCCGACGGAGGCGCTTCGGTCGCTGGTGGCGCGCCTGTCGGACCCCGACTACGGGGTCGAGCTAGTCTACGAGCTGACGGGACTGAGCGACCTCTTCTCCACCGCCGCCGACTGGATCGAGGGGCAGTCGGAGTCGGTCGTGCCCGACGGGGAGAGCGCGAAGGCTGGGCGGGAGGCGATGGACTTCGTCGCCCGCGCCCTGCGGGAGATCACGGCGCGCGTGCGCGCGGACGCCCGCGGCGAGCTCTCCTTCGAGCAGGCGCTCTTCGAGCGTTCGGGGGACGCCGGCGTAGACACCCATGGCTATCTCTCGTCCGATGACGGGGCGATCAAGCTGGCCCTCGTGCGCGCGGTGATCGACACCGACCGACCGGAGCATGTGGTGCCGTTCGTGGGCTTCGTCTCGCGACGGATGAAGGCCGCCGCCGCCGGCATCGATCCCGGGCTGAAGGTGACGCTGACCGGGCTCCCCGCGGTCATCGCCGACGAGGCGATGGTGCTGGGAGGCGACCTCTGGCGCACCGGCGCGCTGGCGACGGTGGGTCTGCTGCTCGTGCTCGTGCTCGGCTTCGGGAGCTTCGCCCAGTCGCTGCTCTCGCTGGTGCCCCTGGCGTTCACGCTCGTGTGGACGTTGGCGTTCACGCGGGTCGTCTTCGGCGGCCTGAACCTCGTGACGGCGGCCATCGTGCCTATCCTGCTGGGGCTCTGCGTCGACTTCGCCGTGCACTTGCTCAGCCGCTACAACGAGGCCCGTGGGGAGGGGCTCGATGTCGAGGCCGCCGCGGTCGCGGCGGTGGTGGGCGTCGGGCCGGGGATGCTCACGGGCGCCTTGACTAGCTCCGGGGCCTTCGTCGCCCTGGCCACCTCCGACTTCCCCGGCTTCCGCGAGATGGGCGTGATCACCGGCTTCGGCCTGGTGGTGGCGTTGGTCCTCACGCTGTCGGTGATCCCGGCGCTCCTCTGCCACCCGCGGCTGCCCTTCTTCCGGCGGCGCGCCCGCACCTTGCCCGGGGCGGGGTTGGCGGCGGTGCCCGGCGCGGTGGTGCGGATGCGAGTCCCCATTCTGGTCGGCGGCGCGCTGCTGGCGGCCTTCACCCTCTGGGCCTCGCGGGCGATAGCCTGGTCCTACGACTACGCCGAGCTGCTCCCGCAGGACACGGAGTCGACCGCCTCCCTGCGCTACCTGACGGCGCACACCGACTTCTCCGCCGAGGTGGCGGCCACCGAGGTGCGGTCGATCGAGCAGGCGCGGTCGGTCGGCGCGGCGCTGGCGGCGCTGCCCACGGTCGCGCGGACGGAGTCGCTGGCCAACTACCTCCCCGGAGCGCAGCCCGAGAAGCTCGCCGAGCTGCGCAAGCTGGCCCCCGTCGTCGAGACCCCGCTGGGGGTCCGCAAACCGCTGGAGCTCGCGGCGCTACGTGGCGGACTCCAGGCCCTCGCCGACGCCATCGACGACGCGGTCTTCGACGCCCGCCGCGCCGGCTCCGAGCACGCCGACCTCCTCGACGCGCCGCGGGCAGCCCTGGCCGATCTCTCGAAGGCGCTCGAGGAGACCCCGCCGGAGGCTGCGCTGCCGCGCCTCCGCCGACTCCAGGAGACCGTCCTCGACGCGCGCGACCGCGCGCTCCGCTTGTTGGGCGCCCACGTCGAGGCGGAGCCGATGACCCCCGGCGACCTCCTCGCGCGTCTGCCGACGGGGATGCGGACCCGTCTGGCGAACCCCGATGGCGGCTTCGCGGTCTACATCTACCCGACGGACCCCATCGGCGACCGCGCCTACCTCACGCGGCTGGTGGGCGAGATGCGGTCGGTGGCGCCGCGGGTGACGGGCCTCCCGGTGACGCACCTCGAGTCGATGGACGCCATCCGAGTGGGCTTCCGCGAGGCCGCGCTGCTCGCGTTGGGTCTGGTCCTGCTGCTCTTGCTGCTGGACTTCCGCAGCCTGCGATACGCGTTGCTCGCCGCGATCCCACTGGGCATCGGCATCGCGTGGACCTGGGGCGCGATCACCGCCGCCGGCATCCCCTACAACGCGGGGAACGTGGTCGCCCTACCGCTCCTGATCGGCATCGCCGTCGACTCGGGGGTTCACATCCTGCATCGATTCCGCCAGGAGCGGGAGGCCGACGTCCCCGCCGTCGTCCGTCACACGGGGCGGGCCGTGACCCTCTCGGGGCTCACGACGATGGTGGGCTTCGGCGCTTTGATGGTGGCCCGACACGCCTCGATGAACTCCTTCGGCATGGTGCTCGTCTTCGGTGTGAGCTCGTGTCTGCTGAGCGCGGTGGTGTTCCTGCCGGCGTTGCTCCACGTGGTCGCCCGCCCGCCCGACACGGGATGACACACTCCGCCGTCCCCACCCATTCACCCGCGCCGTCTGGTAGAGTGGTGGCATGAGGAACGAAGTCGAGCAACGTCGACGCGGGCTGGTCCCGAGGCTGCACACCGCCTTCGACGGCACGCCGTACTTCGATG
>CAYOBQ010000063.1:0-29611 GCA_964402225.1 uncultured Nannocystaceae bacterium | reverse complement strand
AAGGCCCGCGCGGAGCAGGAGAAGGCCCGCGCGGAGCAGGAGAAGGCCCGCGCGGAGCAGGAGAAGGCCCGCGCGGGGCAGGAGAAGGCCCGCGCGGAGGCCCTCGCGCGCCGCCTCCGCGAGCTCGGCGTCGATCCCGAGGCCTGATCCGCCACCGCGCTGTGTTCTGCATCGCCGGACGGAGGGACCGTGCTTCGAGTCTTTGTCACCATCGCGCTCCTCCTCGCGCCCCCCGCGGCGGCCGCAGAGGCGGTGGTCGTGTGCCATGTCGGCGGCCCCGGCTCGACCCGGCAGGCTCAGCCCTCCCTCGACCGCTTTCTTCGCCACCTCGAGCACGTCGCGGGCCTCGAGGCGAACACCCTGCGCGGCGAGTACCACACCCGCGCCGACCGCTGCGCCGAGTACGTCGATCGGGCGGAGCCCGCGCTGGGCGTATTCGATCTGGCCACCTGGCTCGCGCGCCGCGGCGACTGGGGCCTCGATCCCATCGCCCATTTCGGCGCGCCCAAGGCCGAGCGCTACCACCTGCTGGTACGCGACGCCGCCTTCCACAACCTCGACTCGCTGCGGGGCGCGAGCCTCACGTCGGTCTACGTCGGCGACAACGACTTCACCTCTCGCATCGTCTTCGGCAACCGCCTCGAGGTCGACGCCCACTTTCGCGCTGAGCGGGCGCGCCGTCCCCTGCGGGCCGTCCGCGCGGTAATCCGGGGCAAGAAGGACGCCGCGCTCGTCGACCACTACACCTTCGAGCACATCGGCGAGATCGACACCGGCGGTACGTTGCGCGCGCTGTTCAGCTCCGAGGGCCTGCCGGGGTTGACGCTCGGTCAGATGGACGGGCGCGCCGACGACCTCGCGCGGCGGGTCGCCAAGGCGCTCCCGCGGCTGTGCGCCAACGACGGCGCCGCGTTGTGCAAGGCGCTACAGGTCAAGGCCCTCGTCGCCGCCAACGGCCGCCTGATGTCGCGACTCCAGAAACGCTACGACGCGGGGCGCCAACACCTCGGCGACCGCGCCGGGCCCAACCGCGGTAGCCAGCCGCTCGGGCCCGGACGCAACACGACGGGCCGACACGTGAACAACAAGGGCAAGTAGCCCCGCTTGCCGCTCCGCCTCCAACGCGCCATCGCCCGCAGGCGCTTCCGCCGCGCGGGCCTCACGGAGCGCCGGATCGAGCTGCCGGGCGTCTCGGTTCACTGCTGGGTGGGGGACCCGGACGGCCGACCGGCGCTGCTCCTTCTGATGGGATTCGGGGCCAGCGTCGAGTGGCAGTTTCACCCGAACGTCCGTGCCCTCGCCCGCCACAGTCGGCTCATCGTGCCGGATCTCGTCCACTTCGGCGGGACCTTCGCGCCCGGGCCGGTGCAGCGGGGCGCCGAGCGCAGCATCGAGCTGCAAGTGCGCGTCGCGGTGGGTCTGCTCGACGCGCTGGGCATCGAGAAGGCAGACATCGGCGGGTTGTCTTACGGCGGCTTCGTCGCCTACGGCCTGGCCCAGCGCCACCCCGAGCGCGTCGATCGCACGATCCTCGTCGCCAGCCCCGGCCCCGCGATCCTACCGGCAGACTACGAGGCGATGTGTCGCCGCTTCGACGTCTCGTCCATGTCCGAGGTCCTGATGCCCCGCGAGGCCAGTGGCGTGCGGACGTTGATGCAGATCGCCTGGCACCGCCCTCCCTGGATCCCCGCCCGCATGTTGCCCCAGGTCCACGACCACCTCTTCGCCGATCGCGTCGACGACAAGCGCGCCCTCCTCGCCGATCTGATCGCCCTCTTCGACGATCGGCCCCCCTTCGCGGCGCCGCCGGGCCCGGTCCTGCTCGTCTGGGGGGAGCACGACGCCATCTTCCCCGTCGAGTTGGGCCACCGCCTGCGGCGAATGCTCGGCGCCAGAGCGCAGATGACCGTGCTGCGCGACGCCGCCCACGCCCCGCAACTCGAGCACCCACGCCGCTTCAACCGCGCGCTGGCCGACTTCCTGCGCGAGTGATCACTCCGGGAGCGGCGGGGGCGCCGCCCGCTCGGGTGGGTCATCACAGATCTGACCTTGGACGGACCCTATGCTGAGCTGCGCGTAGTCGGGGCAACGTCACTCCCTTGTCCTCCACCGCGGTGGAGAGCCGCCGTGGCGACTCGGAACGCCCTGCGGTAGCGCTCTCGGCCGGGCCCGGAGATCCCCTGCTGCTCGGCGACCTCTGGCCAGGAGCGGACCGCGTCCACGACCTCGGCGACGATACCTGTCGCGCGCGCGCTCGCGAGACGGAAGTACGGCGCCACCTCCAGCGCCAGGTTGAGGTCCTGGGCGTTGTCGGTCTCGGAGATGTTGAGCGTCAGGCCCTCGCCGTGCGGATCCGCGTTCACGTCGTATGCAGGCGCGAGGTGCCAGCCTTCGGGGGTCAGCAGAAAACCGTGGTTGCGGAGGTGGTCGTCGGTGTTCGAGACGCAGACCGAGAACACGATCCGCCGCCAGAGCTGGGCGAGATCCTCGCCGGTCCGCGCGCCCCGCTGGATCAGCAGCTCGGCCAACTCGAGATAGTTGGCGCCCGCCTCTGAATCATCGCCGTCTTGGCGTTCGAGCAGCGTCAGGGCCGAGGCGAAGTGCAGCCGTTCGGTGCCTTGGCGGTCGAAGCGGCGGCTGAGAAAGGTGTGGTGTTCGGAGCCGAAGCGGCGGACCTCCGCGGTGGGGACGACCACCCCGGCTCGTCGCGCCAGCGTGTGGACCACGCCCTCCCACGCGCCGACGTCGTCGTCGTCCCGGCGGCTGGGGAACTTCGCCACCCATGGCTGCCCGATCTCGTCGACCACGCTCGCCTTGGGGCGGGCGCCGCCGAGCGAGCTCCCGGGCACCACCAGCAGGCGCAGCCAACGAGCGTACTCGGGGTCGTCAGCCGCGTCGTCGCGCTCGAGCAGCAGGCTCGCGTGCTCCAGCTCGCGCAGCGTCGTCCAGGGCGGGGCGGCGTGGGCATCGTCGTCGTCGAGAAAACCGCCGCCCAAGCTGAAGCGCAGGCCGCCCATTCGATGACCGTCGTGGACCCCGAGCAGATAGTCGGACTCCCGTAGTCGGCGAGGGGGGCGCTCTTCTTGCCGTGCCGTCTGCGCCTCCCGACGACGCATCAGCACGCGGCCCCAGCGGTCGGGGCAGGAGTCGAGGAAGACCCCGAAGTTCGCCCGCCCGGCCGCTGGCCATTGGGGGCCTCCGTACAGTGCGAGCCCCGGATCGAGGGGATACCGCTCGTCCCGGGCCAACCAGCCGTCGTCGTAGCTGAAGGAGAAGACCTCCTTGCCGCGGACCTGCGTGGCGCCGAGCGTCCCCATCCGCGTCGGTCCGGGCAACCCCGCCCAATCCGCGAAGACCTCGATGGTCCGTTGGTCGCTCACGATGGCCGTCTTCGGGCGCGGGCCGGCGCCTCGAGCTCGGCGTCTTGGAGCTTGCGGCCCAGCTCGTCGTCGCGGGCGACCATCGCGATGCTCTCGTGAAGTCCCAGCACGTGCAGCACATTCGCGTAGGCCCCGATCGTGACGCCCGCCTTGCCGCGCTCGACCGCCGCCAGGGTCGGACGCGACATGCCCGCGCGCTCGGCGACGAGCCGCATCGACAGCCCCCGGCGCAGGCGCGCGAGTCGGATGTTCTGTCCGAGCGCCACGAGGAGGCGCTGGACGGAGGGGTGCTGCACTGTAGTCTTACGTGCCATAACAACCTTTATTATTAACCTATCCCGGCATCGCGGCAAAAAATATTTGACGCCATACCCTGTTGAGATACCCCCAGCCGCTTCGCCTGCTCGGCAGCCTCGACTGAGGCGCGGATCTCGCCCGGGAGGCTTGAGGGCCCTCGACGGAGCCCACCACGCGTCGGCGTCGTTGGGGTCCTGCTTCAGCGCGCCGTCGAGGAAGCGCGCCGCGGCGGGGATCGCGCCTCGTCCCAGCGCCGGCTGGCCCGTCCCTCCGCGGTGGCGAAGGCCCGCTGGCTGTCGGCGTAGCGACGCTGGTCCGCCCGGACGCGGCCCAATTGCAGCCAGCCGCGCAGCGCCTTCGGGGCCCGCACCGTCGCTGGTGATGTGAAGGCGTCGATCCTTACCTGACTCCCATTCTGTACCGGCCGGGCGTGACTACACCCTTTCAACCGCGCGCTGACCGACTTCCTGCGCGAGTGATCACTCCGGGAGCGGCGGGGGCGCCGCCCGCTCGGGTGGGTCATCACAAAACGCCGCGAGGCAGCCGCGATCGGCGTGGGCGTTGTCCTCGAAGCGCACCGCCTCCAGGGAGACGTCGGCGGCGCCGTGCTCCGCGAGGCCGACGCTGTTCGACGCCAGCAGCCCACGAACCAGGACGGCCTTGGCGTTGACGACGCGGACCCCTGCGCCGGGATGACCGCGGCTCTCGAAGTCGGTCATGCGGAGCACGCCGCCGCCCGAGGCCACGGCGCCGTCGCCCACGGCCGAGGCGACCACCACGACGCCCTCGGCCTCGATCCGACCGCTGTCCGTCGCGCCCAATCCGAACTGCCGCGCACCTCGAACCTCGCTGTCGACGACCCGGACCAGCGCGCCATCCGTCGCGAAGACGCCCACCCCAAACGCGCCCGCCGCGGTCGGCGCGACCCCGTCGAGGAAGACCCGCGTGAGCTCGACCCGCGCCTCGGGTCCCCGCGCACCCACCGCCCAGACGCGGGCGTCGCGGACGGCGCCATCGAAGACGCTGACCTGCGCCGCCTCGGCGACCGACACCGCCGCGGCCCCGCGCACCACGAGCCCCCTTGCCTCGACGACCCCGCTCGACAGCGCGCTGATTCCGAGCTGAGACACGTCCAACTCGACGGCGGCGATCTCCGCCCATCCATCGACGTGGAGGCCGCCGCCGCCCTCGGTGATCCGCACCCGCTCGGCCGTGAGGCGCCCCGCGTTCACCCCCACGCCCAGCGCGACCCGCGACAGATCGGCGTCCCGCATCGAGACGGTCCCGTCCTCGACGATGAGCCCCACCTCGACGTCCTCGACACGCAGGCCGCTCACGGAGCCCTCGCCACCGGTGTGGGCCACCGCCACCAGCGCGCGCCCGACGAAGGCGTCCTCCAGCGAGGCCCCGTCGCTCCAAACGCCCACGCCGCGTGGAGACGCCGGTCGCACGCAGTCGGCCCCCACATCACCCCAGACGTCGGCGGCGAAGAGCCCGCGCACGGCGTACTCTTCGCACTCGAGACCGGCCAGCGCCGCGGTGTAGGCGTCGGTCACGACGCCATTCTCGGCGAGGACCGTGGCGCCCTGCGCGCAGACGACGCCGTAGCTGGCGAGGGCGTCGCCGGCAGGCAGCTCCGGGCACCCCGACGCGAGCGCCGCGTAGCGCCGCAACTCGAGACGGGCGGTGCGCGCGAAGAACGAGGCGATGGTGGCGCCGCGCACCACGCAATCGGTGCACCGCAGCACGCCTCCGCTCGCGAAGACCCCTCCGCCCGCCGAGAGATCGATGCGCACCGCGGTCGCGTCGAGGGTGCCCCCCGTGACCCGCAGCGCGGCGTCCGGCGTGCCGACGACACGCACCCGGTCGACGCGGGCCTCCCCCGCCACGACGCGCACCCCGGCCGTGAGCGGATCGGCCTGGCTCGCGGCCCGGCTCGGCTGCTCGACCGTGACGTCGTGGAGCCGCGCGCCAGGGGCGAGCTCGACCTCACCGATGATGCGAACCGCGTCGGCGCAGTCGCCGCCGACCTCGCCGCCGATCTGGAGCGGCCCCGGATAGACGCCCGGCGCCAGTCGGATGCGCGCGGCGCCGTCCGCGAGGGCCACCGCGAGGGTGTCCGGGCCGACCATGACGGTGCCCTCGGGCCACTCGCGGCCGTCGCAATCGGCCAACGGGAGCGTGACGCAGCCGCCGTCCGTCGTGGGCAAGCCGGCGCAGCCTCGGTCGACTCGCAGGTCTGGCAGGTCGAGGGGCGCGCACTCACCGTTGGAGAGGCTCAGCGCGTCGCCGCACTCCGCCGGCGCGGGCAGCCCCTCATCGGCGATGCCGGCGTCGGGGCCGGGCAGCTCCGAGGTGGGGCCGTCGTCGCACGCGAGGACGAAGAGCGCCCACGACCAGCGCAGCCGTCGGCGGGTCATTCGGGAGGTACCGGGAGAGCGAAGTCCTCGCGGTCGCGGGCCGCGAGCTCGACGCCGAGGACTCGGAGCTCCAGATCCGCGTCCTCCAGCGGGCCGACGCGGACGCCCGGCACCGCGTTGTCCTCCACCACACCATCCGTGAAGTCCACCGTGCCCCCGAAGAAGAAGCGGTCCGTGACCACCGCGAGACCCGCCCGGGCGGACCTGGACACGATGTTGCGCCGCAACTCCACGGACTCCGCGATGGTGCCCGCGAAGCGGCCCGTACCCTGGAGGAGGATCCCGTCGCCGGCCTCGATGGGCGCGCCGTCGGGCCCGGGAAGCGCCCCCGCCGACGTGCCGCGGACCTCGTTCTCCACGATGGAGGCGATGGCCCCCGCCGACCAGATGCCGACCCCCTCGTTGTCGACGACGGTCGAGTCCCGGAGCCCGACGACCGCCTCGTCGAGGACGATCCCCGGCCCCGCGTTTGCGCGCACCTCGAGGCCCTCGAGGTTGAGCCGCCCTCCGGTGAAGACGCGGCGAGCCTCGCCCTCGGCTTCGCGGAAGACCAGGCCTGCCTGGGCGACGACGAGGCCCGCCCCAGCGTTCTCGCGCAGCACCGAGTCGACGACGCGCGAGAGGCCGAGGGCGCTGGCGTTCGCCTCGTCGATCGAGGCGTTACGCGTCTGGAGCAGGACTACGCCGGGTCCCTCGTTGGCCTCGGCCGTGACTCCAGTCAGGCGCACCGCGTGCCCCGAGGCGCGCAGGCCCACGTCGCCGTTACTTGCGAGGCGCACCGACGCCAGCTCAGAGCGGGCCCAGCGCAGCCCGATACCTTCGAGGGGTTCGAGGCCCGGGAGCTCCAGCGCCTCCGCCGGGAACCAGGTCGCGGGCGGCGCCCACGCCCAGCCGTCGAGGCCGTCGAGCGCCGGCCACCCGTCGCTGGGGTAGTGATCTCCGTTGCCGTCGGCGCGATCGAGGGAGACCGGGAAGGGCAGCGCGTCGTCGGGGGCGCGGTCGATGCGAACCCCGCCATCCCGGTTGGCCACGACGGCGCTCGCGCGGACATCCGCGCGCGCCCCGAGCAACCGCACGCCCACGCCGCAGTCCCGGATCTCAGCGTCGTGGATGAGGGCGAAGGCGTGGACGGCGTGGACGCCGGTGGCGGCGTCCGCGACGACGCCGCCAGCCATCCGAAGCGCGCTGCGGTCAACGAAGACCCCGTCCCCCGCGACGCCCCGGATCTGGACGCCGTCGAGGAGGAGGTGGCTGGCGTAGCCGCTGGGCCAATCGCCGTTGGCCCCGGCGGCCACGCCGGCCCCTGGTCCCGGGCCGATCACGGTGCGGCGTACGGCCGCCGTCCCTCGGTCGAGGGCGATCTGCGCGGAGTCGGCGCCGGAGACCGAGCCGCCGACGATCTCCGCCCGCCCCACGCGCACGAGCGCGACGCCGAAGGGCCCATCGGCGGCGATCACCACATCGCGCAGCTCGACCTCAGCCTCGTCGCGGGCCGTCACCCCGCGCGCCGTGACGTCTACGACCGCGAGGCGCTCGCCGCCCTCGGCCACTACGCGGCCCGTCGTGACGCCCTCGGCGCAGGCACCGATGACGCTGACGGAGTGGGCCCCGGCGTCCAGGTCGTCGTACTCGCCAGCGGCGAGGAGCAGAACGGTGGGCTCATCGAGAGCGGGGATGCTCGTGAACGGACGGTCGCGGGAGCCGTCACCGCCCACCGCCGCCCGCGGATCGACGTAGACTCGAGCCCCCGCGGCGTCCCCCGGATCCCCGAACCGCGCCCCGCAGGGCGAGGCGTCAGGGGGCTCGGGGGCCGGATCGCCACAGGCGACGAGCAGGGCGAGGACACAGGTGGTGGATCGCATCCTCACCACAACGAGCGAGAGCGACGGGTCAATCCCGCTACAACTCGGTGAGCGTGAGGGTGTAGCTGCCGCTGGCGCCGTTGAAGCCCAGCACCTGCACCACCGCGGGACCGGAATGCGTGAAGCTCTCGAGGTCGGCGGCGCCCTCGGATCCGACCGGGCGGCCGTCCACGCCGATCGCCGCGGTGTCGTTCTCGACGTCCCATACGAAGACGTCGAGATCGCCCACGTCGTGGCGCAGGGCCATCTCCAGGCGCCACTCCCCCTGGACGTCGACCTGGTAGAAGTCCGGCGCGTCCGCGCAGATGCCTCCCGCCACGCGCTCCCCCGTCGGCAGCGTCTTCGCCTCTGCCGCCGTGTCGTTGGGCTCGAACGCCTCGTCCGGCCCCTCGCAGCGGTTGTCGAACTCCGGCCGCGGCGGCTGGCTCCAGTCACGGTCAGGATCCTGGGCGATGTCGATGAAGGGCAGGTCGAAGTTGCTCACGTTCTGGTTGGCGATGACCGACATATCGCTGCGCCGCACGACGAAGACGGTGGGTAGGGAGGTGGCGATGCCGGCCCCCCGGACGGTGCCCGGGCTGGGGAGCCCGAAGACCTTGCCGTCGGCGTCGCCCACCCGGATCCCAGGCGTGGTTCCGATCAGTCGCGAGAGATGCTCTTGGGCCCACTCGCTGGTCGCGAGCTCGTAGTTGGAGTCCTCGATCTCCAGGTAGATGATCAGCCCGCCCGCGGCGTCGATGGCCGCGGCCTGCTGGCTCATGCGCGCGGCGTAGGACGAACAGGCGCCACACCAACCGGCGCCCACGATCACGATCAGGATCGAGTATTGACCCCACGCCTCGTCGTCGCAGTGCACATCCTCCAGCGAGAAGAAGGTCGTGCTCCCGTCGGGCAGGTAGGCCCCGTCCCACGACAGCGGCGGCCACACGTGCCCGAGCTCCAGATTGATGTTGCCCTGGTAGTCGGGATAGCAGCTCCCGAAGCCCAGCGTCCCCGTGACCTCGCCCAGGGTGGCCGAGATCGAGACCCGGCTGTCGGCGTGCACCGTCGCCAGGCCGGGCTTGCTCGGATCGTCGAAGCTCAACACCGACTCGTCCGAAGAGGTCCACGTCACGAGGTGGCTCAGGTCCGCGTCGGGGGCGCCGTCGTAGTTGCCGATGGCGTTGAACTGCTGGGGCACCCCCGCCCGCAACATCGCCCGCTTGGGGCCGATGTCGATGGCCACCAGGTCCGCGGCCTCGGGCGGCAGCTCACCCATCGCCCCACCCGCGCCGCCAGCCCCACCACCACCCGGGTTGTCGGTCGACCCCCCACCGCCCGAGGTCGGCGTGCAGCCCCAGATGGAGAGGGCGCAGGCGAGGCTTGTCGCGAGCAGACGCATGATTCCCCCACCAGGGTGTCAAGTGTGACCGCAGAGTAGCGCAACCGCGTGATCGCGTCAGCACGGTAACGTTCTCACGGCGGTGCAGTTCGAGGTTCACGGGCTCGCCACACCATATTGCGGTACCCGCCCGGGCCCTGGCATAGTCGTTGCGACTCACGGGTTAAAGCCCATCGTGGCCCTACCCGTTCTAGTAGGTGCGCTATCATGGATGATTCGCCGAAGGACAGGGGGGTGGTTTGAGCGTACCTGCGCTCATCAAGACGGGGTTCAGGCAGAAGTCGGGGTCGTCCCTGCGCGGATTGGCGAAGGACGCGGGGGTAGAGCCGCGGCTGCTGATTCAGCTCCGGGACGGCGCGGTGCCACCCCGAACGAAGCGGGAGCGGCGGTCCGCCAGCGAGGATGAGCGCTACCGACGCATCGCGGAGAAGCTCGAGATCGATACCGAGCTGTTCATCAAGGAGCTCGAGCGGGTCCAGCGCGATGCGCCCGTCGCCGAGGCGACGGTGGTAGCGGTGATCGATAGCGTGTGCGCCCGATTGCAACACAGCCCGTCTCGTGCCGTGCACGCCAATCTAAATGACATCACGGAGGTGCTGGGCGCGATTCGCGCTCTAGTGCAGCGCCGCGGCGGCGTCTCCCGGTTGCGGATGTACGTGAAGCGTCTGGGTGGATATCGGCAGCGCGCGCGCACGGCGGTTCGACCCGCCCCGGCGGATCGAGCGTGGGAGCGCTGCCGGGCGGCGGACGCCATCGCCAGCGAGGTCATGGCGTTGGAGCCTCGCGAGACCGAGTCCCGTGGATTCCAGGGCGAGCTGGCGAGCATCTTTCGAGTCCTCGCGACGCGCCGCGTACCCCGGTGGTCCGATCTCGGGCACGACCTCCGAGAGCTCATCTGACAACGTCGTGCGCATCGTCACCGTCACGCAGTTCCAACTCGCCGACAGCGACTACTCTGCGCTGCTGGGGCAGCTCTCCAGCCGGTCCGCCCAGCGGGAGGCGCGCTTCCCAGACTCGACGTACGCGTACTCGATGGGCATCGGTGCGACGGATCTGGTGCAGACCGCGGTCTTGAGCCACGCCTCGTTGCTCGGCGAGTACCCACAATGTTCCCGTCGATTCGACTCCCAATCGGTCGGGGCCATTGCGCCGTCGGCACCCGTCTTGGACGACCTCGATGAACGGGCCGTGCCCATCGAGGACATTCTGAAGCCCGACGACCGGTGGCCGTTCATCGCGCACATCTACTTGAAGGCGTCGGTGGTCGCTGGCGCGGCTCGGCCTCGCGACGGGCGCCCCCACTTCAGCATGGAGTTGCTCTCAAGGCTCTTCGCCAAAGAGAGCGCGCTGTGGCAACACCTCGCGGCGGTGACGCAGGCCACCCTTCCAGCGTCCGCATCCGACGAGCTGAAGCTGAGCCCGTTGATCGGCTTGGACACGTTCGAGCTGGTGGTCATCGCCAGGGCGCGTCGACTCGAGCACCTCGCTTCGGTCTCCTGTTGTCTACGCAATCAGTCGCTTCGGGACTATTGGCCGGCCGCCGACGAGGACGACGCGCTTCGCGAGTTGTCGAGCGTCATCGGCTTCACGGGCAACACGCGGCACGACCAGATTCGGGCGCCGGAGTGGGACGCCAGCCCGGTCTTCATGGGCAGCTCTACGGTCGTGGGCATGCCCGTGCACCGTCGAGTCCCTGCCTACGGGTACGAGCTCCCGGCCCCTGGACCACCAGGTACGCTGGCCGTCGGGCGCGCGGCGTGGCTCTCACGTCGGCTATTCCTGCCAGGCTTCGCGACTGAGGCCCAGGCGGGTGATCAGACGCCCACCGGTGAGGAGCCCCGCCAGCGGGGGGCTGGCGAGGAGGCGGACGGGAAGCGGTTCCAGCTCCTCTTCGGACGGATGGACGTCGTCGCTACGCCCGAGAGCGGTCGCCTGCCGCCGGGTCTGAAGATGACGGCGATGCCGATGGGGCAGCTCCACCGCTATCTTCGGGGGCTCCTGCGATCGTCTGAGGGCGAGGGGATGCGAACCAGCACCGAGCTGATCGTGGAGACCCTCGTCCCAACGGCGATCGCGGCGAACCTGCCCACTGGCGGGCTTCTCACGATGGTCCGTTGTCAACTGCAGGCACGCGCAGAGGGCGACCTGCTGCGCAGCAACCCACAGGGCCTCGTCCGCAGGTGGCTCGACGCGGCCCGCGAGACCGCGCTCTCCTACGCGCACACCAACGCGGGTACGAACCTGATCGGCCGTTTGTTGGCCGCGTCGAGCAAGGACGAGATGTTCCTCGACGTGCTGATCGCGCTAGACACACTGCTCGGCACGGTTCACGCATCCGACTCCGAGTCCAGCATGGACAGCTCCAAGCCTGAGCGGCGCGCACAGCTCCTGTGGGTCCGCCGCAACATCGCCGACGCGATGCTCGCTCTACAGAGGCACGATCACCCGATGAGGTCACCGGGGCGAGACTACGGTGGAGCGGGGTACATCGGGGATCGAATGCAGACGCTCGCCTTCACGAGCTATTGTTTTCATCTTGCCCGCGCGCTTCGCCTTGACCCACCGGTCCTCCTCACCGAAGCGGTGGTCTGCGGTACGGTCGCCGAACCGGGACCCCTGGCGGGGGTCGTCATCAGGGCCTCCCCGCTGCGCGCCCAGACGCCGATTGTGTCCTGGATCGCCGGGCCGGTCGCGGACGCCGCCCTGGATCGGCGCCACCTCGAGGACGAAGACGCCGCGCAAGATCTCGCGGAGCTCGTGGCGCAACCGCTGTCGGGCCCCGCCACCCTCGGCGCCCTCCTCGACCAGGCCAAGCACAGCCTCGAGTTGGTTGAATCCGACGATCAGGCGCAGCCCTTGCGGGTGGCGGCGGCCGCTTCGACACGTGGACTCCTCACCGATCTGGTGCAGCGGCAACTTGTCACGCGGACGGGCGAACAGCGCGCCGCGACCAACGCGCGGTTCTTGTTTCAGTTTGGTCCAGCCATCATCCGGGAGTTCGAGGATCGGCCCCTTGGGGTTCATCGTGACCAGGCCCTCGAGGCGCTGGTCGTGCGGGTCTTCTTGCTGGACTACGTGCTGTGCGACGGAGAGGCCGCCGACTGGCTCGTGAACTTCACGCGCTGGCTGACCATCTGCGCTCAACGCGATTGGGATGGGGCCGAGGTCGGCGCCGAAGACGACGCGATGATGCAGATCCTCGCCGCGTTGCACGTGGACCTCGCGGTGCCGACCGTGGTGTGGCAGGTCGCGATCCGGCGGCTCCTCGATGGTGTCGCAGACGCCCTCGATGGTGACCCCGTCGAGGAGATCGTCGCCGCGCTGATTCGCCTGGCCCAGGAGCCATGGGAGCTGGGTCCGAAGGACCCCCTCGACCCGCTCGTCGACTACATCGACAGCCAGATGGCAGCGTGGCCGCGGGCGCGCCCATGGTTGAGACATTGCGAGGGCAGCCAGCCCGACGATCCCGATGAGCAGTCGGACCGTTACCGGCCGGGGGACCCGGTGCTCAGTCGTCGGGGGGCGATCTTCGCATCAGGGGAGGACCAGGTTCGACACCTGGGCAGCACCCTCGACCTGATGCTCAGGATGGCGGAGGATGCCCGCCAGCGGCGACGCAGCTCGATGGCCACCTACCTCCACCCGGACTGAAGTCGGCTACTCGCCGAGAAGGTGGGCGGCCGAGCTCCACGCCGCGGCCAGGTCGTCGCCGACGAGCTTCTGAACGGTCCCCCCCAGACGCAGCCCCTGCTTCCAGGTGAGCAGCGTGGGGCGTGGGTTCTCGGCCGTTGGCGGGATCCAGATGAGCTCCCCGCCGGAGTCTTGGAGCGCCTTCTCGTCAGGATCTGGAGGATCTGGAGGAAAGACAATGTCGGGCCCCGCGACCAGCCCGATCTTGACGCGGAGCCCCTTGCGGGCGCCGAGCTGGAGCCAGCAGGCGATGGCCGGGCTGAGGTCGACTCGCTCGGAGACCCAGACGAGCTCGGTGTGGGTGCCGATCTCCTTCCTGCCGAGCTCCGTGAGCACCGCCTTCGAAACCTCGGCCGCGTCACCGGTATCTTCACATTGCACCGCCGGCATGATCACGGCCCCGTCATCCGGCGAGAAGACCGGTGCCGCAACCGCGAAGAACGGGAGCAGTGCGAAATAAGATACGAGTCGAATCGTGTTGATGGGCATGGACTTAGCTCTCACGTTGCAGCCGCACAGAAGTTGTGCAAGGGAACCGTAGCAGCGCATATTGCAACGCCGCCAAGTCTAGATGGGAGAAGCACCGTGAATGTTAGTGGTTATGCGGCCTAACGCGATCTTCAGGAATGGCCTCGCATCATTTTCGCCACGGCCCGTGAACGAGTGACACCGGCCGGAGAAGTCCGCGAAGGGGACACAATATGGTAGTCATGTGAGGCTTCTTCTTCGAGGACTCCTTGGACAGGGAATTGCGCTCAACGCTCACGGTGCTCGCGCTGTCGGCGACCGTTCAGGCCGCCGACATCGAGGATGTGACCGCTCAGCTCACGCAGGGTCACTGCGTCACCGGACGCGCAGACGGCGCGGATCTGCTCGCGGAGAATCGCCAGTTTCCGAGCCGTCTGCTCGCTCGCCTGGGCCGTGGTCTCCGGCGTTGCCGTGACGTAGACCTCGCGGAGACGGCCCTGGACAGGTCGGTCGCTACGGCGCGGCGAACACCCGAGGGCGACGACGATCTAGCGAACGCACGCCGCGAACGCTGTCGACTCGAACTCGAACTGGGACGCCTCGATGTGGCCGCCCGCGACTGCGCGTCGGCGTATGAATTCTACCAGCAGTTCGGGCCTCCCAGCTCCGCGCTCGCCGCTGCGCTCGGGCTCGCTGGCGTGCTTCGTGAGACGGGCGACCTGGCGGACTCGATTCGCCTCTACTCCGATGCGGTCGAGGCGGCGCGTGCGGGCGGTTGGGTGGCGCAGCACCGAGTGGCTCTGCTCGGACTCGCGGCCGCCGTCATCCAGGTCGGCGATGCCGGTTGGGCGACCGCCCTCAGCCGCGAGGCGCGCGAGTTGTGCCGTCTCGATGATCAGGCCTGCCAACGCTACTGCGCCGCCTACGAGGCACCCTTCATCGCCATGGCGGGTCGCCACACCGAGGCGCGCGAACTGGCGATTAGAACGCTCGGCGGTGTCGATCCTCTGGGCTCCCTCGGCCGGCAACTCCGGCTCACGGTCGCGCTCACCTGGCTGCGACAAGGACAGCCTGGCCGCACCCTGGAGATCGTGGCGCGGCTCCTCGAGGATCTGGGCGAGGCGTCCTCTACCGTGCTCGTAGACGAGGCGTTTTTCATCGCCGCCGAGGCACACCTCGAGCGCAAGGAGTACGACGCCGCGGCGATCGCCCTCGCGAGGGGCGCCGAGGCCGCCGCCGGGGTTGGACTGCGCGAAGCGCGCGGATGGCCGTTGGAAGCGCGCCTGGCGCTCGGAGTGGGAGACGAAGTGAAGGCGGCGGAGCGGCTCGAACGCTACCTGGCGTTCATGGAGTCCGAGCGCCGCTCCCTCGACATCGGTCTGATGACCTATTGGTCGAGTGACCGCGTGTCGGAGATGGAGGCGCTCCTGGGCCTCTATCTGCGCCAGGACCCTCGGCGCGCGGCGGTTCACATCGGCCACACGAAGGCCGTCGCCTATACCCAACAGCTCATCATCGACCGCGGCGTGCCATCCGTGGGCGGCGCCGAGTCGGCGGGCGTGAACGAGCGTCGGGCCTACCTCGAGGAGGCGGCGCGCCTCCAGCCTCGGCCGGCAGATCCCGCCGAGTTGGCGACCCTCCGGGCGAGCTTGCCTCCTGACCTCGGCGTGCTGGACATCTACCTCCTCCCGGACGAAGTAGCGCTCTTCTACATCGCGCGAGACGAGTTCCGCGCCGCGCGGGTTCCGACCAGCCGCTCAGAGGTGGTTCGTCGCGCGGACCGCCTGCTTCGAGCGGTGCAGCGCGGCGCCGACGACGGCCACGGGGACGCGGAATGGCTGGCGGCACAGCTCCTCGAGCCCCTCGGCGAGGTTCTCCTCGGCGGGCGTCCGCACCTCGCCGTCGTGCCCCATCTGATCCTCCACCGACTGCCGTTCGTCCTGCTGCCGTTGGAGGGGCGGCTCCTGTTGGAGCATGTGTCGGTCTTCACCGCTCCGAGCCTCGACGGGCTGGCTGCCACGACCGAGGATGCGCCGGAGCCGGTGTGGGGCAATGCGCTGGTGGTGGCCGATGCTTCGGGGGATCTTCCCGGCGCTCGGGGGGACGTGGACGTGCTGCGGGCGACCTTCGACGATCTGACGGTCTTGACTGGCCCGGAGATGACCCAGGAGCCGGTCGTGCGCGACGCTCTCGAGCGGGCCGATGTGATCCACCTCGCGCTCCACGGCTTTCAAGGAAGGCGACGGCGCAGCGGTTGGCTCTCGCTGAGCCCTGGGGCCGCAGCGGACGGTCGCCTCGAGTCGGCGGAGCTCCAGACGATGTCGCTGCGGGCGAACTTCGTGGCGCTGATGAGCTGCGAGACCGCCCTCGGGGAGCCGACGGCGGGGGACGAGATGCTGGGCGCCCTGGATCGCGGATTCCTCGCCGCCGGAGCTCGATCGGTCGTGTCGACGCGCTGGCGCGTCGATGACCACAGCGCCGCGATATTCTCGCGCTTGCTCTACGAGGGCTTGCGCGATGGGTTGCCACGGGTCGAGGCGGTGGCGGGCGCTCAACGGGCCATGCTCCGGGCAGACATCGTCGAGAGCCCCCATGCAGGGAGGACGCGCGGTGTGCAGCTCGCGCCGTCGGCCATTCCGCTGAGCCACCCGTTCCACTGGGCGCCGTACGTCCTTGGCGGCGACTACCGCTGACGTCTGGCCAGCAGGGCGCTGGCGGCGTCTCGCACCTCGCGCTTCCGGTCGGAGCGGGCCATCGCCTCGAGCCGGCTGTCGACGGCGGCGCCGGGGACTCGACGCAGCGCCTCGAGGGCCTCCATTCGCACCGCCGGATCGGTGGCGCTCAGGTAGGGGGAGAGCGTTGGCAGGGCGTCGGGGTGGCCGGCGTTGCCAATCGCACGCAGCGAGGTGACCACGGCGCGGCGAGAGGTCGCGGCGCTGAGCCGATCCGTGAGGTGGGCGAAGGCCGCCCGGGCCTGTTGGGGGGCTCTTGGCCGCAGCCGGTGGACGACGGAGCCCAGCGCGTAGAGGGCCTGGCGACCCAGATCCGGGTCATCGAGCCACCCCCGGAGGGCCGCCACCGTCAGGACGGTGGGTCGGTCGCCGCTCGACAGCGCCAGGAGCGCCGCGGCGTGGCCTTGATCGGTGAGGTTGACGAGGGCCTGTTGGCACGGGGGGCTTCCGGCGTGACCGAGGGCGGCGGTGAGCAGCTTGGTGCCTCGCCCGGCGGCGACGATGTGCGCGACCGCCTCCGCCACCGCGGGCTCCGACCAGCGCAGGCGGGCGACGACGGCCATGTAGAGGCGGTCGCGGGCGACGCGCTCGAGATCGGGCGCGGTCGCTCGTCTCAGGAGGTCGTCGAAGGGGTCGCCGGGGTCCTTGGCCCGGTCCAGCTCGTACTGGAGCGCCAGCTCGGTCGGTGGACCGTATAGGGGCCCGCCGACGGTGTCGCCGAGCTCGAGCTGGAGTGGCCCGGCGCCGTCAGCGAGGCGGGAGAAGGTGAGGGTGGAGCGGGCCTCGGCGCCGGGCAAGAAGCCCGCCCCGCCGAAGCGAAGCGCCTCGACGGCCTCGACACGCGAGAGGTCCGGCGCATACGTCGTGCGCGACTCGAGCAGCTCGACGCCCAGCCGACCCGGCGCCTCGAGACCGGTGTCTCCACGGACTCGCTCGTAGGCGAGCTTCCGACGGACGAAGCGTTCGTCTTCCCAGGCGTAGGCCGACCGATAGACGCCGGTGGTGTCGGCCTCCCGCTGGCCCGGCGCGATCTGGAGGTGCGCGGCCAGCGACTTGAGGGTCGTCTGGACGAGCACCGCGGTGTCCGGCGCGACCGCGAGCTCGGTGACGACGCCGGTGGCGTCGAGGCGCAGGCGAAACGGACGGGCGAAGTGCGCCCGCAGCCGCGCCTCGTCGGTGGGATCGGTCGCCACCACGCGTGGCGACTCGATCCGGGCGTCGATCGTTATGCCACCCGCGGTGGGCGTGGCCGACATCGCCCACACACCGTCGAGGGCGAAGCTCGCCTCGGCGCCTTCGGGCAGGGTCAGAGTCGAGCCGAACTCGACTCGGTAGCGGGCGTGCTCCATCGGGCCCCAGCGCGGCGTCTCCACCGGCTCGGCCCCGCAACCCAACACACACATCCACAGCAGATAGCGCATCACGATCCTCCTTGGTTCTCAGGACAGCGTGGTGGTTCTCAGGACAGCGTGGTGGTTCTCAGGGCACCGGGGGGAAGCAGCGGTGTCCGTCGTCGCCCCACGGCGTGCCGAGATCGGCCTCGTGGTGACCGACCCCCTCGAGGCCCGTGTAGATCAGTGGCTCCACGACATCGGCGGGGAGCGGAACGGCTGGGGCCTGGAGGACGAGGACCGGCAACGAGACCATGTCCGGCACGGCGCCCAGATCCACGTCATCGCCGAACGCTTCGAGGGCGTCGCCCCCACCGGGCTCACCGATCTGCCACGTCTTCAGGATGCCGTCCCACGAGGCGATGGTCTTGCTCCACTCGCGGTCGATCCAGAGGAGCCATGCGCGAACCACGAGCTTGATTCGACCGCCCAGGAAGTGGCCCAGGAGGTTGGCGCCGTAGGTGTAGGGGACGCGGAAAGACGCTGCGCTGGGCTGCACGAGCGTCTCACCGGAGAGCATGTCTCCGAGGTCGCCGGGGAGCTCGGCGGGGGCCAGCGGCTGGATGGTCCGCTCGAGGCCGAAGTCGGCGACGATCGGGAGCTGGAAGGTCGCGAAGTCGAGCTCGCCGCGGATGCCCGCCTCGACGCCAGCGAACTTCCCGAGGCTGATGCTCGCCGAGAAGAAGAGGTATCCGCCAACGGAGGCGCGGGGGGTGATCGTCGTCTTGGTCCGCATCTTCACGCAAGGCACGCCCTCGCAGTGGGCCTCGTTCCGGATGCCGGTCTCGAGGTCCGCGGCCAACCCGACCTTGCCGACGGCGTTGGCCTCGATGCTCACGGAGAACGGGCCGATATTGATGCCGGTGCGGACCGGCTGACCGAGCTGAAACTGCAGATCGGTCTGGGCGATGAGCCCCGCGAAGCTGTGCTCGGTGGCGTTCGTTTGGGCGCCGTGGAACGCATCGACCGCCCCCTGATAGGCGACCACCGCGTCTTCGTACAGGTCGATGAAGCCCTGCGCGGCCTCCTCGCTGTCGACGACCGCGCCGGTGGGGCCGGCGAGGTTGAAGAAGGCCCACGCGATGAGCGCGTCGTGCAATCGCTCGTTGACGAACCGCTCGGCGGAGTGCAGAGCGGCGAGGCGCATCTCGCAGACGGCCTCGGCCACCGGGGTCGAGGCCTCGTCGATGTCACCCACCTGGGCGGCGACCAGCTCGCCTCCGTCCTGGAGCCGCATCATCCCCGCGAGGTCGACGGAGTCGCCGGCCACCCGCGTGTCATAGCGGGTGGTGAAGCTACACTCCGAGACGGCGCTGTGGGCGTCCACCGACAGGACGTCGCGCAGTTCACCGCCGAGGATGCGGAGGCGCAGGTCGATGACGCTGTGCGTCTCGAGGTCGTACTCGAGGCTGTGGTGGAAGATGCCCCGGGTGTGGGCCCTCCCGCGCTCGATTCCGGCCTGGAAGTCGACCTTCCACTTGTCGCTGCCCTTCGAGATGGAGGCCATCAGGTCGTTGTTCTGGGCGTCCGGATCGACGATGGGCGCATCGAACTCGACCCCCGTGAAGTGCTCCCAATCGCAGGGGTCGAGGTAGACGAGCTGCGCTGGATCCAGGTTCAGGCCCATGGCGTTGAGGATTGGCTCGTCGTGATCGGTGGCGGAGGTCTCGTCGACGACGGAGGGATCGTTCGGATCGGCCCAGGCGCCCGGATCGGGGCACATGGTGATGGTCATGCAGTCGTCCAGGGGCGGGATGCCGCCGCAGTCCTGGGCCTGGGTGCCATCCGAGAGGACCGGACAGACGGGCATCGGCGGGGCGCCTTCGCAGCCGAGGCTGGTGGCGGCGAGGGGGATGGGCAAAGCGGGATCGACGAAGGGGGCGCCTTCGACGGGCACGAAGGTGCCGTCCTGCTCGACGCAGTAGGTCTGCTCGCAGGCGTCACCGACGTCGAGGACCTGGAAGCCGACGATGTCGTCGTTGCCGTCGTTGTCGTTGTCGACCTCGGCGAAGATCGCGAGCTGGTCGAGGGCGCAGGCCGGGACCTCCTCGGCGGGTCCCACGGGGGGAGCGTCGGGCCACTCGGTGGCCGGATCGAAGCCCCAGTTGGGATCGAGCCCCAGCTCGTCGCACGCGCACCGGCCGGCCGCGACCGAGGGCTCGTCGGGATCCACGGGGGCGGCGATGTCGCCGGGGCAGTTGGGGCGGAACTCGCAGTGGGAGATGTAGATCGGGAAGCGCAGGCTGGCGCTTTGTGACCCGTCGCTCGCCGTCACCTGGAGGTCGTAGCGCCCCTCCACCACCGCGGCGAAGGAGGCGAAGTGCCCCTGGGCGATGAGGCAGTAGCTGCTGTGGTCGGCGCCCTCGGGCAACCCGACGACGGACCACTCGTAGGTCAGCGCATCACCATCGGGGTCCTGCGCCTGGAGGCTCATGACCGCGGCGTGGCTCGAGCACGCGAACTTCGAGTCACGGAAGCTCAACTCCTCGATGTAGGGCCTGGCGTTGAAGGTCAGGGAGGTGTCGAGGCCGCCGTTCTCGCCTCCCCGACACTCGGAGACGAGCAAGAGCTCGGTGGTGACGCCGGGGAAGACCATGGTCTCTTCCTCGGCACCGGCGCACACGCGCGACACCGCGCCTTCCGCCGAGAGGGGCGTCGCCCGGACACGGTACGGGCCAGGCTCGAGCACCACGTACCAGTCGGCGAAGGGGCGCCCGGCGAGGGCCGGATCCACCGCCGCGGGCAGCCCCTCGTGCTCCAACGGCACGACCCGGACCTGGGGCGGGCCCTCGTCGCCGAGGGGCGTGACCTCGAAGCGCACGGCCGTGACGTCGAAGAGATCGTCGGGCGCCGCCGCGAGGCCCAAGCTCATCTGTCCTGTCGGTGGCCCCACCGACGGCGCCACCGCCGACTCGCTACAACCGACGAGACCCGCCGCCGCCAAGCCCGCCAACGCCAGGCCCGCCGACGCCAGGCCCGCGACAGAGGGGCGGACGAGCCCCGTCCACGCCCCGCGGGCGCACGTGTGTATCCGATGCATGATCGCTCCCACTCATGATGTGTCGCGACGCGGGGATCCCCGGTCGCACCACCCCATTCGCCGGGCGTGCTCGGATTCTGACAGGAAAACGGATCAGGCTAGCGAAGCTCGCTCGGTTCGCGATCCGCCGGCAGCGGCATGAAGTCCGAGCAGTCCTGGCTGGACATGCAGGCGTCGGTGCGGATGCGGGTGCCGCCGCTCGCCAGGAACTCGCCCATCATGTTGAAGAAGAAGTTGCCGACGTCCCACACCTCGGTGTCCTCGCAGGCGCAGTCCATGCCCTCAGCGCAGGTGTCCCGGCAGCGGCGGATGGCGTTGTCGATCATCTCGCCCGGATCGTCGAAGCCGTGCTTCCCGAAGGGCGAGCCGTAGGGGAAAAACGCCGCCGAAGCGCCACCGATGGCGTCTTTGACCCCCAGCCCCGCTCGGATCGGCGGGTCTACCCGCGGCGCGAGTCCGGCCCAGAAGTCGCCGTCGCCGCTGAAGTCGTCGGCGTCGGCGAGCCAACGCTCCCCCGTGCTGCTCAGCTTGTCGCCCACGTCCTCCACGCCCATCGTGATGCCGTTGTCGATCAGCGCCTGGTTGGCCGGGACGTCGTAGCCCGGGTGATCCTCGAGGTAGCCGATGATGCCGGCCGCGCGGCCGACGTTGGCCCCCGTGCTCACCGGCACGTTCAAGTCCCCCGTCCCGGTGAGGATGAGCGCGTGGGCGCCCCCCGCGTCGCCGGTGCCGGGGTACTTTATCGGCTCGTCCAGAAGGTGGCGGGCGTAGGCGGCGGGATCGGCGCGGTCGAGGACGATCTGGGCGAGGCCCATGAAGCGGCGCACATCCGGCGTCCCGCGGCGCATCCCGAGGCCGTCGGCGAGGGACCGAAGCGGAGTCCCGGGGGCGTAGCTTCGGCTCTGGAAGGTGATCTCGTGCTGGAGCCTGTCGACGGTGATCACGGGCTCGGCGTCGGTGGTGATCTCGCAGCCGTCGCCGCCACGGAAGACGGGACCTCGGTAGAAGGAGACGCGCACGGGATCCCCCGCGTCGCTCTCGATGGGCGCCCGCACGCGACCCTCGGGATCGACCATCCCGCATTGCCGCTCCCCGTTGACCAGGTTCTCGAGCAGCATCGTGTCGCCGGGCTCGACGCCCTCGATGGTGGCGAAGTGCAGCTCCGGGGCGTCGTCGTTGATGTCCGGGATGATCTGGTGGAGCTGCATCGTCCCGTCTTCCTGGCGGGTCCCCGTATACAGCGGGCCGAGCAGCCGCAGGTGGACCGCCTTGCGCACCGAGCCGTTGAGCGTGCGGCGGGTGATCTCCGAGAGGAACCCGCCGCCGACGACCGGGGCGATCGCCTTCACCTTGGGCTCCAGCGCCCCCACCAGCATCGACATGATCCCGCCCAGGGAGCCGCCGGTCATGGTGATCTCGCCGCCGACGCCGATGTCGACCACGCCGTCGGCGTCGAAGTCGCCGGCCAGCTCGTTGGTCCCGTCGCCGTTGAGGTCGAAGTCCCAGCGTCGCTCGCCGTCGAAGCTGCTGATGATGCGCACCAGGTGCATGTAGTCGAGGAGCGACTGGCGCACGACGTCGCGGGTGTGGAAGACGTAGGCGGTCCAGAAGTCGGCGCCGGAGTCGTGGTCGCCGTCGTTGTTCTGGTCGTGGGCGCGGTCCTTGAACGCGGCGTCGACGAAGCCTCGGAAACCCAGGCCGCCGAGGATGGTCTCCGCCAACTCGCGGTCCTCACCCTTGACCTCCAGGCCGTGGGAGACGTTGTCGATCGCCAGGAGCGCCAGCCCGTGCCGGGCCATGAGCCCCGCCAGGGTGGTCACGGAGAACCGGTTGCCGGTGTGTCCGTGACCGAGCAGGACCAACGGAGCGGGCTTCCCCTCCCCCCTCGCCGAGACCTCCTTGCGGGGCACGGAGAGGTAGAAATAGACGCGCTCGGGGCGGGTGGGTGCCGGCTTCGCGTGCAGATCCGGGGGCCAGGACTGGTCGTTGAAGGGCAGCCAGTCGCCGTTCTCATCCTCCCGGGGGAAGAGCTGAGGCGAGTCGAAGCTGCCGATGACCAGGTAGTCGACGTAGCTGTTGAAGTCGAGGAGCTGCTGGCCCGCCACCGAGGTCGACTCCTCGTCGCGGATCTGCATCACCAGGCGCAGGCCCGCCAGCCACTCCTCACCGTAGATGATGTGGGGATTCGAGCCGCTGAAGCGGGCGAGGTCCTTGAGGGGCTCGACCGTCGCCAGTCGCGCCGGGAACTCCTTGGCTAGGTGCTTCTGGATACCGTGCCCGTAGAGCCCGTCCCGGACGTCGTGCCAATCCGAGGTCGTGGTCTGTGTGGTGAAGCTGAAGGCGAAGGCGACGTCGTCCATCGAGAGGCCCTCGGGCATGACGTCCTCGAGGGGTCGCAGCGCCTCGGTCTGGGCCGGGTGGTTCACCGTCGGGTAGGGCGAGCCGACGGGCGCGCCGTTGGCGTCCTTGAGGCGCCGGGTGACGACCACCGCGTAGGTCGTGCGCTCGCGCAGCGGCTTGACGGGCTTGGCGATCAGCGTGTTCGTCTCCTTCTCGTAGAACGTCATGATCGCCTTGGCGATGGCCGGCGCGTCGTCGGGGGCGGGGTCGTGACCGGGCAGGAAGTTCGGGTGGTCGAGGACCCCGTCGGCGTCGGTGTCCTCCCCCGGATCGAGGACCCCGTTGCCGTTGGTGTCCTCCTCGTCCTCCTCGAAGATGAGCGTGAGGTTTCCGGTGCGCGGCCCGTTGCGCCAGAAGTTGTCGCGCTGCTCGGCGATGACCGGATAGCTGCCGTTGCCCAGATCCAGGTGATGCACCTTGCCGAAGTCCGGGGAGTCGCGGTCGACGTCGATCAGGTACAGCACGTCGTCGTCGGTGCCGTAGTGCGGGTCCGAGTGCGCGTCGAGCACCGATTGCACGTCGAGGGGCGCGGTGAAGGGGATGGTGATCGGCATCATCAAGCTGAAGCCGTCGATCTGGTCGATGAGCTCCCGCACCCGCTGCTCGAGCCGCGTGGGCGCCAAGAGCGAGGCGTTGATCCGGCGCCCCGTCGCCGAGGTCGCGTCGTGGCGCGTCGCGATGTCGTTGGGCAGCGGGATCTCCGGCAGCGGCTTGTGCAGGAAGTCCATCTTGACCGTCGTGGCCGCCGGCTGGGCCGTGGCGAGCCCCTCCGGCTCGGGTGAGAGGCAACCCCACAACAGCGCCAGAACCCACAGTTGGTTACGCATCGAAGACCCCGCGACTTACTAGGGAAGCGGGGAGAATAGCCGGCCGGGCTATCCCAGCGCCACGCCGTACTTACGCAGGAGGCGGCGGAAGTTGGAGCGATCCAGACCCGCGTGCCTGGCCGCCGCCGTGATGTTCCCGTCGAAGCGGCCGAGGACCCGCGTCAGGTAGGTGGTTCGCGCCGCGCGGTTCACCGGATCGATCGCCTCCTTGAAGGGCAGGTCGGGATCGATGAGGGCGTGCAGGCTCCCGCCGCCGCCTGTCTCGGCGTCGCCTCCGGTGCGGACCGTGGCGCGCAGGCTCTCGAGGGAGAGCTGCTCGCCGGCCTCGAGGGCCACCGCCTCACGAATCACATGCGACAGCTCCCGCAAGTTCCCCGGCCAGGCGTAACGCTCGAGAGAGGCCATCGCGTCGGGGGCGATGCGCGCCACCTCGCTGCGGGCCTTCTCCGCGTGGCGCGCGAGGAAGGCGTGGGCGATCCGGGGGATGTCCTGGCGTCGCTCGGCCAGGGTCGGGAGCTCGATGGGGAACTCGCAGAGCCGGTGGAAGAGGTCCTCGCGGAACCGTCCGTCGTCGATCGCGGTGTCGAGATCGACGCAGGTCGCGCTGATCACCCGGATGTCGACCGGTCGCTCCTTGCGTCCGCCGACGGGTCGCACGACGCGCTCCTGGAGCACCCGCAGGAGGCGCCCTTGGAGCTCGAGCGGCATGTTGCCGATCTCATCGAGGAAGAGGGTGCCGCCGCTGGCCGACTCGATGAGGCCGACCCGATCCTCGTGGGCACCGGTGAAGGCGCCGCGCACGTGGCCGAAGAGCTCCGAGTCGACGAGCTGCGAGGCGAAGGCGCCACAGTCCACCGTGACGAAGGGCCCGTCGCGACGGTCGCTGCGGTTGTGCAGGACGCGGGCGAACGCGCTCTTGCCGACGCCCGTGGGGCCCGTCACGAGCACATCGTAGTCGAGCGTCGCGACCCGTGAGAGGCGTCGCATCGCCGCCCGCATGGCCGGTGAGCGCGACTCCAGGATGGGTGACTCGAGGCCCACCCAGCCGAGGAGATCCCGCCGCCTGCGGGCGACCTCGGCGGCCCGCTTCACCGTGTCGAGGAAGTTCTTCGGATCCCACGGCTTCGACAGGTAGTCGAAGGCGCCGCGCCGCGTCGCGCGCAGGGCGTCGGAGGTGCGGTCGTAGGCGCTGACGACGACGACCTCCGACTCCGGCCACTTCGCACGGACGCGATCGAGCAGATCGAGCCCTGAGATCCCCGGCATCACGACGTCGGTCACGACGACATCGAACTCCGTTCTGTGCAGGACGTGCAGGGCCTCCTCGGCGGAGTGGGTGATCTCCAGATCGTAGCCCTGGCCATGGAGCAGCCACTTCATCGCGCGGGCGACTTGCTGGTCGTCGTCGACCAGCAAGACACCGTGTCTTTCGTTCTCCACGTGCATGTCGATCGGCCTCTCCCTTTCCGACGACTGACGTGGTGAGTGTGCTTCACTTCTGGTGAGTCACCAAGAAACGCAAGCGACGGAAACCCTTATACGGCGCGCACTTGCCGCATAATCAGGCGATGCCAAGTCGCCCCATCAGAGCCCGCGTCGCGGGGTCGATCACGCTGGGCTCGAGGGTCTGGCGCCAGCGATCGGCGACGCTCGGATCGATGCCGCTCCGGTGGCGGATCTTCTCGTCGCCGATGCCCGCGGACAGCCCCTTGGGGAGGGCCGATCTGGGGTCCAGCATCGCGGCGTCGAAGGGGAGCTCGAGCATCTCGCAGACGGGGGCGAGCTGGTCTTCTGGATCGCGGACGAAGGCCTCGAAGTGCAGCGTCCGCTGGCGGGCGGGGGGGATCGCGGCGAGGAAGGCCTCGATGCGGGCGTGCACGTCGGTCCAGTAGTCGAGCTTGCGTTGGACCTCGCCGCCCAGATGTCGCCGGACCATCGCTCGCGCGACGCCTGCGCCGGCGCGGACGAGCTCTCCGGGGGCGCGGTCGGCGACGGCCTGGTCGAGCCGGGCGCGGCGGCGTCTCTGCCACACCTCAATCCGGGAGGCGACGACGCCCAGCGGGTGGCGGATCAGCCAGAGGTAGTGGGGCTGAGTCGCCTCGATGCGGGCGAGGACCGCCGCCTCTCGCGCGTAGGCGGGGGTCTTGTCGATGGCCCACCCGTCGTCGGGCATCGCCTCGAGTACGCGCGCCCAGACCTCCGCCGGCGTGCAGTCGGCGAAGGCGTTCGGGTCGAGCCCGGGCAGGGTGCGCTCGACGAGCCAGCGGAGGCTCTCGCCGGCCTGGGGGTAGCCGGCGCGCCAGGTGGCGTGGTCGGGGTAGCGGAAGAGGTGCGTCTCCGGGGGGGCGACGACGCGGGGGTGCGCGCCGAGCGACATGCTCAGAAGCGTCGATCCGGAGCGCTCGGGGCAGAGCACGACGAGGAGGCGAGCCACGAGACTATCTACGATCGCCGGAAGCGTGCGCGCAACGCCGCGAGGTGGAGGCGGTAGAAGTCGAGGTCGTCGCGGCGCAAGAGGAAGGTGTCGCGCAGGCCGACGCCGGAGGTCGCGCAGAAGGCGATGACCACCGCCAGGGCCGCCGCCGAGTACGAGATCAGGCTCGCGAGCGCGACGCCGACCAGGCCGTGCTCGGGGATGAGCCAGGCGTTGAGGCCCAGGTTGAGGGCGACCGCGACGAGCTGGGCGACGAGCGGGATGCCCTGGCGATCGAAGGCGACGAAGTAGCGGGCCAACATGCGGTAGAGGGACAGCGGGAGGATGGCCGGGGCGAGGACCAGAAAGGGCGTCACGGAGGCCTCGAACTTCGCGCCGTAGGCGAGGGGGATGAGCAGGGGCCCCACCAGCAGCATGGCCACGGCGATGCCGCCGACGAGCAGGACGGTGTGCCGGCAGACCTTGGCGGCGTAGGACGCGGCCTCTGCCTCCGGTAGCCCGGCGAGCTTGGGCGCGAGGGCGGTGGCGACGGCCTCGGAGGCGGTGCGGGGGAGCTGGGCGACGGCGACCGCCACCAGGTACCAGCCGGCGAGGGCCTTGCCGTCCGCCCCGAGCAGCGCCACCAGCATGAAGACGTCGGCCTTCTCGTGGAGTTGGCCGGCCCAGGAGATGGCCGCGTTGCGGGCGCCGAAGCGGAAGCCCGAGCGCAGGTCGCCGCGATCCAGGGGGCCGAAGCCGGTGATGGCCACCAGCCGACGGCCGATGCCCACCACGCCGAGCAGGCGGGTGGCCAGCAGCGTCAGGAGCGCCGCCACGACGCTGCCGCCCGTCGCCAACAGGACGACTGTGACGGCGACCGGGAAGACGAAGCCCACCAGGACCCGCACGATGTTCTGCAGATCGAAGTGGTCGGAGCCGCGGGCCACCGCGCTCAGGGCGCGAGCCAGGAGGGCGACGGGGACCAGCGCGAGGGCGATGGCGTAGAGCCACCAGGCCTCACCGGGGAGGAACTTCGAGCGCAGGGCGGCGTGGAAGACGAGGGCCACGCCGATGGCCAGGGCACCGGTGATCGACATGGCGAGCACCGCCGCGGCGAGGACGGCCCCCGGTGGTCGCCCCTCGCGGCGGATGCGGTAGATCGCGGCCATGCTCCAGCCGCAGTGGGCGAACATCGCCAGCAGGGCGCCAAAGCTGATGACGAGGCCGTAGACCCCGCGATCGGAGACCGTCAGCAGGCGCGCGAGTACGACCCCCGCGCCGAACTGCAACGCCGTGAGCGCGCCCTGCGCGGTGAGCTGCGAAGCGGCGTTGCGGATGAAGTTCACGGTCGAATCCCGGCGGGCGAGGCGATAGAAAGGTCTTCGTGAGACTCCGCACGATCCCTCGCCGACTCACCGCGCCGCTGCGACCGCTCCCCGGGGCGGTCCTGCTCGGCACGATGAAGGGCGGCACGAGCTCGCTCTACGGTTACCTGAAGGGGCACCCCGACACTCTGCCGTCGATTCGGAAAGAGGTGCACTTCTTCGACCTGAACTACGCGCGCGGCGTAGGTTGGTATCGCGCGCACTTCCCGATCTCAATGGGTGGGCTGGCCTACGAGGCGTCGCCCTACTACCTGTTCCACCCCCACGTCCCCGCGCGATGCCACGCGCTGCTGCCCGAGGCGAAGCTGCTCGTGCTGTTGCGCGATCCCGTGGCGCGGGCGTGGTCTCACTATCGACACGAGGTCCGCGCCGGCCGAGAGGAGCGCGAGCTCGAGGTGGCCCTCGACGCCGAGCCGCGAGAGGTCGGGGCCGACGCCGAGCGGCTCGAGCTCGATCCCGGCTACTACGGGCACCACCACCACCGCTTCGCCTACCTCGCGCGGGGCCGCTACGCCGAGCAGCTCGAGCGTTGGTTCGCCGTCTACCCGAGGGAGCGCATCCTCGTGCTGCGCAGCGAGGAGCTCTTCCGCCAGACCGAGGCCACCTTCGCTCGCGTCCTCGAGTTTCTGGGCTTGCGACCCTGGCGGCCCCCGACCTTCGAGACGCGCAACGTGGGCGGCGGTGAGAAGATCGACGAGGCGAGCCGCGCGCGGCTGCGGGCCTACTACGCGCCCCACGAAGAGCGGCTCGAGGAGCTGCTGTCCGTCGCGTCCGGCGCGGGCGCCTGCTCAGCCCCGACGTAGGTAGCCAATGAGGTTGGTGACGACCTTTCGGGCGGCGTCGGGCTTGTAGCCGGCGGCGTGGAACGCGTTGATGTCGGCGGCGGCGGCGCTCAGGTCGTAGGCGGAGAAGACCACCGCGACGCGGCCCCCCTGGCGGACGATCTCGAGGTGTTGCGAGCGGGTGGAGCGCCCGGCCCCGCGCAATCGCTTGCGGGCAGGGAGCTTGTAGCGCAGGCCGCGGGAGAGGTCGGCGCCGCCCTCGAAGCGGCCCGCGGCGAGGGGGTCACCGTCGGCGAGCGGTGACAGCGAGCCGAACATCGCCTCGAGTTGTGCCCGGGCCGTGCGGGCGAAAGGCGCCGACCCTGCCCAGGCGTCGACCAGCAGGGTGCCGCCCCCTTCGACGTAGCGCTTCAGCGTCTCCCGTTGCCGATCGTCCAGGCGGAGGGCCGCGCGGCCCGTGAGGTGCAACAGATCCGCCTTCGGGACGGCGCTGAGGCCGACCGGGGCCGACTCGACGACGGGGGTCCCCGCCACGTGGGCGGCGTATTCGGCGAGGTGGGCCCAGGTCGAGGCCGCGGCGTCCCAGTCTCGGTCGGTCCCGTGGCGGACGCGGGCGACGGTGAGCTTCGCCCGCGCGGGGGCGGCCTCACCAGCGGGGACGGCGGTGGCGAAGCGGCCCTCCAGGGCGCCCAGATCGGTGGCGTAGAAGAGCAGGTTGGTGGCGAGGCGGAAGGCGTCGTGCTCGATGTCGTTGGTCTGCCAGGCCTTCGAGAGGTAGCCCTCGGAGAGGAAGAAGAAGGTCCGCGTGCCGTCGCCGGCGCCCTGGAGCTTGGGGCGCTGCCGCCACGCCTGCCGTACGACGGTGAAGGCGCCGTGATCCGCCGCCAGCGGGGCGAGCTTGACTGTGGGGTAGTCCTCGGGGGGGAACATCTTCGCGAGCAGCGTGCGCATCCCGGCGGCGAAGGTGGCGCTGTGGTCGCTGGGCTCGGCCAGGATGGTGCCGCCGCGCTGGATATAGGCGCGCAGCTTCGCGATCTGGTCGGGGGCGAGCCGGGGGGCCGCGTTGCCGCTGATGAAGAGGATGGGGGCCTCGAACTCGGAGACGGGGTCGTCGATGGAGACGGTGTGCCAGTTCAACGGTCG
>CAYOBQ010000062.1:0-43989 GCA_964402225.1 uncultured Nannocystaceae bacterium | reverse complement strand
CTTGGCGACCACTGTCGCCTCAAATCGGGTGTCTGGAAAAGCGGGGCAGGTCCAGATTCTCCGTGGCGTGCTTTCAAAGACCTTCTTCGGACAAACTCGCCGACTGTTGCGTGGAATCTCGAAATCCGAAGGGCGGCGGGGAGGTGGCCGGCCCTCGCTCCTCACCACGCGAGTCGCCTCGCCCGCCCACCGCCCCGCCACCCCTCGACTCGCCCCCATTCTGATCGTCCTCCTTGTCGGTGCGCATTCCCGCGCCGTCCTCGGCACCAGCCGCCTCGGCTAGGACGACCGCTTCGATCTCCCCAGGCGCGAGGGGCTCCACAACGGCGAGGTCCTCCTCGAGACCACCACCACCGAACACGACGCCCTCGGGCACTTCACCGCCCGCACCACCGGCGGAGGCGCCCAGCTCAACCGCGAGTACCGCCACAGCGACCACGGCGGCCTTCTCCTCCACGACACCATCACGCCCCACGCCGCCATCCTCTCCCGGGCTTCCGGTTCGTCCGAGATCCCGACGGACCGCGCGGGGGCTCGCACTGCTGGACCCAGACAGAACGTCGTCGGTCAGACCGACGAGGAGAGCCAGCCACGCTACAGCTACCCCTGGTGCTTCGTTGCGTTTCGTCCGACACGCTCCCCCGCTCGCCACGTTCCGCGCAGAACCCGGGCCAACGTCGAGGACTCCGTCACGCCTCTTGCGGGAGACGACAGGTGGAGCGCGTCGACGAAGTCCATCCCCATCTCGTACCTCCCCACGACACTCGCGACCGCCGCTTCGTCCTCGACGCGGAGATTCGGGAGGCCGAGGAGGTGCCATTGGAGGACGTGCATCCGGGAGAGGGGCTCGAAGCCCACGCACCCCGAACGAGAGCCTCGTCCACTTCAGGCCTAGGACACCGCGGCAGAACGTCGACGCTTCGCGCTGCACGCGCCCGCCAACCGATTTCGGCGTTGCGAAGCCTACCGATACCTTCGTGATGCGGCCAGTGGTGCTCATCAGCCTCCTCCCACGAAGCGAAGGCAGGTCGACCCGAAGTCGACCTCAGGGGCACTTGATGCCCGGCGGGTTCTTGGTTAGTGGAAGAGTGTTGGTCGAGCGGCACGAACGCCGGGGTGGGGTCGGAGCGCTGTTCCTGGCGGAAGTGCTCGAACCCGCCTCAGCTCGCCTGCGATTGATCGTCTTCGGTGAACTCACCCTCACCGCCATATCGGCTGCTGAGGCACCCCTCTTGGTCGAGGATGCCGAGAACCTTGAGTCGTTCCACCTTCTTCTCAGGCGGAAGCGCACGGAAGGCCGCACGAACCTTCTCGTGGACTCGGTCAAGCTCTTCCTTCTGCTCCCGGCTCATCTCGACCTCCGAACTCCATTCCATTCTAGCCGGCCGGGCGGAAGTAGCCAATGATGCAGTCGGGATCGCGGACGGTGATTTGAACGTGGGTCTTGGTCATGATGCGTGCCCCCTCGTATGCGGGCGCCCCTTCGACGAACACGCCCCGAACCGTCTGGTAGACGGTCATTCCTTCCTCCCGGTCCATGTCGTCCAAGCCGAAGTTGAGCACGGCACAATCGAGGAACCGGAGCAGCAGGTCGTGGTCTCCATCGCCGGCAGGCTTGTTCTCCGGCATCACCTGTCCGGCAAGGGCCATCGCCTCTCCGAGGTCCTCGTGCCAGGCTCGAAGCTGAGCAGTCGCCGCCGTGTCGGTGAGGTCCAAGCGCCGGCCGAGGTGGATGTAGGCGCCCAACACCCAGGGTTCGTCGATCTTCCCTCTGTCGTGCCGCTCCTTCGCCCAGTCGAGCGCCCGCTCCGGCCCATGCTCCCAGAAGTAGATGCCCCTGCCGAGCCAGTCATACTTGTTGTGGCTCGGGCAGAGGCCCCTACCCTGCAGCAGCACCTGCTCGCCCGTCTTGCGGTCGCAACCGTGGTAGCAGACCACGAGCCGCTCATAGTGGATTCGCCGGGCCATACAGCCTTCCTACAGGATCGTGTTGCGCCGACAAGGTGCGGTTCACGGTCGTCCGGTCCCGGTCCCAGTCCCACCAGGACAGGCCACGCCAGTGCCCCCTGCGCCGCAATACCCGCCAGGGTTCTTGGCCAGGTACTGCTGATGGTAGGCCTCGGCGTAGTAGAACGGCGGGGCGTCGAGGATCTCGGTGGTGATGGGTGCCCGGTGGCCCGCGGCTCGCAGCGCCTCGGCGTAGTCGTCCCGGGAGGCCTCCGCCTTCGTGCGCTGAGCTGCATCGAAGCAGTAGATCCCGCTGCGATACTGAGTGCCGACGTCGTTGCCCTGTCGCATTCCCTGGGTCGGGTCGTGGCTCTCCCAGAAGCGCCGTAGCAACACGCTGAGGTCGATGTGCCCCGGGTCGAAGACCACGCGGACCACCTCGTTGTGCCCGGTTCGCCCGCTACAGACCTGCTCGTAGGTAGGATCGACGGCTTCCCCGGCCGCATAACCGACGGCCGTGCTGTGCACCCCGTCGAGCGTCCAGAAACGACGCTCGGCTCCCCAGAAACAGCCCATCCCGAACATCGCCATCCGCGTCGCCTCGGGAAAGGGAGGCGTGAGCCGGGCGTCGAGCACGAAGTGCCGTTCAGGGACCTGCATCCACCCATGGTGCCGTACGTCACCCCACCAGACCAGTGCCGCTCGCGCTGGTTTCGGGCTATCGTCCCCCCATGCTGCTCGCCTTGCTGGTCATCGCCTCGAGCGCGTCTTCGGGCGCCGCCGTGAAGGCGCGCGCGGAGTACGAGGCGGGGGCGAAGGCCTTCCGCGCGACGGACTTCGACACCGCCCTCATGCACTTCGAGCGCGCCTACGAGTTGGATCCGTCGCCGGTCCTCATCTACAACCTGGCCCGAGTCCACGAGGAGATGGGGCACGCGAAGGACGCGATCGAGCACTACGGGATGTACCTCGACCGCCTTCCCGACGCGGCGGACCGCGCCGACGTCGAGCGCCGCATCCGCGTCATGTTCGCGATCCTCGAACGCCAGCGCCCGGGGGCGACACCGCCCCCGACGGTGGAAGCACAGACCTCCTCGTCCCCGTCTGGCAGGCTGTCGCTCTACGGCTACAGCGCGCTCGGACTTGGCGTCGGTGGGCTCGCGGCGGGCATCGGCCTCGGCATGGCGGCGGCAGACGCCGAGGGCGCCCACGCCGACGCGACGACCGGCGCCGAGAAGCGCAGCACCGCCGACGACGCCGACCGCTTCGCGGGCTGGGCCAACCTCTCCTATCTCGCTGGCGGCGTCCTGCTCGCTACGGGCATCACCCTGCTGGTGCTCGACGGCGGGGATGAACAGGTCTCCGTAGGCCCGACGCCCGGCGGCCTGGTCCTGGGCGGGCGGTTCTGAGACCTCAGGGCGCCTCTGGGCACTCGCCCTCGAGATCGCAGTCGACCTCGTCTACGAGCTGCCCGGCGTGGTGCACGAGCGGTGGCCCGACGAAGTCGACCACGCCCCCGTCGTAGAGCAGCCCGGCCCCGTTGCTGCTGAACGCGACGCGCTCCAAGGCCGCGGTGCCGCCGGCAAGATAGGCGCCGGCCTCGACGCTGCCCTCGAGCGTCACGTCACGCAGCGTGGCCGCCCCTACCGAGAGCAGACCATAGGTCTCGAAGTCGGCCACGCGCGCGCGCTCGAGCGTCAACGTCGCGTCGCGCAGATAGGCGCCGACCGTGCCCTCGAGCAGGACCGCGTCGGCGAGCGAGACCTCGGCGCCATCGCGCACCTCCAGCGCGTAGCCCGGCTCTCCACCCACCTCTACCAACGAGACCGCCGAGCCGGAGATCCCCGCGCCAGCCCCCGACGCGCGTAGCCCCGCACCCGAGAGCCCTCGGAGCGCCACTCGATCCAGGGTGATCTCTGCCGTCCCTCCGGCACCTTCGGGCACAAAGACCAGCAGCCCGTCGCCACCCTCGATCCAGACCCGTTCCAGGCTCAACAGCGACGGCGCCTCTCCCCCGACGACCTGGGCCACCCGGCCAGCGTTGCCGTTGAAGGACGCGTCGGCGATCGACGCCTCTTCGACCGGACCGCGCACCACGATGACCGCCTCGCCTTCGACGGACCCCTCGACGACCAGCCCACCGACGCGCAGCCGCCCCCCCTCCACTTCCAGGGCGGGGCCGAGCAGGCCCTCGATCCGTGCCTCGCTGAGCTCGATGTCGGCGCCCTCCGCCACGATCCCCGACGCCTCGCCGTCGATCCGAACGTTCGTGAGGGCCACGCGCGCCCCCGCCTCGGCGCGCAGCGCAGCCCCGACCCGCGGACCGATCACGGCATTGCGCAGGGTGGTGGAGCGCACACCCGACAATCGAATCGCCTCCTCACCACGCACGTCCGCCAGGTGCAGACCATCGATGACCGCACGCGCCTCCCCGGCCCCGAGCACCAGACCATGCAGCCCCGCCGCGACCACCGACACCCGCGTCAGATCCACCGCGGCGTCGCCTTCGACGAGCACACCATCGCTGGCCTGATGAATCGTGAGCGCGTCGCCGCGCACGGTGACCCCGGACGCGCCCTCGATGACGTGAACCCCCGCGGCAGAGGTCTCGCCGACGAAGACCCGCGACAGCGTCAACACCGCGTCATCGGCGAGCTCGATCCCAGGAGCCCCGACCGGGGGCGCCACGATGGCCACATCGACGAGCCGGACCTCTGCGTTGGCGAAGGCCAGACGAGCCCCCTCGGCCCGCACCCGGTTGAGCGTCACCGTCGCGTTGTCCGCCGCGAGCGTCTGTCCCTCGAGGGTCCCATCGTCGATGGAGAGCGTGGCGCCGAGCCCGGCGCTCACGGTCCCAAAGACGCAGCGCCGACACGTCAGCGTGCCGTCGAGCCGAGTGGGCGCCATCGCGACCAGATGGTCGGCGTCTACCCGCCCCTGGACGTCCAGGAACCCCGGTCCCATGGTCCAGATCGAATCGAGATGGCCGACCGCCCCCTCGCGGACCACCAGCGGATCGCGACCGCGCCCCCCAGTCTCGAGCTTGACCCTTCGCAGCGTCGCCTCGGCGTCTTCGACCACGACGACCGATCCCACGATCGCCGTCTGGGCGGGGCAGGTCCCCACAATGACGATCCCCGGCGGCAAGACGGCGGGCTGCGCGAGGACGTGACGGCCAGGGAAGAGCGCGATGCGCTCGCCGCCACGACCGCCGATCCGCATCTCCTCCAACACCGTCTCGAGGGCGTTGCGCGGCGCAGCGAAGCTGCCGTCCCCGTCCGAGTCTCCAGTCCGCACATAGATCGTATCCGGGTCATCGAGATGAGCCAGCTCGCAGGGCGGGAGCCGCGCTGTGCAGCGATCGATGGCCGCCCGTTGCCCCGGCTGGCACGCGAGCACGGGCGGCGCACAACCGTAGGGCGGCAGCGGCGCCCAGTCGCCACAATCCCAGGCGGGCAAGCACGTGGTCGCCGCGGAGGGGCGCCCATCGCAGACCTCCGCGGGCGGCGGACGACAGAAGACCTGCCCCTCGCGGATCCAACCCTCGGGGCACTCGAACGGCGGCGTGCAGCCCCCGGGGACGGCGGCGGCGCCCGCCGGGCACTCCTCGGCTGGCGGCGGCTCGCACGCGCCGTCGTCGGCGAGATACCACGGGGCGCAGGCCGCGCTGTCCCGACACGCGTCGCATCCGTCTCCCCGCTCCGCGTTGCCATCGTCGCAGTCCTCGCCGACCTCGACCTCGCCGTTGCCGCACTCGGCGCCGAGCCAGAGCTCTAGCTGGTAGCGCGCGAGCCGCGGCCCGTCGGGCGACGGTTGGACCTCGATCGTGTAGTCGCCGACGCCGACCGCCACCTCGGCGGCCTCACACCCATCGGCCCGAAGCACCGGCTCGTCTTCCCCCGCGGCGAAGACGGCGAGCGGGTTGCACTCCGTCGAGATCCGCGCGAGGAGCGGTCCGTCAGCTACGCTGAACCGCCAGCGATCGAAGCTCCCCCGCTGGATCACGCCCGCATGGCGACCGGGCTCGATGTTCGGCGCCTGAACCTCGCAGGCGAGACAATGGGGATCCTCGTCGGCGTCACAACCCTCGCCCGGGTCGAGCGTCTCGTTGCCGCACCTCGGCGCGCCGTCGGCGGCGCCGAGATCGGCCGCGTCGGCGCCGGGCCCATCGACGGGCTCCGCATCCGGGTTGCGTGCGTCGGGCGCTGCCGCGTCCGGTGTCTCGACGTCGGCGGGCTCCGCGTCCGGGTTGCGTGCGTCGGGATCCGCCCCGACGTCGACCGCGCCGTCTCCCCGCCCGATACGGCCGGTCGGGGGAGACACGCAGTAGGACTCGTCGCAGACCAGCCCGGGATCGCAGTCCTCGCGCGTGTCGCATCGCGCGTCTAGCTGAGGATCACACCCCGCGAGGAGCAGAAAGGAGAGGGCGAAGGAGGTACGCATCGTGGGCGATGGTCTCCGCCGATCGCTTTTCGTTCAAGTTCGGCGCGCAGACCACGTCCCTCGATCGTGGATGTTGTCGACGCCGAACGTGAGCCACTGTTGCTTTTCTCCACACCGAGGCGCCCAACGGCCAGCCGCGCCTGGGACTCCCCGACGGCACACCACGTGCAAACCCGGTTTGCGATGAACCAGTCAGACGAGGACGCGATGACCGCCAACACCGCCTGCCCCCCTTCGCCCCAGAGGCTGTCCTGGATGCACGCCGCCTACGAGCGATACGCCACGGCGCGGATCGGAGAGCGCCCCGATCTCGCGCTGCGTGTCTGCTACGCGGTCCTCGGCCACTTCCCGGACAGCGTCGAGTGGCGCCTGCGCAGCGCCCGCAACTGCCTCGACCTGGGCCAGCGCGACGACGCAGTCGCCGCCCTCGACATCGCCCGCCGCTACGCCCGCTGCGACATCGAGCGCGAGCTACTCGACCGCCTCCGTCGCCGCGCCGCCCTCGAGCCGACCTGAGGAGTTCACTCCGCGGGGATGTCCCTGGCGCACCGAAAGCCAAGATCCGCGGCGAAGGCGGTGTCCTTGACCACCTGACGCCTCGTCGCACGCAACCCATGGGCCATGTCCCGCCAGCCCCCGCCGCGCACGACGTGGCCGCCGTCGGCGAGGGTGTAGGTCCACTCACGCACGTTCCCCGCGAGGTTGGCGAGGCCGAACGGGCCGGGGACGCGGACGCCGAAGACGCCGACGGGCCCCGCGTACTTGTGGCCGTCGGAGCGGCTCCCGATCGGCCGCACCTTGCCCATCCGCCCGTAGTTCGCCTTGTGCCTGTCGTCCACGACAGGTGGCTCATCCCCCCACGGATAGAGGCGCCCGTCGTCGTGGCCACGGGCGGCATAGAGCCACTCGTCCTCGGTGGGGAGCCGCTTGCCCCGCCAATCGCAGTAGGCGGCCGCCGCCTTCCAGGTCACGCCCGCCGCGGGCTGACTCTTCATGCGCCAGCGCAGGCGTAGCCGCGGGCACGCCTTCTCGTTGCGGCACGTCGAGTAGTGGCGCTGCGAGACCTCCAGCCGATCCATGAGGAAGCTGTCGATCCGCACCGTGCCGCGCCGCAGGGTGTCGGCCGCGATGGTGTCCTCACAGGCCGCCCGCAACACCGACCGCTTGGCGAGGTCCTTCCGGCACTGCGCCACGGCGAGCGCCCGTTGCCTGGCGCCGAGACCCAGCCGCAGCACGCCGCCGCGGACCACCGCCATCTCCGGCGGAGGCTCGGGGAGATCGGCCGTCGGCCGATCGGCCACGGGCTCCGAGGCTGGCACGGGCTCCGAGACTGGCGCTGACTCGACGGCCGGGGCCGGGGCCACCGACTCGAGGACGGCCGGGGGCTCGACCGGCGTGGTCATCGGCTCGGGCGCAGGCCCCCGGACGGGATCGTGGTCGGCGGCCCGCGGCTCGGCGGTGACCTCCACCGGCATCCGCCCGTCGGCCGGCGGGGCGGCCTCTCGGGTGAGGCCCACCACCCAGGCCACCGTGACGAGCCCCAAGACGAGCCCCAAGAAGAGCGCCCGACCAGCCTCCTTCTCGGTCAGCAGAGGATCCAGCGGGGTCGGCTCGGCGCCGAGGGGCACCTCCTCCGGTGGCGGGGTGCGGCTCCGTCGCCGGAGCGCCCGCGGGCGGGGCGTCTCGAACTCCACCCGCGGCATCGAAGGCACCGTGTCGTCGGAGCTCGGGACCTGCACGGGCACGTTCGGATCGGTGTCCGCGATCGGCGGATCGGTCACCGGCCGGGGCCCCGGACTCACCGACGCCGCGGGGGGGAGCATCCGCTTGGGCAGCGGCGTCACGAACGGGTTGATCCCCTGTCCCCCGACGCCGCGCAGCAGCATCTGCAGCTCGACGTCGGCGGCGCGGAGCGAGCGGCGATACTCGTTGAGCCGGGCCACGTCGGTCTCGGTGCGCTCGATGCGCTCCTCGTGCCGGTCGAGCCACTCGCGCTCGACGGCCACCTTCGCCTCGAACTCCGAGAGCAGGACGCGACGCTTGCGCACCTCGCGGAGGAACTCCCGGTCGTGGACGTGGCGTTCGTCGATCTTCTCGAGCGCCTGCTGGAGCCGGAGCCGGAAGTAGGGCCGCAGGTGGGCGACGAGATCGGGCACCGTCCGGATCGGGCTCTCCTCGGCCAGCAGCGCCAGGACGAAGCGCCCCAGCCCGCCGAGGTCGCGGGTGTGGTCCACCCACTCCATCCGCACCCGGTCGAGCCCCCACTCGTCGGTGTCATTCGACGGGACGGGGGGCGCCGATCCGGTGAGCGTCGTGTAGAGGATCGCCGCGAGGCCCGCGAGATCGCGCTTGACGGTGACCTCGAAACGCTCGTCGGGGGGCGGCGGCGTCCAACCGACGACCCGGACCGCATCGAGGACCCCGGGGCGCTTCACCAACACCACCGAGCTGGGGCCCAGCCCGCCGTGGGCGACCTGGAAACGGTGGGTGGCTTGGAGGGCCGCCGCCGCTTGCAGGGTGATCGACAGCGCCTGGACGTCACCGAGGGGCTCGCTCGCGAGCGTCAGGTACCGCTGGAGGTCGGGCCCATCGACGTAGGTCCACGCGACGTGGACCGGATCACCCTGCTCCACGCGCTGGATCGGCGGGATCCCCCCATGCTCCACGCGCTCGAGCCGCTGGGCCCAGGCGATGGCGTGGGCGGTCTCCTCGAAGTCGCCCTGGATCACCATCAACGCGCTGAGATCGGCCTCCCCCGCGATCTGGGCCTTGTAGCGACCAAAGCCCATCCCCCGCCCGAGCAGGTCGAAGAGCTCGACCCCGGCGATGGCCGGGGCCGGTCCGAATCGCAGAACGGTCCCCATTCAGCCGACCCTATTGAAGAGATCCACCGAGGGCAAAATCAGTAGGGGATCAGACCTTCACGTCGCGGATGCGGTCGAGGCTGAACTCGATCGACTCGGCGTTGGAGTTGTCCGTCGTCACGACGAACTTCGACCCCTTCACGGCCATCGTGAGGATGTTCCCCCGGCCGGTGAAGAACATGACCTTCTTCACTCCGTAGATGCCCTTGACGTCGTCCATCTTCCCGCTGCCCAGCTTGCCCGAGATGGACTGCGTGAGGACCAGCGTGACGTTGTCGATCTTGATCTTGACCTCGCCGGCCAGCTTCAAGGTGAAGGAGCCATCCTTCTTGTGTTGGAAGGCGACGGCGCTGTCGGGGATGAGATGATCGATCGGCAGCCCCGAGGCGCGGATCGCCGAACGCGCGCGGTCCGCCGGGCTGCGTAGACCCTGCATGTACGACTGCTGCGCCCCCGCCTGATCGGCGTCTTGGGTCGTGAGCGCGTCGTCCTTGCCCTTGCCCCCGCTGGTCTGGCCCGCGCCCTGCCGCTGATTCGTCCGCTCGGTCATGCGGTACATCTTGACGGTTTCGTCCCGCCCGCGCCAGCGCTCTCGCAGCGCGCGCTGTTCGGTGGCAGACTGGAGTACCCGGGCAAACCCCTCAGAGGTAGGCGTGAGAGACGAATCGAACGAAGGTTGGGCCCTCGTCCTGGGCGTGTCAGCGGGGACCGGCGCCGCCTGCGCCGAGGCGCTGGCGGCGGATCCCGGGCTGAACATCTTCGGCGTTCACCGCGGACGACACGACCCCACGGCCGGCGGCGTTCGCGAGGCGGTGGAGGCCGCGGGGCGAACGGCTCACTTCATCCACCACGACGCCGCGAAGCCAGAACGAATCGCCGACGGCGTCACGCAGATCCGAGAGACGATCCCCCCGGGGCGCTTGAGGGTCATCATCCACGCCATGGCCAGCTCGTCGGTGGGCGTGTTCACCGGCAAAGACGCCCTCGAACCCTGGAAGTACGCCAAGTCCTTCGCGGTGATGGCCCACTCCTACGCGTGGTGGGCCCAGGCGCTGCTCGAGACCGATCTCTGCGCCCCCGCCGTCCGCCTCGTGGGCTTCACCAACCCGCTGACGACCACGCCGCTCCACCCGTGCGGCCTGATCGCGGCGACGAAGGGGGCCCTCGAGATCTACGTGCGCTACCTCGCCCTCGAGACGAAGGGCCGAATGAGGACCAGCCTCGTCAACTTCTCCGCCGCCGACACCCGCGCCTCCAACATCGCGGTGCCGAACTTCAACCGAGCCCGCGAGGTCTTCGCGAGCGCCACCCCCGCGGGGCGACTCGTCGACGTGGCGGAGGTCGGTCGCCTGGTCTCGTTCATCGCGAGCGACGCCGGCGCGTGGTTCAACGGCGCCGTGATCGACTTCACGGGCGGCGAGCCGTGGAGCTACCGGAGCGCCGCGGTCCACGAGGACGAATGACACGGGGCGCCTGGCTGCTGCTCCTGCTCGCCTTCGGCTGCGACGGAGAACGCGCCGGCGCCGAGGTGGACGCGACGCTCGGCGACCTCGGCCTCCCGGGAGAGCCGGGTCTGGGCGCCCTGTGGGCGAACGAGGGTGGGGACAAGGTCGTCCAGGAGGCGCTGCGGGCCACCCGAGACCCGGCGGCTGTCCACAACTCGGTCTGGGACGGGGCGCGGGTGCACCTCTTCGCGGCGCGTAACGAGATCGTCTCCTTCAACCTCGTCCTGGAGGCGCCCGAGGTCACCGCCCGCGGGCTCCGCGTGACCTTCGACCGCCTGGAGGGGCCCGACGGGGCGCTGATCCGGTCGGCGCCGGCGGAGGGCAACGGCGTGTTCGACTGGACCGCGAGGGACATCGAGCTCTTCTACGTGCGCTACCTTCAGATCCGCGGCCTGAGCGTCTTTGGGTGGGCTCGCTACGACGAGCGACACACGCCTGAGCGGATGCGCCGCCCCCACGACGAGTTCGGCCAGTCCGCCGGCGCGTGGAGCGAGCGCCCCGACCACGACCGGCACTACCCGGAGATCGCCGTCCCGCTCGAGCTCGAGGGGCGCTTCGACATCGACGCCGGCCACAACCAGAGCGTGTGGTGCGACATCTACGTGCCGCGCGACGCCCCCCCGGGGCGCTACGCCGGGACGCTCACCGTCCAGGAGCGGGGCCACGAGCCCCGGGCGGTCCCCGTCGAGCTCGAGGTCCTGGGGATCACGCTGCCCGACCAGACGACGACCAAGACCATGGTCGTCACCAGCTACTCCACGGTGAACACGCGCTACCTGGGCATCCCCTTCCCCAACCAGGGCCCCGAGGGCGAACGCTCCAAGCGCGTCCGAGACCGCCACTGGCAGGTGGCCAAGCGCCACCGACTGTCGTTGGTCGACGACAGCGCGAGCCCCGATCCCCACCCGCCGCAGAGGCCGCCCGGCGAGTGGTTCCCGCGCCTCGACGGCACCCTCTTCACGCCGGAGCGCGGCTACCGAGGGCCGGGAGAGGGCGTGGGCAACGGCGTCTACGTGATCGGCCTCTACGGGACTTGGGGTTGGAAGGAGGAGGGCGAGGCGGGCATGCACCAGAACGCCGACGCCTGGCAGGGCTTCTTCGACGAGCGCTTCCCGGAGACCACCGCCTACCTCTACCTGATCGACGAGTCGACGGACTACGCCCAGATAGAGGCCTGGGCCCAACAGGTCGATCGGGCCCCCGGGCCGGGGAGCCGACTCGCGACGATGGCCACGCTGGGGATCCGCGAAGGGGTCGAGCGCACGCCCTCCCTCGACGTGGTCGGCAACGCCTTCATCCTGGCGTCGGAGGCGACCCGGACCGCGATCGACCGGCTGCTGGCGGACCCCGGCAAGGAGCTCGTGCTCTACCACGGCTATCGGCCCGCGGGGGGGACCTACATGATCGACGACGACGGCGTGGCCCTGCGGGTGAACCCCTGGGCTCAGCGCAAGCTCGGCGTAGACCGCTGGTTCACCTGGGAGTCGACTTACTACAAGAACTTCCAGTTCGGGCGAGGCGACACCGACGTGATGAACCAGGCCCAGACCTTCGGATCCGTCACCGGCGTCGATCCGGCGCTGGGCGAGACGGGCGCGCTCTATGCGAACGGCGATGGGGTGCTCTTCTATCCCGGCACGGACACCGTCTTCCCCGAGTCGAGCTACGGGGTCGACGGACCGTTCGCGAGCTTGCGCCTCAAAGCCTGGCGCCGGGGCATTCAAGACGTGGAATACGTGGCGCTCGCCGACGCGGTCGATCCGGCGGCGACCCGCGCCGTGGTGGACCGAATCCTGCCCAAGGCGCTGTGGGAGTACGGCGTGAGCAACCCCGACGACCCCACCTTCGTCTACACCGACATCTCCTGGTCCACCGACCCGGATGACTGGGAGGCGGCCCGGCGCGAGCTGGCCGACATCATCCTGGGGCTCTGAAGCGGAGGGTGTAGAAGAAGGCGGCTGCCTGCTCGACGAGCACATCGTAGGCCCCCGCGGGGAGGTGCTCGATGGGGGCGTGGGGCCGGCGATCGTAGAACGTGACGAGCCAGAAGGTCGCGCGCCGGTAGAGCCCGAAGCGGCGCTCGGGATCGAGCTGCTCGTCGACGGCGACGATCGGCGTCCCGGGCCGCGCGACGCGCGCCATCTCCGCCAGCGCCGTCGCGGGGTCGCGGAAGTTGCCCATGCCGCCGACGTGGAAGCAGCGATCGAAGTAGTCGTCGGGGAAGGGCAAGGCGTGGGCGTCGGCGACGAGCAGCCGTACGTCCTGGCGACCGGCCGGCGCGAGGCGCTTCACGCACTGACGCAGCATCCCCTCCGACAGATCCATGCCCCACAGCTCGAGATCCCGGCGGGCGGGGAGCTCGCGCGCGAGGAGCGGGAGGTTCGCGCCGCAGCCGATGCCCGTCTCGAGGATGCGGATGGGCCGATCGGGGGGGACCTCCGCGGACAGCGCGGCCAACTCCAAGCGTGGCAGGTAGGCGTCGCGGAAGCTCTCCTCGCTGCCGAACTGGAACAGCGGCAGCAGCACCTTCACGGCCGCGTCGTGGAGCGACGGCACGCCGTCGTAGAAGCGCCGCAGCAGCTTGTCGTTCCCGGTGACCTCGTCCTCGACGTAGAGGCGCGCGAAGCCGTCGACCCAGGGCCATCGATGGCCCCGCTCGCAGACCAGCTCACCACGCGTGATCCAGCGCGTGTCGGGCCCCTCGTAGCGCAGCGGCGTTCGGTCGGTCGGGCAGCGGAGGGTAGAGAGATCAGAGAAGGCCAGCATGGGTCGAGTCTGACACCTCATGACGCGCGCGTCACGGCGGCCGTGGCGCGGCGGGGTCTGACATCCATGTCAGCTTTCTACGAGGCGCCTCGGCGCGCTCTCCACGCGGCTCTGGGCTTTCTGGCACCTCCGAGAGTTGGCCTGCGGGTTGCAAAGACGCCCTCTCGCCAAAGGGGGTCCGCCCCGAGGAGAGCCACGTATGGCGCGCGCAATGTCGACCCCGCAGCCCAGCCCCCCCGAGGCCACGGACACCGTTCGGGTGTACCTCTCGCGCATCGGCGAGACCGCCTTGCTCGACCGAGCACAGGAGGTCGAGATCGCTCGTGGGATCCTCGCAGCCCGCGACCGGGTGCTGGACGGGGTGTTGTCGACAGAGCTCGGCCTGCACACGGTCGTTGACCTCCCGAACCGCGTGAAGGCGGGGCGCTGCGCGCTCCGGCAGGTGGCCGACGGCGCCGGGGGCGACGACGATGGGCGCAGCGGCATCGACCGCCTCTCCAGCGGCGCGCGGAAGCTCGCGCGCTCCGCCGCTCGCAACGCGAAGCCGGAGCGGCTGCGCAAGGTAGTGCGCGAGATGCGCGTGAGCTGGAAGGTCATCGACGGGGTGGCCGACGAGCTCGCCGAGATCCGCGACCAGATGGTGGACTGGCAGAGCTTCGCCTCCGAGTGCGCGGTGATGGCGGGCATCGAGGCGGCGGATCTCGCCGCGGGCGAGCCCGTGTCACCCGCGAGCGGCCTCGACGAGAGCGCCGCCTCGGAGCTGTCGCGCAGCGCGAAGAAGGCCCTCGGTCATGTGCGCGCGCTCGAGGCTCGCGTCGGGCTCGATCTGGAGGGACTCCGCGAGGCCCTGCGGACGCTGGAGAGCGATCGCCGGGCCCTCGAGCGCGCCCGTCGCCGCATGATGATGGCAAACCTCCGGCTCGTCGTGAGCATCGCCAAGCGCTACATGAGCCGTGGCGTGGCCTTCCTCGACCTGATCCAGGAGGGGAACCTCGGCCTGATGCGCGCGGTCGACAAGTTCGACCCCGAGCGGGGCTACAAGTTCAGCACCTACGCGACGTGGTGGATCCGACAGGCGATCACCCGCGCCATCGCCGACCAGGCGCGCACCATCCGCGTGCCAGTGCACCAGATCGAGGCGATCAACAAGGTCAGCAAGGCCCGCCGCGAGCTCGAGCACACGCTGCGCCGGGCGCCCACCGATGACGAGATCGCCGCCGAGCTCAGCCTCACGGCGGCCCAGGTCCGCTACGTCAAGGAGATCAGCCGCGCCCCGGTCTCGCTCCACACCCCAATCGGAGACGACGACACGCAGCTCGGCGACTTCATCGAAGACGACCGGGCCGTCGCCCCCGACGACTCCGCGGCCGAGGATCTGCTGGGTGACGTCATCAGCGACGCCCTCGACTGCCTCACGGCGCGCGAGGCGGAGGTGCTGCGGTTGCGCTTCGGCATCGGCGTGCGCAGCGACTACACCCTCGAGGAGGTGGGCGAGGTCTTCGGCCTGACCCGCGAGCGCATCCGCCAGATTCAAGGGCAGGCGCTGCGCAAGCTGCGCACGGCCCACCGAGACTCCCCCCTGCGCCATCACTTCGAGCAAGCCGAGTAGCCCCTCGTAGAGGGCTGGCATGGACCGCTCGCGTCTGTGAGGATGCGCGCCATGGCGAAGAAGAAGAAGAAGCCCCAGAAGAGCAAGGCCGCACAGGCCACGGAAGCGACCCGCTCCGAGCGCCGGGTGGAGCGCTGGGCCGACCGCGCCGAAGGGGGCAAACACCCCGACCGGGTCGAGTTCCGGAGCCGCGCCGACCAGAGCATCTTCGAGAAGCGTGAGGACACCCGCCCCGACGACGTGGCGCGCAAGGAGAGCGTGAAGGTCGGGCTGGTGATGGCGCTCATCGTGCTCGCCGCCACGGCGTTGCTCGTCGGCATGTTCCTCGCGGGCGGGAAGTGATCGCGACGATGGCGCTGGCATCGAGCCTCGGCTGACGGCAGACGGGCGCCTCACGGGCCAACCGCGGAGAGCGGCCCGGCCACCGGCCCCGAGCACGCGCGGCTGAAGCCCGAGCTCGAGCGCCTGACGCGTGAGATCCTGGCTTCAAAGCCCTGAGGCGTCGCGGCAGCAGCGAAAGCCCAAATCGACGGCCCAGAACTCCGGCGGCACCAGGAATCGAGCGTGGCAGCGGGCGGCGTCGAGGCGGAAGGTGGCGGCACCGAGCTTCCAGCTCGCCCCCCGGCGCTCCAGGTCAGACACCAACTCCCAGAGGTTGCCGGAGAGGTCGTAGACGCCCTCCGGGCTGCGGCACATCTCACGGACCCCCGTGAGCTCCAGGGCCCCGCCACCGGAGATGTGGTCGTTGCAGCGCCTCGCCACGTAGTCGTCGCCGTAGGGGAAGTCGCGCTCGTCGTCGGGATCGTCCCCCGCGCAGGCTCGGAACCAGTCCTCACCGCTGCAGAGCTCGAAGCCGCTGGCGACGCAGGCCGCCGACGCGACGGCGAGGGTCATCCCGCTCCAGGGGACCACCCCGGCGACGGAGCAGGCACGCGCCTCGTCCTCACCGGCCTCGAGATCGGTGGCGTCCGGGCGGCTGGCCTCGTAGGCAAAGACCTCCGTGTCACCCACGCGGACCACCGACGCGAGACAGGGATCCTCGGGAGGAGGCGGCACCGCGACGTCGGCGGCCGGGGCCGCGTCGCCTCCGACGGGGACCGCGACGTCGGCGACCCACGCCATGTCGGGGGCGACGGCGCCGTCGACGGGCCGCGGGTCGTCACCCTCAGCGCCGTCCGCCTCAGAGTCAGGCGAGCCGCCCGCTGGCGCCGAGGCGTCAGCCTCGATCGACCGCCGGGACGCGCCATCCCCAGACGAGTCGCAGCCGAGCAGCGCGAGGAGGAGCAGCGTCCTCACGGATCCGCCACCCAGCCCGCTTGCACCGTCCCGTCTTCGTAGACCCACAGCCGCTGGTCGGCGTCGAAGGGGCCCTCGTAGGTCACCAGGCCCCCGCCGGGGTAGAGCACCTCGACCCGATCGACGGTCGCCTCGTCACCGAGACCGAAGTGCAGGTAGAGCGAGTCCTGGCAGCCCTGGCCCGTCCCGCCGTTCACGTGGCGGATGCGCGTCAGCTCCCCGGCCACGACGCGCACCGTCGCGCCGAGGGCCGCTCGGTTGCTGTTGACGTTGCCCACGGCCCGAACCTGGAGCCAGCGCCCGTTGCCGTTGGTGTTCTCGAGCAGCCCACGGCTCGTCGCGAGGTCGAGGTCACCGTCGAGATCGAAGTCTGCCACCGCCATCCCCCAGCCGTTCTCCACGTCGAGGCCGCTGCGGTACTGATCCAAGCGGAAGGTGCCGTCGCCGTTGCCCCAGTAGAAGTCGCTGGGCCGGCCGTCGTAGGTGCAGCTAATCGCCAGATCGAGGTGGCCGTCGTGGTCGAAGTCGCCGAGCACCGGCACCGAGTGCGTCTCCTGATAGCGCAGCCCCGCCGCGCCCGCGGGGTACTCGAAGTCACCCTGGATGTCCTCGAAGACCCCATCGTCCCCCTGCAAGAGGACCTGCGTCTTGTCCGAGAAGTGCCAGAAGCGCGGGTGGGCGAGGTTGGCCACGACCACGTCGAGATCGCCGTCGGAGTCCAGATCCCCCCAAGCCGCCCCGATGCTGTGGCCATGGGCGACGCTGATGCCGAGCCGCGTCTCGTTCCCGGCGAGCTGAAGCTGCTCATGGGCCTGCTCGACGGTCCCGTCGCCGTTGTTGCGGTAGTGCAGGTTGCGGTGGAGCCGGTAGTTGTTGACGAGCAGATCCACGTCGCCGTCCAGATCCACGTCCGCCGGCGACGCCCCCCGGCCCGCGTAGCGTTCGGCGTCGTAGTCACGGAAGCCGTCCATCCCGGTGCGCTCGCTGAAGCGCCCGTCCCCGTCGTTATGCCAGACGGTGTCGGTGTAGAAGGTCTCGTCGGACCAGCAGATGAAGTTCGGCAGGTAGAGGTCGAGCAGCCCGTCGCCGTCGTAGTCCCACCACGCCGCCGCGGGCGTCGGCGAGTGGATCGTCGCTTCGTCGCCGTCGCAGAGCTGGTACGCCTGCTGGTCCACGATGCCGCTGGCCTCCGTTACGTCGGCGAAGCCGCCCTCGCAGTCATTTCGCAGCAGGAAGTCGGCGCGGCTGGGCGTCTCCTCGAAGACGAAGAGGTCCAGGCAGCCGTCGTTATCGTAGTCACCCCACACCCCCGCTCCCCCGGCCCCGATGGCCGCGAGGCCCGTCTCCTCGCTGATGTCCACGAAGACGCCGGCGTCGTTGCGCAGCAGCCGGGGGCCGTTGGTGAGCAGGTCATCGTCGCCGTCGTTGTCGAAGTCTCCCCACGCGAGCCGCCCCCCCGTCGGCACGTCGGCGACCGGCTGGAACAGGTCGTCTGCGGGGTCGGCCTCCTCGGTGTACTCGACATGGAGCCGCACCAGATAGTCGAAGGCGAAGGTCGTGCTGACGCCGTTCCACGCCGGGGTGCCGTTGACCCGGGTGATCTCCGGGAAGTTCCAGGCCGAGTGGCACTGATCGAACTGCCCGCAGCACTCCTGGGGCGCCTCGGCGCAGTCGGGGTGGATCTCACCATCGAAGAGGAACGCCGCGTCCCGTGGATGACCACGCCGGTTGGCGACGTAGAGCAGCCCCGGGTGGTTGAGCTCGAAGGGCTCGTCGAGGACGAAGCTGACCCACTCGCCCGGCTCGATGTCTCCGCTGCATCGGCGCCCCGTCCAGTGCGGGTCGAACTGCCAGAAGTCGAAGCCGTTCTGGCCGAAGTCGGGGTAGAGCCCGAGCTCGACGGGCCAGTCGCGGCGCGGCGGGAGCGTGCCGTACTGCACGGAGATGGCGTGCACCCGCGCGGGGTGGGCCAGCTCGAAGCGCACGGCCTCGTGGAGCTCGGCGGTCGCGAGCGGCTGGTCGAGGACCGCCCAGTCCTGAGCCACGACGTCGGCGACGCCCCGCCCGTCGTCCCACTTCAGCTCCGTGAGGTCCTCGGGGATCTCACCGACCGCCGTGTTGCACGGGAGGTCGAGGGGCGGCGGCCTCATGTCGGGCGTCGCGGCGTCGGGCTCGGGGACCGCCATGTCGGGATCCGGCGTCGCCATATCGGGCTCCGGCGTCGCCATGTCTGGATCCGGCGCCGCGGCGTCGAGGTCGATGGCCGCGTCGACCTCGGAGACCGCGCCAGCGCCGCCATCGTCGCAGGCGAAGAGCGCGACCGCGAACAGGCACCAGATGCGCTTCATCGAGATTCTCCCCGGACCGAGCGGGGAGTATAGCGTCAACGCGCGAGCTCGGGCGGTAGCCGGGTGGTGCGCAGGTGCTCTCCGAGGGCCTCGAGCAAGCGCCCCTCGACGGCGAGCCCCGTCCCCGCGAGGTCGTGGCGCTCGTCCCAGTCGGCCTCCAGATCGTAGAGCTCCACCCGGTCCGTCGTCAGATCCATGATCAGGTGGTGAGTGGCGCTGACCACGGCCCGGGTGTGGCGGAGCGGTCGGGCGAAGGAGTTCTCCTGAAAGAGCAGGCGCCCGAGATCGGGCTCGCCCCCACGGAGGACGGGCAACAACGAGCGCATCGAGGTCGGCGCCGTCAACCCGGCCGCGGCGAGGAAGGTCGGGAACAGATCATTGGCGCAGACGGGCGCCTGGACACGCCGCGCCCGCGAGCCGGGACCGCGCATCAGCAGTGGCACTCGCGTCACCTGCCGATACAGGTTGCGGGCGTGGGGGGCCCGCCCGTGCTCACCGAAGTTCTCGCCGTGGTCGGCGGTGATGGCGACCCAGAGGCGACGCTCACGGGCGACCCCCTCGGCGAGCTGGAGCAGCCGACGCAGGTGCCCGTCGACGTGGCGGATCTCCTCGTCGTAGGGCGTCAGAAGCTCGAGGTCGGGGTGGTCGTGATAGGGCGTGTGCGGGTCGTAGAAGTGGACCCACAGGAAGAACGGGCTCGTCCCCGCCGACAGGCGCTTCAGACGCGAGCGAGCGTTGCGCCCGACCACCGAGGCTTGCCGCGCCTTGCGCTTGCGCCCGCAGAGCTCGTTGTAGCGGTCGAAGCCCGCGCCGAGGTTCCAGTGGGCGCTGCCGAGCACCCGCCCGCACAGCAGCGCCTCGGTCCGGTAGCCCGCCGCCGAGAGGTGCGTGGCGAGGGTGCGCTCGCTGGACGCGTAGCGCGGCGGGAACTTCGAGTGCATGTCGAGGTCGACCTGGAAGGGCGTCTTGCCGACCATCAACGACCACAGGCTCGGCGCGGTCCCCGAGTCCGCCGACCAGGCCCGGTCAAAGACCACCGAGCGCTTGGCCCACGCGTCCAGAGCCGGTGAGGTGGGCCCGTCGTAGCCGTAGAGCCCGAGGCGATCCGCGCGCACGGAGTCGATGGTGATGAGCAGAAAGGAGGGGGCCTCCTCTACCGGCGCGACCGGGGGGCTGGCGAGGGCCGGGGCTGGCACCTCGTCGTCCCGGCCGTCGCAGTCCTCGTCGACCCCGTTGCCAGCCACCCCCGGGGCGTAGGGGTGGATCGCGGGGTCGAAGGGCGCGCAGTCGCGCCCGCTGGGGAGCCAGGGCTCACCGTCGCGGTCGAAGTCCGACGCCCTGGCGAGCCTCGTGAAGACCTCCCGCGCCAGCGTCGCCTCCGAAGCGAGATCGCCGCGGGCGCGCATCGAGCGCGCCCCGAGGAGGGCCAGCGCGACGCCCACCGCGGGCAAGAGCCACGCGCGTCTCGCTCCGAAGCGACGCACGGCGAGGGGCCCCGTCACGACCCCCAGGGCGTACAGCACGACACCCACCCCCCGCACCAAGACGAGCTTCTCCCAGCCGAGCCACGCGCCAGCGACGCCGCCTGCGAGCGCCATCGCGCCGAGGGCCCAGACCACGCGCCGCAGCGGGGGCAGCGGCAATCGAAGGAGGACCCGCCAGGCCACGGCCGCTACCAGCGCCGCGGCGAGCGCCAACGCCGCCACGCTCCCGAGGGAGGCCGTCGCGATCAGCCCGGCGCCGTTCTTGTGGTCGACCAGCCAGCGGATGGCGAACCAACTCGAGGCCATCCACGCGAGGAGCCCGACCGCCGCCGCCAGTAGCGCCGCCGTCGGCCGGCGGTCGTCACGCGGCCACCACCGAAGCCAGAGCCGGCCGGCCGTCTGCAACCGCGCGTCTATCTCCCCCAGCGTGAGCCGGAGGAGCATCCACGCCACCGCGCCGGTGAAGCCGCCGACGAGGAAGAAGAGCCCCGCCACGGCGGCGAAGGTCGCCAAGGTGTGCGCCCCGATCGGGGCGCGGACCGCGATCAGCGCGGCCTCGAGCACCGAGACCGCGCCGAAGGAGACGGCGAAGCCGCCGACGGCGGCGCGCAGCTTCACGGTGCACAGATGGGCATGGCGCGGGCACACCCTACTCCGTAGAGTGCCGCAAACGCTCGGAGATCCGCCTTGCCGGCCGCGTCTGACCACAACCTGCCGCGGCCACGACGCCTCAGCGTCCTCATCGGGCGCCTCTACCTGCGGCTGGGAGGCTGGACGCTCCTCAACGATCCCCCGTCGGGGTTGAAGAAGGCCGTGCTCGTCGCCGCGCCGCACACCTCGAACTGGGACTTCCCGATCACCGTCGCCGCGTCGTGGGCCGCGAATTACCGGCTCCAGTGGCTCGGGAAGATGTCGCTCTTCAAGCCCCCGCTGGGCTGGCTGCTCAAGGCCCTCGGCGGCGTCTCGATCGACCGGAGCAAGTCGATGGGCACCGTCGCGCAGCTCGCGCGGCGCTACACCGAGGCGGAGCGGATGATCATCGCCGTGCCCGCCTCCGGCACACGCTCCGCCCGCCCGCGATGGAAGTCCGGCTTCTACCACATCGCCCGCGAGGCCCAGGTGCCGGTGCTTTGCGCCTACGTCGACTACACCAAGAAGCAGATCGCCTACGGGCCCTGCTTCGTGCCGACGGGCGACGTCAGCGCCGACATGGACCGGGTGCGGGCCTTCTTCGACGGCGTGGAGGGACGCTACCCCAGCAAGCACAGCGCCATCCGACTCGCCGAGGAGGACGCATGAGGCGCCGCGTGGTCCTGCTGGCGCTGTTGGTCGCCGCCGCCTGCGACGACGACGAGCCCGCCCAGCAAGGCGCCGACGCCGGCCCCGACGCCACGGCCGCGGACTCAGCGCTGGCGGACGCAGCGCCGGGACCACCGTTGGCGAGCCCCTTCGAGGATTGCGACCCGCTGGTCCCCGAGTCCTGCGCGATGCCCTGGCCCTCGAGCCTCTATCTGGCGGAGGACGCGGACCGCGAAACCGGCTACACGCTGACCTTCGGCGAGACCACGCTCCCGGCGAACCTCGTGGGCGCGCACATCTCGCCGGGGCCCTACACCCGCATGGATGGCTACGGCCTCGGCCCCCCGATCATGGCCATCTTCCCGGATCTCGACGCCGCCGCGCTGCCCGACGAATACACGGTCGCCGACTCCCTGGACGACGACGCGGCGGTGCTGCTCCTCGAGGTGGGCGATGGGGCCGTGCGCCGCGTCCCCTGGTGGGCGGAGCTCGACGGCAACGACCGCGGCGCCGAGCGCACGCTCTTCGTGCGGCCCGCCGAGATCCTGAAGAACGACACGCGCTATGTGGTCGCCTTTCGCGGCTTGCGCGACACCGGCGGCGTCCCGATCCCGCCGAGCGAAGCCTTCGCGGCGCTGCGCGACGGGGCCGCCACCGAGCGACCGCTGCGCGCCCGGCAGGCCCGCTTCGACGAGGTCTTCGCGATCCTCGCGGGGGAGGGCGTCGACCGCGGCAGCCTCACCCTCGCCTGGGACTTCCACACCGCGAGCTCCGAGGCGCTGCACGGTCCGCTCCTGCACATGATCGACGAGGCCCTCGAGGCCCAGCCGGAGGGCCCGGAGCTCATCGTCGACGAGGTCGAGACGTTCCTCGAGGCCGACGACGGGACCGGCGCGCCGTTCCACGAGTTCACCTGGCTACGGGTCCGCGGGCACTTCGAGGCCCCGCACTACATGCAAACCGCGGAGGCCGCAGGCGAGACCGGCTACGTCTTCCGCTACGGGGAGGACGGCTTGCCCGAGGCGGAGGGGACGCGCACGGCGACCTTCTGGCTGAACGTGCCGCACTCGGTGAAGGACGGCACGCCCCACGGGCTCGTCAATTACGGACACGGGCTCTTCGGCGACGGGCGCGACGCGGTGGACATCGGCTGGACGCGCCCCTGCGGGCGCTGGCCGCCACGCCCGTGCGGTGCCTTCAACAGCCGGATCGGCTTCCACGAGCACCTGGTCTTCTTCGCCGCGGACCTGGTCGGCATGTCGGCGTGGGATCGCGACGCCAACGCCCTGACGATCGTCAGCGATCTCAACCTCTTCCCCTGGATCGCCGACCGCCTTCACCAGGGCATGCTCGAGTGGGTGCTGCTCGCCCGCTCCGCGCGGCGCAGGCTCCAGACGGTGCCGGAGATCGCCGACCGCGGGATCGTCCTCGACGACAGCCAGAACTACTACTTCGGGCGCTCCCAGGGGGGGATCTTCGGGGCGACCTACATGGCGGTGGCCAAGGACACTACGCGCGGCCTGCTCGGCGTACCGGGGATCAACTACTCGACGATCCTCCACCGCTCCATCGACTTCGCCGAGTTCTTCGCGGTGCTGTCCGCCGTCTATACGGCCCCCCCGGACCAGGCGGTGGCGCTGGCCGCCGTGCAGCTCCTCTGGGACGGCACCGATCCCGTGAGCTACTACCGCCACATCAGCGCGGAGCCGTTCCCCGGGCGCGCAGCCCGGGCCGTGATCGCGGCCCCCGCGAAGGGCGACTACCAGGTCGAGGTGGCGACGATGGAGGTCGCCGCCCGCAGCGGCGTCGGCCTCGCGGTGATGGCGGACTACGACGGTGAGCGGACCGTCGATCTGGTGGCCGAGACACCTTATCCACACCAGGGATCCGGCCTCGTCCTGTGGCACTTCGGCAACGCCTGGCCGCCGTCGGGGAACGTGCCGCCGGAGGAGGACGAGTGGGGCGACCCCCACGAGTCGCCCCAGCACCTCGACGCCCACACCGAGCAGATGGTGCACTTCTTCCGTACCGGCGAGATCATCGACGTCTGCGACGGCGACCCCTGCCCGGCGGCCGCCGACCGCGTCGGCGACTGAAGCGCGCGGTGGAGGGGTCGCTCAGCATCGACGCGCTGATCGCCCAGGCGCGGCGCGAGGCGCACCTCGAGGTCGCCGCGGAGGCGGAGATCGAGGCCGCCGAGCGAGCGCGTCTCCGCGCCGCCTTCGAGGCCGGCGCCCCCCTCGTCGCTTCGGTGCCGATCGATCTCTACGACCCCATCGACGGCGCCGTCGTCCGCATCGGGGGGGGCACCGTGCTGACCGTCGCCGAGCACGAGGGCGACATCCTGGTGGGGCGCCTCAGCGACAACAGCCACAGCCTGGGCGTGGTCTACGAGGAGGCGCACCGCTGGACGCCACGGAAGTACTTCCTGCCCCTCGCGGCGCTGGTCGACGAGGCGAAGGTGCGCACCGACGACGCCGAGGCCACGGCTGACTTCGACGCCGAGCGCGCCCGCGGTCTCGGGCACCGCGGGACCGACACCGACACCCAGATCGCGGTGCGCGGCCTCGAGGACCTGCTCCTGCGCGATGAGCGGGCGGTCCTCCCCCGCGGCGTGGCCCTCGTGCTCCGAGGGGGCGCCACCGCCCGCGACGCCCGCGGCGTAGCCGTCCGCCTCGCGCCCGGCACGCGGGCCGTGGTGTCGGCGGCGGTGGACGACTTCGACCTCGAAGGAGACGCGCCGCGGATCGCCGTCGACGTGAACGGCCGGGCCCTCGAGCTGGCCTACGACGTGCTCGAAGACCTCGATCCGCGGGCGGACGTACTCAGCGCCCGGGAGGTCGAGGCGCTGGCGCAGGCGTCCCTCGACCGACGCGCGTTGCTCCGACGCGCCGGAGGCGTCGGCGCCGCCGTGGCGTGCCTCGCGGCGGACGGCGTCTGGTACGCGACCGGCGAGGGCGGCGCGGAGGACGAAGCGCTGCGCCAACGAGTGCTCTCGGCCATGGCGCCCCAGCTTGGCGCCGTCGTGGGCTACTTCGGCGCCGGTGGCAAGTACTGGTACGAGCTCCACGGGGCGCTGCTCGACCTACGCGAGCGCGACTGCCTGAGCTCGGTGCGCCCGCTCGCCGCCGCCCTCACAGGCATCGGGATGCACAGCGCGCGCCTCTGGGAGACCTACCGCGCCTGCTTCCTCCGCCGGGTCCACGTCGGCTGGAGCGAGACCCGCCACTACCGGACCGACTCCGAGGGCGAGCGCCGCTACTCCCACTCCACGTGGTCCAAGACCTACTCGACGATCTGGGTCGAGCCGCGCGCGATCAGCGGTAGCCACCCGATGGTCGAGGGCTGGCGCGACGACGACGCCCACCGCGAGGAGCGGGGACGGCGACTTCTCGAAGAGCGGATCTTCCAGCTCCTGGAGACCGATCCCTGTGACGCCGAGCGGGACTTCATGCTCCACCGCCGCGAGCTGGGCTTCGCGCGGGACGCCACCATCTCCGCGCTCTCGGCGGCGCTGTGCGCCCTGCCCGCGGCGTTCTGGGACGACTTCGTCGGCTGGGTCCGTGGCCGGCGTCCCCCGCCGGGGCCGGTGCGCCTCCAGAAGCCCGGCCTGCTGTTGCTCGGCGCCGTCGCGGGCATCGTCCTCGCCGAGCGCCAACGCCACCGCCTCGACGCGACGATGCGCCAGAACAAGTACGACCTCGGGGCACAGCTCGAGACGGAGCTGCGCCGGGTCCCTGGCCTGCCGCTGCGCGAGGCGTGGATCGAGTTCTTCGATCTCCCCGATCCCGACGAGCTGCCCGCCTCGATCTTCGCCCGCGGCGCCGAATGCCAGACCATCGCGCGCGGCGCCGCCAGCTTCACCTACACCCACGGCAGCGGGTGGGACGAGGGGCGCCCGCTCGACTCGATCCACGTCGACGCCGGCCCGGTCCGGTCCGCCTTCGCTCAGACCGCACAGCGTTGGCCGCAGGCGGCCCGGGCGCTGGAGCGGGTCACCGGCGCCGCCCGACACCGCGAGCGGCTCCTTCCGGTCCTGCGAAACGCGGTGGGCACCGAGGTCCTCGACGCACAGATGCGTGCAGATGTGGGTGAAGCCGAGGGCGGGATGTGGAAACGTGGGCTGATCTTCGCCGCCCCGCTGTGGGGCGCTGCGATCATCGACGCGGCCACGAAGTGGAGCCGGTGGTGAGCACGAAGCACATCGAACGAGAGCATCCGCGCTGGTGGCGGCGCCGCGTACACGTGGAGGACCTCGGGCCGCGCCGCACGCACCCCACCGTGCACCGGATCGAGCAGCACTCCGGCACCGACGGCGACGCCCTGCGGGTCCTCACGCTCAACACCGCCCACGGGCGGGCACGCGGGCTTCATCAAACGCTGCAACGACGCCACCGCATCTACGACAACCTCGAGCAAATCGGCGACGTCATCGCCCGCGAGGCCCCGGACATCGTCGCGCTGCAGGAGACCGACGCCCCCTCCTTCTGGAGCGGGCAGATCGATCACGCCGATCTCATCGCCGACCGCGCGGGCCTCGGGTGGTATCTGCGCGGCGCCCACGTCCGAGGGCCGCGGCTCGCCTACGGCACCGCGCTGCTCGCGAATCGGGCCATCGACGACGGTCTCTCGGTGCGCTTCCGCAGATCCCCGCCGACGCCGACGAAGGGCTTCGTGGTGGGGGCGGTGCGTTTCGACGGTCGCTCGGTCGACGTGGTCTCGCTGCACCTCGACTTCTCGCGGGCGGCCGTGCGCCGCCGGCAACTCGTCGATCTCGTGCGCACGGTCCACGAGCGCGGCCGTCCGGTCGTCGTGATGGGCGACTTCAACTGCCGCTGGAGCGGACGCGAGCAGACGCTACAGGCGTTGGTCGACGCCCTCGACCTGATCGCCTGGCGCCCCGGCGACGACGGCCACGGGACCTTCCATCGAACCGACTCGCGCCTGGACTGGGTGCTGACCTCGAGATCGATCGCCTTTGAGCGTCACCGGACGCTCACAGACCCCCTCTCCGACCACCGCGCCGTCACCGCCGTTCTGAGGTGGACATGAACCGACCCCTCGCCCGGATCGCGATCGCAATCTCGATCACGATCTCGATCGTCTGCGCCCTCGACTTCGCCGCGCGCCTCATCCTGTCGCCCATCGACGTCACCTGGCCGGCCATCCCGTTGAGCGGCTGGACCGCGTGGTTGCAAGGCGCCGCGTCCCTGCCCGCCCTGCTCTTCGCGCTCTGGCTGCTGCGCCACTTCTGGCGCGGGATGAGCGCCGTCCCCGCCCCCGCCCGCTTCGCGTTCCTGCTCTTCCTCACCGTCGCCAGCGCCCACATGCTCCTCCGCTACGAGCGCTACCCCTTCTCCCCCGTGGCGATGTTCAGCGTCGGCATGGAGCCCTACCCCCACGAGAGCTTCCAGGAGCGCCACGTCGTCGTCACCGAGACCGACGGGCCCCACATCGCGCCGCTGATGCTCCAACGCTGGCCCTTCCCGCGCTACATCGAGGACAGCGACTACCGACTCGGCTGGCTGCTGCGGATGTACCTCCCCATCGACCAGCGCCTGCAAGCGTGGTTCAACGCCAAGGTGAGCGAGCGGCCCAGCGTCCTGCGGGTCGACCTCGCCGAGGTCGAATACTCCTGTCACGACGGTCGGGTCCTCCACCCGGAGAGTCTGCGAGGCGCCGATGGCCCTCGCTGACTTCTACGACAACCTCTCGAAACCCGGCTCCGCCCGACACCTGGCCGCCGTGCGCATCCTGATGGGCACCTACCTCGTCACGCAGGTCTTCCTCTCGCCCTCGACGGAGGTGCTCGGCGTCCTGCGCGGTCGCCACCACCAGCTCGCCCAGACCTGGTTCCCACCCGCCCTCGAGAGCTTCCTGTGGTCCCACTACGAAGCCCTCGTCGCAGGCGGCGTCATCGCCGGCACGTTGCTCACGATCGGCCTGCTCACGCGCCTCAGCACCGTCGTGACGTTGATCTTCTTCCTCGCCACCCAGGACCTCTGGTTCCGCGTGAGCCTCTTCCACAATGACTGGCTCTACTACCCGGTGCCGCTGCTCCTGTTGTGCTTCGCCCCCGCCGGCGACGCCTGGTCCGTAGACGCGCTGCTGCGCCGCCGCCCCCTCGACCGCGCCCCCCACCACTACCGATGGCCCCTCGAGCTGTGCATCGCCTGGCTCGGCTTCGTCTACATCGCCGCGGGCCTCGCCAAGGTGCTCCCCCTCGACAAGGGAGTGGCCTGGATGACGGGCACCACCACCCACGCCTTCTCGATGATCTTCATGCGCGACAGCCCGATATTCCACCTGCTCGGCGGCCCGCCCTTCGACTACTACGACAACATCTGGGTGTGGCAGCTCGCCAACGTCGCCACCGTCGTCATCGAGGTCGGCGCGGCGGCCTTCGTCCTGTGGCCCACCTGGCGGGTGCGCTTCGGTCTGATGACCACCCTGATGGCGTTCCACGTCACCATCTGGTTCCTCGCCATCCCCGGCTTCGTCTCGCTGGCCGGCGTGTTCTGGATCGGCCTCTTCGTGGTGCGCCCCGAGTGGTTCGGGGATCTCCCTCAGTCCCCTCAGTCGAAGGCTACGAAGTCCCTCGGGGGGCCGACCGTGAGACGCCGGGTCGCCTCTTCGCAGGCCCCCTCCCCGAACCCATCCTGACAGGTCTCGAGCAGCACGATGAGGGGCTCGTCGGGCTGGAAGTCGTGGCGGCCGATCTCGATGCTCGAGACGAACTCGGGCGCGTCGATCGCCTGGGAGACTTGCTGGCCGTTGGCGTCCTCCCAACTCCAGGTGTGGAAGCGGCGGGCCAGGGCTGAGGCGGTCCCCATCAGGCCGATGTCGAACCCGGCCGGGAAGGCGCAGTCGCTGGCCTCGCAGGTGATCAGGGGCGCGGGCTCGACACGCACCGTCACCAGGGCCCGCTGACAGAGGCCGGATCCGAAGCCCACCTCGCACGCCTCCAGCTCGAGGTCGATGTCCGCCGGCTCCAGAAGGGTGTGGAAGCCGATGGTGGGTAGGAAGAAGGTGGAGATGAACCCGGCGTTGCTGGTGTCGAACTGGGCGCTCTGCTCGGCGCCCATGAGATCGAAGAACCGCCATTGGTGGTAACCCAGCCGGCTCGCGCTGGCGTCGCCCGTGAGCTCGACACCCTCCCCCAGCCGGGCGACGCAATCCTCCGGGCCGCAGTTGATCGTGGGGCCCGCCGGGTCGGTGATCGTGAGCGTCTGTGACGTGCTCATGCAGGTGCCGACGCCGAAGCCGGATCCGCAGGCCGTCAGCGTGACGCGCACGCTGGCGCCGGCTGGGAAGCCCGCCGCGTCAACCACCACTTCACTGGTCAGCTCGACGCCGGCCTCGATCTGGATCGTCCGCTCCCGGCCCGCCGCGTCGCCCCATTGATAGGTGTGGTACCGGAGGCCCGGGCGCCTGCTGTTCCCGACCAGGCGCTGGGTGCCGCCGACCTCGACTTCGCAGGAGCCCGCTGGGAGGCATCGGAGGTCCGGTGGGGCCAGGGCGAGGATGACGATCTCGACGCTCGCGCGCCGGCAATCTCCGCGGTCGAAGCCGTCAGTGCAGGCTTCGAGGGTGACGGTCCGCGAGCCGCCCTCCGCCCCCGGGAAGCCGGCGGCGTCGAAGCGGGTCCGGCTGGCGAAGGTCGGCGCGGGCGTGCGGTAGCTGAAGCGCTGGTCGCGCCCACTCGCGTCGCGCCACGTCCAGCGGTGATAGGCCGCACCGGAGCGCGAGCTCTCGCCGTCCAGGATGAAGCTGTGACCCGCATAGACGCGGCAGGAGCCAGCCGGGCAGGTGATGGCCGGTGGCGGCGGCGCGACGACGGTGATCGTGCGTACGGTGCTGGCGCAGGTGCCGGAGCCGAACCGCCTGGCGCAGGCGGTGACCTCCACCCGCACCCGCTCGCCCGCCCGGCGCCCCGCGGCGGAGAGCCGTGCCGTGCTGACGAGATCGGCTCCGGTGTCGATGGAGGTCTGGCGGACGCCACGCCCAAACCGCCGGGGCCAGCGGTAGGTGTGGTAGCGGAGCCCGGAGTTGTTGCTGTCCGCCGCGAGGGTCATGAAGGTGCCCGTCACGACGCGGCAACCGTCAACGTCCCGACATTGGAGATCCGGGGGTGGCGCGGGGAGAATGGTGACGCGCAGGCGGGTCGAGTGGCAGAACCCCCGGCTGAACCCCCTGGTGCAGGTCTCGAGCGTAACTCTTCGTTGGGCTCGCCCGTTGCGGAACCGCCTGGCGTCGAAGATGACCTCGCTGGAGAAGGACGGCCCCCGCACCTCGACGCGGTGGACTCGCGATCGCAGGACGCCGTCGAACCAGGTCCATTGGTGGTAGCGTCCGCGGGCGCCGTCTCTACCCCGCAGGGTGAGCGTCCGCCCCGCCTGGACGGTGCACGGGTCGTCGTCGCAGCCGATGGTCGGCCGCGGAGGGGCGACCACGGTGACCACCCGGTGAGTGGGGACGCAGGTGCCGGCGCCGAAGCCGGTGGCGCAGGCGGTGAGCCCCACGCGTACCCGAGCCCCCGGGCGGAAGCCGTTGGGGTTGAAGGTCGTCGCGCTGGTGAGGCGGGCGCCGCTGTCGATGTTGATCCGGCGGTAGCGCCCCGAGACGTCGCGCCAGCCATAGGTGTGGTAGCGGAGGTGGGAGCGGTGGCTCTCGCCCGAGAGGCCCAGGGTGCTGTTGGCGCGGACCTCGCACGCGGCGCTGTCGAGACATCGAAGGGAGGGTGGAGGCGCCGGGCCCACGACGATGATCACGGAAGCTCTTCGGCAGTCTCCCCGTCCGAAGCCGCGGAAGCAGGCTTCGAGCGTGACCGTCCGCGTGGTCCTTCGGCTGGGGAAGTCGAGGGCGCTGAAGGTGATCCGGCTCGAGTTGGACCCAGCGGTGTCGACATCGTTGCTCAGAGGGCGACGGGTGGCGCCCCGCCAGATCCACCGATGGAATCGGGCGCCGGTGCTCGTGGTGTCTCCCATCAGCGCGAGGCTCCGTCCGGCCTGAACCTCGCAGGGTCCGCCTTCGCACGTGAGCGTCGGGGGAGGCACCGGGGTGAGCTGTAGCGTGCGCACGCTGCGGACGCAGGTTCCGGCTCCGAATCCGGTGCTGCAGGCGGTGAGAGATACGGGGACTCGGGCCCGGGGCCGGAAACCGGAGGTGCTGATGTTCGTGGAGCTCGTGAGGCCGCGGCCAGCGTCGATGTTGACCGTCTGGGGCCGATGGCCGCCGTTTCGCCAGCGATAGGTGTGGTAGCGGAAGCTCGAGTTTCTGCTGTCCCCCGCGACGTTCTGGGATGCGGCCGCGCGAACCTCGCAGGTGTCGTCACCTCGGCAACGCAGGACCGGGGAGGGGGCCGGGGTGATGTTGATCCGCACGCTCTGTCGACCACAGTTGCCCCGCCCGAAGCCGGTGTCGCAGGCCTCCAGCACGACGGTCCGCACGGTGCGGCGATTGTAGAGGGTGCTGGCGTCGACGCTGGCCCGACTCGCGAAGGCGGAGCGTGCCGTGTCGTAGTTGCGGACCTCCGCTCGCCCGCGCGCGCCTCGCCAGCTCCATTGGTGGTAGCGCGCCTCGCTGGCGGAGCTGTCGCCGAACAGGCGGAGGTGTAGACCCCTCTGGACGGTGCACACCCCGCCGGCGCAGTCGATGGTGGGCGCCGGCATGGCGGTGACCCTGATCCGGCGGGTGGTGGTGACACACGCGCCGGAGCCGAAGCCGGCGGAGCAGGCGGTGATCCACACCTGAACGCGGGCCCCGGCGCGGAACGGCCTCGCGGAGACATCCATCGCGCTCGTGAGCTCGGCGCCCGCGTCGACCGTAGCCCCGCGGATCCGACCGGCCCCGCTTCGCCAAGCGTAGCGATGGTAGCGAAGCTGCGAGTTGCGGCTGTCGGCGGAGACGCGAAGGGAGGCGCCAGCTCGGACCTCGCACGTGTCGTCGTCCCCACATCGGACGACGGGCCGCGGCGCGGGGCGCACGACGACCGTCACGCTGGCGCTGCGACACGCCCCCCGCCCGAAGCCCGCGTCGCAGGCCCTGAGCGTGATGGTGCGGGTGGCTCGCCGGCTGGGGAAGGCGACGGCGTTGAAGGAGGGCTGGCTCGAGAAGGCGGAGTGGACCGTGTCGATGTTCTGGAACTGCCGCCGGTGGCGGGCGTTGCGCCAACTCCATTGGTGGTAGCGACCGCCGGTGATCGTGCTCTCGCCTCGCAGGCCGAGGCTCAGACCGGCCTGGACCACACAGCTATCGCTCGCGCAGCGGACCGACGGCGTCGCACCTCGAAGGTCCTTGAGTCGCGCGCCCTCGAGGCGAGCGCCGAAGAAGTCTGCGCCGGTGACGTCGGCGCCTCCGAGGTTCGCGTCGATGAGCACGGCGTAGGCCAGCGATGCGCCGGCGAGGTTCGCGCCCCCGAGGTCGGCCCCTCGCAGATCGGCCTCGTCGAGGGACATGCCGTCGAGGGGCGCCTCCGTGAGGTCGACCGGCGTCTCGGGGTTCGCGGCGCGCCACGCGTTCCACCGCTCGACGCCGTCGAGCAAGACGTCGAGCTGGGCGGGGTCGAAGGCCAGGGCGGGGGTGGCCACCCACAGGGAAATGAGGGCGGCCGCGAGGGCCGTCTTCGAGCATCGAGTCATTGATTCATCTCCTCCAAACGGCCGCTTGAACAGCGACAACCAGGGCTGGGCGTGGTTGTCCCAGCGCACCGTTGGTGGAGTCGACTCGGCGAGCCGTCACGCGGATCGTGCGTTTTGTTCTTTCAAGCGGTCGGCCGCCGCCCGCCAGAGCTCGCCGAGACGCGATCTCAGAGCGGCAGCCCGGCGTCCCCGGCGTCCCGGTAGGCCTTCGTATCCTTCAGCGCTCGGGTCGCGGCGAACACCTCCGCTGGCGTCTCCAGCGTCGACCCCGGCATCTGCCGCGCCACCTGCCCCCGCAAGGTCGCGCTCGAATGGCGCAAGAACGGGTTGGTGGCGCGCTCCACGCCGATTGTGCTCGGCACCGCGCAGCGCCCTTCCGCGCGAAGCGACCACACCCGCCGAATGCGTTCCGCCAGCGCCTCGTTGTCCGGCTCCACGGACCACGCAAAGCGCAGATTGTCCTGGGTGTACTCGTGGGCGCAGCAGACCCGCGTGCGCTCCGGCAGCGCCGCCAGTCGCGTGAGGCTGTCGTGCATCTTCTCCGGCGCCCCGTCGAAGAGGTAGCCGCAGCCGCCGGCGAACATCGTGTCGCCGCAGAAGAGGACGTCGTCGAAGACGAAGGAGAGGTGCCCCGCGAGGTGCCCCTCCGTCAACAGCACCGCACCGGCGACGGCCCCGATCTGTACCGAGTCCCCTTCGTCGACGGGATCGGTGAGCCCCGGGACGTCCGCCGCCGCCAGCCTCGAGCCGTAGACCCGCATGGAGTCGAGCAACCCCGCCGACTGCAGCGCCTTGTTGATCCCGATGTGGTCCCAATGCGTGTGCGTGTTGAGGACCGTCGTGAGCGTCAAGCCGTGGGCCTCACAGGCCGCCAGCACCGGGCCCGCGTCGGGCGGTCCATCCACGACGCCCGCCTGTCCCGTCTCGGTGCAGGCGACGAGCCAGACCAGGTTGTCCATCGCCACCGGGATCTGGTGGATCTCCAGCCGGTCATCCGAGGAGCGAAAGGGTGCGTTGGGTCGCGACACGTCGTGCTTCATCGCGAGGCCCCCTTCCGGGCGTCGATGCGCCCCGGCAGATCCGCCAGCAAGTACGCCATGAGGGCCATCGCCGCGGTGTCGTTCGCCAACGCCTTCGGATCGACCTTGTCGAGCGTGTCGGCTGGCGTGTGGTGGTAGTCGAAGTACTTCGAGCCATCGACGCGCAGCCCCATCAGCGGGACGCCACGTGGCTTCAGCGGGCTCAGATCCGCGCCCGAGAATCCGGTCCAGGCGAGCGTGTCGGGGGCTGGAAGCAGCGGGGCGAAGAGCGGCGCGTAGCCTTGCAGCGTCGCCACCGCCCGCGCCTTCGCGGCGTCGTCCGCGTGGTCGAGTGAGAACCCCTTGAAGTCGAAGCCACCGCTGTCGCTCTCGATACCCGCCACGTGGACCTCGTCTGCGTGCCGCTTCGCGTAGGCCTTGGCGCCGCGCAGCCCGTTCTCCTCGTTGGTCCACAACACCACGCGCACCGTCCGCCGCGGGCGGAGCCCCAGCCGGCGCAGCACGCCCAGCGCCTCCATCGCCATCACCACGCCGGTGCCATCGTCGTGGGCGCCCTGGCCCACGTCCCAGGAGTCGAGGTGCCCGCCGATCACGACCACCTCGTCGGGCTTCTCCCGCCCGCGCAGCTCGGCCACCACGTTGTGGGACCTCGCGTCCGGCAGGTGCTTCGCCTCCATCCTCAGGCGAACGACCACCTTCTTGCCACGAGCCACCAGGCGAGAGATGAGCGCCGCGTCCTCCGTCGTCAGCGCCGCGACGGGGATGTCGGGCAGCCCCTCGCCGTAGCTCTGGCTCCCCGTGTGCGGGGTGCGCAAGCTGTGCGCCGTCACCGAGCGCACCAGCGCCGCCACGCCGCCCTTCCCCTGCACCAGACGCGCCCCCTTGCCACGGAAGCGCACCGTCTGACCGTACCCCGCCCCCTTCTCCGCGTCGTAGGCCGGCATCGGATTGTCGAAGAGCACCATGCGCCCTCGGACGCGATCGCCGAGGGCCTCGAAGGCCGCCTCATCCGCCGCGACCAGCACCTCCGCCACGACCCCCGCGGGCGGCGTCCCCGCCGAGCGCCCCACACCCAACATCACCAGCGGACGGCGAGTCGGCTCCAGCAGCTCCGCCGACTCGGCGCCCCGCACCCAGTGAGGCACCATCACCTCCTCGCCGCCCACATTCTCGTGCCCCGCCGCCTTCAGCCGCGCGATCGCCCACTCGACGGCGCGTTCGAGGCTCTTCGACCCGCTGAGCCGATGCCCGATGTCGTCGCAGAGCTCGGTGAGCAGCGTCCAGCTTCGTTCGCTCGCGCGCGCCTCGGCGATGATGCGCTGCGCCACCCTCTCGTACCCACCGGCGCCCGCCATCAGCGGCAGCAGCAGGAGCAAGACCGTCCGTCCCATGGGGTCTCCAGATTCTACTTGGCTGGCGAGCCTAGCAGACAAAGGGACCAAGTGATGCGCGTGGCTGCCGGCCGAGTTCAAGGCGAAGAGCCGTGGCGATATCCGAGGGTATCGGTCGGCTTCGCGACGCCGAAACCGGCGGGTGCGCGCAGCGCGAGCGTCTCTGGGGAGTTGGTCCACGCCTCTACGGTGAAGCCGCGCCGGCCCTCTTCACCAGCCCCTCGAGACGTAGATCTCGGTCCTCCGGACCTGCCTCGCCTCGATGCGGCCGCCCCGCAGCGCGCCGTCGATCTCACCGACGCGGACCCGCTCCACGCGCACCTCCACCACACACCCCTCGCCGAAGAGGTCGAGGGTGCCCGGGTGCACCAGGAAGCGGCCGACGTCCGCCGACAACTCGACTCGTTGGTCATCGATGCACGACCCTTCCAGGGCCACTCGCATCGGATCCCTCGCCCGGCGGTCCCAGGTGATCGCGATCGTGTCGTCGTCGGTGCGGAAGCTCGCCCCGGCGGCGGGGGCCGTGAAGTCGAAGGGCGCCGGGAGGTGGACGCCCGTGCGCCTGGCGCTGGCGGCTTCGTCACGCAACAGGGCGACCTCGAAGCGCGCCCCCACGTGGTCGACGGAGACCTCCGCCATGTACTCGCCGAGACCTCGCTCCTCCAGGTCGTGGGCGTCCCCCCCCACGGTGGCGACGATCTCGTCTTCATCGGCGAGCTCGACCGAAGCCCCGTAGGCGTCCGCCACGCTGGCCCACACTTCGGTGGAGCCCTCGCCGTCGGCCACGACGTCGATCTCGAGGGAGAGCTCGGCGGTGGCGTAGTCGTCGGACATCTCGAGGCTGCACGCGGCTGCAACACAGGCGATGAGGGGGGCGATGCGCTTCATGATCTGACCTCCGTTCCCACGCTGGCGGTGCACCCGGTGTGCCAACGGGCGAGACGCCGTCGTCGCGACGAAAGCGACGCCGACCGTGTCCCGCCGTTCACTCGGCGACCCCCCGCTCATCCACACCCCGGCCCCGAGCCGATAGTGAAGGTATGTGGTCCGAGCCCGATGCACGGCGCGACGACGCGCTGGTCTGTCCCCGTTGCCGGCGCCCTGGCGACGGTCGCCGTTGTGAACAAGACGGCGCCTTCCTGGTGACCCGCCGAGCGCTGACCCGCGCCGGGCGCGACGCCTGGCTCGGCGAGCAGGTCGCCGACCGCTACGCGATCGTCGAGCGCCTCGGCATGGGCGGCATGGGCACGGTCTACCGCGCCCACGACGAGAAGACAGGCGGCGACGTCGCGATCAAGTTCCTGCGCGAGCAATACGCCACCCACCCCTCGATTCGGATGCGCTTCATCCGCGAGGCGGAGGCGGGCGCGGCCGTGGAGAGCCCCTACGTCGTGCCGCTCCTGGACTTCGGCGTCGAGGCCGACCGCACGCTGTGGCTGGTGATGGCCTACGTCGAGGGGCACACGCTCCGCGACGAGGTGAATCGCAACGGGCCCTTCAACTCGCGAGACATCATCCGCGTGGCGCGCCACGTCCTGTTGGGCCTCGCCGCCGCCCACGACGCCGGTCTGGTCCACCGCGACCTCAAGCACGACAACGTGATGTTCAGCGGCACGCGGGAAGACTTCACCTGTCGCATCCTCGACTTCGGCGTCGTCAAGAGCGCCGTCGCCGACGCGGAGCTGCTGGAGACGCGGGGCGGTCCGCTCACCGGCGCCGGCGTCATGGTCGGATCCCCGAGCTACATGTCCCCCGAGCAGATCCGCGGCTTGGAGGTGGGCCCGCCCGCTGACCTGTACGCGCTGGCGGTCGTGATGTACGAGGCGGTCACCGCCCGGCGCCTCTTCTCGGTCAACAACTACGAGGGGCTCCTGCGCAGCGGGGCCAAGCGTGACGCGCAGCCCCTCACCCGCAACGGCAGCGGCGAGGCGATCCCCGAGGCCCTCGACCGCATCGTGCAGCGCGCCCTGGCCCACGACCCGGACGCCCGCTACGCCGACGCGCGCACCATGCTGCTGGCCCTGGACCAAATGGAGCTCGACATCGCGATGCCGCCGTCGGACCTCTACTCCGACATGTCGCGACAAGCGGCCCCCCTCGACCTCTCGGACCCCCCCGCCGCCATGCCCGAGCCGACGCCGGAGCCCATCGATCTCGCGGATCCGCCGACCCCCACCCCGGCCCCCGTCCTCGGGGGCGCCCTGAACGCCGAGCCATCGATGCCGGCCCTGCTCCCACCCGCCTCCACCCACGCCGAGATGGTCGGCTACCGTCCGTGGGCCGGGCCCGCGGCGCTGGCCACCTCCGCCGCCGCCGTCGTGTTGCTCGCCCAACTCCTGGTGTAGCGCCCCGGTTGGCGGTATCGATGCCGCCATGCGCTACCTCCACACGATGATCCGCGTCTACGACCTCGACGCCGCCCTCGAGTTCTTCTGCGCCCACCTCGGTCTCGTCGAGAGCCGCCGAAAGGACTCGCCGCAGGGTCGCTACACGCTGGTCTTCCTGACCACGCCCGACCCCGACGACCCCGCGGAGATCGAGCTCACCCACAACTGGGATGAGCCCGAGCCCTACAGCAGCGGACGGGGCTTCGGGCACCTCGCGTTCGCGGTGGACGACGTCTACGCCGCCTGCGAGCGGCTCCAGGCGGGGGGCGTCACCATCCTGCGGCCGCCCCGCGACGGTCGTATGGCCTTCGTACGCTCCCCCGACCAGATCTCGGTCGAGCTGCTCCAACGCGGCGACCCGCTGCCCGTCCGCGAGCCGTGGGCCTCGATGCCGAGCACCGGATCATGGTGAGGCTGCTGCTCGCCGCGTCTCTCGTCGGCTGCGGAGCCGCCCCCGAGCCCGCGCTGCCGACCCCCCCGACGGCCTGCTTCGAGCAGATCACTCGGGCCCTCGCCGACGACTCGATGGAGGGCCGGGGCGTCGGCACGGCGGGCCTGAAGCGCGCCGGGGACTACCTCGTCTCGCGCCTCGGCGAGGTGCTCCCGGGGGCGCATCGGCAGGGCTTCGAGGCGACGGTCGGCGTGACCTTGGGCGAGGAGAACACGCTGACGAGCGCTGGCACGCCGCTGCGTGTCGGCGCCGACTTCAACCCCCTCGGCTTCTCGTCGGTCGGCGCCTTCGACGGTGAGCTCGTCTTTGTGGGCTACGGCATCCGCGCCGAGCCGCTGGGCTACGACGACTACGCTGGCGCAGACGTCCGCGGGAAGGTCGTGCTCGCCCTGCGCTACGAGCCCGGCGAGGAGGACGCGGAGAGCCCCTTCGACGGCAAGCGGCCGAGCCGCTGGTCGGATCTGCGCAGGAAGGCGCTCGTCGCCCGCGAAGCGGGGGCTGCCGCGTTGGTGATGGTGGCCGCCCCGCGCTCGGCGGACGAGCCGGACCGCCCCCCGCCGCTGCGTACGGGCGGGCCCACCTCCGACGCCGGGCTCCCGGTCCTCCAGACGACGTGGTCGACGGCGTCGGCGTGGCTCGCCAAGGGCGGCCACGACCTCGCGGCGCTTCGGGCGGAGATCGACTCGAAGTACGCGCCGCGCACGGTCGCGCTCCCCGCCGTGCACCTCGCGGGCCGCGTCGATCTCCGGCAGGCCGTGGCCGCCGTGCACAACGTCATCGGCGTGCTCCCCGGGCGGGGCGCGCTGGCCGGCGAGACGGTGGTCGTCGGCGCCCACTACGACCACCTCGGCTTCGGCGGCCGTGGCTCCTTCGAGCCCGACACAAAGGCGATCCACAACGGCGCCGACGACAACGCCTCGGGGGTCGCGGCCATGCTCTGCGGCGTCGACACGCTGCGCACGACCCTCGGTGACGAGGCGCGCCGGACGCTGGTCGTGGTGGCCTTCACGGCGGAGGAGATCGGGCTCGGCGGCTCGAGTTGGTACACCAAGAACCCCGCGCGTCCGATGGAGGACACGGTGGCGATGATCAACCTCGACATGGTTGGTCGCGTCCGAGATGGCAAGCTGCAGGCGCTCGGCGCTGACAGCGCGCCGGAGTGGAGGGCGCGCCTCGCCGCGGCGGGAGAGGTCTCGGGCTTGAAGGTGGAGGGCAGCGGCGACGGCTACGGCCCCTCCGACCAGACCCCCTTCTACGCCGCGGGCGTGCCGGTCGTGCACCTCTTCAGCGGCGCCCACACCGACTACCACACGCCGGGAGACGACGCCGAAGCGCTGAACTTCGAGGGCGGCGGCCGCGTGGCGCGGATGCTCGCGCACCTGCTCGAGAGTACGCTCACGGGGAGCCGACCGACCTACGTCGAGTCCACGTCGGGTCCGGCGATGGCCGGCGACAGTCGCGGGTATGGGGCCTACCTCGGGACCATCCCGGACTACAGCGCGATGACCTCGGCGGAGGGCGGCGTGCTGCTCTCCGGGGTCCGCAAGGGCGGCCCCGCGGACCGCGCCGGCGTGCGGGCGAAGGACCGAATCCGGGGGATGGCCGGCGTCGAGGTCCGCAACCTCTACGACATGACCTTCGTCCTGCGCGACCACCGGCCCGGGGAGACGATCGAGGTCCTCGTCGAGCGGGCCGGCGCACGCCATACGCTCCAGGCGACCCTCGGCCGAAGGGGGAAGAAGGGCGCCGCCAAGCCGCATCACCCGACCTCGCAGCCGTGGAGCCCCCAGGCCGGAGAGGCCGCCGGCGCGCTGCTCGACGAGCGCGAGGCCCACCTGGCGGATCTGCGGCAGCTCACCTTCGGCGGGGAGAACGCAGAGGCCTACTTCTCTCCAGACGGGCGCAAGCTCGTCTTCCAGCGGACCCCGGCCGAGGGTGGCTGCGACCAGCAGTACGTCCTCGATCTGAGCACGGGCGAGACCACCCAGCTCTCATCGGGGAAGGGCCGCACGACCTGCGGCTACTTCGCCTACCCAAAGGGAGAGCGGCTCATCTACGCGACCACGGAGTCGGGTGACGCGGCCTGCCCACCGCCACCCGATCGCTCTCAAGGCTACGTGTGGCCCCTCTACGAGAGCTTCGAGATGGTGTGGCACGCGCCCGGCGGCGAGCCCCGGCCCTTCCTGCCCAGCCCGGGCTACGACGCCGAGGCCACGGTCTGCATGAGAGACGGCCGGGTGGTCTTCACCTCGGTGCGCGACGGCGACCTCGAGCTCTACATCGCCAACGCCGACGGGACCGGGCTGCGCCGCTTCACGAAGACGCCCGGATACGACGGCGGCGCCTTCTTCACCCCGGATTGCAGCGAGATCGTCTGGCGCGCGTCACGCCCGAAGGGCAAGGCGCTCGCAGACTACCGCGCGCTCCTGGCCAGGAATCTGGTGCGCCCGGGCGCTTTGGAGATCTTCATCGCGAACGCCGACGGCGGCGACGTGCGCCAACTCACCGACAACGGCGCGGCGAACTTCGGCCCCTACCCGCTCCCCGACGCGAGCGGCGTAGTCTTCTCGAGCAACGTCGGCGCCTCGCCCCGTGAGTTCGACCTCCACCTCGTCGGACGCGACGGCGGCGCGACGGAGCGGATCACCTACGCCCCGGGCTTCGACGGCTTCCCGATGTTCTCCCCCGACGGGCGCTGGCTGGTCTTCGCCAGCAACCGCGGTGGCACGGACCACCAGACCAACCTCTTCATCGCCCGGTGGAAGCCCTGAGCTCTCCGTATGACGTCGGAGGGCGAATGCGACTCAACGCGAGAATCACGGAACAGCAGGCCGCGCAGCTCGAGGCCCTCCGCACGATGGCGGGCCAATCCGTCTCCGAGGTCGTGCGCGCGGCGCTGGGTCTCTACTACCAGACGCTCTGTCCGACGGGCGGCAGCGCTAGACTTGCGTTGTTGGAGTCGGGATTCATCGGCTGCGGTGAGGGTCCGCAAGAGCTGTCGGAGACATACAAAGAGGAGCTCTTGGCGGGGATCGAGTCGAAGCATGGTGATCGCTGATTCCGGCTTCTGGGTCGCCCTCGCCAACGCCCGGGATCATCACCACGAACGGGCGCAAGAGGCGCTGAGCTCACTCGCCGACGAGCCACTCGCGGTCACCTGGCCGGTGGTGACGGAGGTTTGCCATCTCCTCGCCGCGCGCCTCGGGGGCGAGGCTGTCGATCTGTTCCTCGGAGCGCACGCGAAGGGGGGCTTCACTTTGGTGGACGTGGATCTCCATCCGCTGGGAAGGATCGCGGAGTTGATGGCGAAGTACCGTGACCTACCCTCGGATTCTGTCGACGGACCGTCGCGACTTCCAAGCGTATCGCTGGAAGAACCGGGCACCCTTCGAGAACCTGCTGCTGCCGGACCGTTGACGCGGAGCGCGCGGCCGGCCGACCTACGGTGAGCTCAGGCCTGCGTCTGCAGGTAGTTCTGCACGCCCATCTCACCTATCTGGTGGAGTTGGGACTCCAGCCAGAAGATGTGGTCATCCTCCGTGTCCTGGAGCAGCGGCTGGAGCATGGTTCGGGTCCCGGCGTCGCCGAGCTCGAAGCACTGCTCGATGGCCTTGTTCAGGGCCTCGGCGACCCCGATCTCGAGGGCCAGATCGTTCTCCAGCATCGCCGGGACGCCATCGCCGACCTCGAAGGGCAGTCGGCGGGCGACGTCCGGCGCGCCCCCGAGGAAGATGATGCGGTCCGCGAGCGCCGTGGCGTGGCGCGTCTCGTCCTCCCGCTCGTGGTCGAGCCGCGCGGCCAGCCGCTCGTAGCCCCAGTCGCGGCACATCCGAGCCTGGAGCAAGTACACGTCGACGGCGGTGAGCTCGCCTGTGAGCAGCTCGTTGAGCGTGGCGATGATCTCGGTGTTTCCCTTCATCGAATCTCCTCCTCAGCCGAACCCTAGAATGCGCCCGCCCTGGTACACAGCCAAGGCCGAAATCCACGCCAGCACCGTCATGTAGGCGAACATGAAGGCCGGGGCGCGGTAGCCGCGGGTTTCGCGCTTCACGGCGGCGAGGGTGCTCATGCACTGGCAGGCGATGGCGAAGAAGACCAGCAAGGCGAGGCCCATCAACGGCGTGTAGACGACCCGCCCGTCGGGGTGCCGCTCAGCCCGGAGCTGGGCGCGCAAGGTGGCCGAGTTCTCGTCGACCTCACGCCCCACGCCGTAGACGATCCCCAGCGTGCTGACGAAGACCTCGCGGGCGGCGAAGGCGCCGAGCAGGCCCACGCCGATCTTCCAATCGAAGCCCAGCGGCGCCAGGGCGGGCTCCATCGCGTGCCCGATGTCGGCGGCGTAGCTGTTCTGCTTGCGGGCGGTGTCGAGCTTGATGTCGAGGGCGGCGAGGGCCTTGGCGTCGGGCTTCGCCTGCGCGGCCACCGCCGCGCGCTGGGAGGCGAGCGCGTCGACCTCCGCCCCCGTGCGCGGGAAGTTCAACAGTCCCCAGAGCACGACCGTACACAATAGGATCACGGTGCCCGCCTCACGTACGAAGACCTTCACCCGCGACATCGCGAGGCGACCCACCGACCGCGTCGACGGGCGCCGCAGCGGCGGCAGCTCCAGCAGCAGCGGAACCCGTGGCCCCTTCAGGACGGTCCGGCCGAGGACGAAGGCGGCGGCCAACGCCATCCCCACGCCGAAGAAGTACATCGCCACCATCACCAGGCTCTGAACATTGATGAAGCCCAGCACCACGGTGGAGGGGATCAGCGCCGCGATGAGCAACGTGTAGACCGGCAGCCGAGCCGAGCAGGTCATCAACGGCAGCACCATCATCGTCAGCATTCGGTCGCGACGGCGCTCGATGGTGCGGGTGGCCATCACCGCGGGGACCGCGCACGCGAAGGAAGAGAGCAACGGGACGAACGCCCGTCCGTGGAGCCCGAGGCGGTTCATGATGCGGTCCATCAGGAACGCCGCGCGCGCGAGATAGCCGCTGTCCTCCAGGATCCCGATGAAGATGAAGAGGAGGAGGATCTGGGGGATGAAGACCAGCACGTTGCCGACGCCGCCGACCAGCCCGTCGGCCACGAAGTCGGCGACGATGCCCGCCGGCAGCGCCGCCCGCGTGCCGGCTCCCGCGGCGCCGACCGCCCCCTCGATGAGCTTGATCGCCGGCTCCGACCAGGCGAAGAGCGCCTGGAAGACGACCAGCATCAGCCCCAAGAAGACGCCGAAGCCGGCGACCGGGTGGAGCAAGACCGCGTCGAGCCCACCGCCCCTCTCCGCGCCCGCGCTGCGCTCGACGAAGCCGGGCGCCGCGGAGTCGATCCACGCGTAGCGCCCGACCACGGCCTCCCCGTCAATATCTCGCCCGGCGTCACGAGCCGCCTTCTGACGCTCCAAGGCGCGCAACCGCAACCCGCCGGGGATGTGCGTGAGCTCGTCGGCCGGATCGATGCTCATCAGCGCCCACAGAGACATCGCTCGCCGCGCCTCCTCCGGCGCGTCCGGAGAGACAAGATCTCCCAGCAGAGGCGTCGTGGCCTCGATGTCCTCGGCCAACGCGTCGGCGGGGGCCCAGAGCCACCCCGTCCCGGGCGAGGGCCACTCGAGCGTGGTGAGCACCATCTCGCGGAGCGAGTCGATGCCACGACCGGTTCGGGCCACGGTGGGGACCACGGGGACCCCCAACTCGCTGGAGAGCGCGGACGCGTCCACCCGGACCCCGTCCCGCTCCGCCTGGTCGACCATCGTGAGGGCCACCACCAAGGGGACCTCGAGCTCGAGGAGCTGAAGGACGAGGTATAGGTTTCGCTCCAGGTTGGTCGCGTCGACGACGGCCACCACGAGATCCGGGCGCTCGTTGCCGTGGTGTCCGAGCACGACCTCCACGGCGAGCTGCTCCTCGCTGCTGCGCGCGACGAGGCTGTAGGCCCCCGGTCCGTCGAGGACGTCAACGTCGGCGCCTCGCAGGCTCCGCACCACGCGATCGACGGTGATCCCCGGGTAGTTCCCCACCCGCGCGCGCGCGCCGGTCAAGGCATTGAAGAGGGTGGACTTCCCGGTGTTCGGGTTGCCCATGAGGACCACCAGGGGGCGATCGCTCATCGTCTCCGCTCAATCGCCGCTGGGCTCATCGTCTCGATCGCTGCGGCCTCCCGCCGACGAATGGAGATGCGGCAGTGCCTCACCTCGAACTCCAGCGGATCGCCCAGGGGCGCCGCGCGCCGCAGCGTCGCCTCGGTGCCGGGCAGAAAGCCCAGCTCCATCAGGCGACGCCGAAAGGCGCGCTCCCCGCCCACGTGATGGATGGTCGCCCGCTCCCCGAGAGCGAGCTCAGCGAGACTGGCCACGTCGCCTCCTCGATGAAAATCGTTTTCATCTACTAGGAAACGTCCCCCGACCGCAACCTCGAAGAGCGTCGCCGAGAGCGGACCATCCTCCACCTGGAGCACGGATCCCCCGCGCGGATGGGGTGTGGAAGCTCCGGGCCGGCGGTGGCGCCTAGGACGGTGCGGCAGAGTCGCGAC
>CAYOBQ010000061.1:0-44046 GCA_964402225.1 uncultured Nannocystaceae bacterium | reverse complement strand
CTTGGCGACCACTGTCGCCTCAAATCGGGTGTCTGGAAAAGCGGGGCAGGTCCAACCCTGGGGAGGGCGCTCAGTTGTACTGGGACTTCTCGGCGGTCCATGCGCCGCCTCCGGTGTCGTCGGCGTCGTAGCCCCACCGGCCTTCGAGCCGGTTGCCGCGGTTCTTGATGCGCAGCCACGCCTTCCCACGGACCGGCAGGATGGCGGCGAGGGGGTTGCCGCGCTTGATCCACTCGATGCGCAGCAGGTCACCCTGGACGGTGCCCTTGACCGTGCCGTTGTGGTCGGGTCCCCGCGGATCCTCGTAGCTCCCGGTCACGCCCTTGCCGGTGTGCACGAGGCGCATGTCACCGAACTCCTGGCTGTACCACTTGCCGCTGAGGTTCAGGTTGGGGATCGGCGGGCCGGGTTCGATCGCCGGCTTCTGGGGGCCTCCGCACGAGGCGAGCGCCAGCGCCGCGAAGGCGCACAATACCGTTCTCATGGTCACTCCTCCCGAGTCGCTGTGGTTGTGGCACGGACCAGGGCGTGGTGCAACGCGTGGCCGGCGCCGATGGCGGTGACGTGGCCCCGGAGCGGGCGGCCCAGCAGGGCGAGGTCACCGCAAAGGTCGAGGCACTTGTGGCGAGCGAGCTCGTCGGGCTCCCGCCACCCGTCTCGCCCCAGCGGGACGCCGGCGTCGTCGAGGACGAGCACGTTGTCGAGGGTCGCGCCGCGGGCCCGACCTTGCGCCTGGAGCCGGGCGGCGTCGCTCGCGTAGCCGAAGGTGCGGGCGCGAAGGCACTCGCGCGGGTCGTCGGTGGTGAACCGCTGCGCGCCCACGCCAGGGAAGTCGACGGAGACGTCGAGGCTGAGGGCGCTGGCGGGCTCGAGGCGGACGAGGCGCGATCCGTCGCGGACCTCGACCGTGTGGGACGGCGAGAGCGGCCGCCGTCGCCCAGGCCCACCGACGACCGTGAGGTCGGCCCAGATCGCCGCGCTGCCGTCGGCTATCGGCACCTCGCCCCCGAGGACCTCGATCGCGGCGTCGTCCACCCCGAGGGCGTACAGCGCGGCGAGCAGGTGCTCGACGGTGGCTACGGGTCCCGTTGCGGTGCGCAGCGTGGTCCCGAGGCGAGCGTCGATGACGGCGTCGACGGTCGCCGGCGTCCCGTTGACTCGGATCCCGTACTCCGCCGGCGCCGGACGGAGCGTGACCTCGCAGCTTCGGCCCGTGTGGAGGCCGACGCCGCGGTGGCTCGTCGGGCGGGCGAGGGTGGTGCGCAAGAAGCTTCCGCTGGAGTCGGACCGGACGGGCTGGCACTCTACGCCGGATGCGAACTCACTTCATCTGGGCCGCGCTGCTCGTGGCGTGCTCGCCGGGGGGCGGAGGCGGCGGAGGCGGCGGAGCCGGGGGCGCGGTCGAGGCCGACGCGGCCGCCATGGATCTCTGCGCCGACGACGCGGACAAGCGCGCTGACATCGAGGGCCCCTTCGCCTGCGCGGGGCCGCCTGCCTACACCACCCTCGTCATCGAGGAGACGGGGCGGGATTTCGACATCTTCCTCTACGAGGCCAGCCACCCGCTGGCCACGGCGGACCTGGCCTTCCCCTGCGCCGGGCTCCGCGACGACGACAACATCGTGCTCGACTACCAGGCGCCCCTGGGGGAGGCCGCGGCCTGCTCCAAGGCGGGCGTGCGCCCCTGGCACTCGGTGAAGTGGGCCGACGCCGACGCCGCCTGCGCCGCGGTCCCGGTGGCCGAGGGCTCCAAGGCGTGGCGCCTCTGCGAGCACGAGGAGTGGCTGCGCGCCTGCCAGGGTCCCGACCGCAACGCCTTCGCCACCGGCCCGAGCGTGAACGGGTTGTGCAACATCCGCGAGGCCTTCACCGCCGCGGGGGCCGACTTCCCGAGCGAGGCGCCGACCGGCGAATACGAGGACTGCGTGACCCCGGAGGGCGCCTTCGATCTCACGGGCAACGTCGCGGAGTGGACCAACAAGAGGAACGAACAGAGCTCGCGTGATCGCTACAACATCGGTGGGGGTTGGCGGACCTCCGCGGAGTTCCACGACGAGCTGAACTGGCAGTGCCAGGAGAGCGAGCGGCGGCAGGTCGGCCAGTTTGCGCCGACCTACAAGACCGAGGCCCTCGGCTTCCGCTGCTGCCGCCGCCACGTGGACTGAGGCGCTTGGCGCAGGTTCGGTTCCAGGCGCGCTGGTTCTTGCTCACGTGTTCCCTCGTGGTGCTCGTGGCGCTGCGTCACCAGAAGGTAGTGCTCACGGTCTATGTCGCGACGGTCGTGTGTGGGCTCCTCGCCTATGCCTGGATCGTCCCCCGCTGGGTGGCCCGCGCCGAGCGTCGTTTCTCCGTGGATGCCCTGCGCCTCCTCTCCCAGGGTCGCCCCGACGACGTCTTCGCGTTGGCCCAGGGGCAGCGCCTCCTGCGGCGCTTCGGCCGACCCCACCTCGTCCCGGACCTGCTGGGGATGGCCGCCAGCGCTGGCGGGGACCACGAGGCGGCGCGGCGGGCCTTTCTCGAAGCGCTCCGCCACGCTCCGCCGGAGGAGCGGACGCGGATCGAGGTCAACCTGGCCGCGGAGGAACTCGCCACCGAGCGCGTGGAGTCCGCCGAGGGTCGCTACCGCGCGCTGCTCGACCGACGCCCCGAGCTCGCGCCGGCTCTGGTCAACCTGGGGCGCCTCTTGCTGCGGACCGGCGACGACCACGTGGAGGCGGCCTCTTACCTGCGCCGCGCCGTTGACGTCTGTGATCCGCGGGAGGTCCCGGCGCTGCGCGGCGATCTCGCGGAGGCGCTGTTGAGGTCCGAGCATCCGGACTGGCGCGACGCGCTGGAGGAGGCGCGCGCCGCCGGTACCGATCCGGCCAGATTGGACGAACTCAGAGCGCTGGCGGAGGCCTGATGCGATTGCTCTTCCTCTGCTTGCTGGTGGGGTGCGACGGCGCGTCCGAGGGCACAGACGCCGGTGAGGAAGACGACGTCCCCCTGGACGCGGCGCCGTCGGCCCCCGATCAGGGCGACGTCGGCGATGTCGGTGGCGATAGCGGGCTCGACGCCGCCGACGCTCGCGTCGCGGACGCGGAGGAGATCTCGCCGGACGCGGCGTTGCGCGAAGGGCTGGCGCCCATCGGGCGCGTGGACACCGAGCGGTTCGCGACCTCGCCGGCGTGCAGCGAATGCCACACCAACACGGGGCGCAGCGAGGCGATGCGGGACCGAGCGGGGCGTCCGGTGAGCCAGTTCGACCTTTGGCGATCTTCGATGATGGCCAACGCGGCGCGGGATCCGCTCTGGCGCGCGGTGGTGGCGGCGGAGGTGGCGGGGCACCCCGAGCTGGCGGCGGAGATCGAGGCGAAGTGCCTGCGGTGCCACGCGCCGATGGCGGTCTACGACACGCCGCAGAGGATGGAGGTCCTCGACGGCGACGGGCCCGATTCGCTGCTGGGCCTCGATGGTGTCTCGTGCACCGTGTGCCACCAGATCCAGGAGGAGGGGTTGGGGGCGCCGGAGAGCTGGTCGGGCGGGTTCGTGATCGGCGATGAGCGGGAGATCAACGCGCTCCACGAGGATCTGCGAGCGGAGCCGATGGAGCTCTGGACCGGCTTCCGGCCGGTGCTGCGCCCGCATCAGCGACGGCCCGAGCTGTGCGCGACGTGCCACACGCTCTACAACGGGGCGGGCTTCGCCGAGCAGACGCCGTACCTCGAGTGGCAGCACGCTCAGGTGGCGCAGACCTGCCAGGGGTGCCACGTGCCCCAGACCGACTGGGATGGCGAGGCGATCTCGACCCAGGCCGCCAACACGCGGGGGGGGACCGACGATCCCGAGTTGGCGGTGCGTTCGCCCTTTGGGCGTCACCTCTTCGTGGGCGGGAACACGCTCATGCTCTCAATCCTGCGCGACCAGGCCGACTGGCTGCGTCCGAACGCCCCGCCGGAGGCCTTCGATGCCACCATCGCCGCGACGCGGCAGCAGCTCACGGAGCGGGCGGCGACCCTCGCGGTGCAGGGGTGGCGGGCGGGTGATGCGGTGGAGGTGACGGTGACGGTGGGCAACCTCGCGGGACACAAGCTGCCGACGGGCTACCCCTCGCGTCGGGTGTGGGTGCGCGTGGAGGTCCGTGACGTGCAGGGCGCCGTCCGGTTCCTGTCGGGGGACTTCGACGAGGCCGGTCGGTTGCTCGGCCCGACGGGCGCGCCGCTCTTGTCGGAGCAGGCGGGGGGGCCGATCGAGCCCCACCGCGACCGCGTCGGGCACGGCGAGGTGCAGGTCTACGAGGCGGTGATGGCCGACGCCGAGGGGGCGCCGTCGTTCTCCGTCCTCGACGCCCGGGCCTACGTGAAGGACGACCGCTTGCTCCCGACCGGTTGGCGGCCAAACCCGCCGGCGGACATCGCGCCGGTGGGCGTCGACGCGGATCCGGACTTCGGACCGACCGACGTCGTTCACTACCGAATCGAGGACGTGGTCGGCCCGGTCGAGATCCGGGTGACGCTGCTCTACCAGACGGTCAGCGGTCGCTTCATCGCGGAGCTGGCCCAGGTCGACGTCCCGGAGGTCCGCCGCTTTCTAGACTTCTACGAGCAGGCGGATCGGCGACCGGTCGCGATGCGAGAGGTCGTGCTCACCGTCGATTAGTCCGCCGTGGCGACCTCGAGCTTCACCGTGGAGCGGCCCTCTGGGCGGGCGATCTCGACGCTGATCCGGGTCCCCGGGCGGGTGCTGGCGATGAGCCAGGGGAGGGCGCCGGCGGCGGCGATGGGCTGGTCGCCGTAGCGCAGCAAGATGTCGCCGGTGGCGATTCCGGCGCGGGCGGCGGGCCCGCCTTCGACGACCCCTGTGACGCGCGCGCCGCGGGCTCGGTCGAGGCCCGCCCTCTTGGCGGAGCGGGGGCTGACGGCCCGTACGTAGACCCCGGCGAAGCCACGGACGAAGCGGCCCTGCTCGAGGAGCTGGGCGACCACGGTCTCGACCATGTCGATGGGGGTGGCGAAGGACAGACCCTGGGCGTCGCCGAGCATGGCGGTGTTCAGACCGACGGTGTCGCCGCGGGCGTCGACGAGCGGGCCGCCGGAGTTGCCCGGGTTGATGGCGAGATCGGTCTGGATGAAGTTCGCGTAGCGCGGCGCGCCGGGGGGCAGGTCGTAGCGGCCGAGGGCGCTGACGACACCGACGGTGATCGAGTGCTCCATCCCGTAGGGGTTGCCGACGGCGGCGGCCCAGTGGCCCGGTCGTAGGGTCTCGACGCGGCCGCGGGTGACGGGCTCGAGGCGGGCCTCGGTGGCGAGGACCGCGAGATCGGTGGGCCCGTCGCGGCCCACCAGCCGGGCGCGGAAGACCCGGCCTCGGTGGGTGCGGACGCGGTGCTCGGCGCCAGCGGCGACGACGTGGTCGTTGGTGACGATGTGGCCGCCGGCGTCCCAGGCGAAGCCGGTGCCGCTGCGCGCGGGTTGGAAGCGACCCTCGACGGTGTCGCCAGCGACGACGCCGACGACCGAGGGGCTCACCTTGGAGAAGACGAGGGAGAAGTCGGGTCCCCCCACCAGTGGCGCCGCGGGCGCCGCGGGCGCTGGGGGCGGCGCGGGAGCAGGCGTTTGAGGAGGCAGGGGAGCGGGCGTGTCGGGGGAACAGCCCAGCAGGAGCCAGGCCACCGCGAAGCGCCTCATTGCACGAACTTCATCCGCAGGTCGTAGAGCACCGAGTCGAGCAGCCTGGTCTCCTCGGGCGCGAGGTTGCCCTGCGTCTTCTCCTTGAGCATCGCCAGGGTGTCGATGACGTGCCTCGCCGCGTCTCGGTCCACGGGGACGCCCGCCTCCTGGATGTGTCCCAGGTGCATGAGCGCCATCGCGTTGAGCGAGACCACGTGGGTGGAGAAGGACATCGCCCGGAGCGTGCGCTCCTTCAGATCGGGGTCAGCGGTCGCAGACCCGTGGACCTCGGCCTTGCCGTCGGGGCCGCTGGTGAAGACCCGGCCGTCCTCGTCGTCGACGCCCACGCGTCGGCTAGACGTCGGTCTCGCCGGTGTCCTCGGCGTCGCGGTTCTCAAGGCCCACCGAGCTGATCTCGGAGCTGACCGTCGCGGCGACGTCGGCGAGGTCCGGGAGGTCGGCGATGTGCTTGTCGAGCGCCTCCTGATCGAGGCGGCCCGCCCGCACGTGTCGGTCCACCAAGCGCTTGTCGTAGAGCAGATCGTCGTTCACAGCGGCCTCCTTGGCGATTCGCGCGGGTTGTAGCCGAGCAGCGATGCCCACGTCAATCGCCGTGCGCCCAGCGCGCTCGTCAGGCGGCCACCATTCGCCAGACCGCGGCGTAGTGGCAGACCGACGCGAGGATCACCAGCACGTGGAAGACCTCGTGGTAGCCGAAGACCTCCGGCACCGGATCCGGCGAGCGGCGGGCGTAGATGAGGGCGCCGACGGTGTAGAGCACGCCGCCAGCGCCGATGAGGGCGAGCGGGGCTGTGCCCGTGGCTCGGTAGAGGTCGCCGAGGTAGGGGACGATGGCCCAGCCGAGCAGCACGTAGGGCGCCGCCGTCGCGAATCGCGGGGCCCGGACCCACGAGATCGCCATCACGATGCCGATCGCCGCCGCCCCCCACACGATGGGCAGGAGCTGCGTGTAGGCGTCGCCACCGAGGGCAACGCACATCGGCGTGTAGGTGCCCGCGATGAGCACGAAGATCGCGGATCGGTCCACCCTGCGCAGCCGCATCCGGGCCTCCGGCGACCACATCGGCGTGTGGTACACGGCGCTCACGCTCAGCAGCGTGATCAGCGACAGGCCGTAGACCAGCGCCGCGGTGCTGGCGAGCCCAGGGGCGGCGTGGTGTACCAGCACCGCCACGACAGGGAGCGCGACCACCGCCGCGCACAGGTGCGGGATCCCGCGCAAGCGCGGCTTCTTCCGAATCGCCTGGGTCTCTGCGAGGTCCATCGCGGACCAACTGAGCACACCGGTGAGCCCGACGCGACGCCCGGTCGCCTCCGTGACCAAACGATCACAAAACCGAGCTGGCTCAGCTCGGGGAGGCGTCTATCCCGTGGCGTTTGAGGAGCCGGTAGAGTTGGAAGCGGTTGCGCAGCCCCAGCGCCCGGCAGATCGCCGCCTGGTCGCCGACGTTCTCCGCGACCGCCGCCTGTAGCTGCTCGGCGTCGATGGTGCGGGGATCGACCGTCGGCCGCTCGGCCGTGAGGCGGCGCTTGACTCCGCCGCTCAACTCCAGAACGCCCCCTCGGGCGTCGCCGATGGCCTGCCAGAGCAGGGCCTCGAGCTCGCGCACGTGGTGGGTGTATGGATGGCGGCACAGGGCGCTGACCAGCGCGGGGGCCATCCGCGGCCACCCCGCCTCGATGAACCGCTCACCGATCTCGGCGTCGTCGGCGGCGATGCCCGCCAGCAGATGGCGGGCGAGCAACGGCACGTCTTCGGCGCGCTCCGCCAGCCCCGGCACCTCGATCTCGACCTTGAGCCGCGCGCGGACGTCGTGCTTGAGGGCCGCGGGCTCCCGGTTGGTCGCCGCGACGAGGCGAACATCGGCCCGGCGCTCGTTCGGATCTCCGAGGCGGTGGTATCCCCCTTCGTCGAGCACCCGGAGGAGGCGCGCTTGCAGCGCCTGGTCCATCTCGCCCAGCTCGTCGAGGAAGAGTGTGCCACCGTGGGCGGCCCCCAGCAGGCCCGGGCGGGCGGGGGCGCCCACGTTGGGGTAGTCGCGGGCCGCTCCGAACAGCTCGGCGTCCGCGAGGCTCGCGGGGATGGTCGCCGCGTTGCGCGCGACGAAGGGCCCCTCCGCGCGACCGGAGGTCTCGTGGATGGCGCGGGCGGCGAGCTCCTTCCCAGCGCCGCTCGGGCCCAGCACCAAGACGTGCACCCCACGGCGGCCGACAAAGGCGAGCCGCTCGCGCAGGGCCCAAGTCGTCGGCGTCTCACCCACGATTCCCCAATCGTCGGCCCGTCCGAAGGCGCCCACCGGGATCGAGGGCGGCGGCAGCACCCGCGGTCGTCGAGTGCACCGCAAGAGCAGCGCGCCGGGGAGCTCGAGCAGATCTCCCGGGGACACTTGGGCGCGGCGGACCTGACGGCCGCCGACGAGCAGCTCGCAGCGACCCAGATTCTCGACCTCGAGGGTGTCCCCTGACCGAAGACCAAGCTGACGCCGAGAGACGGCCGCTCCACCGAGGGGGGCGGTCGGCTCGTTGATCCCGGGCCTTTGTCGGAGGAAGCGCGCACGGTCGGCGCTGCCGTTTGCGTCGCCGCGGCCCAGGACCCACTCCCCCCGGGGGAGCAACGCCACCTCACCGGCGCGCTCCGGCTCGTCCGCCGACCACAGGACCGTCAGCGCGAGGGCGCTCCCTTGCCGCGCGGCGTGGATCCGCGAGGGCGGGACGGTGGAGGTGGTCGTATCAACCATCGGGATTCCACTCGAGCCGCGACATGCAGAGGCCTCGGGTCACGCGGCGAAGCAGCCAGACGTCCCCCGTGTCCGAGATCGCGCCGCCAGGAAAGCCTCCCGGCGCTTCCTTGATGGTTTGCGGTGACGTCTCTCCATCGACGAGCCGCAGCGCCGTGAGCGAGTTGTCGTTCTTCGCGACAACGACGATGTCGTTTCCCAGCTTTCGCATGGCTGTGCAGGGCGCGGCGTAATCCATCAGCACCGTGTTGCTCGGGCTGTCGCCCCAACGAGCGCGCCACACCGTGCAGTTACCGGTGCCGTTCATGCTGCCCGCCAGCAGCACCGCGCCAGGCTCTTCGACGTGGAGGAACCTGATGCTCACGATGCGGCCTCCCTCCACCTCCGTCCAACTTCGGAGCAGCTCCGTCCACTTGCGTGGCTGCGTCGGCTTGTGCATCGTCCTCAGCTCGAAGCGCTGCCGCCCGTCGAGGCACGTCGAGCGCAGCGCCGCGAAGGGCTTGTCGCAGTTGCCACCGTGACATGTGAGCGCTCCCACGGCGTTTGGTTCGCAGCCTGTCACCAGGCTCGGGAGGTCATCGTCGAAGGTCAGCGTCTCGTCGTCGAGGGCGGTGAGGGACGAGTTGGTGTCGTGGTTCTTGTAATGAAGCGACAGCATGGTCCTCTCGGCGTCAGTCGCGAGTGACGTGAGTCGTGCCGTGCTTCCCACCGGGAGCGTGTTCACGGAGCCTTGATGGGGGCGCCAGAGGAAGAGCTTCTCCTCATCGAGGATCCCAGCCACCGCGGGGCCCTGCGAGGCGTCGGGGCTGATGACGGTCTCGTCGGCCTCCCCCGTGAGGGGTAGATGGTGCTCCGCGACACAGCGTCCCTGGGCGTCGACCCTCGACATCCGATTCGCAGCGAAGAATGTGAGGTGGCCGTCGCGGTGGAAGGTGGGGATCCTACCGTCCGTGCCCGCCAGGCTTCCGGAGCACGGCACGACTGGCAGCTCGTCCTCTCCGCAGTCCCCTGGGATCTCGACGCTTTGGCATGTGCCGTCCAGTGGGGAGCAGTAGCGACCGTCGAGGCAGTCCTCGTGCTTGGCGCAGGGGTGCGTTCCGTCGCGGACCTCGAAGGGCGCCACGCACGCCAGCAACAGCATCGGGGTCAGCGCTCGAGCAGCCACCACGCCACCGCCGTGCCGACCGCGACCACGCCGACGCTCGTCAGCGTCCAGCCCGCCATGAGCTCGTCGTTCCCTTGCATCCATCGAGCCTCGGCCTTTCGTTCGGTCTCGTTCTTCGCGGCGTCGTGGTCCGCGACACCCAAGGCGAGCAGCACGCCCCCCGCGGCGGTCGTGGCCAGACCCGTGCCACCGACGACCCACGGCCAACTCGATGGGACGGGGGGAGGCGGCGGCCTCTCGACGACGTGGACCGAGTCGGGCGTCAGGGTGACCGTCTGGCGCCCATCATCCACGCCGATCTCGTGGGTCCCCGCGTCGAGGCGCAGTCGACCGCCTTTGAAGAGCACGATGGTCCCGTCGACCGTGACCTCGGCCGGCATCCACGCCGTCACGTCGACGATCCCCGTGACCGCTCGATCGGCGACGGGCCAATCGTGTCGGCGGCCGAGCTCCAGCGCGAGGTGACGACAGCGAAGCTCGGTGGTCGGGGCGCAGACCAGCGCCGCGGCGCCATCGAGGCGGTGGGTCCCCGGGCCCAGGACGGCCTTGGCCACCTGCACGCGGTGCCCGTCGGGCACCACCAGCTCTGCGGCATCGAGGCGCGGCGCGAGCTGGGTCGCGCGGGTGTCGGCCAGGCGTCGGTCGTCGTCTGTTGCGTCGGGCATGGCGCCTACCCGGGCGAGCTGCGTTCGCGCGTCGGCGTAGCGTCCGAGCTTCTCCAGCACGAGCGCACGGTTGTAGACGTAGCGCGCCCGCGGGCGCAGTCGTTCGGCGCGCTTCAGCCAGTTGAGGGCCGCGTCCCAGGTCTGGGTCTGCCACGCCGCCGACGCGCAGGCGAAGGCGACCCGGTCATCGGTCGTCGCCTCGCCGCAGGTCGGGGCTGGGCCCAGGAGCGCGACGGCCAGCAGGGGCATCAACAGCGGTTCCATCGGCGGACGGTATCACTCCCAGGGCAGGATTGGAGGGGGGGCCGCGTCGCGCTCGCGCTCGCGCATGGCCGGCTTGCCCCGCGTCCGCCGCCGGGGCGCGCGCACATCGGGCTCCGTGATCGGGCCGGCATCGATGACCGTCGGAGGCGGCGGCGCGGCGTCCTGGGCGGGCAGGACCATCGATCGAGGGCGCGGCGCCCGCGCCGGCGGCTCGTCGGGCTGGCTCTGCATCGCCAGCCCGGCGGCGAGGGCGGCCACGAGCAACAGGCCGGCGAGCATCGGGGCGCGGCTGCGGCGCGGGCGTGGAAGGTCGAGGGTGACGTCCGTCGCCTCGTCGCGCGTGAAGAGGTCGGCCGGAGCCGCGGGCAGCTCGAGTTGGGCGAGCCGCTTGCGGAGGGTGCCCGGGCCCGGGCGATCCGCCGGCGTCTTCGCCAGCATCTCGGCCACCAACCCCTCGAGGTCGGACCAGGGTCGGCGTCCCGCATAGCGCGGCGCGAGCAGGGGCGGGGGCACCTCATCGAGGTGACGCAGCAGCACCTGGAGGCGTTCGCCGCGGAAGGGTGGATGGCCGCGCAGGATCGCGTAGAGCACGCAGGCGAGGGCGTAGATGTCGGCGCGGCCGTCGACGAGGCCACCGCCGATCTGCTCCGGCGCCATGTAGCCCGTGGTCCCGACGGCCGAGTCCGTCGAGGTCAGCGTCGCTTCGTCTTCGACGAGGGCCACGCCGAAGTCGGCGATGCGGGCGCCGGTCGGGGTGACGAAGAGGTTCGATGGTTTCAGGTCGCGGTGCACCACCCCCGCCTCCGCCGCGGCCTCGAGCCCCTCGGCGACCTCGTCCACGAAGCGGAGGGCTCGCACCACATCCCAGGAGCCCTCCAGATCGAGGGCCTCGGCCAGGGTGGGGGCGTCGACGCGCTCCATGACCAGGTAGGGGCGCTCGGTCGCCGGATCTACGCCCAGGCCATAGGTGCGCACCACTCGCTGGGAGTCGATGCGGGCGGTGGCCACGGCCTCGCGATGAAACCGCTGGAGCTGCCGAACGTCGCGCGCGCGCTCTGGATGCAAGAGCTTCAAGGCGACCGCTTCACCCTCCGAGGTGGTCGCGGCGAGCACGACGCCCATCCCGCCGTGGCCGAGGACGCCTTCGACCCGGTACCCGCCGATCTGTGCCCCGGGCGCTGGCGCTCCCGCCTCGGAGCTCACGCCGGCGAGGGTCGGCACCCCGTCGTCCGGGCACGTGCGGTCGCGGGTGGTGCGACCGCAGGCCATGCAGATTCGGTCGACAGCCTCGTCCGTCACGGCTTCGTGTTCGCGCACGTGCGGCCCGTGTGCGCGCACATCAGCGAGGGGCGTCCCGACGCGAGTTTGCGTGTCCAGGTGGGTGGCATGGCCCATGCTATACCACGCCACGAACCTCCCTGGAGTCACGCCATGCGGCGACGTATCTGCCTTCTACTCGCGCTCCCCGCGGTGCTCATCGGGTGCCCGGTCTCGGTCTCGGACGCCGACGCCTCGGTCGTCGATGGCGCCCTCCCCGACCCCGACCCCGACGCCGGGCCGGGCGACGACGCCGACGCGTGGGTGTGCCCGGCGGAGCCGCAGCCGTCGGCCGAGGCTCCGACGGAGACGGAGATCAATGGCAGCGAGGTCCTGCTTCTGGAGCCGCCCGGACCGGTCGACGCGATCCTGCTCGTCTTCCACGGCGGCGGCGGGAGCGCCTGGACTTTCCTCGAGCGAGTCGAGGCGAGGCTGACGGTCGACGCCGCCATCGCCCGAGGGTGGGCGGTCCTCGCGCTGTCGAGCGCCGACCGCGACACCGGGACCTGGGACTTCCGCGGGTCCGCCAACAACCTCGATATCCGGAACGTGGTGGCGTTGCGTCAGGAGTTCGAGCCGATGGGGCTGCCCACTGATGTGCCGCTCTATGTCATGGGGGCGTCGAACGGTGGGGCGTTCGTGTCACGCCTCGTGCAGACGGTCGGAGTCGACGCGGCGGCGGCGGCGATCCTCGTCTCGAGGGGCATCGGCTTCAGGCCGCACGGCAGCACGCAGGACACCAGCACGCAGGACACCATCTTCGTCGCCGGGCGCAACGACGGGACGGAGTGCCTCGACGGCGGCGTGGATGAGCTTTTCGTGCCCACGGGCCCGTGCCCGGAGGAGGTCGAGGAGACGGTCGTCGGCATGCACACCGACGACCGCGATGTGGAGCTCATCATCAACGAGCCCGAGCCCCTCGGGCGGTGGCGCTTCACACGCATCCCAGGCATGAGTTGCATGCAGTCGGCCAGGTTGTTCCGTCAGTTCCGACGCAACGATGTGATCGATGAAGATGGCAACCTCCTCGCTGGGTGGAGCGAGCGGTGGAAGGGCGTCCTTCCCGATCGTGCGGTCCCCTTCGCCGACGACATCCGCGACCAACTCATCGAAGTGTACGGCGGGCACTCCGTCGCCTTCGACCACACCGAAGCCATCCTGGACTTCTTCGTCGCCCACTGAGCCGGCGATGCGGTCACATCGACCCTCGCCCTGAACCCGTCTCGTCCGCTCGCTCCGACTGTCTCTCGCTGGTCCTCTGATCCGCGGGCAGGCCACCGGTGCGTCACCTCCGAACTCCCGAAAGGAGTCCACCATGAAGCTCACCATCCCGGCGCTCGCATTGGTGATGTGCGCGTCCGTCGCCCACGCCGCCCCTCGAGCCGGCTCGGTCCCCGACCGACTCGGAGTCGACTGGACGCGCCTCGCCGAGTCGGCCGCCGATCTCCCGCGTCTCCGGCTCGAGCTCGACCACCCTGACCTCGGCGACGTGACGGTCCAGGCCAGAGCCCGTCGCCAGGGCCTCGCCGTTTCCTTCTCGGGGGCGGTCCACGAGCTCGGTCGGGAGGCCTGGCGCGTTCATTTCCAACCGCAAGTAGCTCGAGGAGAGAGGGTCTCAGAATGAGGATTGCTCCATTGCTGACCACGGTCATCGTGTTGGCGTTCGCTGTGACGACCGGCTGCAACGTGCCCGTCGGCGAAGCCGACAAGGGCGACGCCGGCCGTCGTGGTCCCGACGACGACGGCGTGACCACCGACGACGGGGTCACCGACGAGGACGGTGCGACCACCGACGTCGGCGTCTCCGACGACGACGGTGTGACCTTCGACGACGGCGTCCCCGACGACGGCGTCCCCGACGACGGCGTCCCCGACGATGGCGTCCCCGACGATGGCGTCCCCGACGGCGCCCCCCCCGACAGCGGGAGCCCGGACGGCGGAGGCCCGGCCGAGCCGGGCACGTGGACGGTGCGTCACCACGGCGTCGACAGCCTCTACATGACCAGCACGCTCATGTGTCTGAGTGACGACGACTGCTTCGTCGGGAACGGCTACGAGGGGACCGGGCGCGGGTTCTCGTGGACGAGAGACGGGGGCAGGACATGGTCCAACCCCATGACCAGGCCGGCGCGCTTCCTCGAGACGTCCCGCGTGCACGAGGTCTGGTACAGCCACGACACGGAGCTGGTGTACGTCAGCGGACAGCACGGCAACGACCGCTCCGTTGTCAGCCTGGCGCGCGGCGGTGCGCTGGCAGATGTCTACGTTCGCATCCTTCGGGGGGACCGCGCTGCGATCGCCGGTCAGTATCGGCGCGCGGCGGATGGCCGGCAGGTCCTCATGGGTCACCTTGGGCAGGAGATCCTCTACGCCAGCGAGGACAACCTGGATGCGGAGGCCTGGGATACGCTCGACGACCCGGGTGTCATCCAGGGGCTCGAAGAGCACGAGGGGACCTTCTACGTGCTCCACGCTGGAGGCGTCCACAACAGACCTACACCCACGGTGGGCATCAGCGATTGGGACGAGGATGGTCTGCGCTTCGAGTCCGTATCACTCATCGATCCCGACGGCCTGGCCTGGTTTCCCGCGCACCTGCGTACGATCGATATCAACGACGACGGGATCGTCGTCGGAGGGGGGGCGGATCGCCGAAACAACGGGGTGATCTTCTCCTTCGATCTCCGCGCCGAGGCCGACGTGACGGACCGGGACAACTGGACCTACACGGATGTGTCGAGCTTCGACAGGCTCGGAGGGACCTCCGCGGTCCACGGCGTCTGTCGCGGGGCGGACAACATCGTGTACGCCGTCGGCGCAGAGCTCCGGGGGGTCTGGGGCTTCGTCCTGCGCAGCGACGACGGCGGCCGGACCTTTGTCGATGTATCGCCGTACACAGATCCGCAGCGGCCCGACCGGTCCGTTCTGGAGGCGCTCCACAAGTGCCATGTGACCTCGGACGGCGGCGTCTATGTCGTGGGCGCCGAAGCGACCTTCGCGATCTACAACCCGTGAATGGTGCGCCCCCGCGGGGGGCGTCTCTCTCATCTCTGACGACCCCTCGAAAGGAGTCCACCATGAAGCTCGCCATCTCGGCGTCTCTGCTCGTCATGTGCGCGTCCACCGCCCACGCCAACCCCTGCACCTCCCAATGGATGAAGGCGCGAGCGCAGTTCGCGATCCTCGCGCCGATCGTGGCGAAGGTCGCCTGTGATCTGGCCGCCTCCGGCGACGAGGGGGCGGCGCAGGGCTGTGTCGACACCTACGAGGAAGTGAAGAAGCAACTCGAGTCGATCAACAAGAAGTGGAACACGGTCGCGGGGAGCGCGACCATCGGCCCCCGCGGGATGGCACATCGAAGGGTCTACGAGGGCGCCGTGAGCGCCGAGCGGATGTTCGTCGGGGTGCCCGTGATGGGCGACACCTGGAAGCTCGATTTCAAGATCACCGGCGGCAAGTCGGTGCAGGCGCTCACCGTCGATGCCTGCCTGGTCGATCCAGAGACCAACGCGGCGGTCGCGCACCTCAGCAAGCGCTTCGACGCGCCCCCCAAGGTCGGGACGCGGTGGAAGCCGAAGTTCCACAACGCGTTCGGCAAGATCCCGGTGGTCTACCTGCACAAGGGCTTCGGCCACCTCGCCTTCAAGTACACCGTGGAGTCGAAGCCGAGCAGGAAGGAGCCCAAGGTGGTCTCGACGGCGCGCTCCTCGAAGAAGGGCAAGAAGGGCAAGAAGGGCAAGAAGGGCAAGAAGGGGAAGGTGACGCGCCAGCCCGGTGTCCTGCGCCGCTAAACCGCCCTTCGTGACTGACGCCAAACCCAAGCCCGAGAATAGGAGAATCAGTATGAGCATCCTGAGATGGTCGCCGCGTCCGATGGAAGTGGATGATTCGCTCGCCTGCGAGCGATGCCACCTCCGACAGACCCGACGCGCGCTCGTCCCTGCGGCGACGCTGCTGTTGACCGTCGCCTGTCTGTCGCCCAAAGCCTCGGCCGCCGGCACCGGCGACCCGGGCATCATGATCATCGACGCCAACCAGCACGCCTCGGACTTGAGTCATGGGGCGGGCTATGATGAGAGCGCCGACGCCGCGAAGCCCGCCTGCGTGGAGTTCGACCGGGGCGCCATGATCACCATGGCCGACGGCGGTGAGAAGAAGGACTTCACCAAGGTCTCATCGCTGTCGAGCGTCGCCGACTCCCTGGACGTGAGCTTCAGCACCAACTTCCAAATGGCCATGGGCGCCGTGGAGGTGAACGCGAGCATGGGCATGGAGTACCTCGCCAAGAAGAAGGTGAGCAGCTTCAGCCACTCGGTCATGGCGTTCAACTACCGCTTGAACGGCACCAGGAAGCTTGATGAGACGACCATCAAGATCAAGCCCAAGTACCTCGCCATGCTCAATGACTCCAAGGGGGGCGAGCGTGCCTTCGCGAAGGCGTGCGGGGACTCCTTTGTGATCGGCGTGCAGACCGGACGGCAGTTCATTGGCTACGCGACGGTCGAGGGCACGAGCAGCGCCGAGGAGCGGAAGATCGGTGTCGAGACGGGCGGTGACTTCGTCTACGGACCGTACGGTGGAGGTATGGAGGGCGCCATGGCCAAGGGGGTCGACAAGGCGGTGAGCTCCTCGAAGGTGAACGTCAAGATCTTCGGCACCGGCAGCGAGCGGAGCCCGACCACGATGGAGGGTCTCCTCAAGGCGTACCGGAAGTGGAAGCCCACCCGGGGTCCCGAGCGCGCTATCAAGTTCCAGATCGCGTCGTACAAGAAGTGGACGACGAACTACCCGAAGAAGCTGATGTCGCCGTGGGTGTCGCCGAAGCAGGAGAAGATCCGCCGCATGGTTGGGGCGGTGTGGGACTTGCAGGCGCTACAGAATGACTATCTCTTCATCAAACACCACCCCGATCTGTTCGCCTTCGGCACCGAAGCGAAGAAGCGGAAGAAGAACCTCGCCTCGCTCACGAAGCTGAACAAGGAGTGGAAGAAGAAGTTCAAGGAGGTACGCAAGTCGGCGAAGTCCTGCTTCGAGAAGCGAAAGAAGCCGTGCGTGGAGCCCAAGTGGGTGAAGGGCTTCGACATCTACGACGAGCGTGGTCGACTGCCTCGTCGATACACCATGAACTGCGACGTCGCCGTCGACATCGCCCCGGGCGCCGGGCCCCCTTCGATGAACCTCAAGCACACGGGCAAAGGGGACGCCAACCTCGGCGACAACGGCATCATGATCCGCGGGACGGCGCGACTCACGCGAAACAAGAACAACGAGCTCGTCTATGCCTTCAAGAAGATGACGGTGGAGGAGTGGAAGAAGGACAGGAGCGGTAAGCGCAGGAAGAGCGCGGGCATCGGCGATGACTGGCTGTGGTCGACCTACAGCCACAAGGGTCGCACCTACAAGAAGAGCCTCTCCGAGAACACGGTCCCCCTGGGCGATTGCCGCCTCGACCCCAAGGTGAAGACGAGCGTGACGTGGGAGGACTACACCGGCGCCATCGGCGACACGGCGATCCAGGTCGAACACTTCAAGCCGAAGGGAGGGCCGCGGTGGCTCAAGTCGGTGTCGTGCGCGGGCATCAAGAACGCGAAGAGCTCGAAGGTCGTGGCCTGCACCCCCAGCTTCCACCGGACCGCGAGGCTGCTGACCGTCAACAAGCTCGACCTCGAGGTCGACAAGAAGGGTCTGAAGAAGCGGCCCAAGAGCAAGAAGGCCAAGGCAGAACAACGGCGTCGCAAGGCGCTGAGGGAGAAGAACGAGAAGAGACGTGCCAAGGGCAAGAAGGGCAAGAAACGATGATGAGCGAAACGAAGGAGATCGATGTGAGCAGACAACACGGGGCGTGGTCGAACCGGGTGGGCGCGAGGGTCGTCGTGGCGGCTTGCCTGGCGGGGGCGTTGCTGCTGCCCTCGAGCGCCATGGCCGCGGGCGCCGAGGCGGAGTGCGTGTCGACCTGGCGCTCGATCGGCAAGCTCTGGGACCAATACGGGGATCAGATCAAACGGTTGGTGGCGCAGATCGCGGCCGGCGAGGACGGGGACGCGGAGAAGATCAAGGCAGATCTCGACGAGCTGGAGACCAAGAGCCGCGGATACAAGGAGAAGGTGGGCACGTACCTCGGCGACTCCCCGCTCCAGACGGGACCCAGGCCGCTGAGCTCGAAGAAGCGGAGCGCGGTGACGACGCATCAGCGGACGTGGGTCAGCGGCATGATCACGCGGGACAGAGTCTCGGTGCTGCTCGACGGCGAGGGTGGCATGGCGCCGCGGGCGAAGATCGCCGTGTGCACGGTGGACGAGAAGGGCAAGTACAAGCTCGTCACCACCCGCACCGTTCAGAAGGGTGACTTCAATCGCGACATCAAGATCGCGGTGCCCGACGCCTTCGGCAAGATGGTCTCCGTGCTCGTGAGCAAGCAGGGTGGCATCGGCCTCAACGGCTACCGCTACAAGATCTCCCTCGGCGAGAAGAGCTCGAAGAGCGAGACCGCCGGGACCCTCGCGCGCCGTGCCCGAGGGGGCAAGTCCAAGAAGGGGGGCGCTGGGAAGGGGGACTGGGAGAAGCAGTGCGACAAGGCGTGCGGTGGCGGGAAGAACACGTGCCGCCGCGAGTGCTTCAGTTGTGTCAAGAGCTGCAAGCGCAAACACAAGGCATCGCGCAAGGGCGGCCAGAGCTCGCCCGAGCGGACCCGCTGCGTCGCGGGCTGCATGGACGAGGCGAAGGCGCGTCGGTCGCGCTGACGGCCGCGTCGGCGCCGGCTCACGTCCTCCGGGGCTTCTTCTTCGCCGTGCGCTTCTTGCGCTTCTTGCGGGCTGGGCTTAGGCCGTCGGTGTCGAGCTCGAGCTCGAGGGTGCGCGCGTCCATTCGCGCGGAGCGGAGGTGGACGCCGTAGCGTCGCTTCCCGAGCTTCAGCTCGGTCCCGGTGGCGAACTTCTTGGTGTAGTCGAAGGCGCGCTGGCTGATCCCTGTGATGTCGAGGGCGAGCTCGAGCAGGGGGGGGTCGATCTCCTCGATCTTGCCGCCCTCCACGCCCACCGAGAGCTTGCCCTCTCGGAAGGTGACCTGGGGCGAGGCCCCGGCCTTCACGCGCATGCAGACGCCGGCGGGGCCGCCGCCGGAGGTGGACCAGAGGTTGACCTTCATGGGGCGAGCGCCCTGCTGCCAGTCGAGGCCCGCGGTGAAGGGGCCGTCCTTCTGGGCCTTGCCGTCCTTGTTGTATCGGGCCGGGATGTGGCCCCGTCCCATCGCCCAGTTGCCGAGGGCGACGACGGTGTCGGTGGAGACGCGCAGGCGCAGCCGGTCCGCTTCGGGGCGTCGCTTGGGGTTGCCCGAGGGGAGCCCGGCGGCGTTGAGCGTGGTGCGCACGTCTAGCCGGAGATCACCGCCGCGCCCGGCGTGGAGGCCGAGGCCGGCGATGGGCACCGACTGGGGGAGATCCACCTCGAACCGGGCGATCTCGCCCATGGGACGGAGCACCCGGCTGCGCAGCAGCGTGTAGGCGCGGTCCACGATCTCGTCCATCCCGCGGCTGACGGCGCGGCGCACCGTCCGCCGGTCCAGGAGCGCGCGGGCCACGGACGGCATCTCCGCGTAGAGGGCGTTGGTGAGCTTCTCGACGGCGCCGGCGGGGAGCTTGGGCTTGACCTTCTCGAACATGTCGGCGCGGAGCTTGATGATGGCCTTGCCGGCCTCGCGGTCGTACTCGATGGGGGCCTTCGCGCGCAGCTCCATGCCCAACAACGTCCGCCGGCCGCCCTTGATGTCGAAGTCGAGGTCGAAGGCCACGCCGTCGTCGACGTCCGCGCGCAGCGAGAGGCTCCGGGCGGCGACGGAGTAGTCGCCGAGGTAGCGGCCGATGTCGCCCAGACCGGGCAGGCGGTAGTCGGCCGTGGGGAGGGCGGCGACCGCGGTGTCGAGGCCGCGTTCGATCAACCTGGCGGGGATGTCCACGCTGATTTGGGGCCCGCTCGGACGCGCCGGCGCCTCGGCGCGGAAGGCCTGCTGGTGTGAGGCGACGCGCTGGCATGCGCCGCAGCCCGCGAGCAGCCCGCAGACCAGCCCGATGATGATTCGCATCCGTGTCCTCACAACAGCTCGCGAGCCGCGGCGACGAGGCCGCTCCACTCGTCCGACAAGTTCTCCACCGACGCGCGCCACAGATCGGCGAACCGACCCGCCGGCGCGCTGTCCAGCGACGGGGCGATGGCCTCCAGCCGTCGGCTGAAGGCGGCGACCAACGCGTCGAGGCGCCGCCGGGCCGAGAGGTTCTTGCTGGCCGGCAACACGATCGCCTGGAGCTCGGTGCACGCCTCCCGCGCGTCGAAGACGAGCTGCGACCACACGGTAGAGTCCCCACCGCGCAGGGGCTCGCCGATCGCGTGGAGCCGGCGCTGGAAATGCTCGTCGATCGCTTCGAGCGCCGCTGCGTCGGGGCGCGCCGGCAGCGATGAGCGCAACGCCTCGGCCACGAACTCGTCGAGTGACCGATCGGTCGCCTCAGCCTGCACCGTGGCTCGTGCCCAAAGGGCCCGCGGGAGGCAGAGTCGGCGTTCTTCGAGATCCATGGAGGCGGATGGTCGCACGATGTCGGGCCACTCGGAGGTCCTTTTTTAATAGTTGATGTTGACAATGATTGAGTGGTGCACATAATTGATTGCACAACTCAACGATGCCCCACGGGGCCCCAACCGAGGAGGATCCATGCCCGAGCCGACCACCAACGAGAGCTGCTGCGCGTCGACCTGCTGCGCCCCCGCCGAGGCGGCGAGCCCCGACATCCGCGACCAGGTCCGCGAGGCCTACGCCGTCGCGGCCCAGGGGGGCGGCTGCGGTTGTGGGGCCGGAGACGCCGACGCCCACGCCCGGGGCATCGGCTACGACCCCGCGGATCTGACCGGCGAGGCCGCGCAGGGCAACCTCGCCCTCGGGTGTGGCAACCCCGGGGCCCTGGCGTCTCTGAGCGAGGGGGAGGTCGTGTTGGATCTCGGGAGCGGGGCGGGCTTCGACGCGATGCTGGCGGCGCGCCGGGTCGGCGCCTCCGGCCGCGTGGTGGGGGTCGACATGACCCCCGAGATGCTGGCCCTCGCGCGGCGCAACGCCGTCGAGGCGGGGGTGGAGGGCTTCGTCGAGTTCCGGGAGGGCTACATCGAGGCGCTGCCCGTCGTGTCCGACTCGGTCGACGTCGTCATCTCCAACTGCGTGGTCAACCTGAGCCCGGACAAGCCCGCCGTCTTCGACGAGGCTTTCCGCGTGCTGCGGTCCGGTGGCCGCCTCGCCGTGAGCGACATCGTCCTCTCACGACCGCTGCCCGAAGCCCTCGCCGGCAGCGTCGAGGCCTGGTTCGGCTGCGTGGCCGGCGCCTCCACCGAGGCGGAGTACCTCGCCGCCATTCGGGGAGCGGGCTTCGTCGAGGTGGCCTACGAGCGCGTCAGCGCCGACGCCGCCCTCGGCGCCCAGGCCGTGGAGTTGCTGGGACGCGAGACCGCGGAGTCGTTGGCGGGTACGGTGTGGAGCTACGCCGTGACCGCGAGCAAGCCATGACCGCAGAGTTCTCCGACGAGCTGATCCGCATCAGCCGCCTCTTCAGCCTCTACGAGCGCGACGCCGTGTGCTGCGGCACCGTCACCGTCGCTCAATGCCTCGCGTTGCAACATCTGAGGGCGGGGCCCCTCGAGAACGCCGCGTTGGCGGGGGCGGCGGGGGTCACGCCGGGCGCCGCCACGCGGCTGGTAGATGGGCTCACGCGCAGGGGTTGGGCGGAGCGCACCCGGGGCGAGGTCGATCGGCGTCAGGTCCACATCGCCCTCACCGACGCCGGTCGCGGGGAGGCGGACCGCCTGCGCGAGCTCACGGAGCGCGCCGTCGCGGCCGTGGTGGCGCGAGTCCCCGAGGCGCGGCGCGCCGATGTCCTCGACGCGGTCACGGTCCTGCGGGAGGCCATGGAGGCGGCGGGGGACGAGATCCGTGGGTGCTGTGGCTGATCAGCCCGCGTCGGGGGCCGGCGGGGTGCCTCTGACGCGGCCCTCGCAGACCGGGGCGGGGGCGCAGATGAAGTCGCGGGCCTCCCCAGCGCCGTGGGGATCGTAGCAGCACCAACCGGCGGGGCAGTCGCCCTGGTGCGCGCAGCCGCGGGTGCACACGCCCTCGGGGAGCGCGCGGTCGGTGAAGCAGAGCGTCCCGACGGGGCAGGCCTCGCAGGAGCCCCCGATCGATGGGGACGGGACCCCGGCGGAGCGGGGGGCGGCGTCCTCCGGGGTGCCCGCGTCGGGGCCCGGCGGCGGCGGCTGGACGAACCACAACAGCACCGCGAGGGCCGCGGTGATGAGGCTCCCGGCCCAGATCAGGCGCTTGTCGACTTCGCGGCTCTGGCTCACCATCGCTCCATGCGACGAGTCGCTGCGACAATGTTGGGGGTGCTGCTCGGGTGTCAACCCGCTCAACCAACGAAGGCCGATGCGCGGGCGCCCGCCGCGGTGAAGGCGCCGCCGGCATGGCAGCCGGTCTCCGCGGGGGGCGCGGGCGAGGCTCGATGGCGCGGCGGGCGTCTGGCGATCGCCCTGGACACGATGGGGCAACCCGCAGCGCCGCTGGCGGTGCGGGGCATGCGCTCGACGCGAGCCCGCGCGCGGCCCCTCGATCTCGGGGTCACGCTCGATTGGAACCGCCAGGCGAACGGGGCCTACCTCAAGGCGGCTATCTACCTCTCGCCTCACTCGACGGCCGGTGATCCGGCGGCGCTCGCGGACTGGGTGCGCGTCTCCTATGTGGGCGTCCCGCCGGGGGCACGCTTTCGGCACGAGGTGGCCGAGCGTCGCAGGGGGCGCTTGCGCTTCCTGGATCGCGCCGGCTGGCCCGGAGACCGGCGCGGACGTGAGCCCGGGGCCCCGCGGCTGCGGATCCGATGGGCGGGGACGCAGCTCCTCCTCGACGAGGATGGGCGCCGCCGGAGCGCGGTGGAGGCGCGCGGGTGGCCGCGCGTCTTTGTCTACCTGACGCTGACGGGGCACTCGAACTACCCGCGTCGGGTCGTCTACTTCTCCGATGTGGTGCTGGATCATTGAATCGGATGGGGGTCGTGGCGGAGAGTCGCTCCATGAAGTACGCGGTATTGGGAGTCGTCTCGGTCCTCTCGCTGTGGGCCTGTGACGACGAGAGCCTCCCGGTGGAGGAGTGCGATCCGGGGGAGGAGGGTTCCTGCGACGCCTCGGTGGACGCGGGTGGGTTCATCGACGGAGCGGCGACGCCCTTCGACATGGCGGAGGCCGACGCGCCCCCCGACGCCTTCATCCCGCCGGACGTCCCACCGGAGTGCGAACCCGAGGGGCTCGAGGAGAGCCGCGACTGCGGGGTCAATCTGCGGGGGATCCAGCGGCGGGTCTGCGCGGGGACGCGGTGGACGGATTGGAGCCGCTGCATCGACCAGGACGAGTGCGCCGACGACGTCGTCGACATCGAGGGGTGCGACACGGGCGAGCGCTTCCGCGACTGCGTGACGGGGCGTTGGACGGAGTGGTCGGAGTGCCGCGAGCCCCCCGCCTGCGGGTCGGAGGAGACGCAGGTGCGAGCCTGCGGGCGTGCGGCGACGGGCCGCGAGAGCCGCGGCTGCTCGAATGGTCGCTGGGGCGCCTGGGGGGCCTGCGACGATCCCGCCGAGTGCGACTCGGGGGTCGACGAGTCCCGGCCCTGCGGGATCGAAGACAACGGGACGCAGCCGCGGGGGTGCGAGGACGGTCGCTGGTCTGTGTGGGGCGCCTGCGACGATCCCGACCGCGACTGTGAGGACGGCGTCACCGAGCGCGTGCCCTGTGGGCTCAACCGCCGCGGGCGGGCGGCGCACACCTGCGAGGGCGGTCGTTTCGCCCCCTTCGAGGCGTGCGAGGACCCCGACACCTGCGTCGATGGAGCGGTTCGGCAGGAGGCGTGCGGCATCAATGAGCGCGGGCTGCGCCGGCACGTCTGCGCCGAGGGGGCGTGGGGCGAGGCGGACGCGTGCGCCGATGTCGACGTCTGTGAGGACGGCATCGTCGAGCGCGACGGCTGCGAGGAGGGGGAGAGCCGGTCCCGCGGCTGCGACGAGGGCCGCTGGGGTCCGTGGGGCGCGTGCGGCGGAGCCTGTGAGCCCGACGAAGCGGAGGCGCGGGGCTGCGGGATCAACGGCAACGGTGCGCAACGGCGCGCGTGCGACGAGGCGCTGTGGGGGCCGTGGAGCGCCTGCGACGACCCGGACGAATGCACGAACGGCGACCGCGATACGCGGCCCTGCGGCGCCGACGACGCCGGCACGCAGGAGCGCGTCTGCGAGGGGGGCCGCTTCAGCGCGTTTGGACCCTGCGAGGGCGGGTGATTCGCTTGCGCTACGTGCGCGCGCCGCGTCGAGACACAGCGTAAGGGCCGCTGACGGAGGCTCGGCCCAATACCTGGCGGGCCAGCTCGTCCGGGGGGCCGACGACCTGCGCGAGCTCCGCCTCGACCACCACCCGCGGCATCCCCCACACGACGGAGCTCGCCTGGTCCTGGGCGTAGAGGGTCGCCCCGACGGCGGCGAGGGCGCGCGCGCCGACCAGCCCGTCGGAGCCCATCCCCGTGAGCACGACCGCCGCCGCGCCGCCTTGATAGATGGGCGCCGCGGACTCGAAGAGCGCGTCGACCGACGGGCTCGGGGTGGCCGCCTGGCGGTCGTCGGCGCTGAGCGCGACGCGCACCTCCGCCTTCTCGCGGACCAGTCGCAGGTGGTGGCCGCCCGGGGCCACCAGCGTCACCCCCGCTCGTACCGGCTCGCCGTCGCGCGCTTCGCGTACATCGAGGCCGGTCTGTCGGGCGAGTCGCCCGGCGAAGGCCTCGGTGAACACGGCGGGCATGTGCTGGGCGATCACGACCGGCAGCTCCCGCGCCGGGGCGAGCGTCTTCATGAAGAGCTCGACGGCCGCGGGACCGCCGGTGGAGGAGCCGACCAGGATGATCCGGGCCGGGCCGCGCTTCGGTCGCTGGACGGCGGGGCGCCGCGTGGGTGGCCTCGAGGGCGTCCCCGGTCGAGGCGTGACCCGGGCGGGAAACAGGGCCGCGATGCGGTCGCGGACCTGGGCCCACGCCTGCCTCGGCCCGCGTCGCTCGGTGGCGCTCGGCTTGGGGACGTAGTCGCTCGCGCCGGCGGCGAGGGCTTCCAGCGTCAGCTCGGCGTGGTCCCGCGTCAGCGCGCTGAACATAAGCACCTTCACCGACGGGTGCAGCAGACGGATGGCGCGCAGCGCCTCGAGGCCGCCCATCCCCGGCATCTCGACGTCGAGGACCACCAGATCCACCCCGCGCAGGCGCAGGATGTCGAGGGCCTCTCGACCGTTCTCCGCCGTGGCGACGACCTCGATCGCCGCGTCGCCCTCGAAGAAGGAGGTGCCCAGACGGCGGACGGTGCGCGCGTCGTCGACCAGCATGACGCGGATGCGTCGCTGGGGGTGGATCGCGTAGCCTGTGCGGGGCGTGCGAGCGCTCAACGGACGAGGGCCAGGACTCGCTTGACGTCGAGGGCGAGCAAGAGCCCCTCCTCCAGCTTGTACACCCCCTGGACGAGGGCGCGACGCACGTACTCGTCGTGCTCCGTTGGCTCCTCGAACTGCGCGTCGCTGACCTCCACCACCCCCTGCATGGAGTCCACGTAGAGGCTCAGCAGGTGCCCGGCGTAGCGGAGCACCATGTACACCGAGCCGCCCTCTTCGTTGGGCGGCAGCCCGAGGCATCGGCGCAGATCGACCACCGTGACTACTTGCCCGCGGAGGTTGATCAGCGCGCGCACGGCGGGGGGCGCCAAGGGGACCGGCGTCTCCGGCTGGTTGCGCACGATCTCCTGGACGTCGGCGACGTCGATGCCGAGCAGGCGCCCCGCCACCCAGAAGGTGCATAGCTGGGTCGTTTCCATCGCTTCAGGCTCCGGGGACCGGTTCGTCGCGGTAGAAGTCAGGGAGTTGCATCCCAACGAGCTCGCGCAGGTCGAGGCGCTCGGTGATCCGTCCCCCCTGGACGAAGGTGTAGGCGATGCCCGGCCGGGAGGCCTTGGCGCGGGTGCCCGTGTCTTCCCGCGCGGTGTCCAGGATCGAGCCGACCACCAGGCCGACCTGGCGCGCCCCGTGGGCGTGGACGATGACCTGCAACGCCGGCTCCACGGTGCTCTCCTCGGTGCTCGTCGTCACCGCCCGTTGGATCGAGCGGCGGTCGGGCAACGCCTCGTCGAGGAAGATCATCGGCAGGATCTCGCCCCGATACTGGACCACCGCTCGGGCGCCGACCTCTTCGATCTTCTCCCGCTCGATCTCCTCGAGGCGCGCCACGTCGTCGAGGGGGATGGCCATCCGGCCACCGCCCGCCGTCTCGAAGAGCAGCAGCGGCGGCCCGTCCCCCATCCCCTCGACTTGCTCGACCTCCATGACCTCGACGGCGCGCGCGCGCTGCTCCCGAGCCGCGAGTCGCGACACGGTCGCCACCCCGACCGGGTCGAGGATCAGCGAAGCGCGCCCCTCCCCGGTGATCATCGTCCCCGCGTAGACCGACAGGTCGCTCAGGAGAGTGTCGAGGGGCTTGACCACGATCTCGAGGGAGTCGCAGACCCGGTCGACGACCAGCCCATAGGTGTGGTCCCCCGCCTGCAAGACGGCGACATGTTGCGGGATCTCCATATTCGGGGGGTCGAGCCCCAGCGTGTCACGCAGCCACACCAGCGGCAGGAGGCGCCCCCGCAGCCGGTGGTAGCGCGCGTCGCCCACCTGCTCCAGGTGTCGCTCATTCGTCGGGTCGACGCGGATGAGCTCCAGCAAGCTGGCTTGTGGCAGCGCGTAGACCTCGCCGCCGCACTCGACCATCAGCGCCGGCACGATCGCCAGCGTCAGCGGGATCTTCAGCCGCATCGACGTGCCGACGCCCAGCTCGGTGCTGATCTCCACCGCGCCGCCGTTGGCCTCGATCTTCGACTTGACGACGTCCATCCCGACCCCGCGCCCGGACACCGCCGTGAGCTGCTTCGCGGTGGAGAGGCCGGCGAGGAAGATGAGGTTGAGCGACTCGCGGACGCTCATCTCCTGCGCCGCCTCGGCGGTGAGCGTGCCGTTGGCGACGGCCTTCGTCTTGAGACGTTCGACGTCGATCCCGGCGCCGTCGTCGGTGATCTCGATGTTGACGAAGCCGCCCTTGTGGTAGGCGGCCACGGCGACGACGCCCGCCTCGGGCTTGCCCTGGGCGGCGCGCACCTCGGGCGACTCGATTCCGTGGTCGATGCAGTTGCGCAGGATGTGTGTCAGCGGGTCCTTGATCGCCTCGATCAGCGTCCGGTCGAGCTCCGTGCCCCCGCCGCGCAGATCGAGGGTGACGTCCTTCCCGCAGGCGCGCGAGACGTCTCGCACGAGGCGCGGGAACCGCTTGAAGACGGTCTGCATCGGCTGCATCCGCGTCTTCATCACCGCCTCTTGGAGCTGAGTGGCGACGAAGTTGAGGCGCTGGCTGGCGGGCGTGAGGATCGGATCGGCCAGCGTGCGGACGCGCTGGACCATCTGGTTGCGGGTCAGCACGAGCTCCCCGACCAGGCTGACGAGCTCGTCGAGGAGCGGAGTCGCTACGCGGACGGAGGACTCCGCCGGGGCGCTTTGTACCGGCTGCTCCGGCTCCGCCGCGGGGGCCGGGGCGTCGGGGGCCTTCTCGGGGGCCGCGCCCTGCGTCTCGCGGAGCCCGTCGAGCTGCGCGCAGAGATCGCCGAAGTCGAGCCCCTCTTCGGAGCTCGAGGCCTCGATGGTCCGGCTCGCCGTGCGCAGCGCGTCGAGCAGCGTGAGCAGGACGGAGGCGAGCGTGGGCGTGAGGGCGTACTTGCCGTCGCGGAGGTCCGAGAGCAGGTGCTCGCCGGTGTGGGCCAGCGTCTCGAGCTTGTTGAAGCCGAAGAAGGAGCACGTGCCCTTGATGGTGTGCACGACGCGGAAGATGCGGCCGATCGGCTCGAGGTCTGCGGGGTCCTGCTCGAGGCCGACGAGGCACGCTTCCACGTCGTCGAGCCCCTCGCGCGTCTCGGCAAAGAACTCGCACAGGACCTCGAGATCCTGCTCGTCGAGCACCCGCGTCGTGGTCGCGACGGGCGGCAGCGGCGCGAGCTTCACCGCGGGCGGCTCCGCGTCCCCCAGGGCCTCGAGCCACTTCAAGAGGTCGCCGTGCTCGCCGTCGCCCTCCTCGCCGGTCGCCTCGATGGTGTCCATGTACCCGCGCAGCACGTCGAGGAGCTCCAGCAGCGCGGTGGCCCCCTCCTCCCCGAGCGTGACCTTCTCGTCGCGCAGGGCGCTGAGGAGCTGCTCGCCGGCGTGGGACAAGCGCTCCAGGCGCTCGAAGCCGAAGAACCCGCAGGTGCCCTTGATGGTGTGCACGACGCGGAACACGATCTTGGTCTGCTCGCCGTCGGTGGGATCCGCCTCGAGCGCGACGAGGGCGTGCTCCATCTCGTCGAGGCCCTCGCGCGCCTCGATGGCGAATTCCCGGACGACCTCGTCGATTTCGTCCACGCTCGCTCTCCACGACGGCTGCTGGTCCACCTGTGACTATCGGCACCCCCTCCGACGCGCCTTTAGCCTGGGTCGCGTCTCTGCTACGACTCATCGTCGTGACTGACCAGACCCACGGCTGGCCCACGCTGGAGGCCGGCATCGCGCGCGTCGTGGCGCGCAACGAGGCGCTGCGCGCGCTGGTGCTCACGCGCCTCGAGGCCGCGCGGGCGGAGCACCGGTCGCTGGGGCCCGCCCGCTCGCCGCTGCACGGCGTGCCCTACTCGCTCAAGGACGCCTGGGACACCGCCGGGATCACCACCACCGGTGGCTCCTGGCGCCACCGCGCGCGCATCCCCACCCGGAGCTCACCGGTCCACGACGCCTTCCGCGCCGCGGGGGCCGTCCTGATCGGCAAGAGCAACTGCAGCGACCTCTCCCTGGCCCCCGAGGCGAGCAGCTACGTGGGCGGCGTCACCCGCAACCCCCACGACCTCTCGCGCACCTCCGGCGGGAGCTCCGGGGGCGCCGCGGCGGCGGTCGCCGACGGGATGGTCGGCTTCGAGTGGGGCAGCGACATCGGCGGCAGCATCCGGCAGCCCGCCGCCTTCTGCGGCGTCTACGGGATGCGGCTCTCGAGCGAGACCTGGCCGATGCGCGGCGAGTTCCCCGCCCCCCCCGACACGCTGCGCTACATGAACGGCCAAGGGCCGATCACCCGCACGCTGGGCCAGATGCGCGCCGTCCTCGACGCCGCCGAGCCCCTCCGTACGGGGCCCGCGCGCCCCTTCGAGCTACGCGGCGTCTACCTCTACCCACCGCGCCGTGGCCGTTGGCCGGACTTCGAGGCGGAGGTCGAGGCGGCGCTGGGGCCGGTGGCGCCCAAGGTGCTGCGCTTCCCCGACCTGCCGCCCCCCGAGCGGGTCCGCGACCTCTACATCGGGCTGTGGGCCTCGCACTTTCGGGAGATCCTGGACTGCGATCCCACGATCGAGCTCGGCGAGGGGCTGCGCGCCATGCTCTCCGCCGTCGTCCTGCGCGGCCGGCTCTTCGGCGACCGGAGGTTCCACCCGTCGACCGCCGAGCTCCTGCTGTTGATCACCCTCGGCCGGCTGACGCTCTACCGGAAGGCGGCGCCGCTGCTCGAGCGCGCCGCTGCCTACCGCCGCGCCGTCGACGACCTCTGGGGTCAGGGCTACGTCCTCGCGATGCCGGTGTGCGCCTACCCGGCGCCGCGGCCGGGCCGGAGCACGCGCAACCCCGGCCTGTTGACCTGTGTGACGCCCGGCAACCTCGCCGACGCCACGGGGCTGGCGATCCCCTTCGGGCGCTTCGACGACGGGCTGCCGCGCGCCTTCCAACTCCTGGGTCCGCCGGGCAGCGAGCGGGCGCTGATCGAGATCGCCGAGGGCGTCTCAGTCGTCCGGTGAGGGCTTGCGGCGGCTCTTCTTGAGGGCCCCGCGCCGCTTGGCCGCGCCGATGCGTCGCTCGACGGCGCCCCGCGACGGCCGGGTGCGGCGCCGCTTCTTGGGGATCTTCAACGCGTCGACGAGGAGGGCGCGGAGGCGCTCGATGGCCGCCTGCTTGTTGCGTCCCTGCTCGCGGTGCTCGGCGGCGTGGATGACGAGCTCGCCGTCCCGCGTGAGCCGCCCTCGGAGCTTCTCCAGCAGGCGACGGCGCACGGGATCGCTCATCTGCCCGTCGCGCGTGAGATCGAAGCGCAGCGTCACCCGGCTGTTGACCTTGTTCACGTTCTGGCCCCCGGGCCCGCTCGCCCGCGAGAACTCGAAGCGCAGGTCGCTCGGCGCGATGGTGACGCCGAAGCCGGGCCGGATCGTTGTCTCGGACACGCGCGCGCTCCTCACGGTGGACCCGCCCAGGTGTATCATCGCGGCCACGATGTCTCGATCGCTGCTCTTCTCGTTGTTGGCGATGGCGTGCGACGACGCCCCGTCGGGAGACGTCGACGCCGACGTTCATGCCAGCGGCGACGTGGCCGTGGACGCCGCGCCTGCGCCGGACGCGGCGGCGCCGATCGAGGCCGCCGAGGCGCTACCGCTCGAGGCGCCCGCGCACCTCGACGCGGGGGAGTCGGTGGAGTGGGAGGTCCCGCCGCGGGGCGCCTCGGCGATCCAGGTGAAGCTCCGTGCGTGGCGGTGGGAGGACAGCCGGTTGCGGATCTCGGCGGGGGCACAGACGCGGGAGGCGTGGGTCTTCGCCGACGCGGGTGGTGGGTGGCGCTGGGTTCGAGAGGCGGAGGGGGAGGGGTACGGCGTCGAGGCTCGCTCACCGGTGTGGCGTGCGCCTGCGAGCGACGCGCCCTGGCGGCTGGCGCTGGAGAGCCTCGAGGGCGGGGCCATCGTCGAGGCGGTCCGGGTGGTCGATCCGCGCGCCGCGCTGCCCGCCGACGTGGAGCCTGCGCCACCCGAGTCGATGGTCGTCGAGGTCGCGCCGTGCGGTGCGGGCTGCGACGACGCCGAGGGCCTCGCGGTGGCGATCGACAGCGCCGCCGAGGGGCCCGTCACCCTCCGCCTCGAGGGGACCTATACGCTGCGCAGCTCGCTGACCATTCGGCGCGAGGACGTCCACCTGACGGGGGGGACGCTGGTGTGGGATCCGGCGGAGGACCTGCGTTGGGGTCCGGCGGTCCGCTTCGTCGGTGGCGGGCCGGGGGCGGAGGCGCCTCTGGTCGGCGCCCACCGGAGCGGGGCGCGACGCTTCCTGGTCCAGGCGCCGCAAGGGTGGGCTCCGACCCACGTGCTCTTCGCGGCCGACGACTTCGGGCCCGTCCCACCGCCCTGTGAGAGCGGGCGAGATGTCGAGCGCTTCGATCGCCACATCCACCAGCTCGTGGGCGTCTCCGACCTCGAGCGGACCGAGGCGGGGCTGCGGGTGACGGTCGACCGGGCGGTGCACCTCGAGGTCCCCGCCGACGCCAACCCCCGGCTGGTCGAGGTGACGTTGTTGCCCGGGGCGCGGATCTCCGACGTCCACCTCGTGGCGGCGTGCCCCGAGGCCCTGGAGCACGAGGGCTTCGGGTCCCCCGAGTGCGCCAACCCGGGGGTTGTCGACGACCGGGGCGTGGTCTTCCAATGGACGGAGGGGGCGCGGGCGGAGCGGGTGAGCGCCCAGGCCTTCGGCAAGGAGGCGATCCTGGTCGACCGGGCGCTCTCCACGCGGATCACGGGCTGCCAGATGGACCACCCCGCGCGCTACGGAGGCGGCGGGCAGGGCTACGGCGTGCACACGACGCGGGCGAGTCGGACGGTGGTCCGTGGGCAGCGCGTCGAGCACGCCCGCCACGGTGTGGTCATCGACTTTGGTTCCTCCGATACCCAGGTCCTCGGCGGGCGCTTCAGCGACACGAGCCAGGCGCTCATCGACATCCACGGCGAGGCCAGCCGCGACACGCTGGTCCGCGGCAACGCCCTCTCGAACGCGCAGGCGGGGATCATCGTGGGGGGCGGCGGTCGCGCGGTGCATTGCAACGACGGGCCGCGTCACCACCTCCAGCACAACTCCGTATCGGAGGCGGGCGTCGCGGCGATCTCGGTGGTCGACTACACGCGGGAGGTCTACGCCCGCTTCAACGATCTGCGGGGGGGCGCCGTGCTGCTCTTCGTCGCATTCGGCGGGGGCGACGTGCACCTCGAGGGCAACCGGCTCGGGCCCTCGTCGGCGGCGGCGGTGAACGTGCTCGGGGAGGGCTCGGGCGGGGTGAGGCTCCGGCGCAACCTCTTCGAGGTCGACTGCGACCCGCGGTCGGCCGTTCTGGTGGCCGCTGGCGGCGAGCCGCCGGAGATGGTCGCCAACCGGTGGTGTCCGGAGTAGCGCCGAGTTAGATTCGTGGCCTTCGCGAGGAGGAACGATGTCGCAGCTTGCCCTCGATCGGTCTGAGAACGCCTTCGACGACTTCAAGGCGGCCTACGACGCGCGCCAGGCGCGGGTCGAAGCCAATCGATGCCTCTACTGTGAGGACGCGCCGTGCATCGAGGCCTGTCCGACCTCGATCCAGATCCCGGAGTTCATCCGAAAGATCGCGACGGGCAACCTCAAGGGCTCGGCGCGGACGATCTTCGACGCCAACATCCTGGGCATGAGCTGCGCGCGGGTCTGCCCGGTGGAGACGCTCTGCGTGGGCGAGTGCGTCTACAATGAGATGGAGAGCCCGCCCATCCAGATCGGGAAGCTGCAACGCTTCGCGACGGATCTCGCCTACGAGGCCGGCTGGTCCTTCTTCGAGGCGGGGGCAAAGACCGGGCGGAGCGTGGGCCTCGTCGGCAGCGGCCCCGCCACGTTGGCGGCGGCCCACCTGCTGCGTCGCCAGGGGCACGCCTGCACGATCTACGAGAAGCGCGGCGTCGTCGGCGGCCTCAACACCTACGGCGTGGCGCCCTACAAGATGCGGGCGGACCGCAGCGCCGCCGAGGTCGACTGGGTCCTCTCCATCGGCGGGATCGAGGTGCAGACCGGGGTGGAGATCGGCGCGGACGTGAGCTTCGCCGATCTCGAGCAGCGCCACGACGCGATCTTCATCGGCTTCGGCCTCGGCGCCGATGGGCGGACGGGTCTGCCCGACGAGGACGCCGGGGGGATCTACGGCGCCACCGAGTACATCGAGCGGTTGAAGCTCGGATGCGTCGATCTCTCCGCGGTGAAGACGGCGTGTGTCATCGGTGGGGGCAACACCGCCGTCGACGCCGTGAGGGAGCTGAAGTGGCTCGGCGTCCCCACCGTCTACATGGTCTATCGTGGCGACGAGGCGGGCATGTCCGGCTACCACCACGAGTGGCACGCCGCGCGGGTCGAGGGCGTGTGGGCCCGATGGCACACCCAGGTCGTGGGCTTCCAAGCCGACGCCGGACGCGTCACCGGCGTCGAGTGCGTCGAGACGGATCCCAGCAAGCAGCCGGTCGACGGCACGGAGCACGCCATCGGCTGCGAGCTCGTGCTGCTGGCCATCGGGCAAGCGAAGCTCGACGGCCTGGTGGCGGGCATCGACGGCGTCGAGACGGAGCGAGGCCGCATCGTGGTGGATGCGGGCTGCGCGACGGGGCGCCCCGGCTACTACGCTGGCGGCGATTGCATCAACGGTGGCAAGGAGGTCGTCAACGCCGCCGCCGACGGTCGTTTGGCCGCGACCGCCATCGACGCCTGGCTCCAAGCCGGCAACAGCCTGAGGGGGAAGTGACCGTGCCGGACCTTACGACCAACTGCGCCGGCATCAAGTCGCCGAACCCGTTCTGGCTCGCCTCGGCGCCGCCGGCGAACTCCGGCGAGCAGATCATGCGCGCCTTCGACCACGGTTGGGGCGGCGCGGTGTGGAAGACCCTCGGCACCCCGATCCAGAACGTGTCGAGCCGCTTCGGATCGGTGTCCTACCGCGGGACGGGGTCCATCGGCTTCAACAACATCGAGCTCATCACGGACCGCCCCCTCGACGTGAACTTCAAGGAGATCTACGAGGTCAAGAAGCGCTACCCGGACCACGCCGTGGTCGTCTCGTTGATGGTCGAGACGGAGGAAGAGTGGCGGGAGATGATCCAGCGCAGCGAGGACGCCGGCGCCGACGGCCTCGAGCTCAACTTCGGCTGCCCCCACGGCATGTGCGAGCGCGGGATGGGCTCGGCGGTCGGCCAGGAGCCGGTGGTCAACGAGCGCATCACGGGCTGGGTCACCGAGATCGCCAAGATCCCGGTCCTCGTCAAGCTCACGCCGAACGTCGGCGACATCGTGCCCCACGGTCTCGCCGCCCAGCGCGGCGGCGCCCATGGCGTCTCGTTGATCAACACCATCAAGTCGATCATCGGGGTCGACATCGACCGCTTCGTGCCGGAGCCGCGGGTTGGGGGTCAGTCGACCAACGGCGGGTACTGCGGCGCCGCCGTGCGCCCGATCGCGCTGCACATGGTGGCGCAGCTCTCCCGCGCGTCGGACTTCAAGATCCCGATCAGCGGCATCGGGGGCATCACCAATTGGCGTGACGCCGTGGAGTTCATGCTGCTCGGGTCGTCGTCGGTGCAGGTCTGCACCGAGGTCATGCTGCGTGGCTACCGCATCGTCGAGGACATGGTCGAGGGCCTCACGGAGTACATGAGCGAGAAGGGCTTCGACACCCTCGACCAGCTCATCGGGCGGGCGATCCCGGCCTACTCCGATTGGGGCGATCTCGACATGAACTACGAGACCGTCGCGCGCATCGACGACGGCACGTGCATCGGGTGTCAGCTCTGCGTCGTGGCGTGTCGCGATGGGGCCCACCAATGCGTGCACCCGGTGGCCGATAGGCGCGTCCCCGCGATTGACGAGGACGAGTGCGTCGGCTGCAACCTCTGCAAGATCGTGTGCCCCGTCGATGGCTGCATCTCGATGGTCGCCCTCGACAACGGCTACGCCCCGGCGACGTGGAACGAGCACCTCGCGGGTGGCGCGACGCTGCGTCCCAAGAAGGGGGCGCACTGAGTGGCGCTCCGGCTGACAGTGATGCGCCACGCGAAGAGCGATCGAGGCGCGGGCTTCCCCGACCATGAGCGGCCTCTCAACCCCCGGGGGCGACGGGCAGCGCCGCTCGTAGCCGCGCGAATCGTCGAGCTGGGCTGGACCCCGGACGCGGTGATCTCGAGCGACGCGACCCGCACTCGGCAGACCTGGGAGGGCATGTCGGCGGCGTTTCCTGGAGTCGAGCCGCGCTTCGCGCGCGGCCTCTATCTCGCCGGTCCCGCGGAGATCGCCGACGCCATCTGCCGCCTGGGCGACGAGGTCAAAAGCGCCCTCGTCCTCGGGCACAACCCCGGCTTCAGCTTCGCGTGCCATTGGTTCGCGGGGGCGGCCGTCGATCTGAAGACCGCCGACGCCGCGCTGCTCGAGATCGAGGACCAGACGTGGCTGAGCGCGGCGGGGCGCCACGACTGGACGCTGATCGACGTGGTCCGCGCCCGGGACGTCGATCTGTAGGCTCAGCGCGTGTTGTTGGCCGCCTTCTTCAGCGCGCCCTTCTTGCACTGCTTCTTGCACTTCTTCAGGTGCTTCTTCAGGGCGGTGCGGTACTTGTCGTAGTCGTGCAGCGAGACCTTCGTCTTCGCGACGTGGTCGTTCTTGCGGTCCCCCTTCGGGTTCAGCAGCAGCAGGCGTCCGGCGTGCTTGAAGGCCAGGACCTTCGGGGGCAGCCGGGGGACGGGATCGCCGTCGAGGATCACGCGATCGATGCGGCCCATCTTCGCCTCGAGGAGCGCGCGGAAGTCCTTCTCACCGACGCGCGGTGATGCGTGGGGATACAGGTAGACCTTCTTGGCCTTCGTGTTGAGCTTGATGTCGAGGGCGCAGAGCTGCGCCAGTCCGGCCCCGAGGCTGAAGCCCACGACGAAGATGCGCTTCTTCTTGTGCTTCTTGATCTTGGGGATGATCTGGTCGCGAAAGCGGCTGTACTCGTTGCTGAAGCCCTTGTGCACCCGCACCTTGCGGTCGTGCTTCTTGAGCCACTTGGGCTTCTCCTTGCGGGTGTTCATGTCCGTGAGGGCGTTTGAGCCCGTCTCCCACCACTTCTCCCCCCTGCTGCCGCGGAAGACCACGACCAGGGTGTCCCCCTGCACCGCGACGTAGGCCCGCCCATCCTTGACGCCCTTGGGCTCGAGGACCTTCCCGAGCAGCTTCCATCCGGCGCCCTTCAGGGCCTCCTTCACGGCCTTCTTCCCGGTCTTCGAGACGGCTTGGATGTGCCAGTTCGCCGACAGCGCGGTCTTGATCATCGTGGCGTCGTAGGCCTTCGTCGGCTCCAGGGCGGTGCCCTTGTCGGGATCGCCCTTCGCGGCGGCGGGGCCGGCGAAGAGCGATAGAGCGAGGCAGCAGAGACTGAACGTGCGCATGGGTCCTCCGAGTGCGTCGGGTGGTGGTTCCTTGGTACCACGCACTACCCTCGGCGCGCGCCCCGGTCGGGGATGAGTGCGCGGGTCCGCGAGCACCTGATAGGCTCCCCGCCCCACCGAGCGATGGACCCAGGCGATGGCCAGCACGCAGAGCACGACGAAGGCCGACCTCGAGGCGTTGATCAGCGATCTCGGGTCCTTCGGGGACGCCCTCCAGGAGGAGGTCGGCTTCAGCTTCGCGGGGGCTCTGGGTCTCTCCTACAAGGCGGCTCGCCGCAGCGACCGCGGGTGGCTCCTCTCGGTGTTGCCGATGTTGGACTCCCGGATGCGAGACGACGTCCGGGAGCTCCTCTGCGGGGCCCGCCTCGTGGCGTGCTACGACGAGCTCTGCGACGCTCAGCTAGACGTGTACCGGTTGCTCCGCGGAGCGACGGCCGGCTCGTGGCTCCTCAGCCAGGCGGTGTCGAGGCGTCGCGAGTCGGGGGTCGTGAAGGCCCTCGTTCCCGCGCTGCCCGTCCGGGATGTGCGCGAGCAAGTCGTCGTGGGGTGGTGGCTGCCAGCGTCTGCGGCCTTCATCGCGGCGGGGCCGATCCCCGGCGAGGTGTTTCGCAAGATGAAGGCATGGGAGCGGCGGCCGACGGAGGCCGAGGTCGTCTGTGCCGCTTTCGGAGTGCTCAAGCGGATCTCTGCACCGCCGGACCTTCGGGTTCAGCTCGCGACCTACGTCCCATGGATCCACAGGGCCTTGTTGGCCTTCCTCGCCGGCCGCGCGCATTTCGACTCGGAGGAGCCGCTGTATCTCACGCTCGAGGCGGCGGCGATCCAGGGCCCCGATGCACGGGCCGCCCTGCTGGAGCGCGCGCGCGAGCTGAGGGCGCGACAGTGCCGACGAATCGGCCACGAGCCCAGCGCCGCCTTGGAGGCCGTCCTCGACGAGCTCGTGCCCCTTGGCGATGTCTTCGCAGCCTTCGGGTTGGGGCCCGATCTGGAGCCGTTTGCCCACGACGAGGCGGCGTTGCTTCGTCGACCGTGCGCGCTCTTGCTGTTGCCCGAGGATCACGCCGTGTGGTTGGAGGTGCCGTCGCGGGCTCCGATCGCCGCGGTCTTGAGTTGGGCGGAGGCCCAGCCGCGTGGGGACGCCGCCATCGCGTCGGCGTGGGCGAGTTGCAGAGGCGAAGCCCGCTGGATCGCCACGTGGAACGCGCCGGCCGATCTGCACTACGAGACGTTGGTCGCGGGTCTGCGCGCCTTCGCTCCGGCGGTGGTCCTCGAGGGTCCGGTGCACCAGGGCTCGCGTCCCCCGAGATGGGTGCATCGCCTGCGGCGTGCCCTCGAGCAGCTCGGGATCGCCTCCGCGGGGGCGGTACCCCGCGTGGGTGATCTCCCCACCTGCGGAGGGGCGCTCCTCGACGCCGAGGGCTTCGGCTGGGCGACGATGGAGGGGGTGGTCAGGGCCCTCGAGACGGTGGCCCGCGAGGGGCGCGCGGGGGCGGCGGGCGTCGATCCGAGCGCCCTCGGCGGCGTCGTCGCGCAGCCGGAGCGTCTCGCCGAGGGTCTCGACGAGCTCGCGGCGCTCCTCGAGTAGGCCGTGTACACTGCCCCCGGTCGGTTGCCTCGGGGGTTTACGATGGGTCGATTTCGGACGTGGATCGTGTGCGTGGCCCTCGTGGGCTGCGAGACCACGGCGAAGGACGTTGTGCGGCCCGACGCGGGACCCGCCGACGCCCGCGTCGATGGGGCGAGCCCCGACGCGCGGGCGGACGCCGCCCCCGACGCGCGAGCCGACGCCGCCGCGGACGTCGATCCGGCCTGCGAGCCCTCCGAGGAGATCTGCAACGGCGTCGACGACGACTGTGACGGGGTGGTCGACGGTCTCCCCGACGAGCCGTGCTACGACGGGCCCGAGGGCACGCGCCGCACGGGGGGCTGCCGCGTCGGGAGCCGCGCCTGCGCCGGCGGCGAGTGGGGGGCGTGCGAGGGGCAGACCACCCCCGGCGTCGAGGTCTGTGACGGGGCGGACAACGACTGCGACGGGGTGATCGACGACGACACGGCGGAGGCGTGCTTCGCCGGTGAGGCGGCGCAGATCGGGGTCGGTGTGTGTCGCGCGGGGACCCGCGCCTGTGTGGGCGGGGTCTTTGGTGAGTGCATCGGGGAGGTGCGCCCCGGGGAGGAGATCTGCGACACGGTCGACAACGACTGCGATGGGGAGATCGACGAGATCGGCGACTGCGAGTGCGAGCCCGGCGCCGAGCGCGCGTGCTACAGCGGGCCGCGCGGCACCGCCGACGTCGGCCGCTGCCTCCGCGGGCGGCAGGACTGCGCGCCGGATGGGTCGGGCTTCGGCCCCTGTGTCGGCGAGGTCACGCCCGGCGCCGAGCTGTGCAATGGGCGCGACGATGATTGCGACGGGGTGATCGACGAGGCGCTTCGGATCGATGAGCCCTGCTCCGTGGGGGTCGGCGCGTGCCGGCGGGAGGGGCGCACGGTGTGCTTCCTCGAGGAGGGCGGTGAGGTGCGCTGCGGGGTCGAGCCGGGGGACGCGTCCCCGGAGCGGTGCAACGATCGGGACGACGACTGCGATGGTGAGGCGGACGAGGGCTTCGACCTCGGGGCGGCGTGCGCCTTGGGGGTCGGCGTCTGTGCCGCGGAGGGGGAGATCGTGTGCCGTCCCAACGGTGAGTCGGGGTGCGATGCGCGGGAGATCGCGCCGACGCCGGAGCGGTGCAATGGGCTCGACGATGACTGCGACCGGTCCGTGGACGAGGGTGACCTGGTGGAGGCGTGCTACGAGGGGCCCGTCGGCACCGAGGGCGTCGGGCGTTGCCGGGCGGGGGAGCGGGCCTGCGGCGGTGCTGGGTGCGCGGGGGCGGTCGGGCCCCGAGACGAGGTCTGCGATGGGGTCGACGACGACTGCGATGGGGTGGCCGACGAGGGGATTGGGCGCGCCGGAGAGCCGTGCGCCGTCGGGGTGGGGGCGTGCCGGCGGGAGGGGCGGATGCGATGGGAGCCGGACGGGGGCGAGTGGGAGTGCGGGGACGTCGAGGGCGCCGCGTCGCACGAGGTCAGCAACGGGTTGGACGACGACTGCGACGGTGAGATCGACGAGGGCGTCGTTGGAGATGGGGATCCGTGCGAGGCGGGGCGGGGGCGTTGTCTGCGCGAGGGGGTGTTGTTCTGCTCCGGGGAGGAGCCGCTCGCCTGCGACGCCGTCGCCGGTGATCCGCGGGTCGAGCGCTGCGATGGGGTGGACGACGACTGCGACGGGACGGTGGATGAGCGGGTCTCGGGGCTCGGCGCGGGGTGCGCCGTCGGCGTTGGCGCCTGCCTGCGCGAGGGCGTGCAGGTGTGCCGGGGGGACGGCCTGGTCTGCGACGCGACACCGGGGGACGAGGCCGCGGAGATCTGCAACAGCGAAGACGACGACTGGGACGGGGCGAGCGACGAGGGCGTGCCCGGCGTGGGGGCGCCGTGCGTGGTGGGCGTCGGGGCCTGTGCGCGGGGAGGAGAGCGGTTCTGCGACGGTCAAGCGGTGGTCTGCGACGCGATCGCCGGGGAAGCGGGCGACGAGATCTGCAACGGGGAGGACGACGACTGCGACGGCGAGATCGACGATGGGGTCGCGGGGGTCGGCGAGGCGTGCTTCGTCGGCGAGGGCGACTGCCGGAGCGAGGGGATCAGGATCTGCGATGGCCAGGCCGTGCGCTGTGACGCGGAGGCGCCGGTGGGGGTCGAGGAGGTCTGCGACGGGCTCGACAACGACTGCGATGGCCGCGTCGATGAGGGCCGCGTCTGCGGACCGTATGTGGAGGGGAAGTGCCGCGTCTGGCTCGGGTGGGAGGACCGGTCCGAGGAGGCCTACGAGCCGACGGTCGATTGGGGCCATTGCATGGGGGACGCGCGCGACGTGGAGGGGGACGTGCGCTGCGTGGCGAGCGCCCCGGATGGGCGCTTCGGGGCCTTCCGAGTCGAGGGCGATGTCGACGAAAACGATGCCTTCGCCGTCGCGTTCACGTGTGATGACGAGGACGACCCCGCGACGGCGACCTGGGTGGCCGAGCATTGCGCGGTCTTCTTGGGCTTCGCCCACTCCGGCGTCGGGGGGATCCCCAACAGCGGGAGCGCGGCGTGGGGGGCGTGTCCGGCGGACATCGCGAGCCCGGACGACGCGCCCGTGCGGTGTACGTCCAGCGGGTTCGACGGGCGCTTCCGGGGGATGCGTACGCTCGGTGGGAACGTCAGCTTCCGGGACTTCTTCTCGGTGGCGTTCGTGTGCCGAGACGCGGGGGATGCGGAGCGCGCGGCGGCGGTCTCGGCGTCGGTGAATGTGTTCCTGGGCAACGCGCACAGTAACCAGGGCGACCTGCACGGCGCGGCGGCGTGGGGGCCGTGTCCGGCGGCACCGGAGGCCGCGGTGGGGAACCTGCGCTGTCAGTCGACTCGCGGCGACGGGCGATTCCGGCACCTGCGTGTGACGCGGAACTTCGACAACCGGGACTGGTGGGGCGTCGCGTTGAGGCGGCGCTGATCCCTACAAGATGAACACCGCGGCGCCGGCGCTCACGCAGACCGCCAGGAAGGCACAGGCGGCGAGGACCCACGTGCGGCGCGTCGACGGGGTGGCGACCTCGGAGACGAAGTCCAGGGCAGACATCATCACTGTGCGTTTCATGTCCTGGGCGCCGGCGTCGAGGGAGAACTCCGCCCGGTCGCCCTCGGTGATCTCGCCCTCTCGGGCGGCGTCGTCGTAGCGGTCCTGCACCACGTCGGCGTCCTCGTTATCGACTTGCTCGAGCATCTCGGGGTTGACGCCCTGCATGAACCACATCGTCTCGCGGAACTCGGCCATCGCACGCTCCTTTCAGCGGCTCGCGATCGCGCTACGGCATCGGCGCGGAGGGCTGAAGAGGTGGGGTGTGTGGTGACCCGGGGTCAATCTTCGAGGTGCAGGCGACCGCCGGTCTGTTCGAGGTAGCGAAAGACCGCGTCTGTGAGGGCGGGGGCGGACTCGCCAGTCGGGAGGAGGTCCCGCGCGGGGCGTCGCAGCTCGGCCTGGTCCACCAGTCGGCGGCGGTTGCGGAGGGTGTCGAAGACCAGCTTGCGCTCACCATCGAAGGCGGCGATGAGGTCCTGTCTCGGGGGGCCGTCGCGTCGGTAGCGCCAGGTCTCGGCGAGGAGGACGCGGTCGGGGGGGGGTGGGGTGGCGAGATCGACGCCGTCCATGCGGTAGGGGGTCGGCGTCTCGGTCAGCGCGAGCACCGTCGGGGCGAGGTCGACCAGGCTCACGAGGCGGTCGGTCGTACCGGTGGGCCAGCCGGGGACTCGCGCGAGCAGGGGGATCCGCACGCCCTGTTCGTGCAGATCGACGCCGTGGTAGCGCCGTTTGCCGATGAAGAGCTCGCCGTGGTCGCTGGTGACGAAGGTGGCGAGGGGGGTCTCGACCTCGGCCAGTCGGTCGAGGACGCGGGAGACCTGGAGGTCGGCGTAGCGCAGCTCGTGGTCGTAGCGATCGGCCTGGGACTTGCCGTAGCGGGGCAGGCCCTTGTGTCGGGTGTTGGGGTCGTGGGGGCCGAAGAAGTGGATCCACAGGAAGAACGGGCGGTCCGGTGGGAGGGCGTCGATGGCGCGGATGGCCAGATCCGCCGTGCCGCGGTCGGTGCGACGCTTCTTGGGCAGGTCGTCGACCTCGTGGAAGGCGTCGAAGCCGTCGGCGGCGCCGAGGTTGGGGCCGAGGAACTGCGAGTACCCGTCGTCCACCACCGCCGCGGTGTGCATCCCGCGGCGCCGGAGCCACCAGGCGAGGGGCTTGCGCGGGGTGTCGAGGGGCATGGTGTACATGAAGCGGATCCGTTCCCCCGGCAGTAGCCCGTCGAGCTCCGCGGTGCGCAGGAGTCGGTAGCGGGTGGTCTCGAAGAGGCGCGTCCAGCGCAGCCGGCGGGGGTAGACGCCGCGGAAGAGCGAGGGGACAGCGAGGCTGGTCCAGGCCCCGGAGGTGTAGGCGCGGTCATAGCGAAGCGCGGTCGCGGCGAAGCGGCTCAGGTGGGGCGTGGTGTCGCGTCGGTAGCCGTAGAGGCCGAGGTGGTCGGGGCGCACCGTGTCGATGGTGATCAGGGCCACGCTCATCGGCGAGGCGTCGGGGGGGACGGGGGGCGGCGCCGACCCGGTGTCGTAGATCGCCGCGTCGCCCAGGCGGCAGTTCTCGTCGATGCCGTTGCCGGGCACCTCGCGCGCGCCCGGGTGCGAGGAACCATCGAGCGGTGCGCAGTCGCCCCCTCCGAGCCAGCCGGAGTAGCCGTCGAGGTCGAAGTCCGTCACCTGGCGAAGCGTGAGCAGGGCGCGGCGCGCGAGGGGGGCGTCCTGCAGGGCGCTGGCGTCTGAAGCCGAGAGCCAGAGGAGAGGCGCCGCCACCAGCGTGGCGAGCCACCAGGCGCGGCGGGTAGCGATGGCGAGCCAGAGCGCCAGCGTGAGGAGCCAGAGCGCGGCGCCTTGGAGGGCAAGGTGCGCCGGGTCGTAGAGCCCGACAAAGAGGCGTCGGTCGGCGAACACCAGCGCGGCGGCGGACAGCGCGGCCAAGGCCACCGCCGGCCAGCGGAGGTGTTGTCCCAGGTAGCCCCGGGGTCGCCCCGGCCAGGGCTGGGCCGCCAGCGCCAAGGCGCTCATCCCAAGGGCGCCGGCCCCGCAGCCGCCGAGCACCATCCAAGCCAGTCGAGCGTGGGGCCCGGAGACGCGCTCGAAGGCGCCAAGGGCGTCGGCCAGCAGGACCGCGCAGATGAGCGAGAGGAGGGGCCAGAAGAGGCCGGCGATCCAGCGCTTCCCGTCTCGAAGGGGGCGGAAGCAGAGGGCCCAAGGCAGCCCGAAGAGCAGGCCGGTCGCGGCCCCGAGCCCGCTCGCGTGGAGGACCGCGAGCGCAGCGATGCCCGTGAGGGCGGCGTCGACCCCAGCCAGCAGAGTCCCCGCGAGCGTAGCGGCTCCGATCCAGCTCCAGACATCCATCGCGCCGCGTCATAGCACGACCGGCCGGAGGCCTTCGTGTGGGGGGGGCGTGGAGGGGAGCGACGAGGCTGGGCTGTGGTGCTCGCGGGTGGTTCGGTGGTCGATGGCGCCGACACGGCGCTGTCGGGCGTGCGTGCGTGCGCGCGGTCGCGCGGTCGCGAGCCAGGGGCCCAAACGGGCGGCCGACCGGTAGGCGCCAACCGCCGAAGGCCCGCGGCGATCCTGTCGCGGCGATCCTGTGGGTGTCACCACGAAGAAGGGGCCCGGACCGGGGTCCGGACCGGGGTCCGCCACCGAGACGTCGACGACTGGCCCAGAACGTCCCAAACCCGACCAAATCCCCTTCCCCCGACGCCCCCAGGAGGTACAATCCAAAGGCGCGGCTCATTGAAACTCTACTGGATTACACGAATAGCAAATCGCAGATCTCCGGGATCGGCGCAAACCCGCATACCTTCGTGGAGGTTGGCGTTTCGAAGTATTTTGGACAACCCGTTGATCTTAAACGGGAAGTTCAAGCTAGTGCATGTTAGGAATGTGGGCTGCGGGGGAGTGGGTCGCCAGCGACCCCCCGAGGTCTGCGATTTCGGGGTTGCAGGCTCCCGAGATCGTTGGCATATTTTGGGGGTGGGTCGCGACCCCCACCCCCGCTTCGAGGGGATTGAGACGACGTCGGCGCCCACGGTGGCCTCGTCCTTGTGGTTCGAGAACCAGTTGTCGCGACCCCCACCCCCGCTTCGAGGGGATTGAGACTCGCTGCCAGCGCCGCGTGGGCCGCCCCCTTTCGGGTAGGTCGCGACCCCCACCCCCGCTTCGAGGGGATTGAGACAAGATGTCACCGCGGCGGCAGAAGATCAGCCCGGGGAGTCGCGAC